>NZ_CP039734.2:2053386-2737849 GCF_011769985.2 Sulfurospirillum diekertiae
AAGGACATTACCAAACTCTCTGAAGATGTCAAAGACAGTATTAACAAAAATCAAACACTTGAAAAAGATAATCTTTATGCTTCGCTCATTCATCTGACCGATGGCAATCATTTTTCTTTGACACGTTGGCTCGAAAAAGAGAAAGAAGAGAGCCCTCTTAATCTTATGCTCAATATTATTGCCGCCCAAAAGCTGGGCAATGAACGTATGTACCGCCTTGGATCTCAAAAGCTTCAAGCGCTACTACCTAGAGATATTATTGCCAATCTTATTGCCTTTAACGTAAAGCATCAAAAGCAAAATATCAAAAATTACGCTAAAGCCGTTCAAATTGAATTTAACCATCTTCCACTGGATTATGATGCGTTCTACTATGGGCCAAAAATTGTCAAAGAGCAGTATATTAAACTCTTACAAGTGGGAGGGCTCCTCCATCAAAAACGCGATAGTGTACGTAAAAAAATGGAAGAAGAGCGTATTGATATTTCTTCCATTATGCAAACGCTTGCCTACATGGAAATCTATACCAACAACTTTGAAGAAGCGTTTACTCTCTACAATAAACTGATTGATGATTTCCAGAAAAAAGATACCCATACCATCTTCCTAGCTTCTGTTGCGGCTATTGGGGCAGGACACAGTGATAATGCTATAGCACTTTTGGAACTTTCAAAACTGACAGATCCTAGTAATGTGGAAAGTAAATATGCTCTTGGATTGTTATATCAAGAAATAGGGAATTTTGAAGCAGCCAATGCACAGTATCGCAGTATCGGAAATATTGGTTTTATCTCTCAATATTTCAGTTTTGCAATCCTAAGATAGTTTTACATGTAAAGGTTTTAACCTTTACATGTAAAGACGTTTAAAGCGTTAAATACTCTCTTGCGTATTGCTACGAACGGTTCTAAGGTGCTCTTTCATTGACATGTAACTGTTAAGTGCTCCAATATACGCTTTAGCCGTTGCTAGCATGGTATCAACACTTAAACCATGTCCCATAATCGCAGGTTTACTTTCATCAAATACTACTTTAACGAGCACCCTTGCCATTGCGTCTTTACCCTGAGAAACCGCGTCCACTTTGTAGTCTTTTAGCTCGCCACTCACACCACAAACACGATCAATGACTTTAAAGATCGCATCCATCGTTCCATTCCCAATAGCAGCGTCAGTAATCTCTTTTCCATTATGTAAAATGGTCACAGCAGCACTCGGAACACCTCCTGGTGCGCAATCAGAAAGTTGCAAACGAAGTAAGTCAAAAATTTGAGGAATTTTGGTAATTTCCTCAGCAACAAGTGCACGTAAATCATCATCAAAAATCTCTTTTTTCTGATCTGCTAAGATTTTAAAACGATCAAATGCCTCATTGATCTCTTCGTCTTTAAGCTCATAGCCTAATGTTTGAAGTTTGTCTTTAAACGCATGCCTACCAGAATGTTTACCAAGAACAATCGAGTTTTTGTCAAGACCAATGTCTTTGGCACTCATAATCTCATAGGTTTGGGTGTGTTTCAACACGCCATCTTGGTGAATGCCACTCTCATGTGAAAAGGCATTCTTACCCACAATAGCTTTATTGGGTTGCGGCTCAATGCCTGTTACGGATGAAACCAATTTACTCGTAGGGTAAATCTCTTTAATATTAATGTTTGTATCATATCCATTGAAATGATCTTTACGTGTACGAAGTGCCATAACAATTTCTTCTAATGCCGCATTCCCTGCACGCTCACCTAAGCCGTTTATCGTACATTCTACTTGACGTGCACCATTTTCAATACACGCCAATGAGTTCGCTACAGCAAGTCCTAGATCATTATGATTATGCACAGAGATGATAGCGCGATCTCCTACAAAATCATGTAATGACTTAATAATAGCCCCCATTTCCGTTGGTAAACGATATCCTACGGTATCGGGGATATTTAAGGTACTGGCTCCTGCATTAATGACAGCGTCTAAAATCTCTTTCAGAAAGCTCACATCACTACGTCCGGCATCTTCACAGCTAAACTCCACATCATCACAAAATGTTTTAGCATACTGTACGGACTCAACTGCCTTTTTGATAACTTGATCCGGTGTCATTTTAAGTTTATATTCCATATGAATAGAGCTTGTTGCAATAAAGGTATGAATTCTGTTTAATTTTGCTTTTGCAACAGCCTCACCAGCAGCCTTAATATCACGATCTAATGCCCGCGCAAGGGAACAGATTCGACTTTTAGTGACAGCCTCACTAATACGAGCAATTGCATCAAAATCTCCCGGACTAGCCGCGGCAAAACCTGCTTCTATAACATCAACGCCCAATTTTTGTAACTGCAATGCAATCTGAATTTTCTCTTCAGTGTTCATTGAAGCACCCGGACTTTGTTCACCATCACGTAAGGTGGTATCAAAAATTATAATTTTAGTGTCATTCATAGGTTGTATTCCTTGTTACATTAATTTAAAAAGTTAAAAAATAAAAATGGAATTAGAAGAAGAGGAGTTTTTGCAGGAGAGCGTTTTTGATCTCAATTTTTGGTAAAACTTTGATCGATTTCATGATGCCAATATCAACGCTATTCATCGCTTCTCCTTGATTCAAAATACCTTGAGCTAAAATAGATATGCCCAAAAGTGGGCATATTATACTAAATTTTTATGCGATTTTGCAACGATGAAATTATAACATCCTCGAATAAGTCCATAGGCTAAATAAGCAGTCACTAAACTGGTCCCTGCTTCAATCGGATAGATATACAAAAAAGAAAAAACAATGACTAAATAAACAAGTATTTTAATGATATGACCTTTTTTCATATCGATCTTTTTAAAGCTTGGATAACGAATATTACTCACCATTAAAAAAGAAAGTACACCGATGCCAATGAGCATAATCCACTCAAATCCTTGAAAAAATACATGCTCTCGATAAAATAAAATCCACATGGAAACAACAACTGCCGCCGTAGGAATAGGAACGCCAATAAAAACAGAAGGTTCTGACACGCCAATCATCACATTAAAACGTGCTAACCTAATAGCACCAAAAACAACATACATCGCACATAACAAAGAGCCAAGCTTTCCATACATATGACCTACACTAAAGTAAAAGAGCATTGCAGGAGCGACACCAAAAGCCACAATGTCGGCTAAAGAATCAAACTCAGCACCAAATTTACTGGTCGCATTCGTCATACGTGCAACACGTCCATCAAGACCGTCAAAAATCAAAGAGAGTAAAATATAAACAGCTGCCTTTTCAAATTGTCCATTCGTTGAAGATATAATACTAATAACCCCTAAAAAAGCACTCGCTGCTGTAAAAAGATTGGGAAAAACATACATCAATTGGAGTTTATTATTACTGCTATTATTTGTCATCTTTATCCTTGTAGGCTAGATAGCCTAAAATAGTTGCACCTGCTTTGACTTCATCACTGAGCGAAACTTTCACGCGCGTGTCAAGAGGAAGTAAAAGTGCCATTTCACCATCTCGTAAAAAGCCTATTCGTTCACCCGCTTTAAAGGCTCCAGCTTTCTTAAAGAGTGTCATTTTCTGGCTCCATAAACCTGCACTAATAACAAGTTTAATGGAAGCAAATTGACTTTTACATGTAATGCTTTTTCGTTCACTTAAATTTGAGAATAAAGCAGAAGAGGAGTCCATAAATAGCCCAAAACGATTTTTAACGTCACTAAGCGTCATAGCAAGAGGCGCTCTTAAAACACCTACACCTAAAAGAGATTTTCGAATCACGATACGAAGGGCTTCACTATTATCATTTAAACTAATTTTTGATATATCTGTCACCACTCCATCCATAGGCGCGATAAGACAACGTTCGTCATCTTCTTCAGCAATACGTTCAGGATTTCTGTAGCAAAAAACTGTGCCTAAAAAAAGTATAAAAAAGAACCAAGCAAAAAAAGAAAAAGCATAAGCAATTAAAAAAATCATGAGAGCTAAAATGCTATAGATCCATCCCTCTTTTGCTAGAATATGCGTTGAAGTATAAGAATGATTACGCATCAATAGTTGGGTGCTCTTCTGTTGTTTTTGGCATAGGACTGATAGAATGTTTGAGCTTTGAAGGTATATTGAACTCTATTTCATAGGCTTCAATAATCTCACGCAATTGCTCACCATCAATCGTCTCTTTCTCACTCAGCTTTGCCACAATGCGTTCAATACACTCGCGATACTCTTCCAAACGCTCTTTAACGATCACATAGCGATCTTGAAGTGTATTTTTAATATGTTCATCTAGATTTTCAGCCATTTTATCACTATAGTCTTTGGTGGTTCCACCATTTAAAAAGACATTACGTTGCTTTTCAAGAACCATCAATCCTGCTACATCACTCATGCCATAAATACTGACCATAGATTTAATAATGTCTGTTGCACGCTCTAAATCATTACCCGCACCGGTTGATATTTCGCCTAAGAAAACTTCTTCAGCAGCACGTCCACCAAGGAGTACATCTACTTCAGCGATCAATTCATGCTTTTGCATTAAAAATTTATTTTCTTCTGGTGTATTAAGGGTATAACCAAGGGCAGCCAGCCCTCTTGGAATAATCGAAACTTTAGAAACTCTCTTCGCTCCTGTGGTTGTCTCAGCAACAAGAGCATGGCCACTTTCATGATAAGCTACAATACGTTTTTCTTCTGGATTGATACGACGGCTTTTTTTCTCAAGACCTGCAATGGCACGTTCAACAGCCTCAACAAGATCAATTTGTTCTACATAATCTTTATTTTTTCGTCCACCAAGGAGTGCTGCTTCATTAATAATATTGGCTAAATCCGCACCTGCTAAACCTGCTGTTAACCTTGCAATCTCTTCAAGATTGATATCTTTCCCCAGTTTAATATCGGCACTATGTACTTTTAAAATATCACGTCTTCCTTGAAAATCTGGTTTATCGACTAAAACCTGTCTATCAAAACGACCGGGTCTTAAAAGCGCTGCATCCAACACTTCTGGTCTATTGGTTGCAGCCAGAACAATGACAGGAGATTTATCAGAGCTAAAACCATCCATCTCAGCAAGCAATTGATTCAGTGTTTGCTCTCTTTCATCATTGCCACCCATCATACCGTTTGCAGCTCTACTTTTACCAATAGCATCAATCTCATCGATAAATACAATGGCAGGAGCTTCTTTTTTAGCATTTTCAAATAGGTCTCTAACGCGACTAGCACCCACACCGACAAACATTTCAATAAAGCTTGAACCTGAAACAGAGAAAAAAGGAACACTCGCCTCACCTGCTACGGCTTTTGCGAGTAGTGTTTTACCTGTGCCTGGAGGGCCTACTAAGAGAACACCTTTAGGAATTTTTGCCCCTAAATTCATATAGCGCTCTGGAAATTTTAGAAAATCTACAATCTCTTTGACTTCCTCTTTGGCTTCTTCAACACCTGCAACATCATCAAACTTAACATTTGGTTTTTCTGAATTGACTAACTTTTTACTGCTACCCATTCCCAAAATTCCACCACCCATATTTTTTTGCATTTTGTTTGCCAAAAACATCCAAATACCAAAAAATACAAATACAGGGAGTACCCATGAAAAAAGAATTTCTGTCAAGATATTGGATTCGTTATAGCCACCATAGCCCACTTTTTTCTCATCCATTAAAGGGATAAATGTCGCATCCTCTCCAACTTTTTTTACAATATAAACAGTTTTCTGCGCACCTTCTGGGGAGAAAGCTTTGATCGTTGTTTGACCAATAGCGACATAACTGATTTGATTATTTTTAATCAACTCTTTGAGTTCATAATAGCTTATATTTTTAGTTGCGCTGTTTTGAGCACTAAAACTTGATCCAATGCCTGCATCAGACACTGATGTAAAATTTTTAAATAAAACAATGACAATAATTGAAAAAAGAGCAAACATTAAAAGCGGATTTTGATTGAAAAAGTTTTTTTTATCGTTTTTATTGTTATCTTGATTGTTATTTTGACTCATCTAGTTCCTTTGTAACACGAGTGTAAACCACTCCTCTTTTTGATACTTTTCGACCAATTTCATCGAAGAAAATTTGTGTTCTACTTTATCTACATATTTATCTAAAATCCCAGAGAGAATCAGCAATCCTCCCTCTTTGACAGCTTTTTGCAAATCAGAAGAAAGCATAATCAAAACATCGGCAATAATATTGGCAACAACCACATCATACGCTTGATCACGCTTCTGAACGGAACCTGTCCATATACGATGAAAACTTTCATGATTCAGTTCAAAATTTTGTGTTGCGCTATCCGTTGCTTGTTCGTCCGTATCACAAAGATCTACAATAGCACCGCACTTTCGGGCAGTGATAGACAAGATACCACTTCCACAACCTACATCTAAAAGTGTCGTACCTTCTTTAACATATTTTTGCAACAAAAGTAAACAGCCATACGTTGTTTCATGATGTCCTGAACCAAAGGCAAGGGCTGGATCAATAATAATATTTTTTTTGCCTTCAAAATTTTCTACCCACGTAGGACGGATATAAAAATCGTTTACATGTAAAGGTTGTACAGAGTTTCGATACTGTGCAATCCAATCTTCATTTTCTTTGACTAAGAGCTTAGTCTCAAGGTGAATATCTTTACCAAGTACAGAAGAAAGCTCTTTTGCAAATGTTTCTGTACCAAAAAGAACCATTTCCAAATTATCTTCACTGCGTAAAATAATCGTGCTTTCTTTTTCCTCAATAGCCTCATCACTGAGGCTCATAATAAAATCAAGAAAAAGTGGGTATTCACTACTAGGGGTGATTTGAAGTTCGTTATAGGTTTTTTCCATTCAAATTAACCTAAAACATCCTCGAGTTTTTCTTTAAGCACTTGAGGAGTAAACGGTTTAACGATATAGTTATTAACACCCGCTTTAAGCGCTGTAATAACTTCCGCCTTACCACCTTCCGTTGTTACCATAATAATTGGCATACTCTCATATTTTTTTTCTGCTCTGACTTTGCGAACCAATTCTAAACCGTTCATCTCAGGCATGTTCCAATCGGTAATCAATACATTAATATCAGGTGTTCTTTCCATAATTTGCCAAGCTTCAACACCATGTTCAGCTTCTAAAACATCATCAAACCCTAATCTCTGCAGTGTGTTTTTTATAATACGGCGCATTGTCGAGCTATCATCTACTACAAGCAGCTTCAATGTCACTCCTTTTTGTCGTTAAGTTATTGCTATTGGTTAAATTCTAACCTAGTTTAGTTTGAACTTAGTTTAAAGCGTTTCTTTAGCGATATACGCAAACGCTTCACGCAAATCTAAACTACCTTCATAAAACGCTTTTCCTACGATGACACCAGCAACCTTTTGGCTCTGTTTCAACGCTATAATATCGTCCAAATTCTTTAATCCTCCACTTGCAATCGTGGCAATACCTGAAGCTTCTGCAATTGAAAGTGTAAACTCAAGATTTACGCCACTGAGCATTCCATCACGTCCTACATCGGTGCAGATGATGGCTTCCACGCCAACATCTGCAAAAGCGCGTGCAAGGTCTGTTGCTTTCATGGTGGATTTTTCAGCCCAACCTTCTACCGCGACATAACCATCAATGGCATCAATACCCACTACGACACGATATTTTTGAGCCATCTCTTTCACAAAAGCAGGATTTTTCAAAGCAATGGAGCCTAAAATAACGCGATCAATGCCTAAATCCACATAACGACGAATTGTCTCTTCGTCTCGAATACCGCCACCCAGTTCTAATTTCAAATGACAGTTTTGACGAATTTTTTCAATCTGCTCAAGGTTTTTAGGCTCGCCCGCAAAAGCACCGTTTAAATCCACCAAATGCACCCATTTTGAGCCCATTTCTTCAAAGACTTTGGCCACTTCCCAAGGCTCATTGGAATAAATTTTAGCACTTTCCATCAGCCCTTTGGTTAGGCGAACGGCTTTGCCATCTTTCAGATCAATCGCTGGTAAAATATTCATTACAACTCCACAAAATTCTTTAAAATTGCCAATCCATTGGCATGTGATTTCTCAGGATGAGGCTGAAAACCAAACACATTCTTTTTTTGAACGGCACTGGGAAAATCATACCCATAGGTTGTTGTACCAATGGTGTATTGATCATCACAACACGCATGAAAACTGTGCACAAAATAGAGGTAAAATGACTCTGGCATCCCTTTAAACAGAGGCGTCTCTTTTTTTACATGTAATTGATTCCAGCCCATATGAGGTACTTTAAGACGTTGGTCAAAACGAGAGGTATCAAACTTCACAATCTCACCTTCGATCAAACCAAGCCCCTCACACTCGCCAAATTCAACACTGCTTTCAAACAGCAGTTGCATTCCAAGGCAAATCCCTAAAAGAGGCTTGCCAGAAGCAGCAAAAGATCTCACGGCTTCATCAAGATTTCGCTCTTTAAGACACATCATTGCATCTTTAAAAGCACCCACTCCCGGTAAAATAATCTTATCAAATTTCGATACAGTCTCTGCATCTTTGACAATCTCAATGGCAACACCAAGCTTTTCAAACGCATTGGTGACACTCCTGAGGTTTCCCATATTGTAATCAATCAATCCTATCATGAATCTCTCTTTTGAGGTATGGATTTAAGGTAAAATGCGAGTCCAAAGAGGAGCATTGTCACACCTCCAATCAGATAGACCGCATACACAATGTGTGCCGCATCGATAATCGCAAATTTAAAGACGAGCATTAAAGCTTCGATGGCAAGAGCGATGATAATGGAACCTAAAAAGCGTACCATCGTTTTATGCATACCACCACTGTCATCTCGCTCGTTTCGCCCTAACACTTCCTCTTCAAAAATTGTTTTCACCAGATCAAAAATCGCTAAAGAAAGGGTAATTAAAATGGTTGATTCAAACATCGCTTTAATATCAAGAAGATTAAACTCAAGTCCGTGCATAAAAAGACTGCGCATTCCATTAAAGAGCAATAACAGAGCAATCGCTAGTAGCGAGAGTGAAAAAATAGTGTAAATCAGCTGGGATGTTTTTCCAAAAGCAGACTGCAACGATGAAGGGTGCGCAATTTTAAGAATATGCTCTAAAGAGACATCAATACAGGCAATGAATTTAAGGATACCTTGCTCATCGTAAATAGGATACGAAGCGGTGACCGTTAAATCGTTGGTCAAGGTTGAAGGATAAGGATCACTTAACACACAGCGTTTTTCACGCACTGCACGGTAATAATAGGATTTTCCACTACGATTTTGCCCTAAACCACCTTTACGATGTGGATCATCTGTAATATTATTGATGACTTGATTACCGGATTGGTCAAGTAAATAAAGGGCTTCAAACTCTTCGACTTCATGGACAATTTTATCAAGACTTGCCGTAATGACGTCTAGGTTTGGTTCAGGCATACGATTAGGAATATTGCGTGTAAAAAGATAGCATAAATATGCTCTTGCTCTTGTCCTAACCTCAGCAAACTGCTGAATTTCACGAATAATCATATCAGGCCTTTTCTTTTTTCTTATTTTAGCTAAATTTTGAGTTTATACACTTTAGCATATGCCTCTAGACTAATCGGCTCGAAAAATCGTTCATCATAATTTTCTAATACAAAAAGTTGAATATAGGTCGAATTGAACATTGCTTCATCAAGAATAAGAAATGTGTTATACGCTTGCATATAGATAATGGAGAAAACTCCATCCGCATGGATCATCGTTTGTTCTTTGACAAATTTAAATTCTGGTGTATAGGATGTTTGAATAAAATATTTAATAGGAATATCCTGCGCCCCAAGTTTTAGTACACCTTTTGCTTTATCCAGTACAAGACCACTGCTAAAATCTAGCGTTGTACCATTATCTTTAAAACGATTTGTCTGAAAGAAAAAAGGCTGGCGTACCATTTTCCCACTCATGACATCCAGATTACTAAACTGTGCAACCGTTGGGAAAATACTGAGCATTCGATAAGGCAGATAAAAATAGATTTCACGTGTTTTCGCAGGCATTGAGAGAGGTGTTTGCAAAGCGTCTAAAAAGTCGTTCGCATCATGAAAACCATAGTCCAAGGTCATTTGAGCCGTATTATTGATAATCTTTTTCTGCTCATTTTTAGTTTTTGTCTTATTTTGCTCTGCCACTAAAAATGCTTTTTCTGTATATTCAACTTCAAGTCGCGCCAGCCTTGCCGCACTTTCTTGAGGGTTGGTTAACATAAAGCTCACAGGGAAATTAACATCTCCATCATGTTTTGCTCCGTCTATCAGTGTTTTTGCATCGGTATAGTAACGAATAGGGTATCCATAATCCCACCAGCTCACAATATAATCTTCACGATCTGTTATTTTTCGAAGTGAATCCAGTTGTTCCACTTCTGTTTTATTAAAAACTGTTGGTACGCGATATTCAATGATATGCAAAAGATTGGGATATAAAATCCCTAGGCTTGATAGAATCACAAAGCTTGATTTAACGATGCCTCCAAGCTTTTGATTCACGAACAATTGAGTAATATAAGCACTCCATGTAAAAAGTAGATACGACACACCTAGAGCACAGACAGGAACTGCATAAATCGTAAAGCGAAGTCCTCCCCAAAGTGCCAAAAATCCAAGCCCTAAAAGAGGAAGGCCTAAAAGTATCACAGGGTATTTTTTTGCCATTAAAATATAGCCCACAATCGAAAGTAAAAAAGTAACCGTGTGCCCACTAATGCGTTCTGCAAAGGTTATAAAATCAATTTGGCCGGCTTCTCGAACTGTTTGCATCACCGAAAAAAAGTGTAAAGATAAAATATCTTGGCTTGTTTCTATCGCATCTTTAAAAACATAAAGTTTAAGTCTAAGCCAAATAGGTTCAAGTCCACCACTTAAGAGAAAAAGAGCCCCTGCTGCTGCTAAGAAATACCATACATACTGTTTTAATCTTTCATTTTTAAAACTGATATAAACGCCAATGACAAGTATCAATCGTATGATACTTGGTAATCCCATCATTGCAAAAAGCATAATGGTTAGGAGCTTGAAATGAAATAGATTTTTGCGATCAAAGATTAAAGCATATGCTAAGATTAATCCAAAATAAGAAAATTCTAATGAGTAGCTTTGTGGATACCACCAGCGATAAGCAATAATCTCTAAAGCAGTGATTAAAAGATATTTCTCTTCTTTCGTGCGAAGTGCTAAGATCAAAGACCACAAGAGGAACGTTGGCAATACAATCGTAAGCATGTCCGTATCATAATAACCTACCATCGTTCGATTGTAATAACTTACCGCAATAGAGGCTAGAAGCGCTGCTAAAAAACCAACTTCTATCATTTTCAAATTAGAGGCAATTAAGATAATAGGAATAACAATTAAAGATCCAAGTACAGCTGGCATATAAAATATAATTGTTTCAAAAGAAAAAGGCAGTACCTTCGCTACGACGTAAGTGAGCCATGACGCTGCTTCAGTAATCGGAGAAAGATCATGTTGTTTTGTAAAACCACCTAATAAATCTCTAGCACCTTCAGCCCAGTAATACCCATCATTGGTATTAATCATAAACTGTCCAGCAAACTTAAAACTCTCAAAATCATTAAATTGATAAACCCAAATAAGCCTTATTACAAAACTAAATAAAAAAGCAATAACACTATAAATAATACTCTTTTGAAAAATACTCAATCTATTCACGGAATCCCTTATGCTTTATTGTGTTTAAACTCAGGAACAATCTCTTGTAATTTACTTATTTTATCTTTACATGTAAAGAGATCTTCAATATCTTTTTGTAACTTACCAATATCATATACCGTTTTATGTGCAACCATAATAGACGCATACATAGTCTTTTTATCGCTCTCGTTAATCAGAAGTTCTTCATATAACTTTTCACCAGGTCTAAGCCCTGTAAATTTGATCGCAATATCTTTTTTCTTTGATAAATCAATCATTTTTTGTGCGAGATCAACAATCTTAACAGGCTCTCCCATATCCAATATAAAAAGCTCGCCACTTTGTCCAATGGCACCCGTTTGGAGTACCAACTCACACGCTTCAGGGATCAACATAAAATAACGTGTCATTTCAGGGTGCGTTACTGTAATCGGGCCACCCTTTTCAATTTGTGCTTTAAACTTTGGTATGACAGAACCACTACTGCCAAGAACATTACCAAAACGAACGGCAACGATCTGCGTCTCTTTTGAATTGATATTTTGAGCATACAATTCACAAATTCGCTTAG
Source organism: Sulfurospirillum diekertiae (assembly GCF_011769985.2). NCBI lineage: Bacteria > Pseudomonadati > Campylobacterota > Epsilonproteobacteria > Campylobacterales > Sulfurospirillaceae > Sulfurospirillum > Sulfurospirillum diekertiae. Next base: position 2,065,611 of record NZ_CP039734.2, read on the forward strand.
TCGCACCCATGACATTGGTTGGACGGACTGCCTTATCAGTTGAAATTAATATAAATTGTTTAACACCGTATTTAATAGAGAGGTCAATGCAAATTTTCGTCCCTAAAATATTATTTAAAATACCCTCTTCCACATTTGCTTCCACAAGAGGGACATGTTTGTAAGCAGCCGCATGAATGACTATTTCTGGCATATAGGTTAAAAATGTTTTATCCATCAAAGATTCATTCAAAACACTTTGCATAATGGGCACAAGTTTATCGCTTTGCAACTCTTCAATCAGTTGATACAGATTAAATTCACTGTGATCAATTAAAATCAGTTTTTTTGCATTGTATTTAAGACATTGTCGAACTATCTCGCTCCCAATACTTCCACCAGCTCCCGTTATCATAATTGTTTTATCATTGATAAACTGAGAAATTTTAACTTTATCAAGATCTTTAGGGTGCCTTGCTAAAAGATCTTCAACCGTAATTTCTTTGAGTTGATTGGATAAAAAGGTATCTGATAAAATCGTATCTAAGGAAGGTAAGATTTTAATCTCATGAAAATAAGGTCTAAGTTCTTCATAAATTGCATTAATGCTTTTAGGTGATGCGGAGGGCATTGCAATTAAAAGTAGGTCATATTTCGCCTCACCAAGTTTCTCTTTTAACCCATCTTTGGAAATAATTCGAACACTATCAATGCTGCGCTTTTGAAGTCGTTTGTCATCGTCTACAAAATAACGAATTTGATAGACGCTATCACGGTACTCTTCTTCAAGCTTCAATCCAGATTTTCCAGCACCATAAATCACCAACGTTTTATCTTTATCTATACGACTATGATTAACCCAAAAATAGTAGAGATACATAACAAATGTGATTGAGAAAAGATACAAAAAAAGTTCGGATAACATCAACGATAAACGAATATACGTATATAAAATACTGGCGCATAAACACAAAAAGCAGAGATATAAACTACACTTTTAAGTAAAAATGTTTTTTGCGTTACTTTTGACCAAGAGAGAGACGAATCTTTAAAAAGAAAAATAGAGGCAAGAATACGAACAAAAATAACAACACCAATAACTTCGAATTGAACCTCATTGTGAAATATCCAAAACGTCCATAAAAAGGTTATGCATGTTAGGAAAACAATGACTAAAATATTTAAAATCCGTTTATCGAGTGCTAAAAGCATTATTCAAACTTCTTTCGTTTGTCCACAATTTTCATAGCACCATAAAGCACTAAAACTGCTACCATTAAATACCCCATTACGTTACGTGGTTGAATGAACGCACTATATCCTAAAATCAATAAAACAAGATTAATTCCAAGTGCAAAAAAGACAACGCGATCATGCAAAATTCCACTTTGCACCAAACGCTGATATGCATGTTTGCGGTGTGCCTGCGAGAGCTTCTCATGATTTTGGTAACGTCTTAGCAGTGTTAAAGTTGCATCAAACCAAAAAAGTCCAAAAAGGATAATCCAAATAAAAATAGAAAAACCACTATTTTGATAATAAAGGGCAAAGATAGCAACCGTATAGCCCAAAAGTGTACTGCCAACATCACCCATAAAAATTTTGGCCTTATGCCAGTTCCACACTAAAAATCCAGCGACGGAAGCTACTAAAATTAAGAAATGATCCCCTCCGAACAAGAGCCATCCTGCGATGGCTAAAAAAATCGCTTCACTTCCAGCATAACCATCAATACCATCCAAAAAATTATAGAGGTTAATAAACCACATGATTCCAAAAAAAGCTAAAGCATTGCTAATAAATGGGTTTTCAATCACCCAAAATCCAAAATCAATTCGCTCAAGTCCACCAAGTGCATAAAGCCCTGCAACGCTAACAACCGCTTGCACCAAAAGCCTTAATTTTGGCGATAATTCATACAGGTCATCAAAATAACTTACAACCGAGAGCAAACTTCCACACATCAGCGCGTAAAATAAAGAAGGCTCAATTGCTTTACATGTAAAAAGATAAATAAGCCCTAAGAACCATGTCACCGCAATCGCAATGCCTCCACCATGCGGTGTTGGTGTCGTATGAGAGCTGCGCTCATTGACTGTGGCAAGTAATGATTTTTTTAGTGCAAAAGATCGAATAAGGTAGGTAAAAAAAAGTGAAACCACAAAGATAAAAAGATAGGTCATTGCACAGTACCTTGAACCATCAATGCTATACCTTCCTGCGTTGAATAGGGGTTTTTAAAATGTAAACTCTCTTTTGTCTTGCTGTTATTTACGGTTAAACTCTCAAATAATCTTTTGTAAAAAGAGGGTTTGAGCCATTTTAGCAATGTCGCAAACAAAGGTGGTTTAATTAAAAGAAGTTTTCTCTTTTTAGCTTTAGCCAGTAGCATGATTAATTCCGTAGTTGAGAGAGATACATCGTCACCGGCTAAAAAGATACCGCTTTTGCGTTGATCTATAATCGTCTCAAGTAATGCACATAAATTCCCAATAAAAACAAAACTCCGTTTATTATCAATACCACCTAGAGGCAAGAGCGGCATTGTGTCAATCAGTTTCATCAGATTTTGCATATTTGCTTTAACGCCACTACCATAAACAATAGGTGTACGAATAATAGAAACAACAAAATTTTCATCAGCTAATTTTTGGAGCTCTTGTTCAGCTTTCAATTTAGTTCTACCATAAGCATCTTCAGGGAAACATGGGCTTGTTTCGGTATACGCGATAGCACTCTCTTCACCATACACTTTAACCGTACTCATAAAAATAAACTGTTTAACACCATTCTCTTTTGCTTTATGCGCTAACTGTAACGCCTGATCAACATTGACTTTCTCATAAGCCTCATCACTTGCTCCACCCATTTGATGCACTAATGCGGAGAGATGAATCACTGTCTCTACATTTTTTACATGTAAAGTTTCCACATCATCATTGACAAAAGAAAAAGGCTGAATAGCATATTTATGAGCATACTGCTTTTGAAAGTAACTTCCAATAAAACCACGAGCTCCTGTTAAGATAAGATTCATTTTTGACCACCGAAAATACTTATCAAAAGGCATGCAAAGAAAAATAAATATTTATCCTTAGGCTTCCTTCGGCACTTTTGTGCATGCCAAGCAAGCTTAAAAAAACCAATTTTATCTAAAGACGACCATTCCTTAACGAACGGTTGTTCGCTCATGCCTATAATAATAGCAATTGTTTTCGCTTGAACAATCGCACCACCAAATAAAATTTTTTTCAATCGATACAAAAAAGCTTTCAACCCTTGATTAACTCCAACTTGATTGTTTGTATGTTGACGATACCGCATACTTGGCTTTTCATCAATGACCCAACGAAAACCATTGGCTCTTGCGTACGCATAGCAAAACCAATCATGCAACCATACAGTATTAACCAAATCCCATTTTTGACAAATACACTGCTTGATTTGTACGGCTAAAATCTGTGTTAAAACATAGGTACATCCAGGACCTGCTGCTTCAAACAAATAGTCATACTGACATTGTGGCTGAGACTTGACAATCAACTTTTCACGTCCATCTTCCCAAAAAGCTAAGACATTGCTAGAATATCCATCAGATTTTGTTTCATGTAATTTTTGGATTGCGCGACTTAACTTATCTTGGTGCCAAATATCATCCTGATCTGCAAAAGCAATAAAATCATACGGCGTAAAATCAACATCACGAATAAGACGAAAGAAATTTTTTGCTGCACCCCCAAAACGACCTACATCCTCTAATATCATTATTTGAGAGTTATCAAGATAAGACGCTTCTATCCATTCTCGTGTTCCATCACGTGATGTATCAATGCTAATAAAAATCGTTACCTTAACATCTTCTTGATTTAGAATACTGTCAATTTGCTCTTTTATATATTGTTTACCATTATAAGCTGCTAATAAAATAGCTATTTTATTTTGCTTTATCATCGTGCTATAAGCTGCCTAATCCAACGTAAAACAATATATACCACCATAATGCCTCTAAAACTAATTTTCTGAAAGATTGAATACTTAGATTTTTCACTTGTTTGGGAAGCATTTGTAGCATGACGTCTATAGTACATCAATTTATCATCAGCAAAAACAACTGAACCAAAAATTTCAGCAATCAAGCCAATCCACCAATCATGCATAGGAATATTCTTTGGTATAGGCATGGCTCTCTCATATATTTTGCGATTAAATGCCATAGCACATCCAATATAGGAATTATGCACAAGATTATTTAAAAACCCTCTTTTAGAATGATTGAGCTTATAAAAAGAGTCCTTTAAAAGATGCTTAACTTCATCAACGATCATTGCATCACTCATCACCAAATCATATTTTTGAAGCAAAGAAATGATCGTTGCGATCTTATGAGGTAACCATACATCATCTTGATCACATAATGTAATATACTCAGACGATGAAAACTGCATCAAATATGCAAAATTATTTTTTGCTTCACCCGTATAAATATCATCATCAATCAATATAATCTTCTCCGGATACCTTAACATATATTGTTTTATAATATATACAGTATTGTCGCTTGAGCCATCATCATGAATAATTAATTTCCAATCTTTATAAGTCTGATTTACAATAGAATCGAATTGTTCAGAAAGATATTTCCCTCCATTATACGTGGCCATTAATATATCTATTGTAGAACTACTTGGAGCAATATTTGCCATATTTTCCCCTAAGAAAATCTCTAATTCCTTCTAATGTAGCTTTATTTTTAGCAATTTTATCTTTTTCAAGAACTATAATCTTAATCCATTCGAAGATAATCCATTTTATGATTTTAAGCCCAAATAATGGAAACTCCCAAAAATATTTCTGTAAAAGATAGAGCCGATTTCGTGTTATGTAATATCTTCTTATAGGGCTATGATTAGAATAGCGAATAGATTTAAACCCTAACTTGATCTCTCTAAGATCACCTAAGCAATGTTCCAATAGTGCAAATTCGCACAACAATATTTTGTAATGATTATGACGCAATCTTAAACAATATTCTTGGTCTACGGCATCAATAAACAATTCATTAATAAACTCGCCTATCTTTTGATAAATATGTAGATTTAGCAAATTCCCAGAAGTCATTACATCAAAGATTTCAGATACTTTTTGAATTTGGACGGGCTTATTTATAGAATGTTCCAGTACATGTACGGGAGACACTATTCCTATAGAAGTAATATCGCAGTGTAAAGTACATTGAATTAAATTTTCTAAATTATTACCTTCAAATCTACTGTCTTGATCCATAGTCAAAAGCCAAGAAGCACCGTCTTTAATGGCTAATTTGGCCCCAACATTCAAAGCATGTGCTATACCTTGGTTTCCATTATTATTAATGTAGACTAAATTTTTAAATTGCACGAAGCTATTAACTAATTGTCTATTAATAACATCTGAATTATCAACAACGTAAAGCTTAATAACATTATTAATGTAACTTTGAATATTTTTTATTATTGTTAAATTTGGATTATATAAGACTACGATTGCAGAAATATGATTCATCTTATTGATTCCTTTTTTAAAATTGCCAAAAGATTAAAATTATACACTTTACGTAGAAGTATAAAGATAGTTGTATTACCTAAAAGAATTGAGTTGTAATTAATCACTTTTAGTTCCGATATTGAATATCTGATCAAAAGAAGTTAGGAACATAATTCTATACACTTTTTATTATTCTTGCTGGATTTCCACCAACAATACTATTTGCTGGAATATCTTTTGTGACAACAGCATTTGCTCCAATAATTGTGTTTTTACCTATCCGTACATTTGGCATAATAGCCACACCTTCTCCGATCCAGACATTATCTTCGATTATTACTGGACCTTTCGAAGTAATTTTTCTCAAATTTGGTGGTAATTTTAAGGATTCGATAGTTGTTTTGCCATGAAAATGATCTATTATCAATACTTTACTAGCTATCAAAACATTATTTCCTATCAAAATTTTGTTTACGCATCCTATGTGACAATCGTAGTTTATGCTTACATTATTACAAATAATGAGTTCTGGTATATTAAAACCATCCAAAGGCTTTGAGTAAGCTTCTAGCCTCAATCTTGAACAAGCATTAAAATTATTTCCAATTGATATATACTCTAAGCCATGAGATGTTATAGGAAACATTATTCTAGGATTTTTACCACATTGTGCTAATTGCTTAATAATATATTGAGTAGTCACATTTGTTATAACAAATAATATTGCTCGTATGATATTTTTATGTATAAAAAATACTATGACTTTTAAAATAATAATAATAATATTTTTAATAAATTGTTGCATTTTATCTTTTCCAGATTGTAATAATTTTATTTTTTTTGTCTTTTTTTAGAAATAGAATATATTGAATTACTATCATTTTACAAACTATTTTGGGCATAACACTAATAATATAAATCAAATAAATAGGATAATCAATAGTCATTCCAAAAAAAAATTTATATTTTTTTAAAATTTCAATATTCAATAAACCAAGGATTCTTAACATAACTAAATTTTTCAATGTAAATAAACCAGATATCTTTCCAAAATCCATTATACATTTCATCTTATGTTGTAATTTGTATGATGGAGGAAGGGACATCACAAAATTTGTCCAACTATCGCATGCTATATCGTAGACTTTACTTGTCTCACTCCAATTTGTTTTCTTTAAGAGTGGATGTTCTAATCCTTCAACAGATTCACTTTTTATCCAAAATACTGAGAATTTTTTATTATCTGCAATATCTTCAAAGATTATCCCAATTTGTATAAAATAACTATTATAATATCTTGAAAAATTGGCTCTTTTAATCAGTTCTTTATTGTAAACTAAACAACTTAGGCAAGTCATTAATGCACCTAACTCATTAAGCAATAAATTACTTTCTTGGTAGTTTTTTGTTTCTATATTAATTTTATTAGCTAAATTAAATACTAATGCATCATATTTTTTGTCTTTTGTTTGTTCTAAAAGATACTTGATTCCATTTTTAGGAATTTGATAAGTATCTCCTAACAACCAAATATATTCAGTATCTGGCAATTTTAGTCCAATTTCAAAATTTCTATCAGGCCCTACATTAGATGCATTTTGGTGATACTTTAATAACGGGTATTCCTTCATCCATTTTTCGACAACTATTTTAGTTAAATCTGTCGATGCATTATCAGAAATAAAAATTTGTATATTGTATTCTCTTGCTAATGGAATATGAAATTTAAGGCAATAATCAAGAAAATCAACACGATTGTATGTTGGAATCACAATAGACAAGAGACTATTATATATCAATTTTTTCCACCTCTATATTTTCTAAAAATTATTAATACCCAAGGAATACCCCATATATAACTACTCAAGAATCCTAAGAAAAAATACTCAAACGGCAAATACATTGCAACAAGTAAAGTGGTTATAACTATATATGCGCCTGTCACAAATGATAGAAGCATCAATGGCTCTTCTTTATGAGCTCGCATATACATAGCATACCCATTTATGATGATTTGAAATAGCCATCCTAAAGTTATGATACTGAGTGAAAAAGGACTGACCAGCCTATTTGCAAATGGTAATATATCTTTTAAAAACAGCACAATAATAAATAGTGTACCTATTCCTAAAATATATGAAATACCTGCTAAAATGAGATGTTTTGTAAAAATAGGATCTAGCGTATTATAATCCTTATGCGCTACATACATATTTATTTTAGGTATTATTACTGTCATCCATATGTTTGATATGCCGAAGATTGCAGTACATATAGCAATACTAAATCCAATTTTTCCTGCTTCGACCACTCCATAATAATGAAATGCAATCGGGGTAAAAGCAAATAAAATAAAATAGCCACTTATCCAACTTACAGCATATTTTCCCAGAAGAGGTAAAATATCTTGTTTCCAATCATGTGTGATATTGTTACTTAACATAAAACATTGTTTTAGCATATATTTATATCTAGAAAAAATAATTATTGTACCGCTTACTGTTCCTATTACTAAAGAGATTGCTAAAGCATATAGTTCTGAGCCAAGAATAAGAAGTATTACTGTAGAAATAAATGTTACAAGAGAGATAAAAAAACGAATTTTTTGAACCTCTCCAACGCTGTTACACCCTTCAATAAAAGAAAGCAACATACTATTGACAAAAATAAATACCGAAGCTAACCCATATATCGCCCATGGTAAAATCCAATGTATTTCTGTTTGTTTTGCATTGAGTATTATAAATCCAACTATCAAAATGATTGGAAAAGCTATAAGCCCAATACCCCCAGACCATTTCATGGCAAATTGTAATAATGTAGCCAACCTCTCTAAATGCATTTGATCACCTGACAATGTATTGTCGGATTCAAATTTCAAATGTGCAAATTCATGAGCAGAAAATTGAAGCAATATCGTCGAAAACCCCATATCAGCAAAAATTGCTAATGCAGCTAAACTAACAAATGTATACCAGTACCCTTGTGTCTCGGCACTCAAGTATAATGGTATTAGTATAAGCATTAAAGGGCCAGAAAACAATCGCCATACCTGATTTATAGCAGTATGTCGAAAATCATAGCTTAGGAAAGTTTTTTTCATCAATTAGTTTGGCTTCTAATAAAATATACTATTTTTTCAATCATATACCCAATTGCATCATCGCTCATACCAGGGTATAAACCAATCCAAAAACTATCACTCATGATTTTGTCTGTATTGGGAAGTAAACCTATTACTCTATAATCTTTATCTTTTTCAAGTGACTCAAATAGAGGATGTCGTAGCATATTGCCCGCAAAAAGATTACGCGTTTGGATGTTGTTATTTTCAAGGTATTCGACCAGTTCATTGCGTGAAAATTTCACATTATCTTTTATGGTCATCATAAAGCCAAACCAACTTGGATCGCTCTGCGGTTGTGCTTCTACCAAGATTAATTCTGGAACATCTTTGAATCCATTATAAAGTTTTTTAAAATTCACTTTTCTTTTTTCAACGAAACTTGGAAATTTCTCCAGTTGTGCGCATCCAACAGCAGCTTGCATATCGGACACTTTGAGGTTAAAACCAAAATGGCTATAGACATATTTATGGTCATACCCTTTAGGAAGGCTTCCAAACTGTTGCGTAAAGCGACATCCACAGGTATTATCCACACCACTCTCGCACCAACAGTCTCTTCCCCAATCACGCATGGAAAGCATAATCTTTTTAAGAAGAGGATTGTCTGTGTATGTTGCTCCGCCCTCACCCATTGTCATGTGATGTGGTGGGTAAAAACTACTCGTTCCTATATCGCCCCATGTTCCTGTTGGCTTACCTTCATACGTTGAGCCAAGCGCATCACAATTGTCTTCAATGAGCCATAAATTGTGTTTATCGCAAAACGCTTTCACAACCTTAATGTTAAAAGGATTTCCTAACGTGTGGGCTATCATCACCGCTTTTGTTTTGGAACTCAGTGCTTGTTCTAACTGCGTCACGTCAATGTTAAAGTGTGTCAGTTCCATATCAACAAACACTGGCACGGCACCGTATTGAACAATAGGTGCTACGGTTGTTGGAAAGCCAGCGGCGACCGTGATAACTTCATCGCCACGTTTGACTTGCCGCTCTTTTAGAAGTGGTGAAGTAAGTGCATAAAAAGCCAACAAATTGGCAGAACTGCCACTATTGACCAAGAATGCCCATCTTACATGTAAAAACTTTGCTAACTCTTTTTCAAATTTTTTAGAATAATCCCCATAGGTCAACCAAAAATCAAGCGAACTATCGACAAGGTTCATCATCTCTTTTTCATCAAAGACACGCCCTGCATAATTAACGCGACTCTCTCCCGCAACAAACGGTCTCGTTTGATTTTTTTTATGAACGAGTTCATAATATTGTTTTGTTTTTTCTAAAATCTCTTGCTTGAGTTGTTCTTCTTTGCTCATTATTTGCCTTTCCACATTGTATCTATTGCTTTTAGATACGGATCTTCTTTTATGGTTTGTATATCTAATTTATCTAAATTTTCTTGAAAATAACATCTCATCTTTGCTATCGCATTTTTGTGCGATGTGAACTGAAAATCGCCAAACTCTTTTAAAAGACGCTCATTATTGGACGTGTATTCGTTATTAAGCCCTTCATGAATGACTCTTATATCGGAATAAAAATCACCGACTTCATTCACTAAATTTGCTAATGTAATTAAATCTACTTTTGTGCCTGTCGTGACGTTATAGATTTTCTCTTTAGTATCGTTATAGATAAAAAAGTCGATTATTTTAACCAAATCATCACTGTAAATATAGTCAAAATAGACATTCTTATTGATCGTTATAGGCAAATGCAATAAGTTTTTAACAATGGCATTTGAAATAAACTTATAGCGATAGTTTTCATACTCACCGTATGCTCCAAAAATCCGTAACTGTACAATGTTCTCAGACTTCTCAATAAAATGCGATGTAATGGATTTATAAAATCCATATTCATCTAAGGGCAACGCTTGTAAATAATCATCTTCTTTTGCTTCGATAATGGGCTTTTGCTTACTATACTCGGCACCACTCCCCAAAAGAGATGATTTTCTTTACATTTTTTTCGTGTTTAGCGATATTGAAAAAAATACGTAAATTGTACTCTGTCACATTTTTCATATCAGCAGTATCGCGGCCTCCACCACGATTGGCAGTATGGACAATCACATCAATTTTATTTTTCTAAAATATATCTATCAACTGCTTTTTCATCACTTAAATCAAGCTCTTTACTAGATGGTATAAAAAGTGTGTCATGATGATGCCCGAGAAGATACTCTTTTAGATGAGAGCCAATAAAGCCGCTAGAACCTGTAATGAAAATATTCATAAATTAGTGTTCCAATGGTTTAATAATCATTTGGGCGTTGAACTCTTCTCTTTCTAAAAAAGGATACATATCTTCAATAGGTTTATTGACAATAAGCTTTGGCTCAACCGTTGTCATTTGCTCTTGTAGACAGATATTAATGATTTCTGCCTCGTCTGATAGGAGTGTTTCGTGAATCTTTTGAGAAATCTCCTCTATGGTCGAGATCGTACTGCTTTTAAGTCCATAGGCGTTTGCTATGCTTGCAAAATTTGGGACACTGTAATCTTTTTGTGTGCCAATGTATCTCTGTTCAAAATAAATTTCTTGAAATTGCCTCACCATACCAAGGTTTGCATTATTCATGATAAATACTTTAATGGGTAAATTTCTTCTTTTAATGACTTCTAATTCTTGAATATTCATCTGAAATCCACCATCACCCACAATCACAAGAGCTCTTTTTTTTGTGCCAATCGTTGCACCGATGGCTGTCGGTAAAGCAAAGCCCATGGCACCCATACCGCCAGAAAAAAGAACACGTTGATCTGCTTTGGTCTCAAAGGACTGGGCGACCCACATTTGATGTTGCCCCACATCAACACAAATCATGTCATGATCAGAGGAAGATTGAGCAATCCATTGAATGATTTGATTCGGTACTTTTGCTTTGCCATCAATGCCAGTTGTGGATGAATAGTTTTGCTTATACGTTACCAGTTTTTCAAGCCACTGACCTAAATTAAGTTTAAAATCATAGTGCGATAGTGTGTTGATAAAATCAGCAATATCACAATGCAAAGTGACATCTGCCTTGATTTTAGAGTCTAACTCATTGACATCTATATCAACGTGTATGATTTTTGCTGCTCTTGCAAACGTTTTCAAATCGGTACCCGTTTGTCGTGTATCAAGGCGAGAGCCTAAGACAATAATTAAATCAGCATTGGCTAAAGCTAAATTGCTGTATCGATTCCCGTAAGAGCCAATGAGTCCAAAATTATATTTATAATCGTCCTTAACAACATCTTTTCCCATTAGAGAGTACACAACAGGCAAATTGGATTTTTCTAATAAGCGATGAATGGCTTCTGGTGCCAAGGATGAAAGGCGGCTACCTCCACCGACAAGTATAATAGGACGCTGAGATACCCTCAACATTTCTACAATTTTTTCAAAATCAATCTTATCACCCTGAATACGCATCATTTTATATTCATCACTCTCAAAAAAAGATTTTTGTTCGGATGGATTGAAATCAGTCCGTTGAATATTCATTGGGATATCAATAAGTACAGGACCTTTTCTGCCATTTTGTGTTAAAAAATACGCTTTTTCAAGTTCATAACGAAGGTTTTGAATCATATCAATCATAACCGCATATTTTGTAATGGGCTTAACGATACTGACAATATCGGTTTCTTGAAACCCTATTTGCCTTACAGGCGTATCGTATTTGTATTCATACGTATTGACCTGTCCTGTAATAAAGAGAGTAGAAATTGAGTCAAAAAAGCAACTTCCAATAGGTGTTATAAGATTGGTTGCGCCTGGTCCACTTGTGGCTGTTGCCACACCTGTTTTCCCACTCACACGGGCATATCCCTCAGCGGCAAACCCTGCTCCTTGTTCATGAATGGTATTGACGATTTCAATACCTGTATTTTTATCAAAAGAATCATACAAATGAGCAACTGCACCGCCAATATACCCAAAAGCTTTATCAATGCCTTGATCAACTAAAAATTGCACAATATAATCAGATGCTTTCATTTGATAGTCCATGCTATATTTTTTTCTTTTGCATCAACAATGTAATTTTCCAAATCTTTTTGGCTTAGAATTTCATGGGTTTCATAAAACGCTTTATACCATTTAACGGTCTTCTCAAATGTATCCTCGCTATCCCACACATCTTTCCAATGAAGCTTGATATGGGCTTTTGAGCAGTCTAATTTTAAAAGATTGGCTTCATGAAGCTGGTTTGGATCACGGTTTATTTCATACGCAATCGCATCCCAATGCTTCTTTACATGTAAAACCACTTCTTCGACGCAAATGCTTCCCTCATCACTGGGTCCAAAGTTCCATGCTTCTGCAAATTCAACTCGTTCTTCAAGCAGTTTTTGCCCGACCTGTAAATAGCCACTGAGTGGTTCAAGGACATGTTGCCACGGTCTGGTCGCTTTTGGGTTTCGGATACTTACTTTTTTACCTTGACTGACGGAGAGCATAATATCGCTCATCAATCTATCTTGCGCCCAGTCTCCACCACCAATGACATTTCCAGCTCGACAAGTTGCTAAAAGCGTTTGATGCGATTTTTTGTAGTCGTTTGTATTAAAATAAGAATTGCGATATGAAGTTGCGAGTAAATCTGCACATCCTTTTGAAGCGCTGTAAGGGTCATACCCGCCCATTGGGTCATTCTCTCGGTATCCCCAAATCCACTCTTTATTTTCATAGGCTTTATCACTGGTGATGTTGACAATGGCTTTCACCTGATGTTTGCGACATGCCTCAAAAACTTTAAGGGTACCCATGACATTGGTTTCATAGGTTTCGATAGGATTGGCATAAGAAGGTCTGACCAACGCTTGAGCAGCCAAATGAAAAACAATATCTGGCTTATAGGTTGCAAAAGTTTTATCTAACGTTTCTAAGTCTCGTATATCACCGATGATCGACGCGATATCAAGATCAAGCAATGCTAAATGATTGGGGTGGGTGGGAGCTTCCAAAGAATAGCCCACGACCTTAGCACCCATCTGCTTGAGCCAATACACAAGCCATGAGCCTTTAAAGCCTGTATGTCCTGTGACTAAGACAGTTTTATCTTTGTAGATACCACCAAAAAGATGTTGCATTACCAAACTTTCCATGGCGCTTTGTTCTCTTTCCAGAGTTTATTGAGTTTTTGGTTATCACGAAGTGTATCCATGGGTTGCCAAAAACCATCATGTTTATAAGCAAACATTTCACCATCTTTGGCTAAATTTTGTAAGGGAGCTTGTTCAAAAATACAATTTTCATCTTCAATAAGATAATCAAATACTTTAGGTTCACATACAAAAAAGCCACCATTAACCCAACCCGCTTCTGTCTTTGGTTTCTCTATAAAACTGTTAATATTCATCGTTTCATCAATATCAAGATTACCAAACCGCGCCTCTGGCTGAATTGCAGACATTGTAAGCGCTTTTCCATGCTTTTGATGAAAGGCTACCGTTTTTGCAATATCAATATCACTCACGCCATCTCCATAGGTCAATAAAAAAGACTCGTCTCCTATATACTTTTGAGCACGCTTAATACGACCTCCGGTCATCGTATCAAGGCCGGTATCCACAAGGGTGACTTTCCATGGCTCACTGGTATTATTATGCACTTCCATGCTATTAGTTTGAAGATCAATGGTTATATCACTTTGGTGCAAAAAATAATTTGCAAAATACTCTTTAATGTAATAGCCTTTATAACCAAGAAGCACGACAAATTCATTAAAACCATAATGGGAATAGATCTTCATAATATGCCATAAAATTGGCTTGCCACCAATTTCCACCATCGGTTTTGGTTTTATATCGGTCTCTTCTGCTATTCGTGTTCCATATCCACCTGCGAGTAATACGACTTTCATTGTATCTCCATAAATAACTTATTCATTATTAACGTTTATTTTATACAAACATTCTTCCAAACTATCTTTCCAGTAAGAAATTTCTATGCCAAACTCATTTTTGATTTTTGATTTGTTTAAAAGAGAGTAGTGAGGCCTTGTTGCAGGTGTTGGGTACTGCGATGTTTCAATAGGATTGATTTTACATGTAAGCTTTGCCATCTGCATAATCTCTCGTGCAAAATCATACCAACTGGCAACACCTTCATTAGAATAATTATAAATCTCCGTTTGGGTATTTTTGATTCTTGGCAGAATATCTAAAATCACTTTCGCTAAATCTTTTGCATAAGTAGGACTCCCTACTTGATCGTAAATAACACCCAAAGAGTCTTTTTCTTTACCTAAACGAAGCATCGTTTTGACGAAGTTAGCACCATGACTACTGTAAACCCACGATGTTCGAATAATGACGCTATTGGGGAGCTTACCATGTAAAAGCGCATTCTCTCCACCCAACTTCGTTTTACCATAAACCGATTGAGGATTGGTCTTATCTGTTTCGCCATAAGGTTTATGATTAGTTCCATCAAAAACATAATCCGTTGAGATATGAATCAGTTTGATATGCTTTTCTTTTGCAATGCTTGCTAAATGCTCTACTGCTTGATGATTGATTTTATCGGCTAAAGCTTCTTCACTTTCAGCTTTATCGACTGCGGTATAAGCCGCACAGTTAATAATGGCATGAATAGTATTTTTTTCAACAAATGATTCAATAATGTGTTTATCCGTAATATCAAGTTGATCTTTACATGTAAAGAAAAATGTATAGGGGAAATGGGGAGAAAGTGCTTGTATCTCGCTTCCTAATTGACCGTTTGCACCTGTCACTAAGATATTAAGCATAGTAATTTACGCCATATTCAAAAAGGTCATTGGTCTCTGCAAGTTTAGGTTGCTTGGTATCTTTTGCGGAGAGTTGAAACAAATCTGCACTCATTTGCCAATCAATACCCAGTTTTGGATCATTAAATGAAATTCCTCGGTCACACTCAGGGGCATAGTAGTTATCGACTTTATAGGTAAAGGTACAGGTTTCACTCAGCACTACAAAACCATGAGCAAAGCCTCTTGGAATAAACATCTGTTTTTTATTTTTTCCATTAAGTTCTACAGCTACATACTTTCCAAATGTGGGACTCCCTACACGAATATCTACAGCAACATCCAGAACTCGTCCATCAATGACACGAACTAATTTTGATTGGGCAAAAGGTGCAAGTTGATAATGAAGTCCACGCAAAACACCATGATGACTTCGTGATTCATTATCTTGACAAAAATTCACTTTGAAACCTACAAATGCTTCAAACATATCTTGTCTAAAGGTCTCTACAAAGTACCCTCGCTCATCACCATGTACTTTGGGCTCTATTATGATCACGTCTGGTATAGAGGTAGGCGTAAATATCATCTCTTACTTCTTTCTTGTGTCATTTTTTATTTTTATATCTCTTCTTTTATTCTCATATAGATAGGAAACCGTGGTTTACCGCCTTTAGTCATCTCTTGAAATTTATAAGTAATCTTTGCACCAATGGCAGGAGGATTTTTACGTTCCGCATCACTAAAGCCTGAACCGATGTCAAACATCACGCCATCATCCGTTTTACATGTAAGCGAACCAAAGCTATTTTTGTACTTGCCTTCGCCTTTGTGATGCTCCACCACTTCACACTCTGCATCTTGAAAACTTTTCACTTTCAGGCTATTAGGATCACGCTTAACGACATATTTGGTATCGGGATTGCGCACGACAACACCCTCTCCACCGCCTTTTTCAACTTCTGTAAGAAAACGTTTCAGATCATCATTGTCTTTACATGTAAACTGTTTTGCCACTTTGAGGTAGTCGGCTTGATTGAGTTTAAGATAATACTCCAACTTTACTAAACGCTGGATCAAACCACCATTTTCATTCGGCACATCAAAGGCGTAAAAAGCGATGTTTTTCCATCCATCATGCGGCTCTTTTTTCTTCACAATAGAGATAATAGTTTCAAAATCACCCCGTTTACTCCAAAGCTCTCCATCCACAGCAAAAGGAGGAAATCCTTCGGTAAACCAAGCAGGAGCCGCAAGTTCAACGCCACCGCGTGAGATCAGTTTTTGCCCATCCCAGTACGCCCGCACTCCATCCATTTTTTCACTCATGAGCCACCCTGAAACGTCTTGTCCATCCCATTCTTGTAACAACATCAATTCAGGCTTAGCTCCAAACATTAAACTTGTTAACAGGAGCCAAGAGAGCATTAATCGCTTCATTTATGCCTCTGTTGTGTATTTTCTCAAATACCACTGAATCGTTTTAAGAATGCCGCTTTCAAAGTTTTCTTCTGCTTCCCAACCTAGTTTTGTCTCAATTTTGGTGGCATCAATGGCGTAACGTCTATCATGCCCTGCTCTATCTTCCACAAAGGTAATCTGCTCTTTATACGAAGTGGCTTTTGGTTTTAGGGTATCGAGTATCTCACAAATCTTATGAGCGATATAAAGGTTATCTCGCTCATTGCGTCCACCAATATTATAGGTTTCTCCTGAGTTTCCTTCATGGAAGACCAAATCAATGCCTTTGCAGTGATCTAGCACATAGAGCCAATCACGGATATTTTTTCCATCACCGTAAATGGGGATTTTTTGATTGGACAATGCTTTGCGTATGATCGTAGGAATCAGTTTTTCATCGTGTTGTTTAGGTCCATAGTTGTTGGAACAGTTGGTGATGACCGTATTCATTCCATACGTATGATGATAGGCGCGTACGATCATATCACTGCTTGCTTTGGAAGCTGAATAGGGAGAGTTGGGTGCATAGCTTGTGTTTTCTGTAAAAAGTCCCGTAGCGCCAAGCGTTCCATAGACTTCATCGGTTGAGATATGATGGAAACGACACTCCTCATAGCCCTCTTTGAAGATGAAAGGTTTTTCCATCCAGGTTTTATACGCCACATCAATGAGCGTAAAGGTTCCATTGACATTGGTTTCGATGAACACGCCTGGGTTTTTGATGGAGTTATCCACATGCGACTCTGCTGCAAAGTGAATCACGCCTTGGATATCATATTTTTCAAACAGAGACTCGACTAGAGCCCTATCACAAATATCCCCTTGTACAAAAGTATAACGATCACTTTTTTCTACCTCTTTGAGGTTATCTAAATTACCAGCATAGGTTAAAAGATCCAAATTGATCAGATGGTACTCTGAATACTTTTCCAAAAAATACGGTACAAAGTTAGACCCAATAAACCCTGCACAACCGGTGACTAAAATACATTTTTGACTCATTTAACCAATTCCTTGAGGTATTCTCCATAACCGTTTTTACTCAGAGGTTTTGCAATCTCCAAGACTTGCTCTTTGGTAATCCAGCCATAATTATAAGCGATCTCCTCCAAGCAAGCAATTTTAAAACTCTGTCGCTTTTCAATCGTTTGCACAAACATGCCAGCTTCCAATAAACTGTCATGTGTTCCCGTATCAAGCCAAGCAAAACCACGTCCTAAAACTTCAACTTGTAAATCGCCTCGTTTAAGATAGGCTTCATTTACAGAAGTGATTTCAAGCTCACCTCGATCACTTGGTTTAACCGCTTTGGCGATCTCAATCACACTGTTATCGTAGAAATAAAGTCCCGTTACGGCAAAAGGTGATTTGGGGTTTTTAGGTTTTTCTTCAATGCTGATTGCTTTTTGATTTTCATCAAACTCGACGACACCAAAACGTTGTGGGTCTTTGACCTGATACCCAAAAACAATCGCTCCCGATTTTAATTGAGCCGAGCTTTGAAGCAGTGGTGTAAAGCCTTGACCGTAAAAAATATTATCTCCCAAGATCAAACAAACGCTATCATCGCCGATAAACTCTTCACCTAAAAGAAACGCTTGTGCCAATCCATCAGGACTGGGTTGAATTTTATACGAGAGTGAAATTCCCCAATGAGAGCCATCGCCAAAAAGATCTTCAAATTTGCCAATATCTTGAGGGGTTGAGATAATCAAGATCTCACGAATTCCAGCTAGCATCAAAACAGAGAGCGGATAATAGATCATTGGTTTATCATAAATCGGCAACAACTGTTTGCTAATCGTTTGGGTAACAGGATAAAGTCTGGTTCCAGACCCTCCTGCTAGGATGATGCCTTTCATGTTAGTGAAGCTCTGCTTTAGCGTACGCGATCAGTTCGTTCAGTTTTTTCTCGTACAATTTCGCGTTATCCGCATTGGTCGATTCAAAACGTGTGACTAAAACGGGTGTTGTATTGCTCGCTCGCACCAAGCCCCAACCATCGTTAAAAATGACTCTTACGCCGTCAACATCAACAATCTCTTTAATAGCAGGAAAATCTTTAGGAGGATTTTTCAAAAGCTCTTTGACTTTTTCAACAAGAGGAAACTTATCGCTTTCATTGGTCTCAACTTTAAGTTCTTCAGTAGAATAAACGGTTGGTAATTTTGCGATCTCAGCATCCACATCCAAACCATTTTTAACCATTTCAATCATACGAAGCGTGGCGTAAATCGCATCATCGTAACCAAAATAACGGTCATTAAAGAAAAGATGTCCGCTCACTTCCGCTGCAAAATCGGCGTTCGTTTTAGCGATCATCACTTTAAGGTTACTGTGACCTGTTTTATACATAATCGCATGACCTCGTTTGTTAATCTCATCGTACATCACTTGAGAACATTTCACTTCACCAATGACCGTTGGGTTTTTCATAGCGCTGGAAAACAAAATCGCCATAATGTCGCCTTTGACATTGTTGTGCTTGGTCAAAAACGCCAATCTATCGGCATCCCCATCATACGCAAACCCAAGCGCATACTCGCCTTCAAGCTCTTTTTTAATGTCTTTGAGGTTTTTCTCAACGGTTGGGTCAGGATGGTGGTTAGGAAATGTACCATCGGGGTCTGTAAATAAACCTTTACATGTAAAACCTAAAGCTTTAAATACATCTTGCACCACAACGCCTGCAACGCCGTTTCCACAGTCATAAACAAACGGTTGCTTGAAGCCTTTAAGGTGGTCAAACTCTTTGATCAAAAAGGCGATATAACGCTCTTTCGCATTAATAAACGTTGAGCTTAAGTCATCTTCGATTTCCATCGCGTAATTTTGCATAATCTCGCGACCCAGTGCGTAAATGTCTTCGCCAAAAAAAGGCTTTTTATCGAGGGTTACTTTAAAACCATTGTATTCACTAGGATTGTGAGAACCCGTGATCATAATGGAAGCATTAGGTGTTACGCCATCGAAATTTTGAAAATTACTAAAGTAATTCACCGGTGTCGCAACGAGTCCCATGTTAAGCACGTTACAGCCAGCTTTGTTGAGTCCGCTAGTAAGATACTCACACAAAATCGGTGAATGTGAACGCGCGTCATACCCTATCGCAACATTTTTACCCACTTTAGCAATCTGTTTTCCTAAAAAATACCCAATAAGTTTAACCGTTTGCTCGTTCAGCTCTTTTTCGTAAATACCTCTGATGTCATACTCTCTAAATATCGCTTTCAATGGTTCTCCTTGTACAGTTCTTCTTCAATTGCGATGCCAAAAACATCCGTATAGGACTTTTCAACCCGTAAATTTTCTTGCATTGTAACCAATGCACGCTGATAATCCTCTATAATGAGGTTCCCTTTTAAGAGTTCATACTTTAAAAATAACCAATAGGTATTGAGCACATCGCTTTCGCAATACTCCTTAATTTTATCCATTTCACCTGCATAGTAAAGCTCTAGCACTTGATCGCCATGCACATCGTATTTACCCGGAAGCCCTACCATTGAGCAGACATGGTCTAACTTCATGCCACGCACCGCGCCAAATTCGCACAAATGGTCTAAGAGATCGACATGAAAACGGTCACTGTAACGCGCGCGGTAATTTTCCCATTTGTTTTTATTCAACTCTTTGTTTTCGACCTCAAAATAAGCGTTACATGTAAGATTGTATTGCATCGCTCTTAGCATCAAAAGCGGCATATCAAAACTGCGCCCGTTAAAGCTCACGAGCTTTGGATTGTGTTTATTGATAAATCCTAAAAAGCTTTTGATCATCTCATGCTCCGTGTTGCCCTCAATGCTACTCACCTTGCGAAAGATGCCAAAATCATCCGCGATGACCGCCGAAATCGCCACAATTTTATGAAAAGAGAGGGGTAAAAAGCTGCTTCCACTCTTCTCCTCTTGCTCCTTTTGCGCTAAAAGCGAAACCTCAAGGTCTTCTCCTTCAAGGTTTAGGACACTTCGAATTAGCTTGGTATCAGGGATAGTCTCGATATCGAACACACAAATCATTGAACCGCCTTTAAGTGACTTTTAGTTACAATTATAACTTAACTCATTTAAAAAGGGATGATACGGAATGAAAATTGCGATTGTAAAACTATCAGCACTGGGTGATATTATTCACGCCATGATTGTTTTGCAATACATCAAAAAAAACATTCCTGATGCACAAATTGATTGGTTTGTGGAAGAAAAATTTGTTGGGATTTTAGAAAACAATCCGCATATCCACGCCCTTTATCCCCTACGTCTTAAAAACAATAAACGTCATGTTTTCAAAGAGTATCAAAAGCTCAAGACGATCTCAAAACAAAATCAGTATGATCTTGTTTTAGACTTGCAAGGACTCATCAAATCTGCCCTAGTTGCTAGAATTTTAAGTCCAAACTGTGTTGGTTTCGATAAACAAAGTCTTCGAGAACCGCTGGCTGCATTCTTTTATAAAACTTCTTTTCATGTTCCTTACGAAGAAAATGTCATTATGCGCAATCTCAAGCTTACATGTAAAGCTCTCAATATCGATATACCAGATATTCAAACCAAGGAACCTTTTTTGTTTTCAACGCATGAGAGTGACATAGCGCCAACACTGCTTGTCATTACTGGCTCATCGTGGCAAAGCAAAGTGTATCCCAAAGAGCATTTTGTGACCATTCTCAATGCTTTACATGTAAAGAGTTTTATTGCTTGGGGAAATGAAAAAGAAAAAACAGATGCACAGTTTATTTGCGATCACACCAATGCAACAATGCTTCCGAAAATGAGTTTGAATGAATTAAAAACTATTGTCCAAAATAGCCAGCTCGTCATAGGTGCGGACAGCGGTCCAACCCATATGGCATGGGCACTAGGTCGTCCGAGTATTACCATTTTTGGTCCAACACCAAGCGAGCGAAACACCGTTACAACGGCTATTAATTTGACAATCGATTGTGAAAAAGCTATAAATGCACGAGATATCAACAAACATGATTTTTGCATTCAACAGATTGATCCCCTAAAAATTATTGCATTGGCAAAGGAACTACTCCCGTGTTAGATTATTTTTATTTATCCGCTTTTGGGTTGTTTAAACTCTTCGTGACCAAACTACCAAAATCGCTATTGATGCTTTTGATTAATTTTTTTGCAGCTATTGGCTATCTCGTTGATAAAAAACACACCAAAATCGCCAAGGTGAATTTAGATCTTGCGTTTGAAGATCGTATGAGTGAAGAGCGAAAAATAGAGATTATCAAACAGTGTTATAAAAACTTGCTTTACTTGCTCAAAGATTTTATAGAAAATCAAACCATCTCAAAAGAGAAGTTACTTCAAAAAGTGACTTTTCATAATGAGCACATCTATGTTGAAGCTTTAAAACTTAAAAAAGGGGTCATTTTTCAAACGGCGCATTATGGTAACTGGGAGATTATGTCCTTAGCAGTAGGCGCAAAATTTGGACCAATCAGCATTATTGGAAGAGAACTAGACTCTAAAGTGATGAATGCCATTCTAGAAAAAAACAGGCAACGCTTCAATGTAACACTTTTAGATAAAAAAGGTGCTATGCGAGGCATCCTCAAAACTCTCAAAAATGGGGGGAGTGTAGGGTTACTTGTCGATCAAAATACTTCTGAAAATGAGGGAGTGCTTGTTCCTTTTTTTGGGAAACTGGTCAGACATACACCAGCAGCGGCTCAATTTGCAAAAAAAACCGACTGTATTATTATCCCTGCATTTATCACGACCCAAGATCATGAGCATTTCGATCTCACCTTTTACGAACCGATTCCTGCACCTCATGATGACAATGAACAATCTTTGCTTGATAGTATTCAAGCACAAGCGGAGATAACACAACGCATCATTGAGAACAAACCTGATGAATGGTTCTGGTTTCACCGCAGGTGGAAAAATCAATACGAGGAATGCTACAAGTGACGATTCATAATTTTTCATCATTTCAGACAAAAATCCCAACAATCAATAGCTATCTTTTGATCTTGTTAGGATTCACATTCCCTTTATCCGTTTCCATTGGAACGGCGGTTATAGGGTGCATCATGCTTCTATGGTTAGTAGAAGGAAAATTCAAAGAAAAATTTACCATTATCCAACACAATAAAATTTCATATGCTTTTTTAGCCTTTTTCATGATCCATCTCATCGGTCTACTGTGGAGTGAAGATTTAACATGGGGACTTCATATTGTGAGTAAAGAGTGGCGTATTTTGCTTCTTCTAGTCTTAATTACGATCACTAAAAAAGAGCATATTCAATACTATCTTATTGCATTTCTCTTAGCCATGAGCTTATCTGAAGTATTGTCTTATCTAATTTGGTTTGGGATTATCACACCTTTTCATGGTGCTACCATACTTAACCCTACACCCTTTATGAGCCATATTTCATACAACCCCTTTTTAGCTTTTAGTATTTTTCTCTTAATCTATTTTATCTTTTTCATCAAAAATTATAAAAATAACTTTTCTAAAATCATTTCTTTATTTTTTTTAACCACCATGACGATCAATATTTTTATAACAGGAGGCAGAGCAGGTCAAGTTGGCTTTTTTGTTATGTTGTCCTTAGCCTTTATCTTATATTTTAAAAAAAATATTTTAAAATCTGCACTCTTGATCCTTGTTGTGTTACCTACCATTTTTTTTATAGCCTACTCTTCAAGCACGCTCTTTAACACACGAATTCATGAAGGGCTCAATGACGTTCATATGATTGATAAAAACCCCAATACCAGTGTTGGACTACGAATGACGTTTGCAATGAATACCTTAGAAATTATCAAAGAAAATCCTATTTTTGGTGCTGGAACAGGTGATTTTCCTCAAGAATATGAAAAAGTAAATATGCAAAGATCGCCAAATGCCCTTCCTACAGTCAATCCTCACAATATGTACTTGCTTGTCTTAGCGCAAACGGGTATTGTAGGTCTTGTGCTAATGCTTTCAATTTTTTATATGCAGATACAATCATTTTTTAAAATCAATGATTCGCTCGCACCATTAAGGCTTGCGCTTCCTCTTTTATTTTTAACCATTATGCTCAGCGACAGCTACCTTTTGGGTCACCATACAGCCCTTTTATTTGTTTATTTTAGTGCCATTCTTTACAAGGACTTTTCCGGTGAAAAAGTCTAAGATCTTAATTGTTATTCAAAGATCAAATGGGGATGTTTTTTTAAGTACCCCTTTAATCAATGCTTTATATCACTATTATGACCAAGCTGAAATTGATTTATTGATCAATGATGATACGCTGGGCATTGCCAAGACGTTGGAGCATATCCATACGATTCATCTTTATAAATATTCTTGGCGAAAACTTTCAACCCTGCAAAGGCTTAAAGAAGAATTTTTCTTAATGAAATCCATCTTCAAAAAATATGATTTAGCCATTAGTTTAACGTCCAGTGATCGAAGTGTTTTATATGCTGCGTTTGGGGCAAAACATTCTATTGCCGCTGTTGAAAAAGATGTCAAAAAAGCATGGTGGAAAAAGCTTTTATTAACACAACACTACTTTTTTGATACCTCAAAACATATTGTTATGAACAACGTAACACCCCTTAATTTACTCAAAATCAACTGCTCCAAAGTGGAAATAACCGCCAACCCAAAGGCGGAAGATATAAAAAACATAGAAAATGTGTTGCAAAAAGAAGGCATTAAAAATTTTATTATTTTTCACCCATCTGCTCAATATAGCTATAAAATGCTCAACAATGAAACACTTAACACTCTTCTAAGACTTTTAAATAGTTTAAACATTCCCATCATCGTTACGGGAGGTAAAACAGCCATTGATGAAGAAATTTCTCAAAACCTGCCAGAGCTTGCTAATATCCATAACTTCATAGGCAAAACCTCTTTGGGTGAATATATAGCGCTCTCATACCTCTGCCAAGCCTATATTGGAATGGATACACTCAATATGCATATCGCTGCAGCCCAAAATAAGCGTATCTTTGCTATTTTTGGTCCAACACTCACTTCCATGTGGTCGCCATGGGATAATCTAAGTGGTACTTACAGGATGGGAACTCCACCTTTTTATACCTATGGAGCTATTACTATTTTTCAAGCCAATCTGCCCTGCGTACCTTGTGGAAAAGCAGGATGTGATGATAAGCATGGCAAAAGTGACTGTTTAGCACTCATCAATCCAAACACTATTTTTCAAGAAGTTCAAAAATGGTTAAAATAAGCGTTACGATACTTACAAAGAATTCTGAGGAACATATGAAGCAGTGTCTTGAGGCACTTCAATCGTTTGATGAAATCATCATCTTAGATAATGGTTCGATGGATGATACCTTGCAAATTGCACAACAATACCCTAATGTTAAAATAGTAAAACATGAATTCATTGGCTTTGGTCCTTTAAAAAATCTTGCCATTTCTTACGCCAAGAATGATTGGATTTTTTCGATAGACAGCGATGAAATTGCAACTCCTAGCTTAGTACAAGAAATACACGCTTTAAACTTCGATAAAAACACCCTTTATGCCATCAAAAGATCCAATTTTTACGGCATGAAAAAAATGCAATGTTGTGGCTGGGATAACGATTTTGTCAAACGTATTTTTCATAAACAAAGCACAAAATTTAGTGATGATTTAGTACATGAAAGCCTTTTGAACAATGGTTTAAAAATTAAAAAGCTCCATAATGAGTTGGAACACTACTCTTTTAAAAGTGCTGATGAGCTTATTGATAAAATGCAAAAATACTCATCGCTTTGGGCACAAGATAAAAAAGGCAAGAAAAGTGCATCCCCTCTTCAAGCTGTTATAAGAGCCTTCTTTACTTTTATAAAATTTTATTTTTTAAAAAAAGGATTTTTAAATGGCTATGAAGGACTTGTCATTTCTGTCTCAAATGCCAATGGCACCTTCTACAAATATATCAAGCTCTACGAGAACAACAAATGATGACGTGTAGCCTGATCATTACAACCTACAACTGGGAAGAAGCACTGCAACAGGTTCTTTCCAGTTGCGCGACACAAACACGTCTGCCTGATGAAATCATTATAGCCGATGATGGAAGTTCTGAAAAAACAAAAAAAGTTATCGAAAAATTTTCACACGAAAATCCTACTTTGCATATTATTCATTCGTGGCAAGAAGATCTTGGTTTTCGCGCTTCTATGAGCAGAAACAGAGCTATTGCAAAAGCAAAGGGTGAATATATTATTTTAATTGATGGTGACATCTGCTTGCATCAAAATTTCATTCAAGATCATCTCTCTTTTGCCAAAAAAGGCTTTTTCACCCAAGGCACACGCGTTTTAGTTGAAAAAAACTTGACACAAAAAATATTTCAGGCAAAGAAGCTCGCCTTAAATTTTTTCTCACAAGGCATTAAAAACCGCAAAAACACACTGCATTCGAAATTTTTAAGCGCTCTGTTTTCAACACAAAAGAGCCATCTCAAAGGTATTAAGACCTGCAATTTAGCCTTTTTTAAAAAAGATTGTCTTGCGATCAATGGCTTTAATGAAGATTTTGTTGGCTGGGGAAGAGAAGATAGCGAATTTGCAGTGAGACTTCTCAATTATGGTATCAAAAGACACGATATACGTTTTCATGCTATTGCTTACCATCTCTACCACCCCGAAAATACGAGAGCCAGCCTTCCACAAAATGATGCCATTTTAAAAAATACCATTGAGCAAAAACTCATTTGGTGCAACAATGGAATTAATAAATACCTCAAAGGGCTAGACAATGAAAGTTAGCGCATTTACGTTCATCAAAAATGGTGAAATACTAGGATACCCTTTTGTAGAATCTATCAAATCTATTTTACCGATTGTCGATGAATTTGTTGTCAATGTCGGACAAAGCGAAGATGATACACTCAAAATTATTCAAGCGATTGATAGCCCTAAAATCAGAATTATAGAGTCTCTCTGGAACAATAACATGAAAGATCGTGGTTATGTTTACGGTCAACAAAAGATGATAGCGCAATTTAATTGCACAGGTGATTGGGCTTTTTACCTTGAAGGTGATGAAGTGGTTCACGAAGAGGATTTAGATAAAATTTACGCATGTATGGAAAAGTATAAAGATGACGCCAATGTCGAAGCGATCGTTTTTGATTACTACCATTTTTATGGCAATGCTAATAGCTATCTTTGGAGCCCTGCATGGTACCGAAAAGCACCTCGCATTATCAAAAACTCCATTCGCAGCTATGCTCCCGATGGGCTTTTTTGGCTTGTTTTAGATCAAAATAAAATAGGCAGATACCCAAAAGCGGTAGAGTGTGGCGCAAAGATGTACCATTATGGATGGGTGCGAAGCGAAGCTCAGATGAATTTAAAAAGCGAAAAAGTACAACAATACTGGAACAAAGGGCATAAAACCATCAACTATGCAGACATCGATGGTAGCATCGTCCAAGAATTCAAAGGCACGCATCCTAAGATTGTACAAGAGTGGTTACCTAAAGAAAAAGGTGTTTTCCAAGCAGATAAACATCATGTTCTGACAAAGAAAGAGAAAAAACACCGCATAATGCTCACATTAGAAAATCTCTTTGGGCTAGAACTCAGTAAAAAACACTACAAACGCATCAAATGAAACTTTTTATTGAACTGCCCACATGGCTCGGTGACGCCATCATGACAACACCAGCTATTGAAAACATTCTAGAACACTACCCAGACACAGATATTACACTGTTTGGTTCATTTGTCTCCACGGAGGCACTCAAAATGCATCCAAATGTTTCGCGCTGTATTGTTGATGAGAGTAAAAAAGCATTTTCTAGGTTTTATTGGCTTTATTCACTAGCACATACTTTAGGAGCTTTTGATATAGCGATTAGTTTTAGAAGTTCATGGACATCGTCTTTCTTGCTATGGTGTATTTCAGCAAAAAAGAAATTTCACTATCAAAGAAATCTCTTTGTAGGTCATCAGGTTGAAAAGTACACCCAATTCATAGCCAAATCTTTACATGTAAAGACAACATCACTTCCCTTAAAACTTTATCAAACACCTTTTCACTTTGAAAAACCAACACTGGGAATTAATCCAGGGGCAACGTACGGAAGTGCCAAACGCTGGTATCCAGAAGAGTTTGCTAAAGTGGCGATTCATTTTGCAGACCGTTATGATATTGTCATTTTTGGCGGACCGAATGAAATGGATATTGCACAAGAAGTTGAAGAGCAGCTCACAAAAAATAAAATTACCAATGTCACCAATTTAGCAGGTAAAACGACAATTCAAGAACTCATTCAAAATATTGCAGGACTAAGTCTTTTTGTCACCAATGACAGTGGACCGATGCATGTAGCAGCAGCGTATCAAATCCCAACGGTGGCGCTGTTTGGACCAACACGCTATAACGAAACATCTCCGTGGCAGAATCCCAATAGCTTTGTTCTTTCACACGATCTTACCTGTGCGCCTTGCATGAAACGAGAGTGCCCCATCAAAACACATGAGTGTATGCGGGGCATTAAAGCAGAAGAAGTTATTTTACGCTTAGAGCATCATCTATCGCTTGGCAGATGATGTGTCCAATCATAATGTGCATCTCTTGAATGCGAGGTGTATCATCACTTGGAACAACGATATTGACATCACAAAATTCATTCATCACGCCACCATCGCGTCCACTCAGTCCTATCGTTTTGCATCCCATATTACGAGCAAGGCTTAAGGCACGTACGACATTTTTACTGTGCCCACTGGTCGATATACCAATGAGAACATCTCCCTCACGTGCTAAAGCTTCCACTTGACGATCAAAGATACGATCAAATCCAAAATCATTGCCAACAGCGGTAAGAACCGATGTATCAGTAGTCAATGCAATGCCAGGAAGTCCTCGTCGTTCGCTCTTATAACGACCACTAAGCTCCGCTGCAATGTGTTGCGCATCCGCCGCACTGCCACCATTGCCACACAGAAGTATCTTGTGCCCGTTTTTAAGCGCTTCGGTTGCAATAATACATGCTGTGTAAATATGACTTTGTAGGCTCTCGATTGTTTTTGCGATAACGGCTTGATGTGCAAGCATCTCACGCTGTATCATTTCCATCATTATTTTATCCTTCTGCCTTCATCTATGCTCATACTTCGCATAAAGATTTTGGTTCCGAGCTGACAAAAGTGAAGCAGTTCACTTTTGTTTATCATCTCTCACCCTTTGTATGATCTTTGTGGTACTTTTACCTTCAACAAATTGGACGAGTCGTACCTCTTTGGCAATGTCACTTCCCACAACCACTTTGCCCTCGTAATCCGACCCTTTAACCAAAATATCGGGTTGGATGGCAGAGATAAGCTCCAGTGGCGTATCTTCTTCAAAAGGAACGACATAACTCACCGATTCTAAACTCGCTAAGATATACGCTCGATCTTCCAGTGGATTAATCGGACGACTTTGCCCTTTGAGACGTTTGATCGAATCATCGGCATTGAGCCCAACAATAAGGATATCTCCAAAACTTTTCGCAATTTCAAGGTACTTCACATGCCCTACATGTAAAATGTCAAAACAACCATTGGTAAAAACAATTTTTTGGTTTTTGATTGCTTTTAAAAGAGCAACCATCTCTGTTTTGGTTTTAATTTTACTCTCAGCAGTAGCGCCTCTAAGGCTGTGGGAATAGGCATCGATTTCATCCAATGTCACCGTAGCACTTCCGAGTTTTCCCACAACAACGGCTGCAGCTTTATTGGCAAAAGAGGCAGCTTCTTTCATACTGAGACCACAAGAGAGTGCGTAACCAAGACTGGCTAAAACGGTATCACCCGCACCCGTGACATCATAGACTTCGCGTGCGACCGTTGGCATTTTGATAAAATTCTCACCAAAAATAGCCATGCCATCTTCAGAGAGCGTGATGATCGCGTAGTCTAGTCCCAAACTCTCTTTGAGCAAGTTTCCTGCTTTTTGTAAACTCTCATCATCTTTGATGGCTATTTTTGTAGCAATACTCGCCTCTTTTTTATTGGGCGTTAGTAATGTCGCGCCACTGTATTTGCGGTAATCGTCCCCTTTTGGGTCTACTAAAATACGTTTTTGATGTGCTTTGGCGAGCGCTATGACGTTACATGTAAAACTCTGCGTTAAAACACCTTTACCATAATCGGAGAGCACAATAATATCTACCGTCTTAAGATAGTTTTCACATCGCGCTAAAAGAGCCTTAACAGAAGCTTCCGTAATGTCCTCTTTGGATTCACTATCGTAACGTACGACTTGTTGATGCGAAGCAATCACACGACTTTTTTTACTGGTTTTACGCCCCGTTTGTTTTACGATGCCTTGAACATCTGCACCCAAAGTTTCGAGCATGCAAAGAAGCTCTTTGCCGTTCTCATCATCCCCTACAACGCTTAAAACACTGACTTTAGACCCTAAGCTTAAAAGGTTGTTGACGACATTCCCTGCTCCACCCAAAACCGTGCTTTCATTTTGAATATCCACCACTTGAACAGGAGCTTCAGGAGAGATACGTTCACACTTTCCCCAGAGGTAGTGATCGAGCATTAAATCGCCGATCACCAAGATGGAAGGCTGATACGTTCTTAATCTATCCATGGTTCACTTCGCATTTAAAAATACGTTGAATCTCAGGTACATAGGCTTTAATGCCCTCTTCTAAACTCACCCGTGGCGCATAGCCCAAATCTTTACATGTAAAGGAGATATCCGCTTCCGTGTGCATCTGATACGCACGGTAAGGATTGGTAAAATACGCTGTGCCTAAGTTAGTTCCAAGCTCTTTTTGTAAGATGTCGGCAATGTCTTGAAAACTTCTAGGATTACCCGTTCCTACATTATAAACACCACATTTACCTGAAGAAGCTGCTTTGATATTGGCTTGAACAACGTCATCGATATAAATAAAATCGCGTACGATTTTATCAGACCCAGAAAAGAGACGAGGCGTTTTGCCACTTAAAATCTGAATTCCTAATTGCAAGACCATCGAAGCCGTTGTATTTTTAAAGTATTCTCTTGGACCATAGACATTGAAGTAGCGTAGCCCTATCACGCTCATACTTGGATTTTGCGCACAAAATTCGCGTGCTAAATGATCCATAGAGAGTTTACTAAACCCGTACACATTTTGAGGTTGCTCATGCCCAACGCGCTGAGGAGAAGCGGCATCACCATACGTCGCAGCACTGGAAGCATAGACCACAACGGAATGGTTCGCTTTGGCAAGTTCTAAAATAGCTTTAAATGCATTGACATTGGTTTTCACCATAATACCTTGATCTAAAACCGTTGTATCCGAAATGGCTGCTTCGTGAAAAATATAATCAAAGCGATACGAAGAGAGTTTTTTGAGTGCTTCGTCATCGTTGATGTCGCCACTAATGACTTCACCTTTGAATCCTAGGAGATTTTTAAAGTGCCCAAAACTCTTGAGGTTGCCATTGGAAAAGGTGGCTTCACTTCTAAAAAGATCAAAGACAACAACGTTACATGTAGGATAGTTTTCTTGAAAATAAAAAGCAAGATTGCTACCGATAAATCCCGCTCCACCTGTAATTAAAATGTTTTTATGATTGAAATCTGTTTCGCTGTAATGCATGCTTAACCCTATTGTTTAATAAGATTAATTGTATCCAAAAGAAAATTAACGCAATATTTAGCTTGAGTGCTAGAAAGAGTAGGATGAAGCAGAATTGTTTGGGTAATGCCAGCACCATGTGCGGCTTCAATGTCACTGGGTTTATCGCCGATCATCCATGAGTGTGCCACATCGATGTCAAACGCTGCAATCGCTGCTTTTAACATACCACTTCGAGGTTTGCGACACGCACAGTTCGCTTCTGGCGCATGCGGACAATGGTAAATAGCATCGATTTGAATGTTTACATGTAAAAACTCTTTTAGCATCCACGCGGTTAATGTTTGAAAATCTTCTTCGCTGTAATAGCCTCGCCCAATGCCCGATTGATTGGTCACAATAATCAGCAAATACCCTAAAGATTGAAAATGACGTAAGGTTTCAAAAACGCCGTCACAAAACTCAAAATCTTCAATCTTTGAAACATAGGCTTTGTCAACATTAATGACGCCATCGCGATCTAAGAAAATTGCTTTTTGCACTTATTCTCCAAGCTCTTTGGTAATATCACTGAGTAAATTGGTGTATTCAAGGTAGCCAAACGTGTCTTTTTGCGCTATCAAAGAAGCTTTTGCTCTTATAAAAAAGTCTCTTGCTTCTTCACGATTACGCAAATCATACGCTAAGAATTTTCCCATGTAGTAGTTGGCATAAAGGTGTGTTGGCTCTTTGATCAAGACAATCTGCACCTCTTCAATCGCAGTATAGATTTGTGCATTTTTTTGAAGAGCAAGGGCGCGTTTTAGGCGAATCATATGTTGCATATCATCCACAGCAAGACTTTTTTGGTACATCTTTGAAGCTTCATTGAAAATGCCCATTTCAAAATAACCATCACCCAATTTGTTCCAAATATCTTTGTCATTGGTCTTAGCTGCTTGTTGTTTTAGGTTGGAAACTTTAAGGGCAAAAGGGAGAACAGTAGCAATACGGCTCTTTTGAACATTGTGCGGATCAATCGAATACGCATCCACTAAGATTTCAAATCCTTGAGCAATTTTGCCCTGCTTGAGATAGATATTAGCAAGTTGAAGCATACACTCTGTATTGTTTGGTTCTGTACTTAAAATGGCTTCAATGGCTTCTTTAGCTCTTGCAGTATCGGATCTTTCGGTTACACAAACACTATGTGTTGCTCCAAAAAGAGCCACCGCTAAACATAATAAAGCTATAGCACTTCGAAACAAATGAACCCCTACTCAGATTAAGATGGCCTAGATTATATCCAAGTTTTACCGAAATGAAAATAGAACACGAAAGGCGCTTAGAAAACCTAAGCAGGGTTAAAGTCTGGTTCGTTATAATTTTTCTTACACAACTCAAAAAGGGGTATTTCGTATGAAAAAAGTTTGTACAATTTTAGCAATTGCAGCAGTATCTAGTTTGATGGCGGCCGATGGCGCAGCAATCTACCAATCAAAATGTTTTTCCTGTCATGGAGACAAAGCTTCTAAAGCGGCATTGAATAAATCTCAAATCATTGCAGGTTGGGATGCTGCAAAAATCACAGCAGCCGTCACAGGTTATAAAGATGGCAGTTATGGTCAAGCAATGAAAGGCGTTATGAAACCTATCGCTTCTGGACTTAGCGATGAAGATCTTAAAGCAGTTGCTACAACTATTGCTTCATTCAAATAAAACTATTATGACACGCTACAAGGGCAAAGCTCTTGTAGCTACGTTGTACTAGACACTGAAGCTTGCCTCTTTGAGGCAGAAAAGTTTCGCTTTTAATCTCTTCATTAATCAGGTGGGGCGTATCCCACCTCTCTTTCTTGCTTCTCTTTTAAAACTTTTGCTTTTTTACGTTCCATATTGACAGCATCATTCAGTGCTTCTTCACTATCAAACTGTGCGCCATCTAAAAACTTCTGATGATCATCGAACTGTCCACTGCGAATTCCCCACAACAGACCCCATAGACCAAATGCTCCCAGCAGTGTTGAAGCACCCAACATCATCGCAATAATCCACCCATCCATCTCTACGACCTTTTTAAAACATTTTTAATGCGCATCGAATTACCGACAACAACCAACGAACTAAGCGACATGGAAAGCGCTGCAAACAAAGGTATCACATGCCCACTCATGGCTAAAGGAATCGTAACAATATTGTACAGCAACGAAAAAGATAAGTTCTCTTTAACCACACGCAAACTCGCTCTTGCGATCACAAATGCCTCATACAAACTTTGCATACTATCGTTGGTCAAAACAATATCACTGATATCCACCGCAACATCAGCCCCATTCCCCATCGCAATCGCAATTTCACTTTGAGAAAGCGCTAATGCATCGTTAATACCATCACCTGCCATCACTACTTTTTGACCTTTTTGACGAAGTACTTCAATATACGCAGCTTTTTCATGAGGAAAGAGCCCTGCTTTGTACGTCTCAATGCCCACTTCTTCGGCAATTTCCTGGGTTACTTTAGCATGATCACCACTGAGCATGACGATCTCTAAACCTAGAGATTTCAGTGCCCCTATACTCTCTTTTGCGCCCTCTTTGAGCGCATCTTTAAGCCCAAATATAGCCATAAGTTTGCCATCAATTGCAAAGAAATAATGACTGAGTGATTCAAATCCGTGAGGCAAAAACACTTCGATGCCCGCTTCCTCCATCATTTTTGCATTGCCACCCAGAAGCTCATGGCCTTCCGCAACGGCTCTGACTCCTTTGGCCTCTACTGTTTTTATCTGCTCCAAACTCTTTACATGTAAAGTAGTTTCATCTTCGTTTAAAAAACGTGCAACCCCTTGGCTAATAGGATGATTGGATGAATTGACAAGTGCATATAACAAAGATCGATCAAACGTGTACGCATACTCATACATGACAACTTCAGGTTTACCTTTCGTAATGGTTCCTGTCTTATCCAAAACAAGCGTATTGCATTTTGCCATGCTCTCTAAAAACCCTGCCTCTTTAAACAAAATCCCTTTTTTTGCAGCAAGCCCAATCCCCACAATCGTTGCTACAGGTGTGGCAAGGCTAAGCGCACAAGGGCAGGCAATCACAATCACAGAAATCGCAATAATCAAACCCTTCTCAAAAGAACCACTTTGGTAGAACCAAAACAATAGTGTTGAGAAAGCTAAGAGCAAAATAGTTCGTGAAAAATACCCCGAAATTTGATTGGCAAGCTTTTCGATTTTAGGCTTTTTATTCATTGCATCTTCAAGCAAACAGACCAACTTGGAAAACATGGAGGAGGAAAAAGTATGGGTCGCTTGGTAGTGAATAACGCTGTCTAAGCAGATAGAACCACTCAGAATTTTATCGCCCTTTTGGGCTAAAACAGGAATGGATTCGCCATTGAGACGGGAAAGATCAAAAGAGCCTTCACCTTCAGTAATGACACCATCGATTGCCACTTTGTCGCCTGCTCGCACTTCGATGATTTCACCCAGTTCGACCGACTCAACGCTGGTTAAAATCTTTTCATCGCCTTTGATCAAAGTGACTTCTGTGGGCATGGAACTTCCAAAGGCATCAAGTGTGTCTACCGCTTTTTTCTTCGTTAAAACTTCCAAATATTTACCCGCAAAGACAAAGGTAACAATCATGGTTACTGAGTCAAAATAGACCTCAGCATTGTGTGAAAACATCGCATAGAGAGAAAAAACATACGTGAGTGTTGCCCCCGTAGCAACGAGAAAATCCATCGTAATATAACGATGTTTGATGCCATAATACGCCCCTTTAAAATAAACCGAACCGGTGTAAAACAGCGTTGGAGTGGCGAGAACAAACTCGGCGAAATTGAGAATATTTTTGATATTGCTCTGCATGCCCGTGAAATAGCCTGCATATTGCGCAATGGCAATCCACATCACATTCATTGTTGCAAAGATACCTACTAAAAGTTTGGAGTAATACTCTCTGCGTTGTGCCGTCGCTCGCTCTTCTCCACTTTTGGGATCGTAAGGATAAGCGTTATACCCAATGCTACGAATGGTTTCAATAATTGCAGACAGTTTAATCAATGATTCATCCCAAACAATTTTGGCTTTATGATTGGAATAACTAATCGAAACTTCAACGATTCCCTCTTGTCTAGAGAGCACTTTTTCATTAAGCCATACACACGCACTACAGTGAATTCCTTCTATAATAAGTGCTATTTCGCTAAATCCTTCTTTACTTTTTTTCACATATTTGGAAACAAATCCATCCAAATCAAAACGATTGACATCGTCTAACGTCACTTTCGGAGGGGTAAGTGTCGTCTCTCCCATTTTAGTATAAAAAGTATCCAGCCCTTCATCGCTTAAAAGGTGAAAAACACCTTGACACCCTTTACAACAAAAAAATTTAGGGGGGTTAAAACTTGTATCAGGTAGTAACATTGAGGTTTCGTATTCTAAGTGACAATGATCGCAACGTTGTTTGCTCATATTAATCTTTCATCTAAAGTTACATCTTAGAAAACATTATAGCGTGACTTTTTTGTGATGAACCTGATACTCATCTAAGCATAATAGCTTTTTTGAAATCTCTTCTCATTTTAAGACCCTAGACAAAAAAATCACTTAATTTTTTTTTTAAAACCTTTGTGCTAAAGTGCTACCCCTACATGTAAATGTAAGCATCTATGGGCTCAAAGGAATACGTTGGAGAGTAGTAAAAAATTCTATCTTAAAATGGTATTCTTTCTTTTGCTTACGCTATGCCTTACTTATAGTGCCATTTGGTATCAGTTGCCAGAGATCGCTTGTCTCCTCTTCGCGCTATCTGCTATTTTCAACCTTATAATTGTTACAAAACTATACAAAAGTAATACAAAACTAAAAAATGAGCTACGCAAAAATTTTTATATCGATCTTAACACCAAATTGCCAAATCGCCTTAAATTGCTGAAAGACACGAAAGAACTTGATCCCGATATTGAGTCGACTCTGATTATAATCAATATTGACTCCTTTCAAAATACCAATAACTTTTATGGACATAATTTTGGTGATAAATTTCTTAAAGTCATTGGTGAATGGCTTCGCCAAAATCTTCCTCCTATTGATGCGACATTGTATAAGTTTGAAGCCGATATTTATGCCATTTTAATCCGTGTTCCTTTCAGCGACTACAATCTCAAAAAATACCTCAAAAAAATCTCGATGAAAATCACCAAAGATCGCATTATTTGCGATGATGTCGAGGTCGATACAACCCTTTCCATTGGAGCACATCAAGGTAAAAAGAGTCTTTTGAAACTCGCATCCATTGCTTGTAAAGAAGCTAAAAATAAACGTTTGCCGTATATTATCTATGATAAAAGTAGTCATAAAGAAGCCGAGTACCATCACAATATGATGATGAGTCATACCCTCAAAGAAGCGCTTGCAAAAGATTATGTCATTCCTTTTTTCCAACCTATTTTATGTCTCCATACGAATGAGATCGAAAAGTTTGAAACCTTAATGCGCATCAAAAAAGAAGATGGAAATTATTACCTTCCAGCAGAATTTTTAGATGTCGCCAAACACTCTAAAATCTACTCTAAACTCTCTATGTCACTCATTCAAAAAGCATTTGAAACCTTTCAAATCTCGTCAAGTAGCTTTTCGATCAACCTCTCTTACCTTGATATGACGAACATTGTTACCACAACCTTTATCCTCGAAAAGCTTGAAGAGTTCAACGTGGGGCCATGGGTTATTTTTGAGATTTTAGAGAGTGATGGTATTGAAAATTATGAAGCCATCGCCAAATTTATTGACCAAGTCAAAATCCTATGGTGCCAAAATCGCCATTGATGATTTTGGCTCAGGCTACTCTAACTTTGAACGGCTGACCGAACTTAGAGTTGATTTTATTAAGGTTGATGGAAGTTTGATTAAAAATATTCATCAAAATGAAGAGACGAAAATCATCGTTAAAACGATTGTCAACTTTGCCAAAGAGCTTAATATCAAAACCATTGCAGAATATGTCCACTCAGAAGAAGTTCTCGCGTGCGTTAAAGAGGTCGGGATTGATTATGCGCAAGGCTTTTACATTGGTAAACCAAACCCAAAACTTCCACCTACGGCTTCACATTAACACTTTTTTTTTGACAAATAAACAGAGATAAATTCCTCCAAAAATCAAAAGGATACCACCTAAATGGTACCATTCTAAACGCTCACCTAAAAAAAGATACGCTAAGAAGCTTCCAAACAGTGGCATCAAATGGGTAAATTGTCCTGTTTTTCCAGCACCAATGTGAGCGATGCCATAATGCCACAAATAGTAGCAAAGAATAGATGTAAACAAAACGACATAAGCAATCACCCACGTGTAGTGTGTTAGGATCATCACTTCACGCTCCCACGTGTATCCTTGTGCAAGGTAAAAAGGCAATAGCATAACTAAACCTAAGCTCACCGTCGTAATAAAAAACTCAAAATTACTCAAGCTCGAAGGCCTAAATTTAACCAAAACACTGTAACTTGCCCAACATAAAGATGAGGCAATCACCCAAAAATCACCTGAATTGAAACTCAAGGTAAGAATACTTTGGACATCACCTTTAAGCACTAAAAAAATGACGCCTAGGGTTGAGAGAAGAATGCCGGAAACCTGTAGTTTAGAAATACGTGTTTTTAAAATTACAAAAGAGAGTAAAACAATAATGATTGGAATTGAGGAGTTAATCAACAACGCATTCGTCGCGGTTGTCTTTTGAAGTCCAATATACAAGAGTGTATTAAATGCTGCAATACCAAGGGCTGAAAGCACGACTAAAATACCAAAATGCGCTCTTAATGCTCTCCCAATTTTCTTTACATGTAAAAGTAAAAAAGGCAAAGTGACCACAAAAACACCTAACCATCTAAAGAATGCTAATTCCCAAGGTTCAATGGCTCCAGCAACAAATCGTCCGAGAACAAAATTGGCAGACCAAAAGAGCACACATAACACTAAGAGAACATAAACTTGCATTGGTATCCTTTTTTGCAAAGCGTGATTATAACAAATATAACGCCGTTACAACAGTAGCGCTCTATAATTTAAACCGTAAAAGGAATTGTAAGGAGACTTCAGTATGTACCATCAGCTTAATCTACGAGAAGTGACATATGTTCTCACGGAAGCACTTGATTATGTTGGCATCAATGATATACATCATGGTAAACGCGTTGCCTACATAGCCTATGAAATAGGCAAAAATCTAGGATTGAGACAATCCAAATTAGACAAAATTATGCTCATGGCAATGCTACATGATTGCGGGGTCTCATTAACCGATGTGCACAACTCTATTGTGAATAATCTTGATTGGGAAGATTCTCAAATTCACAGTGAACGAGGGGCTAAACTACTTCAAAGCGTTCCAATTTACACTGAATTTTCAGACATCATTGCTTTGCATCATACCCATTGGGAACACTTTTTACCTCAAATTGATAACGATATAAAACTTTATGCAAATCTTATCTATTTAAGTGATCGTATCGATGCTCTTCGTTCACAATTTGGAGCCCATTTATCTCAAGAAAAAGAGTATATTCGCTCCATTATCCGTACATATACTCCAGAATTATTTGCACCAAAACTATGTGAAGCCTTTATAGAGCTTTCTCATACGGATTTCTTTTGGCATTATTTAGAATCAGATCCACTACACTACTACTTCAAAGAATGGGTTGAAAAAGGAAAAATAGAAACGGTACATTTTAGTCTATTAAAAAGCATCGCCAGTATGTTTGCCAACATTGTTGACGCCAAAGATCATTCAAACCAACATCAATCCTTGATGGTTGCTTCTTTAGCACGCACGATTGCTGGGTTATGTCATTTATCAATTGGGGAGCAAGATGAAATTGAACTTGCCGCTTTATTTCAAAATCTAGGGAAACTCAGAATTCCTGATGCCATTCTTAAAAAGAGCACCTCTTTAAGCGATGACGAGCAGATTAAAATCAGGCGACAAGGATTTGATACACAGATTATTTTGCGCCAAATTAAGGGATTTGATTATATTACCAAAAATTATTTCATCCTATTATAAAGAGATGATGTCAACACTGCAAGGAAAAAACATACCAAACAAAACAAAACACTTTCATTCCTTTAGAAACATCTATTTTAATGATTGCAAATACGTTTCTGACACAACTGCATAACGCAACCAAAGAGTCCATAACACCCGCAGAAATAGAGACTCTTTTAGACACACTAATCACTCAATCCCACCAACTTGAAACACCTATGAAAGAAGAGATAGCCTTATATCTTAAGTGCTATTGTGAAAAAGGAATCGCGCCTATTGTTTACATGTAAAATCATTTTCCCGTCACCTTCTTTTAGTGGGATTATGATAAAATTAACTTTGGTCATACTCAAGAGGAGTTGTCAATGCGGGCACTTATCTTTTGTTTATTTTTCTACATAACACTCTTTGCAAATCATCATCGTGAACCTATTTCATTACAACTTACATGGTTGCACCAATTCCAATCCGCAGGATTTTACGTTGCACAAGAAAAAGGTTTTTATGAAGACCTTGATCTCAATGTAACCATTAAAGAGTATCAAAAAGGGCTCAATGTTGTCGATGCAGTTCTTGCGAAAAAGAGCACGTATGGCATCGGAAGATCTTCTCTCATTATTGACCGTAGCAATCATAAACCCGTTGTTGCACTTATGGCTCTTTTTCAATATGACCCTTCTATTCTTATTACCACCAATCCCACGATTCAAACACCACAAGACCTTTTCAATCGCACTATTATGATGAGTCTTGATAAATTAAATTCTGCATCCATGATTTCAATGCTTTTAAGTCATGGTGTCAAAGTGGAAGACATCTTTGTACAAGAACCCTCTTTCAATATTGAAGATCTCATTCAACACAAAATTGATGCCATGGCATGTTATATCTCAAATGAGCCTTTTACCCTTTCTAAACAAAATATTCCCTATACCATTTTAAATCCGAAAGAATATGGTTTTAATTTTTATGGTGACATTCTTTTCACGTCAGAAGATGAACTTACCTTGCATAAAGAGCGTGCAAAACGCTTTTACACAGCAACCAAACAAGGATGGGAATGGGCATTTGAGCATATTCCTGAAACAGCACAGCTCATTTATGAAAAATACAATACCCAAAACAAAAGCTTAGAAGCGCTGATTTATGAAGGAGAGACGCTCAAAAAGCTTGCTTTTGATGATGACAAACCTTATGGGACACTAGAACCTGAAAAAGTTGAAGCTATTCGTAATGTTTATAAAAGAAGCGGCATGCTGCAAAACATCCATTCGCTAGAAGGTTTTATTGACCCTCTCCATTTTGCCAAAGATATCGTAAAAATAGGTGTTTTAGCAAGCAGGGAAGACCAAGAAATCATGCCAAAGACATGGAGTAATAGCGAACAATACCTCAGTGACCTTTTTACTTCCCATCAATTTGTCATCATACCCCTTTCATTTGAAGAGATGGAAAAAAAAATTCAACACGGTGATTTAGACTTTATTATTACCAATCCAATGTTTTCCATTCAACTATCACAAGCCTATGGAATCAGTCAAATTGCAACAATAAGCCCTCGCTACAAAAATCACTTCTACAGTGAATATGGCAGTGTCATTTTCACCAAAGCTGATGCCACTATTGAACGATTCAATGATCTCCATGAGAAAAAAATAGGTGCCGTTTCACCACGCTCATTTGGTGGTTATCTCTTAGGGATGAAAGAGATCGGTATGCCCTCATTAGAAAAAAATATTCTCTTTTTTGGCACACATGCTAACGTAGTCAAAGCTGTTCTTGAAGGTCGTGTTGACGCCGGTATCATTCGAACCGATGTATTGGAAAACATGCAAGAAGACAATCTTATCTCGTTGAGCGATATTAAAATTCTCCATGCAAAGAAGTATCCTGATTTTCCTTTTCTTGTTAGTACCGAGCTTTATCCAGAATGGGTACTTGCCAAAACATCTCATGCTTCAGAATACCTTACCAATGAAGTGCTTAGCACCCTTTTGAAATTTTCCTCAAAACCAAAAAACAAACAAGAATTTCGATTGACGACTCCTCTAGATAACTCAAAAGTCCATGCGTTGATGCAAGAGTTTAATATCTATCCCTACCAGAAAGAGCCCTATACCTTCACAGATGCTCTTTTAAAATACAAATACTTTTTTTTAGGGCTTTTTATTCCCTTTATCATGGCGATCTTCTTTATAATGCATATCCAACGACTCAATAAAAAATTACGCGAACATGCCATAGAGATTGGAAATTTTAATGCGACTTTAGAGCATGAAGTAGAAGAGAGAACCCATCAGCTCACCTTACTCAATTCAAAACTTAAAGAACTTGCCAATACGGATGAACTGACCAGAATAGATAACCGCAGACATTTTTTCCTTCTTGCAACACAATATTTTTATTCATCTAAGCGTAACAACCTAGAACTTTATATTTTTTCCTTAGATATAGACCTATTCAAACAGGTTAATGACACCTACGGTCATGCGATAGGAGATGAAGTGCTCAAATCTTTCTGCCATACGATTAAAGAGATCATCAGGCAAAGTGATCTTTTTGGTCGTATTGGTGGAGAGGAATTTTGTATCTGCATTCAAAATACAACGCTTGAAGGGGCAACAACCCTTGCCGAAAAAATTAGAGAAAGCATTCAAAATACAACCACAATCGTCGGCACTCAAGAACTTCCAAAAATTACCGTCAGTATTGGTATCAGTAGCATACAAAAGGGGGATAACGAAATTTTTGACATCATTAAACGCTCTGATGAAGCGCTTTATCGGGCAAAACGCAATGGCAGAAACCAAGTACAAATCATCTTAAAATAGATTTTGATCGATATTTTAGGTTTCCGTTTATAATAAGAGTTGAACTTCTTGAGTTTAACTTCTTTAATTAAGAGTTTATTTATCCGAGTTGGCTATAATTTTCATATATTTTTAAAAAAGGACACACATGTCATCAACCAAACTCAAAGGCAATCCAGTCGCTCTTGCAGGTAAAGAAATTAACGTCGGAGACAAAGCTCCAATCGTTAAAGTCGTCGCAAAAGATTTAAGTGAACTTACTATCGGTGGACCAAGTGATAAAACACAAATCATTGTCATCGTACCTTCTTTAGACACGGCTGTTTGTGCACAAGAGACACGTACCTTTAACACAAAAGCTGCTGCGATCAAAGATGCAACAGTTGTTGTTGTTTCTATGGATCTTCCTTTTGCAATGGGACGCTTTTGTACCACAGAAGGCATTGAAAACCTTCAAGTAGGCAGTGACTTTAGAGAAAAAGCAACAGCAAACGCTTACGGTGTTCTAATTGCAGATGGTCCACTTAAAGGATTAAGTGCAAGAGCTATTTTTGTTGTCGATAAAAGTGGTAAAGTTGTTTATAAAGAGATTTGCCCAGAAATTACGGAAGAACCAAACTATGAAGCAGCATTATGCGCGCTTAAAGAGACAGCAGCTCCAGCACATCACTGCGGCTGTGGTGCAAAATAACGCTTAACTCATTCCTGCTCCTTCTTGTGTCTGTGAAAGCCACAAGAGGAGTTCCTCCATTTTTAAAATCATCTTTACATCAACACTCTTTTCAGGAAAATCCAAGATCGTCTCCATCAAAGCTCTATTTTGTAAAAAAGCAATGTCATAGAGTGCTGCTTTTTCAATAATTTTTTCTAAAACAGTATTATGCTCAAGTGTTGTTGCGCTCTTCTGTACAGCTTGATACTGCGATAATCCTTGTCGCATCATAGTGCAATGACTCCTGCAAAACGTCCTGTTATTTTATCTCTTCGGTACGAAAAATAATTATGATTACTGCAACTGCACTCTTTTGAAATTTCAAGATGCTCAGGTTTAATGCCAAGTTCCAAGAAGACGTCACGATTGTAGTGCTGTAAATCTAAAAAATACTTTTTATCTTGGATATGTACAAATTTTTCAAACCCTGTAATCACTTCTTCACCCACTTCATAGCAACACGCATGAATTGAAGGACCCATAAAAATACGCAGCTCGTGCATATGTGTACCAAACGCTTCTTGCATAGCCAATGCACACTTTTGTCCTATGTTCAACTGGCTACCCGCACGTCCCGCATGTGCGACACCAATGGCTTGATGAACTGCATCGTAATATAAAATTGGAATGCAATCTGCAACCATAACACACAGGGCAATATCAGGGTGCTCAGTAATCATCGCATCACAGGTTGGCATTTCTTCATCACCATGTTCAATCAAGACCACTTTATCGCCATGGATTTGATCCATAAAAACCAGTTTGGAAACGCCCATATTTTCTTGTAAAAGTTCTCTATTTTTTTTTACATGTAAAGGATCGTCACCCACATGTAAAGCGAGATTAAGACTATCAAAGGGCGCTTGACTGACGCCTCCAAACCTCGTTGTAAAACGATACTGCATCAGTAGATCGCCATAATACGATCGACTCCGTTCCAATCAAGCGCATCTTTTTTTTGAAACATATGGTAAAGATACCGTGCAAACATATCGGTTTCAACATTAACTTTACGTCCGATTTTATAACTCCCAATCAATGTTTTTTCGAGAGTATGAGGAATAATCGTTAGCCGAAAACTCTTTTTGCTGACATCATTGACCGTCAAACTCACGCCATCAATGGTAATACTTCCTTTAGGAATCACAAACGTGATCTGTTTTTCAGGAATGCTAACTTCGATATCGAGCCCATTTTCTCTTTGGTTTAAATGCTCTATCACACCCACACAATCCACATGCCCCTGAACCATATGCCCATCAAGACGATCACCTAGGGCAAGAGCTGGCTCAATATGCACTTTCCCTTTCAGGTTTTCAACGGCAAGTAAAGACCTACTTTCCAAAGAGAGTTCCACACTAAAACCACCTTCAAAAAGCTGGATAACGGTCAAACATGCACCATTAACGGCAATGCTGTCACCAATTTTAGGCTTATAGGTCGCACGAAGCGTTAAAATGTTACTAGAATAGCTTTTGACTTCTGCAAATTCGCGAATGAGACCTGTAAACATACTTAACCTTTTTATATTTCTATGATTTTATTATAACGCTTTTAGTATTGAACTTGCCTAAGGAAAAAGATTCATATCCACTCAAAACCATGGACGTTTTATCGCCAATGAGATTTCAGATCTAACTGAGTTAAATTTTGCTCTTCCCCCTTTTTTCCCCTTCTTTTCCTGATAGTATGTATTTCAATAACCAACTTGTATGTAATAAGAAGCTATTTAACCTTAAAAATGCGGTGGTTTTAGTATAATGATCTAAAATGACATATGGAGATTTGACGATGGGCAACTGGACAATTTCGCAGAAAATCTACGTTCCTCTCTTTGGAGGGCTAGTGATTGGCTTTATTCTTATTCTTTTTTCCTCATATTTGAGTATTAAAGATATTGAAAGCAATGTCTATACGAAAGAAAAAACAAACTTAGATGTTTACATTGCCAACCAATTAGATACCAAAAAAGAGGTATGCCTTACGAATGCCATCGTACTTGGAAGTAATGACAATGTACTCAATGCCCTAGAAACGGGTGATCGTAAATCTGCA
This sequence comes from Sulfurospirillum diekertiae, assembly GCF_011769985.2. Taxonomy (NCBI): domain Bacteria; kingdom Pseudomonadati; phylum Campylobacterota; class Epsilonproteobacteria; order Campylobacterales; family Sulfurospirillaceae; genus Sulfurospirillum; species Sulfurospirillum diekertiae. Next base: position 2,110,603 of record NZ_CP039734.2, read on the forward strand.
CTTAAAGGGCTCAATGATATTGTCAAATCTTTTACAAGCAATGCCGGCAGTAAAAATCCTCAAATTCATATTCATACTAAAGATATTAAAAGCTTTTTAAGACAATGGAGCCCCAATAAATTTGGCGATGACCTCTCTTCCTTTAGACCAAGCATCAAAAAAGTCAAAGAGACTAAGACACCTATGTATGCTATTGAAATGGGTGTTGCGGGTATGTCAGCGCGAGGACTTGCTCCTGTACTAAATGAAGGAGGCGAGTATATCGGTTCTGTGGAATTTATCCTTGGATTTGATGATATCGTTCAGATGGCAAAACACGACCTTGATGCCAGTGTTATTTTCTTGACCGATAAAAAACATCTTGACCTAAGCGCCAATGCCAAAGATGCTCTTTTAGCAAAAGACACTGCCTTATCCCAACCTAAAGAGATTACCGATATGGCACTTTTTAACGAAATTAAAGATTTAAATTTGGAAGCACAAGGACACTCTTTTTCAACGCCAAACTTTTTTATCGTTCGCCAAGAAATCAAAAGTTTTGAAGGTAACCGAATTGGAGAGGTTCTCATCGCTAAAAAAATAGATGCGGTTAAATCAGCCGTACACGAAGCACAATACGTTTTAGTGAAACTTATTATCACCATGTCAGTGATTACTATGCTGATTATGGCCATGCTCGTAATTACCCTAAAAAAAGCCGTTATCGACCCTGTGAAAGAACTCAAAGAACGAGCGGACAATCTTGCCAGCGGAGATGGTGACTTAACCAAAAAAATGGATGTCCTCAGCGGCGATGAGATAGGGCTTGCATCCAAAGCGTTCAATCTTTTCATAGACAAAGTACGCAATACGGTTAGCATGGCAAAATCAGCCAGCACTGAAAATGCTTCTGTTGCGAATGAACTCAGTTCAACGGCACTTGAAGTAGGTAAACGCGCAGAGGAGACATCTTCCATTGTCAATGAGACCAACACAATGTCCATCAACATCAAAGAAGAACTTTCACGCTCACTTCAAAAAGCTCAAAAGTCTAAAGAAGAGATCGCCGAAGCACATTCTAAGCTTGTCAATGCAAAAAATCAAATCGTTAAAATGGCAAATCAAGTGCAGTCCAATGCGGCGACTGAAATTGAACTTTCACGTCAAATTTTACAGCTGAGTAATGATGCTGACCAAGTCAAAGGGGTTCTGACGGTTATCTCTGACATTGCCGATCAGACCAATCTTTTAGCATTAAATGCCGCCATTGAAGCAGCAAGAGCAGGAGAGCATGGACGCGGATTTGCCGTCGTTGCGGATGAAGTTAGAAACTTGGCTGAACGCACTCAAAAAAGCCTTACTGAGATCAATGCCACCATCAATGTCATTGTCCAATCCATCAATGATGCAAGCGACCATATGGGGAGCAATTCAAAAAATATGGAAACACTCGCTGTCATTGCCTCTGAGGCAGAAAAAAATATTCATGAAACAGCGGTGATTATGGATAATGCAACACTTTCAAGTGAAAATACAGTGAATGATTACATTGAAACCGGTAAAAAAGTCGATGCCATTGTCACTAAAATTGAAGTGATCAATACGATTACGATCAGTAATACACGTAGCATGGAAGAAGTCAGTAGTGCGACGGATCACTTAAGTGACCTGACTGAAAAGCTCAACCAAGTCTTGGGTAACTTTAGAACCTAAAATAAAGGAGTGTTTTTACACTCCCTTTTGTCCAAAGAAACGATAAAAGGCAAGCGTAGTTGCTCTTGCCTCTTCTAAACTCACCTCTTTAAACCTCACACGTCCACCTGCCTTAAGCTGTGCCAGTTTAAAACAATCCACAGCAATGACAGAGCCAATTTTAGGATATCCCCCAATCGTTTGACGCTCTTTTAAAAGGACAATGGGTTCACCATGACTTGGGATTTGTACCGCACCATAGCAAATAGGTTCAGAGAGAATTCCCGTGGCACTGGGTACCACTTTTTCACCGCTTAGACGATACCCCATACGATCGCCCTCGCCCTTAAAGGTATAAACACTGTTAAAAAATGTTCCTTGGGACGAGGCATCAAACATTGCTTCTTGGTAGCCTTTCACTAAACGAAGAGTTATCTCCTCTGGGTAATGCGGTATAAACTGCTTCTCCAATTTTCGACGATCCATCGGACAACGCGCTCCAGATGTGGGAAGTTGATCGCCCGTTTTAAGCTTCCTTCCTTCAATGCCTCCAAGCCCTTCTTTAATGCTGGTTGAGAAGCTACCATAAAGGTGAGGCGTTTGAAAACCACCTGCTACGGCAAGGTACGCAAACTGCCCTTCACTGGCAAATCCAAAGGAGAGTGTATCTCCCTTTTTAAGCTGATGAACTTGCCATAAGCCAATGGTATGACCATTGAGTTTTGGGTGCATAGTCGCACCACAAATGGCTATGCACATCTCACTTTGTGCTTTAAGGGCGATTCCACCTAAAGCTATCTCAATGGATGGCGTATTAAAATCATTACCCACCAAAAAGTTGGCATATCCAAATGCCATTTCATCCATAGCACCACTTTGTGTCAGACCAATGTCGCTAAAACCTCTGCGCCCCGCATCTTGAATACAGCTTTGAACACCACCATTTTCAACTAAAAAGCCCTTCATAGCTTGCCTCCTAGTTTCAAAAATTCCGCTTTGGAAATAGACTCAAAGCGTACCTGATCACCTACATGTAACAGTGAAAGTCCATCATAGGAGGCATCAAACATCGCCGTTGGAGTTCGACCCAGAACCTTCCAGCCTCCAGGACTTTGGTTTGGATAAACGGCTGTTTGACGATCAGCGATGGAAACACTCCCTTTGGGAACCGCCTTCCTTGGACTGGCTAAACGTGATGTGGCTAAACGCTCATCAATCTCACCTAAATAGGCAAATCCAGGGGCAAAACCAATGGCGTAAACACTGTACATCCCTTTTACATGTAAAGCGATAATCTCTTCAACTGTAAGATTTTTCTCTTTGGCTAAAAGTTCTAAATCAAGCCCGACTTCAACCCCATAATACGTTGGAATGGTGATAATTTTAGGCTCGTTCATCGTAATTTCTTCGGCATGATGAATAATCGTTTCTAGTTTTTCACATACCCCATCAAAATCAAATTGCATCACATCGTAACTGACCATCAAAGATGCGTAAGAAGGAATAATCTCAAAAAAACTTTCACACTTTTCCGCTTTTAAAGCCAAATAACTTTTTTGCACCTCTTGCGAAATGGCAGGGTCTATGGTGCTTCCAAAATAGACAATAACAGAAGATTCTGAGGCAATTTTATAGACCCTACTCACATGCTTTTCCTAAGCGTTTCTACCATAGTAACGGCTTCTTCATTGTCACCATGCACACACAAGGTATCGGCTCTTAAAGCAATCTTTTTACCCGAGAGGGTCTCAAGTACGCCCTCTTTTTGAAGTAGTTTTAAACGCTCAATGACCGCTTTAACATCATGCAGTACCGCACCTTTTTGCGTGCGTGGAACTAAAAGTCCACTCTCATCATACGCACGATCGGCAAACACTTCATAAATCAGCTCCAAGCCAAGTTCTTTGGCAATGGCTTCTTGTTTGGACGTATCGATCATGGAAAGAATCATCAATTTTAATTTTGGATTCACCCGTGCTACGGCGGTTGCTACGGCTCTAAAAATGCGCTCATCTTTCATCATATCGTTGTAAAGTCCCCCATGAGGCTTGACATACGAAAGCGTGGCGCCATTAGCCGTCACGAAAGCTTGAAGCGCTCCAATTTGGTAAATCACCATTGACTCCACCTCTTCAAGTGAGCAGACCATACTGCGCCTACCAAAGCCTACTAAGTCAGGATACGCAGGATGCGCCCCAATGGTAACGCCGTGTTTTAGGGCAAGTTTAATAGAACGATCCATAATCACAGGATCTCCCGCATGAAACCCACAGGCAAAATTTGCCATGTCCACATAAGGCATAATGGCTTCATCCAAACCCATTTTCCAAGAACCAAAGCTCTCGCCTGCATCACAATTTAATTTGATCATTCTGTTCTCCTACATGAGAAAAATAATTTTTGAAATATGGTATCACAGTTCGAGTAAAATAAGAAGGTCAATAAATAATCAAATGATAAAAAATAAGCTTTACATGTAAAGCTTATTTCACTCCCAAAGACACTAATTTAGTTTTATTTCCTCAATTTAATATACAGTCAATTCGTAGTATAATGATATAAATTATGTATATATTGAAGGTATTAGTATTATGAAATATGATGTTATTGTAATCGGTGGTGGACATGCAGGTATTGAAGCCTCTTTAGCGTCTGCAAGACTCGGGCACAAAACCCTTTTGATTTCTATTTTAGCCGAGCAAATTGGAGCTGCTAGCTGTAATCCTGCCATTGGCGGACTTGCTAAAGGACACTTGGTCAAAGAACTTGACGCACTTGGCGGTCAAATGGCGCTTGCTACCGATGCTGCTGGAATCCAGTTTAGAACGCTTAATCTTTCAAAGGGACCCGCTGTTCGAGGTAGTCGCGCACAAATTGATATGGATAGATACCGTATCTACATGCGTACAACCATTTTAAACACTGAAAATTTGAGTGTTGCTCAAGAAGTTGCTGAAGAAATCGTCACCGAAGATGGCAAAGTAACCGGTGTGATTACAGCAATGGGTAACCACTACCATGCACAAAAAATTATTATTACCACAGGAACATTTTTAAAAGGTCTTATCCACATAGGTGAGTATAAACACCAATCAGGTCGTGTGGGGGAATTTCCTTCCATAAAACTCTCAGACTCAATCAAATCACTGGGTATTGTTATGGGACGTCTAAAAACAGGAACCTGTGCCAGAATTGATGCTAAAACAATCGATTTTTCCAAAATGGAGCTACAACCAGGCGATGAAAACCCTTTGCCATTTAGTTTTAGAACCGATCGCGCAACCTTTAAACCTTTTCAACTTCCATGCTATATCGCCTATACCAATGAAGAAACCCACACGATTATTGAGAGTAACTTCCATCGTGCCCCTCTTTTTACAGGACAAATTGAAGGTGTAGGCCCACGCTATTGCCCTAGTATTGAAGACAAAATCAACCGCTTTCGCGACAGAGATCGTCATCATCTCTTTATTGAGCCTCAAACACGCGAAGCGACCGAATACTACATCAACGGTTTTAGCACCTCTCTTCCAACCGACACACAACTCGATATGATTCATTCGGTTGAGGGAATGGAAAATGCAAAGATTGTTCGCTTTGGTTATGCGATTGAATACGATTATGTTCAGCCAACCGAGCTAAAACATACACTCGAAACCAAAAAAATCTCTGGACTGTACTGTGCAGGGCAAATCAATGGGACAACAGGGTATGAAGAAGCCGCGGCACAAGGCTTAATGGCAGGTATCAATGCTTCGCTGGCACTCAGTGATGAAGAACCTTTAATCTTAAGACGTGACGAAGCCTACATCGGTGTTTTGATCGACGATTTGGTGACAAAAGGAACCAAAGAGCCGTACCGTATGTTTACCTCTCGCGCCGAGTATCGTCTGTTACTTCGTGAAGATAATGCAGATTTGAGGCTCACACCGTATGGCTATAAAATTGGTTTGATTGATGAGCAAACCCATGAGCGTGTCGTGAAAAAGCAGTCGCAGTTAAATGAAGGTCTTGCATACCTCGAAGAGATGACGCTCACGCCTTCTCATGAAAACAATGCTTTCTTAGCGAGCATTGGCGAGGATAACATCACCGATAAAGTGTCACTACAAAAAATTGTTGCACGTTCTGAATTCAGTGTTGAGAAACTTGAAAAATTAGCACCGATAGTATGTACCTTTAGTGAAGAGGCTAAAGAGCAGATTCTCGTTGAAGCGAAGTATAAAAACTATATTGAAAAACAGAAAGATCAAATCGATACGATGAAAGAGATGACCAATGTCAAAATCCCACCAATGATGGATTTTAGTTCTATTTCTGGTCTGAGTAATGAAGTAGTGGAAAAATTACAGCGCTTTAATCCTCCCACTCTTTTTGCAGCCAGTGAGATTAGCGGAATTACACCAGCAGCACTGGATATATTACATGTTTATATTAAAATATCTAATAAAAAAAATAATTGACGCAATATTGACGTAAATCTGTAATAATTTGACACATGTCATAGATTCTTAATATAAGATGCGATAAAATTGTCACAAATTAAACTACACGAAAGGAAGAAAGAATGGCTGTTGAACAAAGCAGAAGAGACTTTATAGGCATGGCATTCGGCGGTTTTGCAGCGGCAGGTGGTGTAATAGCCCTTGGCGCTATGAAAAAAACTTGGGATCCACTCCCAAGCGTACAATCTGCTGGATTCATCACCGTTGATCTCTCTCCGATGAAAGAGGGAGAAGTCCAAACGATCCAATGGAGGGGTAAACCGATTTTCATTTTGAAAAAAAGTGCGGATATGCCCAAAAATGAGAAACGGGACATCGTTGCAAGTGGTAGTACCTATGCAGTGATGATAGGACTTTGTACCCACTTAGGCTGTATTCCTACATGGATGCCAGCATCCAAACAATTTAAGTGTGCCTGTCATGGTGGTGAGTTTGATTCAAGCGGTGTCAACACTTTTGGACCACCTCCAAGACCAATGGACATTCCTCCTTTTAAAATAGATGGAGCGAAGCTTGTTCTTGGTGAAGAAGGACCAGAGTATAAAAAACTGGTAGCTAAGAAAGCGTAAAGGAGACAAACGTGGCAGAAATTAGAAAAGCGACAGGCTTTATCGATTGGCTCGATCAGCGATTAGCCGTCAATAAGTTCATCAAAGTGATGATGACAGAGTATTGGATTCCTAAAAACATCAACTTCCTTTGGGCGATGGGCGTTGTTTTAATGGTTCTTTTTATGGTTCTGATTGTTTCGGGAATCTTCCTTTTAATGTATTATAAACCCGACATTAAACTGGCATTTGATAGTGTGAACTATACGATTATGCAAGAGGTAGAATATGGCTGGTTATGGCGTCATATGCACGGTGTTGCAGCTTCCGTCATTTTCCTTGTGATTTACATTCACATGTTTACGGGTATCTATTACGGTTCATATAAAAAAGGTCGTGAGATTATCTGGCTTACAGGTATGGCACTGTTTGGTATGTTCTCAGCAGAAGCTTTTAGTGGATATATGCTTCCATGGGGGCAAATGAGCTACTGGGCAGCGCAAGTTATTACCAATCTTTTTGGTGGTATTCCTGTTATTGGTGATGCTTTGGTTATTTGGATCAGAGGAGATTTCTTAGTGGCTGATGCGACATTGACACGTTTCTTCATGCTCCATGTTCTTCTACTCCCATTGGTTATTCTTTTACTCATTGCCGTTCACTTCTACTCTTTAAGAATGCCTCACGTCAATAACCAAGATTCTGAAGAGTTTAATTTTGATGTTGAATCTAAAAAATACCTTGATGGTAAAAAAGTTGAATCTAAAGTGGTTCCATTCTGGCCTGTATTCCTCTCCAAAGATTTCTTTGTTGTAGGCGTTGCCCTTACCATCTTCTTCTACTTGGTCTGTTTCCACTTTGACTTTGCGATGGATCCTATTAACTTTGAGCCAGCTAACAATATGAAAACACCTCCTCATATCTACCCTGAGTGGTACTTCTTGTGGAGTTATGAAGTGCTTCGTGGTTTCTTCTTTGATATTGCAGGCGTTCCTGCCATGAAAATTGGTCTAGCCGCGTTTGGTTTTGCGAATGTGATCTTTATGCTTCTTCCATTCCTTGATAGGAATCCTATGCATACCGCACCAGCGCATAAGCGTCCTGCGTTTTTCATCTGGTTCTGGTTACTCTTAATTGATATGATTGTCCTTACGGTTTATGGAAAACTTCCTCCAACAGGAAACAATGCATGGGTTGGCTTTGGTGCAACCATTGTCTTTCTTGCCTTGTTTATTCTTCTTCCAATTATCACGAAAATGGAAGCAAACTGTAAATGTACTAATGGAGGTTGCAAATGAGAGAGTTAAAAATATTAGCGATTGTAATCTTCTTTACCGCTGTTGTTTATTGGGGCGTTGAGCCATTCGCACATTCTCAAATGCATCCTCATGTTGCTCCTGCAGATTTTGCGTTTAAAGATCTTGGTGCATCAGAGAAAAAAGGTGATGCTACCAAAGGTGCTGAAACCTTCTTAAGTGCGGGATGTACAGGCTGTCATGGTATTAGTGCTTTAGGTATGCCTGCACCTATGGACAATGCAAGTGCTTCAGCAACATTTGGTGTTGTACCACCTGATCTTAGCAGTGCCGGTGCAATCTATGATAAAAACTTCCTTGCAGCACTCATTAAAAATCCAACGAAGGCACTTAACGTTGAACATAAATTCAATGAGACACGTCCTCATCCGATGATCCAATTCTTTGGCTTGGGTGGAGACTTAGATCAAGAAGTCGCAGATATTGTTGCGTATCTTCAAAGTATCGCTCCTGTTGCTCCAATGGATGATAAAAAAGTCTTCACAGATGCATGCCAAAGATGCCACGATATGAAGTATGACAAAATCATGAGTACGACGGATAAAGATGCGTTAAAAGCGTATATGGGAACCATTCCACCGGATCTTTCCATGATGATTCGCTCTAAAGGTGCTGAGTATCTTACAACCTTTATCAACAATCCACAAAAACAACTGGCTGGTACGTCTATGCCTCGCGTTGGATTGAGTGAAAAAGCACAAAACCAAGTGATTGCTTATATGGAAAAAGTGGGTGATAGTAAAAAAGCTGAAAGAGACAATCTTGGGTATAAACTCATTGGTTATATGGCGCTCTTTACCTTACTCGCTTATCTTTGGAAAGTCAAAATCTGGAGAGAAGTTCACTAAGAGTTTTTGTTTCTATTGTCTTTACATGTAACGCCACCTTTTTGGGTATGAAGGTGGCGTTTTTAAAAAGGAGGAAATTATGAAACGCTTTCAAATAACAATGCTATTTGCTTCCCTATCTCTTGTCTATTCTCTCAATGCAGCTGAAGAAATTGAAAAAATCAATGCAGTCGTTATGCTCAATATGGAAAATGGTCTTGCAAACATTCAAAAAGGTTTTTTGTACAATAATATGAAACTCGTACAAGATGGAATTGATCAAGTCGAGAAAGAAAATAGTACGTATGATAACCGCAATGCTATCAAAGCTTTTTTGCCAGAAGGGAAAAAACAGATGGAAAATTTAGCATTTATTAGTTCAAAACGAATCGAGAATGCAGCAAAAGAGATGAAGTACTATTTGTCCGTTCAGCAGCCTAGAAAAGCGTTTAGCGCTTTTTCAGATATTGTGAATGCCTGTACAGATTGTCATACTCTCGTTCGTGGTTGGTAGTTTTAACTCGCAGAAATAAAAAGTCTTTTTAAACGCTAAGAGAAAAATCTCTTAGCGCTCTTCATACGCTCCAATGGAAACAATACGCTCATAACGCTTTTCCATACGCTCTTCGTTGCTCAATTTATCAAGTTCTTCTAATGATTTAAGAAAATAATCACCAAGTGCTTTTGCCGCACTCTCTTTGTCGCGGTGTGCACCAATTAAAGGCTCATCAATAATAGCATCAATGAGGTTTAACTGCTGTAAATCTTCAGCGGTAATTTTCATCGCTTTGGTAGCACTTTCTTGTTTCGCTGGATCGTTCCATAAAATAGCAGCACACCCCTCAGGTGAAATAACAGAGAAGACAGAATAACGCATCATTGCTACTCGATCACTGACTCCAATAGCAAGAGCCCCACCGCTACCACCTTCTCCAATCACCACAGAGACACTTTTAGTGTTGAGTTTACTTAATTCAAAAAGGTTTTTAGCAATCGCTTCACTTTGACCTCGCTCTTCAGCCGCAATTCCAGGATAGGCACCTGGAGTGTCAATCAAAAAAAGGATAGGAAGATTGAATTTTTCTGCCATTTTAGCAATTCTAAGCGCTTTACGATACCCTTCAGGATGAGGCATACCAAAATTGCGTTTGATTTTATTTTTGGTACCACGTCCCTTTTGTTCACCTACAACAATGACTTTGCGAGTCCCTATATAGCCTATATAAGAGACGATTGCAGCATCATCTGCAAAATTTCGATCACCATGAATTTCATAACTATCATGTAAAAGAGCCCGTATATAATCCAGTGCGTAAGGTCGATCAGGGTGACGAGCAAGTTGTAGCTTTTGGTATTCACTTAAAGATTTATAGGTTTTAGAAATCTCTTTGGAAAGTGTCTTTTCTAAAATCTCAACAGCATGGCTATCACCTTTGATTTTGGCATTGGAAATATCCTCATCAATCTGCTTGATACCATTCTCAAAATCCAAATAAGTCGCCACTAGAATTCCTTATACACGCTTAAAAATTACAGAGCCATTCGTTCCGCCGAAACCAAACGAGTTACTCATGGTATATTCTGCTCTGCATTTACGTGCCACATTAGGAATATAATCTAAATCACAATCAGGATCTGGATTTTCATAATTAATCGTTGGAGGTAAAATTCCATCACGCATTGCCATCAAACAGACAACCGCTTCAATAGCACCCGCGGCACCTAAACAGTGACCAATTTGACCTTTGATCGAACTGATTTGTGGCACATTCGAACCAAAAACTTCTTTGATTGCGGCTGTTTCATTTTTATCGTTGGCTGGTGTGCTGGTTCCATGCGCATTGATGTAGTCAATTTTTGGACGCCCAGCCATTTCATAGGCTGCTTTCATTGCACGAAGTGGACCATCTAAACTTGGGGAGGTAATATGACTCGCATCGCCACTCTCACCAAATCCTACAACTTCACCGTAAATATGCGCACCTCTGGCTACAGCATCTTCATAAAGTTCAAGAACAAGAGAACCTGCACCTTCACCCATAATAAATCCATCGCGTTCTGCATCAAATGGGCGAGAAGCCTTTTTAGGGTCATCATTACGGGTAGAGAGTGCTTTCATGGCAGCAAAGCCACCAATACCTGAAGCACAAATCGCCGCTTCAGCACCTACAACGAGCATCTTTTTAGCACCACCCGTCATCATCGTCTTGGTTGCATCGCTAATGGCATGCGTTCCTGCTGCACAGGCTGTCACAGAAGAGAGATTGGGTCCTTTTAAACCATATTCAATCGAGACCATGCCACCAAGCATATTAATAAGAGCGGAAGGAATAAAAAAAGGAGAAATTTTACGAGGACCTACCGTGTTAACAATCACAGAGTTTTTCTCAATGACGACTAACCCGCCGATACCTGAAGCAGAGCTCACACCAAAACTCTCTGACTCATAGTTCTCAAATTTAGCATCTGCCATCGCCTCTTTCGCTGCTGCAAGTCCTAATTGAATAAAACGGTCTGCTTTTTTGACCTCTTTAGGGTTCATAATGGTATTCGGATCAAAATCGGTGATTTCACCAGCAATTTTTACGGTATGCTCGGTTGTGTCAAACGAACTAATGCTTTTAATGCCACATTGACCTTCAACGATAGCTTTAAAAGAACTCTCTTTATCCAAACCTAATGAATTAATCATTCCTATACCAGTAACAACGACTCTTTTCAAATTTTTATCCTCTTTAGTGATCTTTTGTGGGAAGGGGAGAACCCGCCTTAGCGGGTTGTGTATGTTATAAAATTATTTATGTGCTTCAATGTAAGACATAGCATCTTTTACAGTGACGATTTTCTCAGCGTCAGTGTCAGGAATTTCAATGTCGAATTTCTCTTCGAGTGCCATAACGAGCTCTACAACATCCAAAGAATCTGCGCCCAAATCTTCTACGAATTTTGAATCTTCTTTTACCTCGTCAGGATTTACATTTAATTGTTCAACAACCACCGCTTTTACATCATCAAATAGTGCCATTTACTAGCTCCTTTAAAAAATTTCCACTATTTTATCAAAAAAACCTTTAATTTGAATTTTTACATGTAAAGTCACCTTTACATGTACATACCACCATTCACCTTCAAGACTTCACCTGTAATATAACTTGCACTATCGCTGAGTAAAAAAGCAACCGCTTCTGCGATATCTTTTGGACTGCCAAAACGCTTGAGCGGGATTTTGGATGTATAGCTCTCTTTGATTTCGTCGCTCAGTTTATCGGTCATCTCTGTGGCAATAAAACCAGGAGTCACCGCATTAAAACGCACATCTCTGGCACTGCCTTCTTGTGCGAAACTTTTCGTCATCGCAATCAAACCACCTTTACTTGCACTGTAATTCACTTGTCCTGCATTACCTGTCTCACCGACAATCGAAGCAATGTTTACTACACAACCAAAGCGTTTTTTACTCATTGCTTTCAGTGCTTCACGACATCCAATAAACGCCGATGTAAGGTTAATATCAATGACAGAGGTAAAATCTTCTTTTTTCATGCGAATAGCAAGCTTGTCATTCGTAATACCTGCATTATTGACCAAATAAGAGAGTTCACCATCGCTATCCACAATCGTTTTAATCCCTTCAATAAACGCCTCTTCATCCGCGACATCAAAACCAATCACAGCTGCAATTCCACCATTTGCTTCAATCTCTGCTTTGATAGCATCAGCTGACTCAGGGCGCGAACGGTAATTAATCCATACTTTAAGACCATAGCTTGCCAATGTCACTGCAATCTCTTTACCTATACCGCTTGCTGCACCTGTGATTAAAACATTTTTTCCGCTAAATTTCATTCTTTTCCTTTTACATGTAATTCATTATTTACCCAAAGTGGGTACTAAAAGACAACTAACGGCTGATCCATTTCTGATGGAATTTCTAAACCCATCAGTTTTAAGATCGTTGGTGCGATGTTGTTGAGTCCACCTTTTTGCACGTGTTGTACTCGTTCATCCATCACAAAACCATATACTTCAAAGGTTGTATGGTTTGTCAGTTTAGCACCTTTTGCGTCAAACATCTGCTCACAGTTTCCATGATCGCTCGTAAGCACAACGGCATAACCCAATTCTTTGGCCTTATCAAACAATCTGCCAAGTTGCACATCCACCGCTTCAACCGCTTGAATGGCAGCCTCTAAACTTCCCGTGTGCCCGACCATATCGCCATTGGCAAAATTGACAACGATAAAATCATACTGCTCATTCATCGCTGTCAAAACAACATCCCCAACTTCAGGAGCACTCATCTGAGGTTGCAGATCGTAAGTTTTGACCTTTGGGCTTGGTACAAGCAGTCTTGTCTCACCCACTTTTGGCTCTTCAATGCCACCATTAAAGAAGAAGGTAACATGTGCGTACTTCTCCGTCTCCGCGGTATGAAATTGGGTAAAACCAGAACGTGAGATGACATCGCACAGTGTATTTTGGGGTGCATCCGCTTGAAACATAATAGGAAACGGATAACTACTGTCATACTCGGTCATCGTGATACATTCAACACCATTGAGCGTGCGTGAAAATTCTCCAAACTCTTTAAATCCAATGGCGCGGGAGAGCTCACGCATACGATCATTTCGGAAGTTAGCAAAGATGACGCCATCATCCGCGTGCATGCCTGCATAAGGCTCAAATGCCATCGGTTCGACAAACTCGTCGGTAACGCCTTTATCGTACATGCTTTGCAAATACTCTTTTACGTGTAAAGCTTCTTTTGGCTTCGCGTCAACCATCACACGATACCCTTCTTTCACTCGCTCCCACCTATTGTCACGATCCATACTAAAGAAACGCCCTGAAATCGAAGCGATGCTAATATTTTCATTGCAAATAGCCAAAAGTTGTTCTAAAAAACTCATGCCTGAGGTTGGAGAGACATCACGACCATCGGTAATGACATGCAGGTAAACTTTTTTTCCTTGCGCTTCCACGATCTTTGCAAGATCAATGATATGCTCAATATGCGAATGCACCCCACCATCGCTCACAAGCCCTATGATATGGATCGCACCCTTTACATGTAAAAGCTGCGTTAAGGCTGGATTAGTAGCCAGAGAACCATCTTTGGCAGCTAAGGAGATTTTCACCAAGTTCTGATACAAAATACGCCCACTTCCGATACACATGTGCCCAACTTCGCTATTGCCCATTTGTCCCTCAGGAAGACCAACACTCAGTCCTGAAGTTGCTATAAGAGTGTAAGGAACCTCGCTAAAAAGCTTATCGTAAGTTGGTTTATGTGCCATGGCAAAGGCATTGGCAGTTTGACTGACATTGTGTCCAATGCCATCGGTAATAATAAGTAATGTTTTCGTAACGTTTGGTTTCAAAATCATACCCTTTGTTATAAGCTTATAAGCAATATCTTACTAAAATGTTGCTTTTATAAAAATTTATCTCTAGAAGCTGGAAATAACATTCATGCTATATGCTCTTTACAAACTTACCTCAATTAACCTGTTCCAATATATTACTGTTCGTGCAGGTATTGCCTTCTTTTTAGCCTTTATTTTGACGATTTACCTCATGCCAAAATTCATCAAATGGGCCAAATCACGCAACGCAAACCAACCTATCTATTCACTTGCCCCTGAATCTCACCAAAAAAAGTCTAAAACACCCACCATGGGAGGCATCGTCTTTTTGTGTGCCGCAACCTTTTCTGTATTAATCTGTGCACGTATGAACAATCTTTTTGTTCTTTTAGGACTGGCATGTATTTTACTTTTTGGACTTATTGGGATGAAAGATGATCTCGCTAAAATTTTGGGCAAAAGTAACACAGCAGGTCTCACGCCACGTGGAAAACTTGGCTTGCAAATTTTAGCCTCTTCTATTATTGCTTTGTTGTTATACCTTATCGTTGATCTTGATACGACCTTTTTTGTTCCCTTTTACAAGTTCCCACTGTTTGATATGCACCTTTTAGCCCTTGCCTTTTGGGTTTTGGTTATGGTTTCCGCCAGTAATGCCGTCAACCTCACGGATGGTCTTGATGGTTTGGCAACCGTTCCTGCCATTCTTTCGATTCTTTCGCTTGCCGTATTTGTTTATGTCGGTGGTAACGCCTTTTTAAGCAGCTACTTACTCCTTCCAAAAGTTGGCGGTAGTGGTGAAGTGGTTATCGTAGCAACGGCGGTTATGGGCTCACTTGTGGGCTTTTTGTGGTTTAACTGCTACCCCGCACAAATCTTTATGGGCGATAGCGGAAGCCTTAGCATTGGCGCATTTATCGGCTATATGGCAATTATTTCTAAAAATGAAATTTTATTGCTCTTTATTGGTTTTGTTTTTGTCCTTGAAACTGCTTCGGTTATTTTACAAGTGGGAAGTTTCAAAACGCGCAAAAAACGTATCTTCCTTATGGCGCCGATCCATCACCACTTTGAGGTGAAAGGTTGGCCAGAAAACAAGATTATCGTGAGATTTTGGATTATCGCTCTCATGTCAAATCTTTTAGCACTTACGGCATTGAAAATCAGATGATAACACTCTTCGGACACGGAAAAACAACCAAAGCGATTGCAAAACGCTTTGCAGGGCAATGTCAAATCTTTGACGATAACTTTACATGTAAAGCGACAGACGCGTTTGGTAACCTTTTGTTACCTCCTTCAGAATTTGATCCTAACGCGAGTAGCGTTGAGATCCCAAGCCCTGGTTTTCCAGCGCATCACCCTTTAATCCAAAAAGCGCTTCACGTGACCAGTGAATACGACTTTTTTAAAGAATCCATGCCTTTTAGTATTTGGATTAGCGGGACGAACGGAAAAACAACTACAACGCAAATGTGTGAATTTCTCCTTCAAAAACAAGGAGCGCAAGCGGGCGGCAATATCGGCACACCTTTAGCAGAGCTAAGTGATCAAGCACCAATTTGGGTACTTGAGACCAGCTCGTTTACCTTTCACTACACCAAAGTGACAGCTCCTGATATTTATTTGCTCCTTCCTATTAAACCTGATCACATTACGTGGCATGGAAGTATGCAAGCGTACATCGAAGCCAAACTTTCACCCCTTGCGCGGATGCGTGAAGGCAGCGTGGCGATTCTTCCTAAAGCGTATGCTAACGTTCAAACACTCGCTCATGTAATCACTTATGAGACGGAAGAAGATTTGGCAGAGCAAATGGGTATAGACCTTTCAAAAATAAGCTTTAAAACGCCCTTCTTACTAGATGCAGTCCTTGCAATGAGTGCACAAAAAATTCTTTTAGACAGTGTCGATTATGATCTGCTCAATACGTTTAAAATCGATCATTATAAAATTGAAGAGTTTCATGACAAACAGGGTCGCCTTTGGGTGGATGACTCCAAAGGAACGAATGTTGATGCCACAATAGAAGCGCTCAAACGCTATAAAAACGACGAAATCCTCATTGTCTTAGGCGGTGATGACAAAGGCGTTGATTTGCAAGATTTGTTTGATTTTATGAAGCCTTTACATGTAAAGATTTTTGCGATTGGTTCCAACACTGAAAGACTGGCAACATTTGCACAAAAAGAAGGCATAGAACTTCATAAATGCTTTGTTCTAGAAGAGGCAATGAAACAGATCCATGCCGTTCATACCACCCAAACAATCGCCCTACTCTCCCCTGCAGCGGCGAGTTTAGATCAGTTTAAATCCTACGCACACAGAGGCGATCGTTTTAAAGAGCTAGCTTTAGCCTAGGGCTAAGCTGCTCTTAAAGTTTTTAAGCTATAATTTCAACTCTTCAAAGCGTGGCTGGATAGCTCAGTCGGTAGAGCAGGAGACTGAAAATCTCCGTGTCGGCGGTTCGATTCCGTCTCCAGCCACCACCTCTTTTTCAAGAATCAAAACATTACTTTAATTTTAATAACTTCCCTTTTGCCCAAGAACTACTAAAATGGTTTTGAATAGGATTTGAATATCAAGACCGAATGACCAATTACGTACATACCATATATCCATCTCTATTCTACTTTTAAAATTAACATCATTACGCCCACTAACTTGCCATAGGCCTGTAATTCCAGGCTTAACTACTAAAATCATATCCGTATTATTCCCTATTTTTGGACGTTCATCGAGCATATATGGGCGCGGTCCTATTAAACTCATATCACCCTTAATAACATTGAGTATTTGTGGTAATTCATCTAATGAGGATTTTCTTAAAAAATTACCTATTTTAGTTAAACGAGGATCATTTTTGTATTTATGATATAGTTTATAATGTTCCTCTTCTTCTGGATGCTTTATTAAATAATCCTTTAAAATATTTTCACTATTTTCTCTCATAGAACGAAATTTATAACATGTAAACTCTTTTGCATTTTTTCCTAAACGTTTTTGTTGAAAAAACACTGGACTATGTGATTCTTCTTTTTTTATCAAGTATGCAATAATAAGCAACAAAGGAAAGATACACGGTAGAAGCATCAAAGACAACATGTAATCTAATACAACTTTAAACGCTCTATTCGTGCGATTTAATAGGTTATTTTCAACAATAATAAGGTTACTACGAGCATTTGAAAGCTGAATAATATGAGCACGCGTAAAGTCATAATTTTTAATAATCGGAACAAAAATCACTTCTTGCTTATGTACTAAGGCTTTACGCATTAACTGCTCAATTCCCTCTTGAGTATAAGAAGATGCAATAAATAAAGTTTTTGCTTGATTCCTACGGCTTAAAACATACCCTAAATAGGGGTTTGTAAAAACATGTTTAGAAAAAAAATGATCTTGCCCTATAACAATAGCTTCTTTTTTCCATAAACCAATGCGAAATAAAAAACGTTTCAGTATACTTTTTTGTAATGGGATAATAACAAGAGTTCCTAAAAATGAAATAATAATCATAAAACGAGAATATTCTTGTACTGTATGAGTCATAGCTAAGAGTGATAAAACTATAAGGCATGTCAGAACTAACCCTTTGAAAATTAATTGAGCTTCTTGCCAAAAATCCATTCTATCATGATACATTCGGAATAGTATAAAAATTATTATCATTGTGCTCGATAAAAGTAAAAATAAAGGGTACATTCCTATTTCATGCGGTAATGGCTGTGTAAAGTATGCTTGAAATAGATTTCTTATCAATAGTGTAATTGTTATAGAGATTAATAAGCTTAAAATATCTGCACAAATTAATATGATTTTTGATAGTACTTCTTTCATCGTATATTATTTCATAGAGTTATTGATATAGGATGTTACTTCATCTAAAAATCGTTGTGTCCTAAACTGTAAGGAATGCTGTCGAATACTTGCATAATCCCATTTTTTAGCTTCAAAACGATATAGGGCATCACAAAGACTACAAATGTTTTGTTCTTCAAAAAAAATGCCTGTTTCATTCTCAACTACAGTTTCTCGAGCACCACCTCTCTCATAGGCAATGATTGGTGTCCCACAAGCCTGCGCTTCTACGGGAGTAATACCAAAATCCTCTTCAGCAGCAAAAATAAATGCTTTAGCTTTTTGCATATACTCTTTTAAAACAGTAAAAGGCTGATAACCCATTAAAATAACATTGGGGCCTGCTTTAGCTTTGATCTTTTCCATATCAGGTCCATCACCGATAACAATCAACTTTTTATCAGGTATTTTACCAAATGCTTCAACAATAAGATCTATTTTTTTGTAGGGCACCATGCGTGAAGCCGTCAAATAAAAATCTTCCTTTTGAGTATATAATTCGAAGCTATCAACATCTACGGGAGGGTAAATAACAGTTGATTCTCTCCTATAAACTTTCAAAATTCTTCTTTGAATAAACTCAGAAATAGCTATAAATTGATCAACGCCATTGGATGTTCGACTATCCCAAATACGCATTTTATACAAAAAATATTTTGCAAACCAACCTTTTAATCCTTCATCTAAGCCACTTTCTTTTAAGTACTGATGCTGCAAATCCCAAGCATAACGAATAGGTGAATAGCACATACAAATATGTTTTTGATTTGGTCCTGTAATAATGCCCTTTGCAACTGCATGAGAACTGGAGATCACTAAATCATACATAGACACATCGAATTGTTCTATAGCAAGTGGCATTAAAGGTAAATAATTTCGATACTTTGTTTTTGCAAACGGCAGGCTCTGAATAAAACTTGTCATAATTTTATGTCCAGCCAAAAAGGTTCTATCTCTCTCTGGCAAAAAATCTACAATAGTAAATATATCTGCCTCTGGATAGAGTTTTAAAAGTTGTTCAAGAACTTTTTCTGCTCCAGCATACGTCACTAACCAATCGTGTACTATTGCTATCTTCATTGTTTTAGTACCTTCTCAAGTACCGCCATATGTTCTTGTGCACTTTTTTCCCAGCTAAATTTTTGTGCATGCTTTAATCCTTTAGCGATAAGATTCTGGCGCAACACGTCATCATTTAAAACTTTTTTTATCCCATCTATAATAGCATTGATATCCAAAGGATCGACATAATACGCTGCATCTCCACACACTTCTGGCAAAGTTGATGCATTGGAGGCAATCACTGCAGTACCACACGCCATCGCTTCCAGAGGAGGAATCCCAAAGCCTTCATAAAAAGAAGGATAAACAAACACACTTGCATTTTTATACATATCTGCCAATTGTGCATCACTAATGTACCCAGTAGGATGTACCCATTGATTCATATTTTCAACCAATTTCATGATCTCATCGTTTTTCCAACCACTATCACCTACCAAATAAAGATGGTATTCATCTTTAAATATTTTTTCACATTGAGAATACGCTAGCAGTAAATTTTTTAGATTTTTTCTAGGTTCGATGCTCCCTACCGCCAAAATATACTTTTGTTTTATGGACTTATTTTTCAAAAGGGGCTTGAAAAGTGTATGATTTATGCCATGATAAATCACTGTAATATTTTCAGGCTTCATGCTTGTGCGATCAAGAATCTCTTTTTTAGTAAAGTAAGATCCTGTAATGATATGGTCACACAGGGCAATTTGCACATAAAAATTCTCTTGAAAATATGTGATACGCTCTTTAGGATGAAACTCCGGATAAAGCTCCCACGAAAAATCATGTATAGTGGCAATAATTTTTCGTGCTTTAATACTTTTGATAGGTATAAAATTTGGCTGCCAATAAAGATCGTAATGAATTGAAAAAATACCTGAAAAAGAGCAAAGAAGCTTTCTAATTACTTTCTTTATAAAAACATTTTTTGTAATCAAATGACGAATATATTTTTCTGTTTTTGCATTTTTACGAGCAATGAGTTTTTGTGAGATATATCCATAAAAAAAGTTCCATCGATACTGGGAATTTTGGGATAAGATGTTTGCTATTTCATAAGTATAACGCCCTATGCCACTCAAATTCCCCAGTAAAGAAAGTGTATCTATAATAATTTTAGGCTTCATACATCTTTCGCAATGTCTCTTCTAGTTCTATAGGACAGATATGATCTATAGTTTTTTCTAACTTCTGTGTTGAGCCAACTAGACGTTTTATCTCATTGTCTCTTACAAAAGAAGGATTGACTTTAACCTCTATCTCATATCCTGCTATAGCATTCATCAAAGAAATAATTTCCATCAAGCTAATAGCTTTCCCCGAACAAAGATTGACTATGTCTGAGTCCATTGTACTCTCTAAGAGTTTTTCATAGACTTTACATGTAAACGCGACATCATTAAATTCACGTGCAACATGTAAGTTACCTAGTTCTATTGTCTGTTCTCTACGCTTAAAGTGAGAAACTATCTTAGGCACCAAAAAATGCTCTGGCTGCCCAATACCTGTATAATTAAATGGCCTTACGATGGTAATAGGCAATTTTGCAAAATAACCTCTTGCCATATGTTCCATAGCAAGCTTACTGATACCATAATGATTTGCTGGTTTTGGGCACATTGACTCTTCAAGCTCTTCACATCCTTGGTCTCCATAGACTGTTGCACTACTCGCTAAAATTACTTTTTGAACATTACTCTCTGACGTGCATAATGCATCCAAAACATTTTGTGTTCCCAAGGTATTAACTTTATACAATGCTTCTACGTCATCATGCCCCACATAAGATATTCCTGCAAGATGAATGAGAAAATTAGGCTGGATTTGGCGCATTACATGTAAACAATTTTCCTTGTTAGTAATGTTACATGTAAAGGTTTCGGCCTCATCTCCATTACTAAAAACAGTCCCATATACGTTGTAGCCCTGTTTTTTCAAATGTGTTTTAAGATGATACCCTGTGAAACTGTCAATGCCTGTAATAAGGACTTTTTTAGAAGCTAAAGCCAACTTCATTCCTTTTAATATCTGCCTTAACCATCATAGAACAAAGCTCTTCAAGGGTACATTTTGGCTCCCATCCTAATACTCGTTTTGCTTTTTCAGGATTGCCTATAAGAAGCTCTACTTCGGCAGGTCTATAAAACTTTGGATTGACACGAACAACCGTTTTCTCTGTCGCTTTATCGATAGCTACTTCATTTTCATCTTTACCTTTAAACTCGAGCTCAATTCCAGCTGCTTTAAATGCCATCTTTACAAAATCACGTACTGTTTCGGTTCGATTGGTTGCCAAAACAAATGTATCTGGCTTTTCGGCTTGAAGAATTCGCCACATACCCTCAACATAGTCTTTGGCATATCCCCAGTCGCGTTTTGCATCCATATTGCCAAGTTCCAATACATCTAATTTACCAAGTTTAATTTTTGCCACACTATCGGTAATCTTGCGCGTTACAAATTCACGCCCACGAAGTGGTGACTCATGGTTAAATAAAATACCACAACAGCCAAATATACCGTAACTCTCTCTGTAGTTAATCGTCATCCAATGCGCATATAATTTTGCTACACCATAAGGGCTACGAGGATAAAGCGGTGTTTTTTCTGTTTGAGGTATCTCTTGTACTTTGCCGAACATCTCAGAAGTCGAAGCTTGATAAAATTTAATTTTTGGATCAACAATGCGAATAGCTTCAAGTAAATGCACAGCTCCAAGCCCTGTAATCTGTGCTGTTGCTAAAGGCTGTTCAAATGACACACCTACAAAGCTCTGTGCAGCAAGATTATAAATCTCATCTGGTTTTATTTCCATAACCATTCGAATACTATTAGCTTGGTCAGTCAAGTCGTACTCTACTAGATGTAAATTAGGATGCTTTTCAATTCCAAGATCTTCTATACGCCAAAAATTTACCGATGCTGTTCTTCTATAAGTTCCATGAACTTCATAACCTTTACCTAAAAGTAACTCTACAAGATATGCACCATCTTGCCCTGTAATGCCCGTAACGATCGCTTTTTTCATCAAGACTCCTTGTTATATATTCTATTTCTTTAAACTATTAATGTTTATAAATATAAAAAATACCATTTATTAAAATTTATTATCGAAAATATCATTTGGTTTCTTCTTTTATATTTATTCAATCAAGTTTCCAACAGAGATACCTCCACAAATTATTTTCATTTTTTCAATTGAATATGCAAGCGATCTTGGATCGCCATTACCTGGCTGTGCACCAGGAGTATCTGTTATAAATGACAATCTATTGCTACCTGGATTTAACCTTAGTTCTTCAAGTAAAACTGTCTTGTTTAGTCCTGGTTGTAAAAAAAAATCTCTTAATAATTTATCGTTAAACATGATTTTAAGATTTCTATTTTTCAATGTTCCTACATTAAAAGCTAGATTACAATTTAGATTATTTGCTCTATTATTTTGCAATAGTAAAATAGCACTTCCAGATGTCCAACCAAATGAACCGAATTGATTACTCTCCCAACCATAAAAATTTTTTTCAAAACCTGAAAATTTCATTATTGTATGATCTGTCGGCACAATGTCAAAAAATGACTTATTCTTATCTTCGGAAATTATTGGCTCAATATTTAAAATTTCCTTTAACTTGCTTTCCAGCATATTCGCGTTATCAATATAGCCTCTCCTATCTATATAAATACCAGTAAAACCACCTTTCTGTAGCACTTTTATTTGTTCCTTGATATCCAGTGCCTCTAAACTTTTCAACCAAATATCTCCCTCTCTACCTGTGACTGCACCATAGGACCAATGAATATTGTTGCTATGTAAATATCCTACCATATGCGAATAATTAAGCATCTTTACCAGTACTGGCTGTTCAGGGTAAGACATATGTGGATATTGCATTACCATATTTGATGAATATCGTTTTAGTTTATCTTCTATCTGTTGAATAAACTTTTTGTCTGAATTAAAAGTTGATTCTATCAAAGAATTAGTTTTAAAGGTAGCTCCACCAGGAATTTGATCATAAAGCCCAATTAGCATAATAAACATTGAGACAAAGAAAATTGATACTTTAGATAATTGATACTTTTTGAATAAATATTGTAAAAACAGAGCAACTGCAATCAATGAAAACGTTGCAATAAATATACTAATACGATTATGACCTCGAATTGAAGGAGAAATTATAAGAGCAAAAAGAACTGAAAGGCCTCCAACGGTGGCATAAAGAACAGCAATGATATTCAACATAGCTAACCGATTTTGTATACTGCTTTTATTATTGATATTTAAAAGCATGAGTAAAAGTAAGATAAACCCTATACTACCTATAATACCAAGAGTTGCAAAATGATTTTCATTGACCAAAGGAGCACTTTGATCATAACGAGCTCGAATATCTCTCAATGCACCGATTTTATGAGTATTGATTGGTAATAGTAATTGGGCAATTTTCAAACCAAGTACTTCAGATTCCGCAAAACCTCTTTGTGCTACTTGAGCGTTAATCCCATTTATTTTAGTAAATGTTTTATATGGAAGCATATTAATGACAAAAGGAATAATTGAAAGTAGTAAAACGATAATACCACTATAAATATAATGCCTTTTCCTATAAAATAAAATATCCTATTAAAGTGAAAAAAAATACAAAAATACAAAAATAAAATGTGTAATAATAATTCCAAGTGGAGGAGAAAAGAAGCACAAATATAATGATTATATTTTTTTTCGAAAAATCAAAGAATAACTTTTTTTGTGTATTACTGTATTTAAAAAATAATGGTTTTTTATTAAGCATCATCATCAAATAATATGTAAGCAGAGGCAAGAAAAAATAATTAATATAAAATGTGTGCCCTATCCTATAAAAATGAAATGGGAGGACATTATAAAGAATAGAAATAGCTATTGCCAAAAGTATCCCCAACTCTTAGTTTTCTTAATACATAAAACATAGCCATAGGGTTTACAAAAAAAGACAATAATACAAATAGATTAAATCCAAGGAAATAATCATTGGTAAATAAACTTATAAATTTTATGATTAACCAATCTGCAAACATTGGCGTTGGATAATCGCCAAGACTATGCATAAAAGGTGCAGATAAATTATGGCTTTCAGGAACTCCAAAAAAGGAAAATTCTCCAATAAAAATTTGTTTTAAAAAAGATAAAGTTGGTAAAGCATCCCCACTATATAACATAGGAATTTTAAGATTTATCTGGTCGATATGCAAATAAAATGATAATATTACAAAATTTACTATAGCTAATATACTATATTCAAGCAATAAAGATTTATTTTTCTTCATTTAATCCCCAATTATTTATAGTCTTGTCTAATTTTTATTATGTAAAAGTTTTTTTGTCATTATATAAGTTATTGGCAATAAAATGATTGTTACGACAATTGGTGCAAATCTTTTATCAATATCTATATTTTCTACTATCACACTCAATAACAATGCTCCTAAAATATATTGTACTAAATATATGAGAGGGAAGAGAACAGATTTTTTTATTGAATGGTGAGATTCAAAAACATACTTTATATTTAACCAATATGAAAAAGCTATCCCAAATATAAAAGATATTGCATAAGAGATCTGATAATTTGTTATTAAAAGTAACAAAAGATAGCACATGTAAGAAAGTACTGTATTAATAATACCTGCTCCAAAAAACTTAAATAATTTATTATTTTTTAAGTTTATCATTAAATTCTTCTACAGATAATATTATAGACAATGGTCTTGCTTTAGTGTTTTCATACGTTCGCCAAGCATAAGAGCCGATAATACCTAACCCAAAAAGATTGATAGCGCCAAAAAAACCTGTCGCTAAAAATGTAGCCGTATATCCTTGAACAGCAATGAGCCCCATGAGTTTTGATATGAATGTAACAAACCCCGTAATACCAAAAAAAACAATACCTGCAGCACCTAATCTCGTCAGCATTTTGATAGGTAAATCCGTAAAAGAAAATATACTATCCATCATATAGGTAACTTTTTTCTTTAATGTCCAAGCTGAGACACCAAGTTGCCTTTCTTGTCTTTTATAGTAAACCTGTTTTCGTCTGAAGCCAAGCCAAAAGATTTGTGCTATCAATGACGAATGAGATTCATCAAGCTTTAGCAATTGATCTCTAAAAGCTTTATTACAACCGAAGACATCTATACCACCTGATGGCATTTCATGTACAATATATTTTTTATAAAAATTCCAAAAGAGATTCGAAGCTAATTGACTAAGGAAAGGATCGGCTCTTCCATCTCTTGTTCCAATCGCAACATCAATAAGCTCATTTTTTAGAGATTTAAAAAATTCTATTGCAAGCTCAGGAGGTTCTTGCAAATCTGCGGCCATCACAGCAAAAAATTCTCCAGACGCTGCTTGAAGACCTGCTCTAATCGCAGGGAAAGAGCCAAAATTCTTAGATAACAGTATAAGTGTAGAACTAAATAGCTCATTAGTTAAGCTATGCTTTAATATTTCATAAGATCTATCAGGACTACCATCCACCACAAAAATCACTTCCAAATCATTTGAAAGCTCAGTGTCCATCTTTTTAAGAGCTTCTAGTAAACTAGGTATATTTAATTCATTTTTATATACTGGGATGACAAGTGAATTTGTTATCATTATATTTTCCTTGTGATCAACTTATAATTAGCTTTTTTTGCTAAAAACTTGCCAACTTGATTCATTGGATTTTCTATGAATTTGTTAATCATAAAACAAAAGACAATTAATATCGCTAAAATAATCAGTTTATTATCAGTGTAAAAATACTTTCCTATATAAACCCATAAATAATTATGAAATAAATAAATAGAATATGTTAAAGCAGATACCTTCATCAATAGTCTATTGAATTTAAAGTTTTCTAATTTTTCTCGTAAGAGCCAAAAAGATATGAATACTATAAACCCAACAATTGCGAAATTTGTGGTAAGCCACCCTTTTTGAAAATCATTAATCATACTAAAATAATTTTCAAACAAAAAAACGACAAATAAAAGAGTACTAACAAGATTTATTTTTTGTTTTTCATATAGATAAATTACTGATCCTAAAAATAGGAATGGAAAATAAATTGTAAAATATCCTACAAATAATTTATCTGGGAATGGTGCTATATACTTTAGGGAAAGTGTCAAAACAACAAATATAGCCAATAGAAAATAGCCATTATTTTGCATCTTCAACCATCCAATAATTACCATAAATAGGTAGAATATTATTTCGACTCTCAATGTCCATTCAACACCAGCTAAAGCATATGGAGTATTAAAATAATCACCAAAAAGACTCATTTGTATTAAGATTTTCGATATATCAAAAAGTTGGTTATTCGTAAAATATCCTAATGAATTTTCTAAAATTATAGCTACTATAAGTAAAGGATAAATTCTAAAAAATCTTTTTATCAGAAATTCAATGGGCTTTTCCAGTTGTATTACATGTAAAATTATATATCCGGATATCATAAAGAACGTAATCAATCCAGCACCTCCCCCTTGGAAGAGGGATACGGCGACATTTGAAATATATTGCTGTGTAATATGTGGTTTTTATACATTGCTAATATACTTGTGATTTCTGCAAAAAATTTATGTCCAATTAAAACGCTCATAAAAGCAAATATTCTTAAATAATCCAAAAAAATTATTCTATTGCTACGTTTATTTGTAATCATTTAAAATCTTCACTATTAATTTACTATCATCTAAACTCTGTACTCCGCTTATAGGTAAACTCAAGACTTCATCATGTATTTGTTCACTAATGGGATAGCTTTCACTATTCCACTCCCTATAGGCTACTTGTTTATGCGGAGGAATTGGATAATGAATAAGCGTTTGGATTCCATTATCTGCCAAATATCTTTGTAGTTCACCTCTCTTTTGTGTCCTTATTACAAAGAGATGCCATACATGATGATCTTTACATGTAATAGTTGGCAGAATTATATTTTTATTTATAATATTTTCAAGATAATACGTTGCTACTTCTCTTCTTTTTCTGGTTTCATCATCCAAGTACTTTAGTTTCACTCGCATCATTGCCGCTTGTATCTCATCGAGACGACTATTAATGCCTTTATAAAGATTTTCATATTTCTTATGACTCCCATAATTTCCTAATGCTCTGACCGCTTGAGCTAATTCATCGTCATTGGTGGTCACAGCTCCTCCATCACCCAATGCTCCCAAATTTTTTCCAGGATAAAAACTAAATCCACTGGCATCGCCCAGATTGCCGCTTCGTTTATTCCCAAAATACGCACCATGTGATTGAGCAGAATCTTCTATCACTTTTAGGTGATATTTTTGGGCTATTTCATTTATCTTATCCATTTTGCACGTCTGCCCATAAAGGTGAACGGGTAATATGGCTTTTGTTTTTGAAGTTATGTTTGCTTCTATTTTTGTTGGGTCAATCAAATATGTATTAATGTCAGGTTCTACCAAAACTGGTACCAAATCATTTTGAGAAATCGCCAAGATAGATGCAATGTAAGTGTTTGAAGGTACTATCACTTCATCGCCATTGTTTATTACTCCAAGTTTTTTATATGCTCGGAGTATCAAAATAAGGGCATCAAGGCCATTTGCAACACCAATTGCATGTTTGGTACCACAATACTTAGCAAACTCTTTCTCAAACTCTTTATGCTCATTCCCTTGTATATACCAACCGCTGTCTATTACCCTCGTGCAAGCTTCTATTAATTCTGCTCTATACTGAGCATTTATACCTTTTAAATTTAAAAATGGAATCATGATTTCCTCTTATGAATTCAAATATTATATTTGATTTAGGTTGGATTTAGAACGAACATAATCAATAATATTATTTATTGTATTTAAATCTTCCAAATCTTCATCTGGAATTTTTATACCAAAAGTTTCTTCTATAACTAAACAAATATTTACAAATTCTAAAGAATCAATCCCTTGCTCAACTAAAGATTTATTGACATCTATTTTTTCAACGTCAATTACAACATCAGCCAAAACTATAAGCTTTTTGATATTTTCTATACTTATTTCCATTTTATTCTCCTTGTAATTTACTTATTTCTAATATTGCACTAGCCCAAGACAACCCTACGCCAAAGCCTGAAATGACAATAGTTTTACTTTTATTTTTATATATCTCTTTCTCTAAAATAATAGGAATGGAAGAAGAAATAGTATTACCATAATCATATATATCAAATGGTACTTTATCCTCTATAATCTGTAGCCTTTTACGTATAGTATCGACTATATATTTACTACCTTGGTGAAAAATATATTGATCAATATCTGTTTCTTGAAGTAAATTTTTTTTAAGAAACTCACGAATATGATTTGGAACTATAGTAGCCGTAAAATTAAATACAGCTCGGCCATTCATAAAGAGCTTATCTTTACACAAAAGTTCTTTATAATCTTTACCACTTGTTCCAAAGCTAAAATCTTTTGGAATCAACTTCCCCTCTTCTGTAATATAGGTGACGCTTGCGGCATCCCCAAACAGCAAACAAGTATTTTTATCTTCAATATCAACGATTTCAGAGTAAGGATCAGCTGTAAAAAGAATGCCTTTTTTGAGTTGGTTACTTTTCATGAATGACATGATGATTGAAAGTCCATAGACATATCCACTACATCCTAAAGAAACATCAAAACAAGCGCATTGAGAAGATAATTCAAGTTTACCATGTACAATAGCGGATGTATGAGGAATTTTGTAATCTGGATTTTGTGTAACAACGATACAACAATCAATTTCTTCTTTTTTAATTGCTAATTTATTTATTAGCTTAGAATAAGCCTCAACACATAAATCCGAAGCTTTTTGATAGTCTTCTTTAATTCCATGACGTCTCACGCCTATTTTGTTTTCAATAAAATCATCTTCAAGTGCAAACTGCTTTTTTTTATCATAATTTGATATTTTTTTTTCTGGTAAATAACTTGCAATTTCTTGAATGCCTAACATCTGTATACCTTTTCAATAATTTTATTTTTTACATAATCCAAATGATTTTACTAGAAATATTTACGGTATTTCTCTTTTGTTATTTCATAATCATTTTTTTTGAAATCAAATAACAATGCACTTCCATTTTCACCAATGATTTTTGCACCAAATCTTTGGTGAAAAGCTATAACTTTATCATTTCTTTTTTGTACTTCAAAATGCGAATTTTCAAAATTTAGTTCATAAAATCCAAATTCATATATTTGTAAAGCCGATTCGATAGCGGTTGTCTTTGGCGCATCTTCTTTTATAAGCCAACTTCCCCAGGAAAAAGAATTATGTTGAAAATCATATATTCTTACAAGCCCTAATTTTTCTTTGTCTTTTGATTCAATCACAAAATAAAATTCTTCTTTTTGATTTTCTCTTTGTTTATAATTTATTATCCACTCTTTTTGAGTCTCAATTGTGCCTGTTACGACTGAAAGATATTTTGTTTTAGTTTTGTTTTGTCTCATTGTAAATACAAATTCTGCATCTTCTACTTCAACTGTTCTCATAATTATATTTTTTCCAACTAACATCATTTTATTACATCCATGAATTTACTATAATCAGTTATATAATCACTTGCATCATAATATGAATCTGCCAAAACCAATAATACACAATCATCACTAAAGTCATGCATACATCCCCAAATCAAGGCATCTTGAAAGAGTCCAATATTTGGTTTATCTAAATTAAAAGTCTCTTTTATCTTTCCATTATCTAAGGTCACTTGACAACCACCATGCACTGCAACTAAAAACTGTTTTGTTTTATAATGTGAATGATTTCCTCTTGGAACTCCTTTTTGTGTTCCATAGATATAAAAAACTCTTTTTATATCAAAAGGAACTTGCTTATTCGTTTCAAGAGCAATTAATTGACCTCTGTGGTCTCCTAAGATTTTGAATTCTTGAATATTATCATACATCGATAGCCTTTTTTATAAAATTTAGAATATTGTTTTTTGTGCATTAATAAATGATGATACATAAAAAGCCATTATCAAATAAAGAGTGAACCCCAAGATTACTAATTTATTTGTTTTATACTTATATAGTGTAAAAAATGCAAAAGGTAATAAAATCGTTATAATTGGTAAAGAAAATCTATTTTCTACTGCACTGATAGCGATAACACTCAATGAACCTAATACCACCAATGGAATCATGATAAATAGCATTACATTAAATTCTCTTATCGCATTCTCACTATTACAATATTTTAGACTTGATCCATATCCAATTACTCCAAAATATAAAATAACTTGACTATAGAAAAATAAAAAAATACTATATTTTGGATTAATATTATATATATATGGAAACAAATAATTATAATCAAAAGCACTAAATATGTGGAGGCCTATAGTTTTTAAACCAGCAATTGGATTTATCCAATACCACTCTAGTCCTAAAATATCTGAAGGCTTGAATAAAGGATTAGTATACAAAAGTGCTCCTGTTCCAATATTTGTGCAATTTGCAGCAGCTTTTAAATATTGTATGCCCCAATTAATCTGTTCGCTGCCTAAATTTCGTGCTGGAAGAAATGAGACTATATCAAAATACGTATAGTTTATATATATTTGCGGTACGACTGCAACAAAAAAACCTAAAAAACAAAAAGCTCCTATGGCTAAATAATTATTTTTTATTCCATCTTTATAACGAAAATAACAGTATGACACAATAAGTACAGGGATAAGAATTATTATATGTATATTGGCAGGTCGAATCATAATAGAATAACCAACAAGAAACCCAAAGATAAAAAAATACAATGTATCTATTTTTTTTTGAATTAACAACAATATTTTCATCATTGTATAAATTATTGAAAGCCATATAATAATAGAAAAACCGTCTGATGCCGACATCATTAAATAAGGGAATAAAAAAATATTCGAAAATAAACCTACTTGAATATATTTTGTAAATTGTGGATATTTTATACCCACGATATTTGAAATTGCTATGGATAAGGAGAAATAAAGCAACAACTGAACAAAGATCACGGCTTCTCTTATGATAGATTCTTCAAAAATTTGATAAAAAAGTGATAAAAACAATGGATACCCGTACAGTCTTGTAATAGAATACTGTGTTGGATAAAATATGCCATTCTCGAAATAACTTTTAGCAATTTCTAAATAGGAAAGGGCATCCCAACGAGGTGGATAATTTAATTGATAAATATAAACAAATGCTAAATAAACTATTAAAACACTAAAAGATAAGATTCTATATATTGTCATCTACACATTAGCCTTATATTTTTGCAGATACCAAACAATTGTTTTAAGAATCCCACTTTCAAAGTTCTCTTCCGCAGCCCAACCAAGCTTTGTTTCGATCTTGGTCGCATCAATGGCATAACGTCTGTCATGCCCTGCTCTATCTTCAACAAAACTGATCTGTTCTTTATACGATGACTCTTTGGGTTTAAGACTATCCAGTATCTCACAAATCTTATATGCGATATAAAGGTTATCTCGCTCATTGCGTCCACCGATATTATAGGTCTCTCCAGAGATTCCTTCATGGAAGACCAAATCAATTCCTTTGCAATGATCTAAAACATAGAGCCAATCACGGATATTTTTACCATCCCCATAAATAGGAATTTGTTGATTGGAAAGTGCTTTTCGTATGATGGTGGGAATTAGTTTTTCATCGTGTTGTTTAGGACCATAATTATTGGAACAATTCGTAATGACCGTATTCAACCCATAGGTATGATGATACGCTCGTACAATCATATCACTGCTTGCTTTACTGGCAGAATAAGGAGAATTCGGTGCATACGATGTACTCTCTGTAAATAAGCC
Source organism: Sulfurospirillum diekertiae (assembly GCF_011769985.2). Classification (NCBI taxonomy): domain Bacteria; kingdom Pseudomonadati; phylum Campylobacterota; class Epsilonproteobacteria; order Campylobacterales; family Sulfurospirillaceae; genus Sulfurospirillum; species Sulfurospirillum diekertiae. The sequence goes on from NZ_CP039734.2 coordinate 2,142,607, forward strand.
ACTTTCTCCAAGTGTACCATAGACTTCATCGGTAGAGATATGATGAAAACGACATCCTTCATATCCTTCTTTCAGCATAAAGGGTTTTTCCATCCACACTTTATAAGCCACATCAAGAAGCGTAAAGGTTCCATTGACATTGGTTTCGATAAACACACCTGGATTTTTAATGGAGTTATCCACATGTGACTCAGCCGCAAAGTGAATCACACCTTCAATCGTGTATTTTTCAAACAAAGACTCGACCAGAGCCCTATCACAAATATCCCCTTGAACAAAGGTGTAATGCTCATTTTCATCTACTTCTGTGAGGTTATCTAAATTACCAGCATAGGTTAAAAGATCCAAATTGATCAAATGATACTCTGAATACTTTTCCAAGAAATAAGGTACAAAGTTTGAGCCGATAAAGCCTGCGCAGCCCGTGACAAGAATGTACTTTTGACTCATTTAACCAACTCCTTCAAATACGCTCCATATCCATTTTTACTGAGAGGTTTTGCAATCTCTAAGACTTGCTCTTTCGTGATCCAGCCATAATTATAAGCGATCTCCTCCAAGCAAGCAATTTTAAAACTCTGACGCTTTTCAATCGTTTGGACAAACATTCCAGCTTCCAGCAAACTATCATGTGTTCCCGTATCGAGCCAAGCAAAACCACGTCCCAAAACTTCCACTTGAAGGTCGCCTCGTTTGAGATAGGCTTCGTTCACCGAGGTAATCTCAAGCTCTCCACGCTCACTTGGCTTTACAGCTTTGGCGATCTCAATAACACTGTTGTCGTAGAAATAAAGACCCGTTACGGCAAAAGGTGATTTGGGGTTTTTGGGTTTTTCTTCAATGCTAATTGCTTTTTGATTTTCATCAAACTCAACCACACCAAAACGCTGTGGATCTTTGACCTGATACCCAAAAACAATCGCACCCGATTTTAATTGTGCAGAACTCTGTAACAATGGTGTAAAACCTTGACCGTAAAAGATATTATCACCTAAGATCAAACAGACACTATCATTCCCGATAAACTCCTCACCTAAAAGAAACGCTTGTGCCAATCCATCGGGACTGGGTTGAATTTTATACGAAAGTGAAATACCCCAATGAGAACCATCTCCAAACAGATCTTCAAATTTACCAATATCCTGAGGGGTTGATATAATCAAGATCTCTCGAATCCCAGCAAGCATCAAAACAGACAATGGATAATAGATCATTGGTTTATCGTAAATCGGCAACAACTGTTTGCTAATCGTTTGCGTCACAGGATAAAGCCTCGTTCCACTCCCTCCGGCTAGGATGATCCCTTTCATGTTAATTCTCTCCTAAAATATTTTTTATCAAGCTATTTGCACTTTCATCCCATGTAAGCCAAGGCATTTCATCTGATTTTGGGTATTTCTCACTCTGATAAAGCGTCAACCACTCTTCAATAACTTTGGCTAATACTATAGGTGCATTGTCATTATCAAAGTAATATGCATAATTACTTGCAACTTCACGAAATACAAGGATATCTCTAGCGATAATCGGTATATTATGTTGTGCAGCTTCTATAAGAGGAAGTCCAAAACCTTCTCCTTCACTTGCCGCTATAAGACAAGTAGAAGCTTGATATATCTGCTCAAGATATTCATCACTAGTACTTTCTAACCAAAAGAGATGATGATTGAGTTGTTTATGGTGATGAAGTTTTTCAGATAAAATATCAACATTCCATCCTTCTTTACCAACAATAATTAGATTAATATCTATCTCTTTGTCCCAAAGTTCTTCAAATGCCATCAATGTTTGGTTGTGACCTTTTCGTGGTTCAACAGTTCCAACCATTAAAAAAGTGATTCTAGAGGTAATATGCTGGAGTATTGCTCCTGCATTCTTAGGCAGGCCCTTTGAAGGTAAGCTATTATCTAAATCTGCCCCTAAATGGAAATATTTTATATTTGGGACATTGCAAAGATTATTCCTTAATGTATCTATATGCTTTTTAACTTCATTTGCAACTGTATTGGAAATACACAATAGATTATCTGCAACTTGGCAAATTGTGTTTAGCCATTCTGTATGGTAAGGGCAAGAAGTAGGAGGAAAACAATGTGGTAAGGTAATAGGTAATATATCATAAATTACAAAATTAATATTTACCCCTCGCTGTTTCCACGTCTCAAACAACTTATATTGAATTGCTTCAGTAACAGCTGTATAGTAATCAAGCCCTAAAAATATATCTTTTGAAGATGGCTCAATCACCGTATCTGCGCGAGATATCAAATTTGGAATCAACGTATACATAAAAGTATGGGCTACTCGATAATGCCAATAGCCCCCTTTATCCGTTAAATAAACTGGAATAATTTTATATTTTTTTAAAGGCATTTTTAACAACGCAAGTAAAATAGAACGCACTACTCTTTGTATACCTGTTTTAAGATCATGAATTGCAACGGCACTAATATCTACATATAGGGAAGGTGTTTTATTATACCTAGTATCTAACTCAAATTGCTTTGCAAGGTTACTTAGATCATCATTATTAGGAATTATTCCATTTGATATGTTTCTACTATAAAATTGCTCTAAACTGACTTCTTGATTTGATGAAATAGAAATTTCCTGAATTATTTCTTGTATTTTTTTTACTACCACTTGAGGGCTATGTTCCCTTAAAATTACTTCTTGTGCATTCGTAGAAAGTATCTTCGCAAAACCTGTATTTTCATACAAAGCATTCATTGCATCAACTAATTCTTGATCTTCAAAGTCATCTTTCAGTTTTAAAACAGAATTATTTGGTAATTCTTGCATAGAGCCATTAGTGTTCACAATCGTTGGTATACCATGAGCCATACAATCTAAGACTGCACGACTAGTTTCACCTCTACTTTCGGAGCGTAATTGAATAGCTATATTTGTCTTATTTAATATCCTTTGGTACTCTTCATTCTCAACAAATCCAGTTATTGTAATATTTGGAACAGCCTGTATCATAGTTTTTATTTTTTGCCCATATTCATCATTAGATGTTGACCCAACAAATAAAAGTTGATTATTAGAATTTTTTCCTATTTCTGATGATTGCCAGACAGATATAATTCTATGAATAAGCTTTGATTGTATAATATGCCCAAATGAACAAACCAAAAAATTTTCATTATTCCTATAAGCGCGATTATGTTCATCTATAATTCTATGAACTTGAGGCAAGATATATATCTTATGGTTAAATTTATCTCCATACCATTTCAATGATAAATTTTTAGCGTAGCTAGAATGGACAATGATTCCTTTTGCCATTTCAAATAGTAGATTATTTAAAGGAAACTTTTTAATAGCCCACTCTATTCCTTTTTGTTTTTCTAGGTATGGTGCCATATATCCATATTTGTCAATTAACATTGCATCCCATATAGGATCTGTCCAAAAGCAATTATTATGCATCCAACGAACAAGGTGACCCAAATAAAAATCATGTAATACAACAATACCAGGGAAATCTTGTATTAATTCAAACATATATGCATGGTATGGGCTATTTCCCATTTGGTAAATAACTATATTATATAGATTAAAATTGACTTTAAAATACTCTACTGTCTGGAAAGAACACAAATTATCAAAATATTTATCATTCTCTTTAACAATAATATCAATATAATAATGCGCACACAATTCAGGTAAAAGCTCCGCAACATAGTCAGCTATTCCTGTACGATCTGGAGGGAATGGAGTTACTATAGCCATCTTAGGTTTTAAAGCAGTTGTGTCTATTTGTTCATTTTGATTCAATAGTGATTTATTTGTGTCATTATTACGGATTTGAATTAGGCGATCAAAAATTATCTGTGCCTCAAAAGATAACTCATCTCGTTCATGTTGAAGAACCATTATTTCTGAGGGTTCAGAAGGCAAGAGTGTAAGTGCTTTTAATTTTGTTTTCATGCTTGGAAATAAATTTAAAATTTTTACAATTTGAGATTTTAAAGATTGGTGAGCATTTATATAATCAACACACGTAATAAGTTTTTGCTTTAACACTCTTCTTGGCCTACTGGTTGGTGAAAATGTCAGCCAATGATATGAGCCTCTAACAAACCATCTTGCAAATTTTCTAACCAGTCGAAAAGATTTAGTGACTTTCCATGAATTACTACTTTCAATCATATGATAATATTGCCATGCTTTGTTGGAATTGTCTTCTGCTTGTTCAGCTCTTTGGAAAAATGCCTCTGCTCGTACATTCGCTTCATGAACATTCTGTTCAGCCTGAGCAACCCTCTCATTCGCTTCTGCTGCCATCATCTCTGCTTGTTCAGCTCTTTGGAAAAATGCCTCTGCTCGTACATTCGCTTCATGAATATTCTGTTCAGCCTGAGCAACCCTCTCATTCGCTTCTGCTGCCATCATCTCTGCTTGTTCAGCTCTTTGGAAAAATGCCTCTGCTCGTACATTCGCTTCATGAACATTCTGTTCAGCCTGAGCAACCCTCTCATTCGCTTCTGCTGCCATCATCTCTGCTTGTTCAGCTCTTTGGAAAATGCCTCTGCTCGTACATTCGCTTCATGAACATTCTGTTCAGCCTGAGCAACCCTCTCATTCGCTTCTGCTGCCATCATCTCTGCTTGTTCAGCTCTTTGGAAAAATGCCTCTGCTCGTACATTCGCTTCATGAATATTCTGTTCAGCCTGAGCAACCCTCTCATTCGCTTCTGCTGCCATCATCTCTGCTTGTTCAGCTCTTTGGAAAAATGCCTCTGCTCGTACATTCGCTTCATGAACATTCTGTTCAGCCTGAGCAACCCTCTCATTCGCTTCATGAGCTTGGTGCTTAAATAATAATAAATTGTTTCTAGATATTTCAATGGCATTATCAATTGCTTCACCGTATATTGTCATGCCTGCAGAATAATCAGAGACTAAATCAAAGTTTTCTAATAATTCTTTCAACTTTTCGAAACTAATTACATCTAGACCTAAATTGAAAAAATTGAAAAATACACTTTTATAAGGCTCTGGTAATGTGCTCATATCAAATTTATCAGCTCTAAAGAAACCAGGTATAATGGTTTTATGACCCAAGACTTCTCGTACAAATGTTAAAAACGATAAATATTTATCATATGGCCATTGACAGTCTTGTTCTTTTTTTGAAATAGCGCCATAATCAATTAAGCATGCAGAAGTATCCTCTCTAATCAACACATTCCATGTTCGTATATCATTATGATACAAACCACAGGACTCTAAAGCTACAACTTGATTCAAAATATCCTTAATAATTTGGTCTGCATTATAAAGCTCATTTTTATCAATAATATCACATAGTAATTTGCCTCTTATCGTTGTACGAACGATCCATGCCTCATTTTCACTTTGCTCGTAATGTAAAATTTTTGGCAAACTATCCCAAAGAGCAGAATATTTTTTTAAAAAATCAACTTCATTTTCATATTCTATATGATTCAGTTTATATCTATTTTGGTTATCAAATAAGAACAATTTTGTTATTTTATCTTCACTCATAAAATATTGACGTGTATTTTCATGCGTACCATTTGCATACAAATGTGGATTTTTATTTGTCTTATTAAATTGCTCTACTATGTCGTCAAACATCCAATAGACATTACTAGCTACATACATTGGTCTACAAATAAGTGAAAGATGTGTAGAAAAAGAAGTTATTTGACGGACAAAACAAAAACCATCTAAAAGGTCTCTTGTTTTTTCAGCTTGAGCATTCGCCCAATATAGTGGTTCATTTTTTAATGCAATTTCAAAGATTCCTAAAGTAACCTTAGAAGCCAAATTTTCTAATAATTTTTTTGTCCAGTCAAGCCCATGTTCATACACTATATGATGAAATACACTTAAACCCAAAACTAAATCATATTGATTTATAGCCAATTTTTCTATGACTTCTTCAATTTTGCCAATTTCAAAGTTCACTTTTAACTTGGCATTTTCTTTTGCTAATGATTGACATACCGCAATGTTTTTATCTAAATAGTCTATACCTAATACAGTTGCGCCACAAGTAGCTAACGAAAGACTAAAGTAGCCTTGTGCACAACCAAGATCCAAAACCTTCAATGGTCTTTTTAACTTATCTTCTAATTGTCGATAAATTTTTTCAATATATGTCCATCTATCTTCACAATCTCTAGAAACCGCTTCTGATAATTCAGGATGATTAAAAATTGGTTGATAAATTTCAGGTAGCGCTGCTACAATATCTTCAATTTTCACATTATTCTGCATTTTCAATAACCTCAAATTTTGCATTAAGATCCATTATCCCCCAAAAAGATACAGATCGATCTACACAAATCATAATAGAATCATATCTTCTATCTAAAGGTTCAAGATTTTCTTGAGGTCCTGTTGCAACTCCAAATGAAACTAAATAATGTCCGGAATTTAGAGACATTGAAAGAGAAAATTTAAATATCTTGATATCACCTCGTTCAACTTCCATAATCTCTTTCCCATAACTAGCAATATAAGAATTTGTTCCATATAGAAATACCCCGTCAAGAGTTTTAATCAAAAAACCGATTGTGAGGTCGTGAAAAGAACTATCAAAATGAACTTTTACATAAAAATCTGTGAGAGCGTTGCTCTCAAGCTGCTGTGGAAATTCTTTTTCATTCGAAACAATAGAGTAATCTATAATTTTAGCGCCACCATTTCCCCATCGATATTCTTCTTTCCTATAGCCAAATCGTGTATGAAAAATATCATCACAGCTATTAGTATTGGTCAAATGGTTTTTTATCTGTTGTTCATGCAAATTCTGAACCATTTTTTTGGACTTACCAAATAACTCATCAAAATAAAGGTTACTTACATCTTTGGGTGAACCATCCATGATTAACAACCCTTTTTTGAGAAAAACTGCTCTATCGCAATGTCGCACAATATCATTAATGGAATGGGTTACAAGTAAAAGGGATGTTCCTTTTTTCTTAAATTCTATAATTCGTTCGTAACATTTAGCTTGGAAATAAGCATCCCCCACAGATAATGCTTCGTCTACTATTAATATATCGGGTCTAAATGCTGTTGCTACGGCAAATGCCACACGAGCTTGCATACCACTACTATATGTCCTTACCGGCTGTTCAAAGTATTCTCCAATATCCGCAAAGCTTTCTATTTCTTCTATAACACCATCAATCTGTTCCAATGAGTAACCCATAAGCCCTGCAGAATGGTAAGCATTTTGTCGCCCAGTAAGATCTGGGTGAAATCCCATTCCAAGTTCAAGTATGGCAGCAATTTTTCCTCGTACCGCTACGCTACCTTTTGAAGGCTTAAGTGTACCTGTGATAATTTTAAGAAGGGTACTTTTACCTGCGCCATTTTGTCCAATGATGCCTATGGCTTCACCAGAGGCAATTGAAAAATTAATATCTTGCAATGTCCATGTTTCATGTTCTGGTTTTAAATCTATTCCAAACCATGATAGCACTCTATCGAATTCGCTATTATAGGCACGATACGCTTTTCCAACACCCACTACTTCTAATATAGGTTCTTGTATCATAGAGCATCCGCCATTTCTTCATTAGCACGAAAGTACATAAATAGAGCCAATATTATCGAAATACACGCTAGAATAATAGGGTACGTTAATGTACTAAGATCGATTGATCTGTCATAGACTAAGATGTTTTGATATCCCTCAATGATGCCTGTCATCGGATTATAATAAAAAAAATTCCTATATTCTTCAGGAAGCGTATCGGCTACATAAACAATGGGTGTTAACCAAAACCAAAACTGCATAAGGATAGGCACAATTTGCCCAATGTCTCGCATAAAGACGTTAATGATACCAAGCATTAAGCCAAATCCTAGAGCTAAAGCCAAGGTGACAAACATAAGAAGAGGCAACCATAAAAGCTGTAATGTAGGTATGTGTCCTAAAATTCCAAAAACAATCAAAATAGCCCCGAGAAGAAGAATATTGTTAACCAAGACACTACCAGTAATAATCAAAGGGAGTGTGATTTTAGGAAACGCTATTTTTTTAATAAGATTACTATTATCTACAAAAATAGTGATGCATCTTCCAAAAACTTCCGAAAACAAAGACCAACCCAACATACCTGCCATAAGATAGATAGCATAAGCAAATTGGCTGTCTATATTGGGGAGTTTTGCTTTGAGCACAGCCGATAAGACTAAAGCATAAATAGCTACCTGTGCAAGTGGATGTAAAATCATCCAAACACCACCTAAACTACTACGCGCAAAACGTGAACGAAACTCTGTTTTGATAGAACTAATAATAAAAAATCGATATGCCCATATGGCTCTTAATTGCTTCATATTCTATTGTACTCGTCTTCTATACGGATTATGTCATCTTCACCTGTGTATTCACCAACTTGTGCTTCTATAAGCACGATAGGAATTTTGCCATCATTAATAAGACGGTGCACTTCTCCCATTTTGATATAAGTCGATTCGTTTGGGCGTACAAGCCTTGTCTCTTCACCCACAGTAACCGTTGCAGTACCACTTACAACGATCCAATGCTCGCTTCTATGAAAATGTTTTTGTAAGCTAAGACGTTTACCAGGATTAACAACAATGCGTTTTATCTTATAACCAGGTGTATCTTCAAGTACCGTGTAGGTTCCCCATGGACGGTGCGCTGTGAGATGAATGTTGTGAATCTCTGTTTGTCTATTTTTAAGTTCAGCAACGACTCTTTTGACTTTTTGAGATGAACCTTTTTTTGAGATAAGCAATGCATCAGGGGTATCAACAATAATGAGATCTTCTATATCTACTGTAGCAATAGCTCTACAGCTTGGTACAATAAGATTGTTTTTACTGTCAACATTAATATATCGTTTGTAAAGCGTGTTACCATCATCGTCTTTAGGAAATTCCTGATAGAGCGCATCAAAACTTCCTACATCATTCCATTCGATATCACCAGCCGTAACAACTTTTACTTTTTTACTTTTTTCCATCACAGCATAATCAATGCTGTCTTCGGGGATAGCTTGCATATCTTCAAGTGCTATTCTAAATTCAGAATCGTTCGTGGTGAGTTTTTTTTCAAAAGCTAATTTACATGCATCATAAATAGCAGGAGAGTGTTGATGCAACTCTTCTAAAAACACTCCTGCTTTAAAGCAAAACATACCACTGTTCCAAAAATAATTTCCAGCTTTTAGATATGCTTCTGCGGCTTCAAGATTTGGCTTTTCATGAAACGCTTTGACATTTTCACCGTCTGCTTCAATGTAGCCAAATCCAGTCTCTGCAAATGCCGGTGTAATGCCAAACGTTACTAAAAAATCTTGTTGCGCTAATTTTTTTGCACGTTCAGCAACATGCTTGTACGCTTCATGGTTTTTAATAAGATGATCGCTTGGTGTCACAAGGACAATCTCTTCAGCATTGAGGGCCATACATGCTAATGCAATAGCTGGTGCAGTATTTCTTGCTATTGGCTCAAGTAAATAATGTGATTCTGTCACTCCTACTTCATTAAGCTGATCTAATGCTAAAAAATATTGTTCAACATTAGAAACGATAAGTTGCTTAGAGCACAATTGCTTGTTGCGTTTTACTGTTAATTGAAAGAGTGATTGTCCATCAAAGAGGCGAATAAATTGTTTTGGCATCAATGTTCGACTAATAGGCCAAAGTCTTGTACCGCTACCACCACATAAAATCAAATTAACCATTATATATAACCTTTAGGATTTTTATTAAGGGGATACATATACTTTTATACATATATCTAAAATAACATAGTATCTTTTTAATAATAAGTTTAGTTTGACTATAAGTAATATGTAAAGAATAATTTTCTGTAAATAATAGAAATGTAGAATAGCTGTGCACTAAAACAGAGGAGTCAAACATAAGCTTTTTGCCTGTAATTTGCATTACACGTTTTAAAGATTCAAGTGAACTATTGGAAAAATTATCATAAACAGTAACATCAAATTCTGCGTTTAGTAGCTCTACGCAGGTATGGGAGCCTATGTATCCCGCTCCACCCGTTACCAAAACTTTCATAGTGTTTACTTTCCTGACCTAAAAAATTCTAGGTTTTATTACAAATGCACATTTTTGTTATTATTGTAAATGAATTGTAACAAGCTTCCACTTTATATTTTGTTAATTAGTTTTGATAATATCATTTTCCCGTACATCGCCTTATCTTTTTCACGTTACATGTAAGGAAAAATCCTTACATGCAAACATATTTAAATCTTCTCAATACGTACAGGAATAGCTTGCCTTGCGTTAGAACCGACCACAAAATCACTCAGCGTGGCGATGTTCAGGCGTGATACGTCGCTAAGACCCAGTTTATTGATATTGACACCACTTCGTCTGGCGATTCTGCCCTCTTTTAGCACGCCATCGATTTGCACACTTAAGCCTCCTTCACCAACTCTTCCACCACCATGTTCGATGCCGATGGAACTAGGATGTAACCCTTCACGAATACGACAAATGCCCTGCACGCTCCCCTCAGTTGAGCGTACCTCTACACGGTCTCCATGTGCTATACCATAGTTTTTTGCCGTTGTCGTACTAAGATCAACAAACGTGGTATAACGCGTATCGCGTAAACTCTCCACGGAGGCTGAGTAGGAAGAGAGCACATTGGATTTGTAACTAAAGGCTAAAAGATTAAAGTCTTTTGAATCCATATCAATTTTATTGCCCGTATAAAATCGTGGTGCATAATAACGAGGAACACCACTATAAGGCTCTCCATTCATAGAATTGAACGCTGTTCCTAGGCTCTGGTTGTAGATAGCAATCGGTTTTTTATAGGCATTACTCATTTTGTTGCCCTCATAAGCACTTGCTTTATCGGCAAAACGCCCGCCTCTGCTCATCACATACGCGACTCTTCGCCAGTTATCCGTGCAGATACGCTGCAACAAAGGAATGTACTCACCAAGTCCTGCAAGAGCGATCTCCTCATCACTTGCTTCAGGCGCAGGATTAGCGCCATCCATCGCCACATTTTCAAAAGCTCGCAAATAAAAATCTTCAGGCTTATCAAAATCAAACTTCGCATTCGCACCATTAATCGCATTTTTACCAAACCCTGCCAATCCAAGCGCTTTTCCAAGCTCGATCATAAAGCTGTCCATACTGATAGGCTCCCCGTTAGCAAATGCCGCATTGGGCGATTTTAAAATGGGGTAGCGAACATGCGTTGTTTTGGTGAGATGCCCCGCCCAAGGTGCTAATACGCCCCATGTCTCATACAATACCGAATCGGGCACGATATAATCCGCATAGCGACTGGTTTCGTTGATAAATGGATCAATCGCAACAAAAAGAGGAATCGCTTTGGCAGGGTCTTTCAGCAGTGGTAAAAGATGCTCACTCCCGCTTTGTCCATAGACAAAATTTGCATTCCAACTAATCAGTGCACCTAGTTTATAAGGATACGCGTTGGCACTGCTGTTAATAACCTCTGATTCAATGGCAGGGCTAAAAGGGAACCATGCATCTTTGGCAGGGTAAGGGTTGACGCCTTGCTCGACTTTACGTTTGTATTCGCTGGTTTTTTCATACGCCATTCTGGCTCTATCGATACGAGCACCAAAAGGTTTTTGCTTACCGGCATAGGCTAAAAGATTGTAACAGGCGCCATTAAAGTCTTTGAACTTTCCGCCACCCACACTCATACCGCCTTTGTAGTTGAGATTGCCCACGAGGGCTCCTAACATCATAATGGCATAGGTCGTGTAAAATCCCGTCGAGTGCATCGTTCCACCGTGGCAATCCACACCAACGCTTCTGCCATAGGAGGTAAATTCACGCGCAAGTTCTAGAATCGTTTTTTCATCCACGCCACTCTCTCTGGCATAAAAATCAAGAGAGTGCTCAAATGCCGCTTCCTTTAGCACTACAAAAGAGCTTTTTACCGTATATTTCACACCTTCTAGGCTTACTTCGCCTTCATACAAAATGTCAGCTTCCAAAACATTAGCGGCATTTTTAAGCACTCCATCGGTTTTATCAATGACATACACCGCTTTGGCAGCATCCACCAAAATCTCACCTTTTTTCGCCCCATCCATAATGATAAGATGTGACGCATTGGTAAAGCTCACCTCGTTCAATGTTTTTTGTGCAACATCACTTGGAATCGCAAGATAGGATTTTAAATAACGTTCTTCTTCAATAATCACACGAATCATTCCCATCACCAACGCCAAATCGCCACTAGGCTTGATGGGTAACCAACGTGAGCGATCCCCCACCGCAATCGAGTCACTGTTGGTTAAAATAGGTGTAACAATCACATAACGAAGTGATCCACTTGTTCGTCCTTTCGCAAGCAGCTTGGCTTGGCGTTTAAAGGGGTTTCCTGCTTGGGCTGGAGCGGTTCCAATGCTGAGTAAAAACTCGCAATGCTCAAAATCGGGCTTCATGTGGGGAGAGGCAGCAAAATCATCCAAATACGCTGCTTCACCTGCGCGCATCGAAAGCCCACAGATAGAGGTGTGTCCCATAAAATTAACCGTGCCAAAGCTTTGGACAAAGCGGTGAACCATGTAGTTTTGACGCCCTTCATCCGCCGTTCCTAGAACACAGAGTTTATTGGCAATGGGACCGTAATCTGGATTTTGCGCATCGATTAGAGTTTTGGTATCGGCTAACGCTTTCAGTCCTTGCACGTCGCCTTCACCAAAAAGATTGCCACCTTCACTGATCTCTTTAATAAGCTGTTCGATGGAAATACTCGCCCATTTATCTTCGCCTCTTTTGCCGACACGTTTAAGCGGCGTTGTGACACGGAAAGGATCTTTCAGTTTTTCATAGACGAGATTACCGCGCGAACATGCGGTTGAACGCATCTCTAAGCCACTCTCTTTCCAGCCAGACGTTGCTTTAAAACTCTCTATAAGAGGTGTTTTATAGGGTAGCCACGGATCACTTGAGAGCAAACTGTACGGATTTCCAAAGACACGCACCACTTCACCGCTTTTCGCATCGATCTTGACGCGCACCGAACAAAAGGTTGTACAGCCATTGCAGACACTTGGCTTGACTACAAAATCGTTTGAATGGGTGATAACACCCTCTTTTTGTGTGATTTCCGTAAGCGGTGCATTGCCATAAATCGCGTCTTTGGCTTTTTCTCCTCTTCGTTGCATCGTGATGGCTTTGCCCAGTGTCTCATGGTAACCACCCACCGCTGCACTTCCTGCAACGATACTTGTTCCGATTAAAAAATTTCTGCGTGATTTTTCCATGATTATCGATCCCCTTGTTTAACATAATAATTTGCCATCTCTTTATCCCAAGGAAAAAGCACCATCACCAAAGCGATCAAGGCGATCAATAAACTCCAGTTGGAAAGGACGGACACGGTGCTATCAAATCCTGAAAAATGCGGATGGTATTCGAGTAAAAAAGGTGTGGTTTTGCCAATGCTTTGACCGCCAATAACGGTATTCCAACGAAAAATCCACACACCAATAGCGGAGAGAATGCCTCCAAACAAAACCCATTTGAAAGAACGTGTAAGATAGCTTGTGAAGCCAATAATCATCGGCACAAAAAGACAAATGACGTAATCAACGATTAACACCTCCCAAAAATTTTCACCAAAGAAGAGTTTGAGCGCGTATTTTTCTTCACCGTTAAACGTAATGGCAAAGGTCAGCCAAAAGAAGCGAATCACAAGATCAATCACAATAAACCATGACAAAAGGCGTGCGAGTCGTTGCATCATCTCCATGTCGACTTGTTTAAAATCGGTGAAGAATTTTTGAAAAATTGGCAGTAAAATAATGAGCAATCCCGTTCCAGAAACCATCGCAGACGCTAAAAATAAAATAGGCATAAGAGGTGTGTGAAACAAAGGTATCGCATGCACAGCCCCTAAAATATAACCGGTGTATCCATGCACGCTCAGTGCCAAAGGTATACCAATCGCACCTAAAATAACGCCTAAATGGTGGTCTTTTTCGACTTGTTCTTGGCTACGAACGACCCCTTTTGAAAACCAAAAGTAAGGGCGGTAGAGCACTAAAGCTTCAACCAAAATCAATAAAGGATACGCGATCAATAACAACACACCCCATTTCATAGGCGATGTTGGGAAATTTTCCCAGCCATAGAAGAAAAAGTTGATGATGCGACCAGGTTGGCGAAGATCATCGATCAAGTTCATCGGTGCGGCTACAAGCAACACAAAGGCTAAAAGCAGTGAAAAGCCCGCGATAGGCTTATACTCTTTCATGCCAAAAACGTGCGCAAAACTGGAGATGATAAACGCTGCTGCTGAACTTCCAGTAAACCAAAAATAGTTAGGGATATCTATGCCCCAAGGACGATCGGGTGTGATCGTCGAGATCGTATGTAATAGTGCTCCAAAATCCATCTTATTCTCCTTTAGTGGACCACTCACGAGTAGTCGGCATCCCATCAATTTTTCGTGCCATATCATCCAACGCTTTAAGCGAATACGGCAATCCTTGAATTTCTCCACTGAGGGCGATGTAAAAGACACGCGGTTTGGTTCCACTAGCAGGCTTTAAAACCGTCGTTGGGAAGCTTGAAAGGAGTTTGGAAACAGCAGAGTGAGGGTCATTAAAATCACCAAAAACGCGCGCTCCTCCTACACAGCTCTCCACACACGCGGGCAATAAGCCGTGATCAACTCTGTGTGCGCACAGCGTGCATTTATCAGCAACATTGGTGATCGGGTTAAAGTAGCGTTTATCGTAAGGACAAGCATTGATGCAGTAGCCACAGCCCCAGCATATTTCATTATCGACCACAACGATGCCATCTTTGCGGACAAACGTCGCACCCGTGGGGCAAACACTCACACAGGAAGGCTCAGCACAGTGGTTGCAGAGTTGGGGTAAAAATGCCTTGTGTACATTGGGGTAACTCCCTAGTTCATACTCAGGCACATAGGTTCTAAATTTTTCATGGGGAACTTTGTTTTCGCTTTTGCAGGCACTCGTACAGGCTTGACACCCAACGCATTTGCGCAGATCGATCACCATTCCAAAACGCTTACCCTCTTGTCCGATATAGCGTTCATCGCCACGTTCTCGTCCAGGATTGGTCAAGCTCATAGCTTTCGCACTGGGGGCAGCAAGCACAGCGGCACCTAATAGGGCGGTTGCGCTTTTGACAAATCCCCTTCGGCTTTGTTGAGGCTCTTTTTCATCCATCATAACTCCTTTTGGTCTATTCCAAAAGCAATCATAACAATCACAAGAGAGAAACTAGGGAGAAAGCCTTAGAGGATGATCTCAAATACAGCGCCTTTATCGCTGTTGTAAGCGCGTAAAATGCCATTAGCGTTTTTTTCGATGATCGTTTTGCTCATATAAAGCCCAATGCCCGTACCATTCTTCGCATGTTTGGTACTCACATAAGGCTCAAAGATTTTTTCGATCGGCACAAGCGCGATTCCTCCACCATTGTCTGCGATGCGAATGAGCGTTTTCCCTGCTTTACATGTAAGGGTGATCCAAATCGTTGGAGTACGGATAGAGCGCTCCAAAAGAATGTCTTTGGCGTTACTGATGATGTTTAACATTGCTTGGGCAAATTGGCTGGGATACCCCTCTACTTCACAGCGATCATCTTCTTGAAGCAGAAGTGTGATGTGATGATTTTTCAAAGCGGATTCAATGAGAGCAAGGGATTTATGAACCGCTTCATTGACAGAGTAACGCTCCTTTTGGTTGTCACTGACAAAAAAGTTGCGAAAGTCATCGATCGTTTTAGACATGTAGGCAATTAACCCTTCTGAACGCTTGATGCGATCGTCAAAAATCGCTGTGGTGAGTTTTTGTTTTTCCCAAAGAATTTGCAGATTCATCAGTGTCGCCCCCAGCTCACTCAGAGGCTGACGCCATTGATGAGCGATGTTCCCAATCATCTCACCCATACTCGCAAGTCTACTTTGGTGCATTAAGATTTGCTCATTTTCCATGCGTCTCGTGATCTCCTCATTGACGCGATCTTCCAGTGTGTGATTGAGCTCTTTAAGGCTTGCCTCACTCTCTTCAAGCCTTAAAATCAAGACATTAAAACCGTAATTGAGGATGACAAGAATCACAGCCATCATACTCAGTGCTACAAAAAAGGCTTCATACACTGCATCTAAAAGTTTTTGCTGTTGATCACTAATATCTTGAAAGAAAAGAAGCTCCGCTAAATCATCTCTAATGATTCCCTTAAGAGGAATGACATGGGTAATGTAAGTACTTTTTTTATTTTGAGAAATTTCACCATCGTTAAGGCTAATTCCCAAGAGTGCTTCATCTAAAGGAGCAAACTCCTCTCCTTTGAAAAGAATATAGCCTTTGAGATTGGAAAACTCTTCGACCTCGTTGAGAAAAAACTCAGGAGCGATTGCAAACTCAAGCATTCCGATGATTTTTTCATGCACCAACACTGGCACCATAATATGATACGCCGCGTAATGTTTAGAGAAGAAAAAGCCAACTTCAGGCTCTTTGGGCACTTCACCACTCTGCTCAATCTCTTCCTTTTTAGGTTCTTTCCCAAGATAGGCAAGCAGTGTCAATTTTTCATCGTAAAAACGAATTCCGAGTAAATAAGGATTTTCCTGCTTAAGCACGTTCCATCGAAAGCTTGAAAGTCCTGTCAGTTGTGCGATGTTTTTCTGCTCTAATGCCTCTTTAATACCGTATGAATCAAGATTGGCATAGGCGCGATTGAGGTAAAAAGCACTGGTACGTTTCAATGTCATTTCGTAAATACTGTGAATCTGTGTTGCATAATCTTTACGCGACTTTTCAATCCCTTCTCTCACATCAATATAACGCATCCAGCCAAAAATCGTCGCCATCGCTAGAAACAGCATCAGTACGAAGATCATCGTTTTGGTCTTCGTTGAAGGGGTAGAAAAAGTTCTAAGGTAAGACAAGTTTGTATCCTATACCAAAGACATTTTCGATGCTCTCTTTGGTCAATTTTTTGCGAAGTTCTTTCACGAGGGCTTTAAGTGCCTCTTTACTTCCACCCTCTTCTGCCCAAATCGCTTCTTCAAGCTCATCAAATGAGATCACACGATTTTTTTGGCGCAAAAAATACTCAAATAAAAGACGCTCTTTTTTAGTCAGAACAAACGATACACCTTCATTCACCAAGGTACCCGTTTCGGGGTCATAAAAAAGATCCCTCCCCGCTTTGATCATACCGCCATCACCCCATTCGTACATCCAAGAAGCACAGGTGTGAAGTGCATCTAAAAAGCTCTCTTTAGAAAAAGGTTTGAGAAGGTATTTGCAAATATTAAGCTCTATGGATTGCTGAAAATAACTTGGCTCTGCGTATGCACTCATGATAATCACGGGAACACGTTTGTGCGATTGGCGAATCTCTTTGAGCAGCTTTAAGCCATCACACTTTGGCATACAAATATCAAGCAATAAAATGTCTGGCTTGTGTTCAAAAAAAAGGTCTAATGCCTCTTCTCCATCACGTGCTTCGACGACTTTATCAAAGAAAAGCTCCAAAGTTTGAACGACGCTTTTGCGCAGACTCTCTTCATCTTCGGCGTATAAAATGCACAGATGTTCAAACAAAGAAAGTGGGTTTGCCATAAGTATATCCTTATTAAAAGCCTATTCTAACGCACATATAAGCAATTGTCAACACACTTTACATGTAAAGATTTTTGCACAGATCCATTTTATCAAACTAAATTAAAGTTAAAAAATTATGACTAATTTAATACAAAGTTTTGACACACTAAAATAGCGTTTAGATTTTCGTTGAAAATAAACATACCAAAGGAATAATAATGAAAAAAACCCTCGCCTTCTTAGCTGTTGTTGCGCTTCTTTTTAGCGCATGTCAAAAAAAAGATACAACATCTACGACTCAAAATGTCTCCGTTAATGGTGTTTCCCTTAGCGCTCCAATGAAAGTGGATAAAGAAAACAAAACGATTACTATTTTAGCGGCTGTCAATGGTAAATATTTGACTGAAAATACACGTCATGCTGTTGTTTTTAAAGATGGTAAGTTTGGTGACAAACCAGTTTTTAGAGCCTTTCAAAATCAAAATGACTTTCTTCAAGCGATGCTTGAAATTGGTGGGGTTGCAGGTAATAACATGACGAAAGCCAATGGCGAAACAACCTACGTGGAAGGTCAAAAAATCGCACTAAGCGTAACATGGAACGGTGCGCCTAAAAGCTATGACATCAATGAAGTCATCAGTGACAGCAACAATAAGCTGATTGATTTACGCTTTGGCGGTAACGAAAAAAATGCTAAAGAGCTCAATACAGGATGTATTACCTGTTTGGACAGTTGTTCTGTTGGTATTATTTCCAATCACGCTTATACCTATGGTGCCGTTGAAAAACGTGGCGAAGTCATTTTCCATGGTAATGCGGCCATTCTTCCAAAAGATGGTACATTGGTTGCCGTAACCTATAAATTGATCAATGAATAAACTCTTTTTAGGATTTTTTTACGCCTTTTGCGGATTGCTTTTAGCCATAAGTGTTAATCTTATCATTTCAACGAATGTCTGGCTAGAGATGCGTATTCATGAAAGGCTTGTGCTCGAGGTGTGTATGGGACTTGGCATTGTTTTCTCTTTTTTTCGAAACAGTGCCTCCATCGCACTTTTTTTGGTGCTCCAAAGTACGATGTTCTTGATCTGCTTTTGGCTCTCTAAGATGGATTTGATCTACTATAGCCTTCGTAATTTTTATTTAGATGGCATTTCCATTAGCACCATTAAGATCGTTTTTCTAACCTTTTTAACTCTGATCAATCTTTTGATTGTTTATCATCTTCTGGGTAAAAAGCTCACTGGCTTTTCCAATTTTTCCTAAAAAGAGATCTTACATGAAACGATCGCAAATCATTTTACTTCTACTTACGATACTGTGTTTGGGGCTTTATTTCACCATTCCAAGTATTCAAACACAGCTCAATCTTGCTGTCTCTATTTTATGCTCCCTCAATTTGGAGAGTGTCATTGCCTATTTACGAGAATTTGGCGTGTATGCAGCCTTGATCTCCTTTTTACTGATGATCCTTCAATCTATTATCGCTCCCATTCCTGCTTTTTTGATTACGCTTTCCAATGCAGCCATTTTTGGATGGGCATTAGGAGCGCTTCTATCGTGGAGTAGTGCGATGGTAGGAGCAGCTCTTTGCTTTTTTATTGCACGTATTTTAGGGCGTGATGTAGTCGAAAAATTAACCAGTAAAAAAGCTTTGGATACCGCCGATGCCTTTTTTGAGCGTTATGGAAAGCATACGATTATTGTTTGTCGATTACTGCCTTTTATCTCATTTGATCTTATCAGTTATGCAGCAGGTCTAACGTCGATTCGTTTTTGGAGTTTTTGGGTGGCAACGGGTATTGGACAACTACCCGCAACGCTGGTATATAGCTACTTTGGACAAAATCTAAGCAGTGGTGGAAAAATTATTTTTATCACGCTTTTGATGATGTTTGCGCTCAGCATCATCATCTATATCTTTAAAAAAATCTACGATAAAAAAGCGCGTATTTCTTAGGAAAATCGAGCTTATATCGCGTCTTTAATTACGCCCAAATCAACACACGCAATGTGTGTTGGTGAGGCTTTTGCACTTTTTTTGAGAACCCCAAAGATTTCATTGAGTTCATTGTCATCAAAATCATGCTGATAGCCAAAACCATGGCAAATAACGGCTGCACTAACGGTCATCAGAGGAAACTGCTGGATCACACCATCGCGATTTTTTGCCATGATATACCCAGAGCTCAATCCTTGCTCGCAGTAAAAACTCTTAATATCTTCAGAAAATTTCGTGACAATTTCTAAGACAATAGCATAAACTTTTTCAAAACTATCTTCCTCTTTAAGACTCCAACCGAGGAAAAAATCATCTCCACCGACATGCCCGACCAAGCATTCATCAAATCCTACCGAACTTTTTAAGATGTCTGCAAAAAGTGTAATAGCACGATCTCCTTTGCGGAAACCATAGTAGTCATTAAAAGGCTTGAAGTTGTCAAAGTCAAAATATGCCATCATCACTTTCTCTTTACTATCCATTGCATTGGCAACAAATTCATTGATAATGCGGTTGCCGGAAAGTCCCGTAAGCGGGTTTTGATCTTTGGCGTCCACAATATTTTTCTCATTGACAATATCTAAAAGCACTTTGGAGCTGAGATATCCTAAATACTTTTCATTTTCCGTGATCAAAATGGCATCATTGTCATCATCAAACGCATAAATTTTTAAAATCTTTTCAATCGGATCATTGATGTCCGCTCGCCCACAATGGGCAATAATTTTTTTTAAACTTCCTTGTGTCAAATTGTACAATAAGGCTTTGCCATAATTGGAGTAAAGATATGCCTTAATATCGGCATCTCTAATAATACCAAGCGGTGTCTGATCACGTGCAAGAACCGGAACAAAATGGTTTTTTTTATCGCCTTTGAGCACTTCATAAACATCGTTAATAGGCGAATCCATAAACACCGTAGAACTTTTTTGAAGGTATTTTTCTATGTTCGCTATTTTGCCATTTTTGCGTTTATCACTTTGATCGACCAGTTTGAGATGCTCATAACTCATCACTATTTGTGTGACATCAAGGGTAGGTTTTTGCACAAAATAACCCTGAACCATATTGCAGCCAAGCTTTTTACATTCGTTATATTCCTCTTCGCACTCAACGCCTTCAGCAATCGTAAAAATACCCATCGCCTGCGCAATTTGAACGATGGAACTCACAAAAAGCTTTTTCTTTTTACTGAGATGGATATCGCAAATAAAAAAACGATCAATCTTGATGAAATTGGGATCGGCATTAAAGAGCATTTGAAGCCCTGAGAAGCCGACGCCAAAATCGTCTATGGCCATTTTATAGCCTTGCTGTTTGTAAAGGTTGAGCACGAGCTTATCAACACCAGCGTACATACCCACTTGATGTTTTTCGGAGAGTTCAAAGCAGATATTTGAGGTGTCCATTTCATAGGTAGAAAGCAGTTCACAGGTATAACCAGACTTAAAATCAGGCATCATCGTAATGCGATTATCGAGGTTGTAAAAGAGTTTAATATGTTTTGAAAAGGGGAGTAATGAAAACTTATGGATTGCTTTTTCACGAAGCTTCACATCAATACTATAAAGTGTTTTTTCACTGTAAGCACTATCAAAAACACAATCAATCGTGGTAAAACCAGCAGGCTCATAGTTGCGAATCAACGCCTCTACCGCGTAAAGTTTCCCTGTATAAATATTGACAATGGGCTGAAAAGCAAAGTCTGCTACATCAATGAGCGTTTGCCATTTTTCATTTAACATTGGGTATGATTCCTCTATGGAAGATACAGAAATCATACTCTAATGCGATTACTAAATCATTACATGTAAAACGTTTTCACTTTAAAATAACCACGCTTCATTTACAAGAACAAACGTCTCTTAGTCGCAATTTTCCACACAAATTTTATGCGGTATCACTTGACCGCCACACCCTACAAAACAGTTATCATAGCTTAGCTCACATCCACAATTCGTTGTGCAGAAACTTTGCTGATTGACCAAAATCTGCTCAAAGGTTGGACGTACAGGAACCCAAGGTTCACGTGGCCTGTCATGACTTAGACGGTTGAGATAGTGATGCAATTCATCACGTTTTTTGCAGGCATAACCATCTTTGTCTCGCTCGCATTGACTTTGATAATGACTGAGATCACGACTGTAATCATAATAATCTCTCTGCCAACGCTGCAATGCAAACTGATACTCTGTGTAATCCATTTGATAACGACTGTAGGCTATCTCATAAGCACGTTGTTCACTCACTTCGACAGCTTTGGCTTTGGCATACGCATCATCAAGGCAATACTGATAATTTTGTTGACACTGATTTTGACACCCTTGTCGTATATGAGAACAGTTATTGAGACACGTTTGCGATAGCGCAGAAGCGGGAGGGATATATTCATTTTTAATGACATAGCGTGGTCCACACCCTGCCAACAGAAAAGCAATACCTATTAAAATTAAGCGAACCATGCAACCTCTTTCAAACATTTTGGCGTATTATAGAGTAAAATTGTCAATTTTGGGTGGAATATTAAGGCTTAAGGACAGCACCATTGAGGTAATTAGCCACCATACGATCGTACATGCTACTTCCTTTACTATCAAGCTCTTTTAGATGATTCAGCTGTGCTTGCATAATATTAAACTGCTCTTTGGGTACGTCTTTACCGACACAAATATAATAATCTGTATTGAGAATAACATAGGCCATACGGTATTGTGAGACATCTTGTCCTTCTGTTATCAAATGATACACAAAAGGAACATCCGTATAAACAAGCGCATCAATTCTGCCATACTCTAACATTTTGTACCCTTGGATCGGTGTTGAAACACGTGTAATATTCAGTCCATTTTTTTCACCGATTTCTTTAAAAAGCAATTTTTCAGAGGAGGTCTCTTTAATCGTTGCAATTCTAAGCGGACGTAAGATTTCTAAGGTGCTTTGCCCTTTTGGAAGATCAGTTGTTCTCTTGGTAATCAGTCCTAATCGCACCGTAGCAATTGGTCCAAGCCAATTAAATTGTTGTTCTCTCTCTTTGAGCCTCACCATCGTCACTAAAAATGCTTTAGGATGTCGTAGCGCTTCATCATACATTTTATTTAATGCCTCAAGTTCAATCTCTTCTTGAGCAAAACGTGGTCTTAATGTTGCAAGGCTTGCTTCTAAAAGGTCAATACTTAAGCCTTTAATAGCACCTTTATCACGAAAGCTAAACGGGGGGTTAGGAACAGCATAGAGTGCAATATCTCCACCAAAAAGAGAAGTAACACCTAAAAGTATAGAAATAATTCCACATACTAAATGAGCCTGAAAATGCATTTTTTGTCCTTACAAATTCATTATCTGTGTCTATCAAAAAAGGCTTACAGTCATAAAACTTAAAAATATATTTAAAAGAATACTTAAAATTGTAACACATGCAGACTTAGGTGGAACTCAAAGCGTGACGAAAATGACGAAAAAATAAAAGTGGTTAATGTTTTGCCTCTTTAAAAGCAACATACATTAAATAAAGGATATTGCTCATTGCCCCACTGCTTAAGATCATTCCCATCACAACAATTTGATACCGTACCGCAATCAGGGGATCAACGCCTGATAAAATCTGTCCTGTCATCATTCCAGGAAGTGAGACAAAACCAACCGCCAAAAAGGAGTTAATTTGAGGGATCATGGATGCTTTAAACGCAATGGCTCTCGCTTTTTCAATGTCATAATGTTCTCTCTCTTTTTCATATCGCTCGGCACACAAAGAGATGGCATTCATGGAATTGGCATAAATCATCCCCGCTAAAGGAATCACAAAACGAGGCTCGAGTGGATTTTCAAGATTTAAAACACACCATAACACAAGCGCTAGATTTAATGTGCCACCCAATGCGATGGAGACTAAAATAGCAAAGTACGTTTGAATATCTTGATGGCGGATATTGCGTCTGACAATGAAAGAGGCTGTGGTGATCATCACTGCAACTAACAGTGCTAAAAGCCATAGTGCATTGGTTGTAAAGAGTGAGGTTAATACATAGCCAATAACGATCAACTGAATGCTCATTCTGGCTGTTGCAAAGGCAATCTCTGTTTTTTTACCAACCCAAATGTAGTAAAAAAAAGCAACCACACACAGGGGTAAAAGCATATAGAGTAAATTTAAAAGGGGAATGGATTGCATGATGGTCCTTAGGAAAAATCAGAGATATGCAAGCGCATATCTCTGAAGCAAAGAAGAGAGATTAGATCCCTTTATTTTTGAGCGCTGCAACAATAGCTGCAATGTGCTCATGTTTGATTTCATCTTCCTCAATATCATGAATCGCATCAAGTGTAAAGGTAGGAAGTTTTTTATCAAGATAAGTCGTATCAAAGATACCTTGTTTAAAATCTTCATCGCGTACAATTTGACGATGAAGGGGAATATTAGTAGGAATGCCAGAGATAATAAATTCATCCAAAGCACGTCTCGCTTTACGTACAGCACCTTCCCAATCAATGCCCACAACGATCATTTTTCCGATCATTGAATCATAATTGGTTGGAACAACGTAATCTTTAAAGCCGATGGCATCCAGTCTTACACCAGGACCTCCGGGAGAGAGATAGGTGGTAATGCGACCTGAAGAAGGAATAAATCCATTTTTAGGATCTTCCGCGTTAATACGGCACTCAATCGCATAGCCTCTAAACTTAATATCTTCTTGCAATGTTGGAAGAGGTTTACCCTCTGCAATATGAATCATACTTTGAACAATATCAATGCCCGTAATTGCTTCTGTAATCGTATGTTCCACTTGTACTCTGGTATTCATCTCAATGAAATAGAAGTTATCCTCTTCATCAACAAGATATTCCATCGTGCCAACACTCTCATACCCTAGTTTGAACATTGCTTTTTTAGAAGCACGAAGCAGTTCTTGACGTACTGCGTTGTTCAATCTTGGACTAGGTGCGATCTCAACCACTTTTTGGTGACGTCTTTGAATAGAACAGTCACGCTCACCTAAGTGAATAACGTTACCAAATTTATCCGCCATAATTTGCACTTCGATATGACGAGGGTTTTGAACATACTTTTCAATAAAGGCATCACCTCGCCCAAAAAAGCGCTCAGCTTCTTGGGTTGCTGCTTCAAACATCGGAATGAACTCTTCCTCTTTTTTGACGATACGCATACCCTTACCACCACCACCAAAGGCAGCTTTGATAATCACAGGGAAACCAATTTCACGCGCAACTTGAATAGCAGCGCTCATATCAATAATCGGTTGTTCTGTTCCTTCAAGAACAGGTACTCCTACTGCTTTCATTGCAATTTTTGATGCCATCTTGTCACCAAAAAGTGCTATATGGTCAGGTTTTGGACCAATAAAAGCGATGTCATGGTCAATACAATACTGTGCAAAATCAGCATTTTCAGACAAAAAGCCATAACCTGGATGAATGGCATCTGCACCGACCTCTTTGGCAAGAGCTACGATACTTTTGTAATCCAGATAGACTTGAATAGGATCGCCTTTGAGCAAATAACTCTCATCTGCTTTTCGGACCCAAACACCGTTCGCATCAATCGTTGAAAAAACACAAACACTTTTGATCTCCAACTCTTTACATGCCCTAATGATCCTAAGCGCGATTTCACCGCGATTGGCAATCAATACCTTTGTGATTTTTCGTGCGTACACTCGTCAACTCCTACTAAAAAATAGAGAACAAATTATATCACTTAAATATTAAACTAACCCCTACAAGTAAGACATAATTTTGACATAACCTTTAAAGCCAATCTGAACGTTTGACACTCTCGTCAATATCGCGTCCCATGCGTTGATGCAATGCCCAATAGTAATCCACAAAGGAGTGCACACGAGGGTCATTAGGAAAGTATATGCCCTCTTCTTTACGTGCATAGCGCTCTAAAAAGAGTTTAGCATCTGCTTTGGCGAGGTAATGTTCCAAAAGTTCTGTATAGGTTTTAAAGTACCACTCTTTAAGCGTTTCATAGGTATTGGTTGAAAGATCAATCCGCAATGTTTGATCAAAAGTCAGAACACCACTTTGAAAAAGTCCCGTCAAATGAATTAACCCTTCGCAGTAATACGGCTCCACTTCACCTGTTTTCATCCAGCCAATTAAACCAATGGAACGCTTAATGGTATCACGTAAAATGGCCTCTTTGAGACGCTCATCTTCTTGCATAAAAAACGCAACCAAGCCACCTGTCGTTGCTTTAAATTCTTCAATATTTTTAAAGACGCCGCTTTGATTCATCTTCGCTTCAGTGTCATGATCCATCCACAAAATATGCCCAAATTCATGCCCAATCGTTGTCACTTCATACACTTGATGCCATGTTTTTGCATCATGATAAATCAGTTCACGCTCTTTATCCATAAAATCTTTACCTAAAACCTCTTGATTAATTTTCAAAAAGGGTTTATCACGCAAAGAGTCTAAGATGTTATCGGAAAAGGCAAAAATCTTTTTGCCAAGTTCGCGACTGACCGTTTCATCATTGGGAACCACTTGTGCTGAAAAAAGTCCATTAAACTCTGCCGCATAAAAAAGAGCAGGTCTTCCGATGTACAGCTGAACACGTTTCAAATTAAAAAGCATCATCTCTTTGATCTGTGTTGCATCAAGATTATTTTGATCAAACAGACGAATGATCATTTTCAAAATTCGCTCATACGTTACGTAAGCACCTTTGTCTTCAGGGTTAGAAACCCTGACATCCCACTCTAATGCAACCGCCTTCTTATAGTGATCTTCATAGTATTCCAAAGGATGCCCAATTTGAATTGGAGAGGTAATCTTCATCCATTTACGATCCACTTCTGCCCATTTTGCAATCAGTTCACTGCGTTCCTCTTCGCTAAAAGCATCACTGAGCGCTTTAAGATAGCTAATATACGCCTCTTTTTGATCCAAGTCTGGATCATCCATTTCAGAGAGATCATCACATAAATCTTGAAGGGTATTTCGAACCTGTGAAATCTCTTTTGGAAAAGCTGTTGCATAAGCTCTTGCAATATAGCCACCTTCTACTTTTTCCAAAACAGAATACGACCTATCACCGTCGTTTCCTGAAGGATCTGGATCCATTAACCCTTTTACATGTAACATTTCAGCAATCGCTTGAGCGTCTTTATTGTATTCAAGTTCGAGAAGTGGGTTGATGGTATTAATAATGTGTTCATTCCAGTGCGATTGCCACGCACTCATCACAACGCCTACTTCATGGACTCCTCTTAAAAGTCGACGATAAAAAGGTGAAAATAGCCACTCTTTTTGTACTTGCATAATCAGTTCATTGTGACATTTGAGATAGAAATCTTTTACCCACACATACGCTTTTTCTTTCGCTTGGGTGATGAAAACCTCATCTTTAGCCTCTTTTTCTAACGCTTGAACCATCTGTTCATCACGAAGGTTAATCAGACGAGTGAGTGCTGCGACCCTATTTTCACGAATTAAACTTAATTCAATACTTGTTAGAAAGGTATCGATCAATGTTTCGATACGCTTGTCACAATCTTCAGATTCCACAATACTAAAATAACTCCCAAGAGCCCTTTGGCGCTCCCCTAGAAGTTCATAAAACCGCTTTAGATCATTTTCAAATTTCGGAGTCATCATCATTCTCACATTTTTTGTATTTTTTTAAGTATAATTTTATCTCCCCTTATATCATGAAGAGATTAACTATCACCTTAATACTTAAAAATTTTAAGTTTGCTTTTCATGGACTATTAACACAATGGGATTATACTACGAAGAAGGATAGATGATGAGTAGTCACTATGAATCCATTAACACCTACCTCAATCGAGGCATTGTTGAGGCAAATATCACCTTTGCAAAAGCCCATCAAACCTCTTTTTGTATCGCTAAATTTGGATTTGAAGTCGATTTAGAAGATGCCTTTTTCTTTAAGGATCTGATCGCATTTATTCATACAGAACTTGGATTTCAAACGCTATTACAACAAGGAAATGACACTTTTTTAATTATTTTGCGCGATTTTAAAATCCATTATGCCAAAAAAATGCTCAAAAAATTAGAACACAACATCAAACAAAACTTCAAAATTGAGATCAAGAACATCGGTATGACCCTTTTTGATGCAAGTGATTCCTACAAAAGTTTACTCGACCGTTTGGATAAATACTACATCATGTCACGCCTCTCCACCCGCAAAAAAATCTTTTACGGAACCCTTGATTTTGATTTTTACGAGACCCAAAATAAAAATGATGTTCTCACCTCTATTTTGCACAAAGAAAAAGCAGTCACGTTGTACAACCTTTACAATGGTATCTCCATCAAAGAAGAGGCAAATATCGCCAAGTTTGATGAAGGCATCGCACAACTGACCGTCAATGCACCTAAGATTTTTTATTACACCAAAGAGAGTTTTACCTTTATTCAACATGACAGAATCCCCAATATCATCAAAGCCAAAATTATTAAAGTTGATCCTGCTAAATCACTCCTCGTGCTTGCGAATTTAGAATTTCTAGATGCGTCCCCACTCGATCGAAGTTACACCAGAGTCCAACCTCAAAAGCCTATTAATGCAACGCTTTTGCTCAATAAAATCAAATGTATTGATGGCAATGTAGACACCCTCTCAGAGAGTTCTGTTGTTTTACATGTAAAGCTTGTCGACATTGAAAAACTCATCCATAAAGAGCTTGTTGACAAAGAGTTTGATGTCTCTTTTCAGATTCCTACGGTTAAAGGTTTTTTAACCATGATCTCGGCAAAAGCAACGATTTTTAGCATTATTAACGAAACCATTGTGCTCAACATTCAACCCAATACGTTCATGAAAACCAAGATAAGACAGTATGTTGCCTTGCGTCAAAATGGGCTCTTAGTCGATTTGAAACAGCAACTAAAGCATCTCAGCTAAAAAGATCCAAACGCTTTGCTTGGCGCCTTTAGGACATCAAATGCGTAAGATTAATGAAGAAAAAGCTATGATATGCTATCCATACGAGGAATACTCCTCTAGTTTTTTAAGGTCTTGCGTGATACATCAAGCCTTATTTATATATTTCCCTCACTGTAGAAGGTAAGGGAGCGTCTACATGTAACACTCTTTCGAGTCGATAAACCACTGTGACACAACGTCTCTTTATGACAATCCAAAAGGAAACCCCAATTTATGTTATTTTCACAACTCAATCTTAGTGCCCCTCTTTTAAAAGCCGTTCAAGATGAAGGCTACACAACCCCAACACCCGTTCAAGAAAAAGCGATTCCTCCTATTTTAGAAGGTCGCGATATGCTTGCAGGTGCGCAAACAGGAACAGGAAAAACGGCGGGTTTTACCCTTCCAATTTTAGAGCTTCTGTCTCAAAAACCACGCAACAAAGTGAAACCCGTTCTTCGCGTGCTTATCTTAACACCAACGAGAGAGCTTGCAGCACAAGTACAAGAGAGCGTTAAAGCGTATGGTAAATACCTTCCGTTCAAAAGTGCGGTTATCTTTGGAGGAGTAGGTATTAACCCTCAAATTCAGATCCTACGCGCTGGTATTGATATTCTTGTCGCAACACCGGGTCGTTTGTTAGACCATGTATCTCAAGGGACTATCGATCTCAAACATATTGAAACGTTTGTACTCGATGAAGCTGATCGTATGTTAGACATGGGCTTTGTGAAAGATATTCGCCGTGTTATTGCCCTGCTTCCAACCAAACGCCAAAACCTTCTTTTTTCAGCCACCTACTCCGATGACATTAAAAAACTCTGTGAATCCATCTTAAAAAATCCCGTCATCGTCGAAGTGGCACGTCGTAATACCTCCAGTGAATTGGTCAAACAACGTGTTATTATGGTCGATTGTAAGCGTAAAACTGCCCTACTCGCTAAGCTGATTCAAGAAAACAAATGGGAGCAAATTTTGGTCTTTACACGCACCAAACACCATGCCAACAAAGTTTCTGAGTATCTTGCGAAGATTGGTATCAACTCTGCTGCTATTCATGGCAATAAAAGTCAAGGTGCCAGAACCAAAGCGCTCGCTGATTTTAAAAATGGCTCCGTCAAAGTGCTTGTAGCAACCGACATTGCTGCACGGGGACTGGACATCGACCAACTCCCTTATGTTGTCAACCTTGAACTTCCAAACATTGCGGAAGACTATGTTCACCGAATTGGAAGGACAGGGCGTGCTGGAAACAATGGTGAAGCCATCTCTTTAGTGTGCGTGGATGAACATGAGTATTTACGAGGTATTGAAAAACTCGTCAACAAAAAATTTGAACGCGAAATTGTTGAGGGATTTGAACCAAATCCTGAGATTAAAGCAGAGCCTATTCAGCAAGGTCGTGGTAGTAAACCACAAGGTCAACCGCGTCGCAGGGACAATGCCCCTCGCGAATACGTTGAAAAAAGAAGAAATAGGTAAGAGATATGATCTACGTTGATGCCGATGCCTTTCCTAACACGCTTAAAGAGATTCTGCTTCGAGCCGTCTTTAAGCGTAACATTACCACCCATTTTGTTGCGAATAAAAAAATACCGCTTCAAGACTCGCCTCTACTCACAATGATTATTGTCTCCCAAGGCGCGGATGAAGCCGATCACTACATCGTCGAACATGCCGTTGAGTGTGACTTGGTGATTACCGCAGACATTCCGTTAGCGGATAGACTGGTGAGCAAAGGCGTTCTTGCCCTCGATCCAAGAGGTACGATTTACGATGAGAGTAATATCAAAAGCATCCTTGCCATGCGCAATTTAATGCAAGAACTCCGAGATGCGGGCGAAATCACCACAGGTCCTAGTGCCATTGGTGAAAAACAAAAGCGAGCCTTCGCCGATGCGCTCAATGCGCTCTTACAAAAGCGCAAATAGTTTTACATGTAAAGCGCAAAATCTTTACATGTAAAGTTCTTATCTCATTTTTCTCAATCCAATACTTTGCAGAATTAGGCAATGATATTACACAATCGTTCTACCCTCCCAGAACCTTTTCGTTTTATACTTTCATCACCAATATGATTACATGGAGATGACAGCAATGAACACCAAAATACTTGGAAAAACGGATAGTAAAATCTCAAGCATCGGTCTTGGATGTATGGGTATGAGCTTTGCGTATGGGCAAAAAGATGACAATGAAAGCCTTGCCACCCTAAACCTAGCTTTGGAACTTGGCATCAATTTTTGGGATACGGCGGACATTTATGACAATGGCGTGAATGAAGAACTTATTTCCAAAGTTCTCGTCCCCAATCGTGACAAAATTTTTATCGCGACTAAATTTGGCTTTCGAACACGAAAAACACATGGCGATGCCTTTGAGATGTACCTTGATGGTTCACCCAAACACGCCAAAGAGGCGGTTGAGCAAAGCCTTCAACGACTGGGGATTGAGACGATTGACCTTTACTATGCACATCGTGTTGATCCAAACATTCCCGTTGAAGAGACCGTTGGTGCGATGAGTGACCTAGTCAAAGAGGGAAAAGTGCGTTACTTGGGACTCAGTGAATGCACGCCTGAGGATTTAAAAAAAGCCCATGCCATTCACCCTATCAGTGCGGTACAAAGTGAGTATTCTCTTTTAACACGCGGCGTGGAAGCCGAGATTTTACCGTTAACCAAAGCACTTGGCATTAGTTTTATCCCTTTTTCACCGCTCAGTCGCGGGCTAATGAGCAATGCTTTGGATGTAAACACGCTTAAAGAGGGTGATTTTAGAAAGACACTGCCTCGTTACAATGGCGAGCATTTAGAAAACAATCAAAAACTCGCTACTGCCTTTGCAAAATTCGCTGCTGAAAAACATTGCACTCCGGCGCAACTAGCCATTGCTTGGGTCATCGCCCAAGGCGATAATATCATCCCTATTCCTGGAACCAAACGAAGAAAATATTTGGAAGACAACGCAGGAGCGGTCGATGTGAGCTTAAGCACTTCCGATTTGAAAGCCATCGAGGCTATCGTTCAACGCTATCCCAATGTAGGACCTCGTTACAGTGAACGCGAAACCAAATTTGTCAAAAAGTAACCTATGAGCAACCAACAAAAAATCTACTTACTCGCTTTTATGAGTTTTTTGGTCGGCACTTCACAATATATTATTGTAGGGGTGCTAGACCAAATCGCCACTTCCTTAAATATTTCGCTTTCCAAAGCGGGTCAATTGGTCAGTGTTTATGCCCTTGCCAGCGCTATTGGTGCACCTTTAATCATAATGGTAACGGCAAAAATGAGTCAAAAGGCACAGCTCATTCTCTCTTTGATTATCTTCATTATTGGCATCTTTGCGATGCTGTTGTTTCAAAGCTACTTTCTCATTGTCATCTCTCGTATGATTGTAGGTACGGGTGCGGGGGTGTTTATTGTCATCGCGTATGGCATCAGTGCGCAACTTGCCGAAAAAGGCAAACAAGGAGTTGCCATGGCAAACATCGCCATGGGCTTTAGCCTCGCTTTGGTTTTGGGAATTCCTCTAGGGCGTATGATTACGGCTGTGGCAAATTGGCAAACTATTTTTTGGATGATTGGCATTTTGAGTCTGCTCTGTTTGGTGGTGGTACATAAAAGTATTCCAAAAACACTTTCGCAGACGCCTATTGCTTTAAGGGTGCAACTGGCCTATCTAAAGCAGCCCAAAATTTTGTCGGCCCTTGGGGTGACGTTTCTCTTTTTTATCAGTTATGCCGTGATTAACACCTATATCATGCCACTTCTGTTTTCCATCCGTACGATCAGCGAACACGAAATCAGCACGATTTTATTAGCGCTGGGAATTACGAGTTTTATTGGAACAAAACTCGCAGGTTTTTTAGCCGATCATGTCGGCATTGCACCCACGCTCATAGGCAGTATGTTGCTTTCTTGTGTCATGCTTGTGCTGCTTCTTTTGGTGTCACATTCACTGATCTTGACATCGCTCTTACTTCTTATTTGGATAAGTGCCGCATGGACATTCGGTCCCGCACAGAGTATTCATTTAGCCTTTATTGCGCCTGAAGCTTCTGGCATACTGTTGAGCCTGAATATTTCGTTTGTCCAATTTGGCTTTGCCACTGGTGCAGCACTGGGAGGCATCAGCATTGCCCATTTACCGATTCATTCTCTGTATGATATCGCCATTTTTTTTGTGTTAATGGCACTCTTTTTGTTACTCTTTTCGCGAAAATGGCATTGAAAATTCTTTATACCTATGAACGTGTTATAATTTTCTCACAAGGAGTTTTTGATGGACACATCCCCTCAACGCTACAAAGAAGAACTCATTCAAATTATTTTGGCAAAATGTGCTGAAGAAGGCGTGATGAAAACGGCTATTCCCTCATTAAGTTTTTACACCACAACGACAAATACCGAGTGCATCCCTGCCATTTATGAACCTTCGTTGTGTCTTGTGTTGCAAGGAGCTAAAATCTTACTCTTGGGAGGAACGTACTACCGGTATGATGCTTTAGGTTACGTACTTGCCTCCACGCATATGCCCACACGTGTCCGCATTACAGAAGCTTCAACAGAGCATCCTTTTATCTCATTGAAACTTACCTTTACGATGGAAGATATTTTTGAAGTGATGAAAGAGATGGAACCTAAAGCGATGTGTGTGACTATGCGAACACCCGAACGTGGGCTCTGTTTTGGAGAAAGCAACACACCGTTACTGGATCCACTCATGCGCTTAGTGCGTCTGCTGGATACGCCTCAAAACATCAAATTTATGGCTCCGCTTATCATGAAAGAGCTTTTGTACATCGTGATGAGCGATAAAGGTGGTGAATTTTTGCGAAAATATTTGATGGATGGCAGTAGTACCCAACAAGTTGTGAAAGTTATTTCAAAAATTAAAAATGATTTTGCCGAAAATATCAATATAAAAGAGCTCGCCAAAACGTTTGCAATGAGCGAATCTTCGCTTTACCATAACTTCAAAAAAGTCACGCTTATGAGTCCGTTGCAATTTCAAAAAACACTGAGACTTGAAGAAGCCAGACGCATGCTTTTAACGCAAGGTCTTGACGCAAGCGAAGTTGCTTTTGCTGTCGGATATGAAAGTCCATCACAATTTAGCAGAGAATACGTGCGCATGTTTGGACTTCCACCTAAAACGTATGCAAAAACGATTCATCACGATGCGGAAAATATTGCCTAATTTTTTACATGTAACGCGTTACATGTAAACGTTTTATTGAAATATGCAACTTTTATAGAGAATTGTTCTACACTTGATGATTCAATCACCTTTATATTCAAACAAAGATACCCTATGAACACATTAAATTTTGATCCTAAAACACAGCGCTTTCAGAATCTCTATCCTATTAAAACACCCAAAATGACCTTAAAGCAAAGCCTTCGCGCCGCACAAGAAATTCTTTACAAATCGGCTCAGAAAATCCCTACGAGCAAGATACCACAAATCAAACCCAATCTTGAAGCATTTGAAAAAGCCAGCGATAGGCTCAAATTCATCTGGTTTGGACACTCTACGGTTCTGCTCAACATCGATGGTATTAAGGTGCTCCTTGATCCTATGTTTTCACTCTATGCCTCGCCTATCAAAGGAATCATTAAACGCTTTCAACCACCCGTATTGATGCTCAAAGAGTTGCCTTATATCGATGTTATCGTGATTTCACATGATCATTATGACCATTTAGATAAAAAGAGTATCCAATTTTTCAAAGACAAAGAGACACGCTTTGTGGTACCTCTTGGCATTAAACGCTATATGATGAAATGGGGAATATTGGAGCAAAAAATCGTAGAGCTTGATTGGCATGAATCCTATCAAATGGACTCCATACAC
Source organism: Sulfurospirillum diekertiae (assembly GCF_011769985.2). NCBI lineage: Bacteria > Pseudomonadati > Campylobacterota > Epsilonproteobacteria > Campylobacterales > Sulfurospirillaceae > Sulfurospirillum > Sulfurospirillum diekertiae. Next base: position 2,176,987 of record NZ_CP039734.2, read on the forward strand.
TTTACCGCCACCCCAGCCCACCATTTTTCAGGCAGAAACCTTTTGGGGCACAATAAAACACTGTGGGCTTCATGGGTTATCAAAGGGAAAAATGCAAACGTATTTTTCAGTGGAGACTCAGCGTACAGTCCCCATTTTAAAGAGATTGGTGAGCGCTATGGAGCATTTGATGTGGCTTTTATGGAAAATGGTCAGTATGATAAACGCTGGATTAATGCCCACATGATGCCAGAGCAGACCGTTCAAGCGATCAAAGATATTCAAGCAAAGTTTTTTGTTCCCATTCACTGGAGTATGTTTAGGCTTTCACCTCATCACTGGTTAGATCCGATCATCCAATCGCTGAAAATTACAAAAGAGCAGAACGTCCTTATACTCAACCCTTTTCTGGGTGAAATCATGAGCATTCCTTTACACTAGCGTTCTAGGAAACCTCTAATTCTTGATCTTTCGTTTGCGTATAAAGCCAGAAATGTTTTAAAGACTCTAAGTGCATTTTGATGTATTGATTATCACTGGGTTGGGTGTATTTGAGAAGCGATATTCCCAATAAATCACCCACATACTCAAAATGATCCAAATTTTGAATACTTTCAAGAAAAGCATGGGTTGCTTCAAGTTTTTCAACGAAATTTTCCAATCTGTGGGTAGCAAAGGCATTGTTTAATTGCCCATCATAGCATAAAGAGTATCCAGAGTCCTGATTGACAGAAGGACAAGCAGTGTCGATAAATATGTGCTCAAAATAAGGACTTACGGGATAAAGCTTACACGCAGGTGGTCTTTGCAAGTAGATGCTACATTGTTGATTGACATAATATTTACAATAATTCTTCCCATCATTTAAGAGGACATACGCTACTAGTTTTTGCTCTTTGACACTAAAAAGAATCGGAAAATTTTTATAAACCTCTTCGAAATCCTCTAAGATAAGAGGAGACGCGGCAAAACCCTTAGCCCCATTGCAACAGTGACCTTCACAGGTTGAACAACCGTGAAAATGAAAATCGTGACTTTTGATATTGACAAAACTTCCTATACTTTCCATAAAACCCACTTTGCTATCAACGTTATTGTGTCTCTTTACATGTAAAACAAGATGCTACTTGACGCCTAGAAAAGCATTATCCATTCCTTGTTTTATGAAGGAAGATTCAAAAGGGTATGTCATTCTTGAGTATTCTCCTTTTTGGATTATAATGCTTTACATGTAAAATCTAACTAAAAAAGTTTATCACCTAAAACCCAAGAGATTGTTGTGTATAAAGCGTTTGGGGAATTAGTCTTTAAAGAAGATTTTTAACTATTTTCTTTGGAAAATCCACCTCCATTGAGTCATAAAACCCTTTACCTGTTGTAATCAAATCGTAATTAAATCCCACTAAAATTTGAGCGTTACAAAACCAAACTTGACAAAAAGGATTTCTATGAAAAAAATGCTTCTTCTCTCTGCATTAGCAGCGGTTAGCCTTATTGCAGCAGATAAAATTAGTGGTGCAGGTGCTAGTTTCCCAGCTCCTATTTATTACCAATGGGCTCACACCTATGAGGCAGCGACAGGTATTCAAGTCAATTATCAATCCATCGGTAGTGGCGGTGGAATCAAACAAATCCAAGCGCGTACCGTAGACTTTGGTGCATCTGATGAGCCATTGGAACCTGCAAAATTGGCTGCAGATAAACTTTTACAATTTCCAGCCGTTGTCGGTGCAATCGGTTTAGCGTACAATATTCCAACACTTGACGGCAAAGAAGTTAAACTATCTAACGCGGTTGTCGAGGGAATTTTCATGGGTACGATTACCAAATGGAATGATCCAAAAATCGCAGCAGACAATGCTGGCGTTACACTCCCTGATTTAGCAGTAACGATTGCTCACCGTTCAGATGGTAGTGGTACAACATGGAACTTTACTTACTGGTTAGACAAAATCAGTCCAGCATGGCATGAGAAAGTAGGTTTGGGTAAAACCGTTCAATGGCCAATTGGTATCGGTGGAAAAGGTAACGAGGGTGTTACAAATATGATCAAACAAACTCCAGGTTCAATCGGTTATGTTGAGACTTCTTATGCTGAAAAAAACAACCTTCCAATGGCAACCATTCAAAGTGCTGAAAAAACTTGGGTAAAACCAACCACTGCAACGATTAAAGCAGCAGCAGCCAATGCTAAATGGAAAGCAGAAGAAGGATTTTATCAAATCCTAGCCAACCAACCAGGTAAAGAGACCTATCCAATCGTAGCGGCAACCTTTATCTTATTGCCAACTGAAAAAGTAGCAGAAAACAAAAAAGTAGCAACATTCTTTGACTACTCATTTGAAAAAGGTGCGGAAGAAGCACAAAAATTGGGTTATATTCCCCTTCCAAAAGAAACAATTACCGCTATTGTTGCTTATTGGAAAGCAAACGGCGCTAAATAATACTAAACTATTAAGCAAGGGTTTTCCCCTTGCTTAGCGTACTTTTTTATCTTTATAGGACAAGGAACCATTGAACCAATGAAAAACTTTAATGTTGGCGATTTTATATTTGAAAATCTCTCACGAGTGATGTCACTCTCTGTACTTTTAATTCTTGTGAGTATTTTTTATGTCTTGTATGACCACGCTAAACTTGCCATTGATGTCCTTGGACTCAAATTTATTTTTGACACCGATTGGGCGCCTAACCTTGAAAAATTTGGAGCATTTCCAGCCATTTATGGAACACTCTCCAGTACAACCATTGCGATGGTTTTAGCAACACCCATTGCCCTTGGTATTGCTATTTTTCTCTCTGAAATTGCAAGAGGACGTTTCAAAGCATTGATTGGAACTATGATAGAACTTCTTGCTGCAATTCCATCCATTGTTTATGGTATGTGGGGTCTCTTTTTCTTTGTACCTATCATTCAAAAATTGACGCATAGTTCAGGTATCGGCACATTGACTGCGAGTGTTATCTTAGCTATTATGATTATTCCTTTTACCGCCGCTGTTTCGCGTGATGCTATGGATACAACACCAGACATTTTGAAAGAATCAGCCTATGCCCTAGGCGCTACCAAATGGGACGTCATCAAAGATGTCATCATCCCCTTTGCTAAAGTCGGTGTTATCGGTTCGATCATCCTCTCTTTGGGGCGCGCTCTTGGAGAGACGATGGCAGTTACCTTTGTCATGGGAAATAGCACCAACATGCCTTCCTCCATCCTCCAGCCAGCTACCAGCATTCCTGTGATCTTGGCCAATGAATTTAGTGAAGCTGATGGCGATTTATACTACTCCAGCCTCTTCTATTTGGCACTAATTTTGTTTGTGGTTAGTTTTTCTGTCATCGCCGTTGCTAAATTTGCCTTTTTACGAAAAGTGAGAAAAAATGGTTAATACTTCTTATAAAAAACGAAAAATCACCAATATCATTGCTCTGTCTCTTGCCTTCTTCGCAACTGCGATTGGTATCTTTTTTCTCTTTTGGATTTTAGGGGTACTTTTGGTGAATGGACTTTCACATATATCTCTTGATCTTTTTATGAAAGATGGTGCACCTCCAGGTATTGCACCTAGCGGTCTTCGTCATGCTTTAGTGGGACATTTAATGCTTACTCTCTCATCTACCATTATTGGCGTACCGATGGGACTTTTAGCAGGAACCTACCTCAGTGAATACGGTAGAAATTCACGTTTTGCTAACTTTACACGTGATATTTCAGACATTATGATGTCCGCTCCTTCGATCATTGTGGGTGTCTTTGTGTATGGTATCTTGGTCATGCCGATTGGGCACTTTTCAGGATGGGCAGGTAGTGTAGCACTAGCGATTATTATGATTCCTGTCATTATTCGCACCACCGATGATATGCTCGCTCTCGTTCCTATTGAACTAAGAGAAGCTGCTTACGCACTAGGTGCGCCTAAATGGAAAGTCATCATTCAAGTGGTGTATAAAGGGGCGATTACAGGCATTACCACTGGTATTCTTTTAGGGGTTGCAAGGGTTGCAGGTGAGACAGCTCCACTGCTCTTTACCGCCTTTAATAACAACTTTTTTTCACTCGACATGTCCGAATCCATGGCATCGCTCACCGTAACGATGTTCAACTATACCATGAGCCCTTATGAAGATTGGCAAGCAATAGGGTGGGCCAGTGCGGCGATCTTAGCGTTTGCCATTCTTGCCATCAACATTGGTGGTCGCCTTCTCATTAAGAAAAGAAATAAATAAAGGAATTTTATGTCTACGATTATTACCATGAACGATCCTCTTGAGCTTGAAGTTAAAAATTTTAATTTCTTTTATGCAGGAAAAAATGAGCCCAATCTCAAGTCCGTCGATATGCCTATTGCAAAGAAAAAGGTTACGGCGCTTATTGGACCGAGTGGTTGCGGCAAAACAACACTGCTTCGATCGTTCAACCGTATGCATGACCTCTACCCAGGAAATCGCTACGAAGGAGAAATTCGCTTTCACAATGACAACCAAAACCTCTTAGATAAAGAGATTGATTTGATTGCACTTCGCATGAAGATAGGAATGATTTTTCAAAAACCAACCCCCTTTCCAATGAGCATTTTTGACAATGTAGCGTATGGCTTGCGACTTCAAGGGCTAAAAGATAAAAAAATACTGGCAGAAAAAGTGGAAAAAGCGCTTCGTGGTGCGGCATTGTGGGATGAAGTGAAGGACCGCTTAAAAGATGGTGCTTCTGCCCTTTCAGGGGGACAACAACAACGCCTTTGTATCGCACGTGCTGTTGCGGTTGAACCGGATGTTTTGTTGTTTGATGAGCCTACCAGTGCACTTGATCCTATCTCAACCTTAGCCATTGAGCAGTTGATCATCGAGCTTAAAGAGCAATTAACCGTTATCATTGTCACACACAACCTGCAACAAGCCGCACGTCTTTCAGACTATACCGCCTTTATGTATTTAGGCGAGCTTATTGAACTAGGAGCCACCAAAGATATGTTTGTTAATCCACAAGAACGCCTCACAGAAGAGTACATCACAGGAAGATTTGGATGATTCCAATCTTCCATCATCCTTTTTACATGTAAAACTCATAATTCCTTCATAATAAATCTCAATTACTTATTTTACAGCCCATTACATCTTACTATTATTGTATTGTTTAGTATACCGATGTATAATTGCATGCTAATTTTTAATTTATGTCAACAAGGATTTTTATGTTAACCACTATTCGAGCTAAACTCTTCTTCTTACTTTTTGTTGTTCTTTTGGGCACTGTGAGTCTTAGCTATTTACTCATTTCTAACACAAATGGTGCAGAGAAGGCATCAAGCCAAATTCAAACAACGGGGGAAATTTCAAAATATACGGCGCAACTTTTGATGTATGCACGAGGCTATCAACTCTTTTTTGATCAAGAATCATTAGACTCCTATAACCTCTCTTATAAAAATCTATCTGAAAATCTTGATACATTGCAAAAAAGACTTCAGTTTAAAGAGAACCTTGATCGTTTAAGTCAAATTCAAGCAGATCTTCACAAACATTATGCCACCAATGCAGCACGTATCGAAATTATGAAAAAATACACCACACAGATCACTTCACCTGAATTTCTTGCATCGGCTGATGGTAAAAAATTTACGCAATTAACAGCACAACTTCATACTGAAAATATTTCTCTTGAAGAGCAAGTGACAAAATTTTCGAATGCCATTATGGCTTATGAAGATGCACAACTTGAAAAATTTAGAATCATTGGCATTATGATGGCACTTGTTATTTCAGGTTTGGTCTCTTTTCTCTTCTGGTTTATTGCAAGTCAAATTAAACGCTCCATCCGAAAATCTTCCGATGAGTGTAATTATATTGGTCAAAACAAAGACCTAAGTCATACGATTCAAACCCTTGGAAACGATGAAATCTCCCAAATGATGACAACCGTCGATACTCTCCTTTCTCAACTAAGTACAGCGATTGATGGTGCTAAGCGTACGGCTTTAGAAAATGCTGCCGTTGCTGAAGAGCTCTCTTCGACCTCATTGGAGATCGGCAAACGTACGGAAGATGCGGCTAAAGAGGTTGATGAAACCGTCATAGCCACACAAGCAGTCGCTTCTATCTTAAAAACCAGTGAAGAGAGTTCTACGCATTCAGGTGATATGATTGCCAGTGTTGCCGATGAGTTAGGCGATGCCTCAAAAGAGGTTTTAGCTGTCTCTTCCGATCTTCAAACCATTGTGGTCAGTCAAACCGATCTTTCCAGTAGACTCGAACATCTGGATCAAGAGGTTTCACAAGTCAGACAAGTGCTCTCTGTTATCTCCGATATTGCCGAACAGACCAATCTTTTGGCTCTTAATGCCGCCATTGAAGCAGCGCGCGCAGGGGAACATGGACGTGGTTTTGCCGTCGTTGCCGATGAAGTGCGCAAACTTGCTGAACGCACTCAAAAAAGCCTTGTGGAGAGTAATGCAACCGTTGCCGTCATCGTTCAATCTGTGAACACCTCAACCGAAATGATGAAAAAAAGTGCAGAAGAAATTCAAGCGCTTGGGCTTCGCGCTGAAACAACACAATCCTTAATGCTCAAAACCGTGGACAATATGAATGAAGCAAAAGCACTTGCCCTAGGAACGGCTAAAGATGCGAAAGCGGGAAGCTCAAAAGCGAATGAAGTATTAGTTCGTATTAACAATATTCACCAACTCTCTACCACCAATGCTCGTAGTGTTGAAGAAATTGCCAGTGCCGCTGAGCACCTCTCTAAACTCTCCAACGACTTAAGTCATGCACTTTCAGTGTTTAAAACTGCCTAAGGAGCGGTAATGTCAGAAATTATGCCTAGCCTCTTTTTGGGACATGGATCACCCATGAATTTGATTTTGGAAAATAGCTTCACAGAAGCCTTAGAAGCCCTTTCCAAAGAGCTTCCTGCACCCAAAGCCATTCTGGTTATCTCCGCGCACTGGTACACCACACAAACGGCAGTGAGCATCAGTTCAGGTATTGCGTATGAGACGTTGTACGATTTTTACGGCTTCCCTCCTTCTCTTTATGAGCTGAGTTATCCATCACCCACAAATAATACCCTCTCCAAACGCATCGCTGATCTTTTGGATGTGCCTTTAGTAGAGCGAGGATTAGATCATGGCGCATGGATGCCCTTGCACTTTCTCTTCCCCAAAGCCAACATTCCGATCATACAACTCAGCCTCAATAAAAACCTTCCACTCGCTTTACATGTAAAGATGGGAGAGCAACTTAAAGTGCTCCGTGAAGAGGGCATTATGATCATTGGCAGTGGGAACATCACGCACAATTTAGGGCTGGTTGATTTTTACAATATCAATGCTCCCGCCGTAGAATGGGCCAAAAATGTTGATACTTTTGTCGACAAAGCATTTACATGTAACGATACGGATGCACTGATCAGAATTGAGTCGTTGTGCCCTGATTTTAAAACGGCACACCCAGCCATCGATCACTATTTACCACTGCTTTACATCGCAGGGACACGCAAAGAAGAAGATGAAATCAACGTCATTACACCCTTTTTCCAAAACGCTAGCCTCTCCATGCGAGGTTTCATGCTCCATTAACACCGCTTTTGTTCACAAACCCTTGGTGCGTAAGTGTTTACCAAGGGTGAAATCTCTTTACATGTAACCTCAATATCACGCTAAATCTCACATAGAACAACTACAATTAGAACGATAATAAATTAAATTTTATATTTAAGGAATATTTTATGTTTCAGACCGTCCAAGCAAAACTGCTTTTTTTACTGGCGATTATTCTCATAGGTACTTTAGGGCTTAGTTATTTGCTGATGTCCAATGGAAATCATGCGCAAACAGCTGTGGCAAAAGTGCAGACCATCGGTAAACTTCCACGCTATACAGCAGAGCTTTTGATGTACTCTAGAGGCTATCAAATTTCATACAATCAAAAATTTATGGACGATTCCTATCAAGCCCAAACTAACCTCATTCAAGCCATTGATGACCTCAGACCTTTGCTCACCTCAGCCAAAGAAATTGAACTTTTGGATGTCATTCATAAAGGCGTCGAGGAGTTTAAAGCCTCTAGCACACCGCGCTTTGAAATGCTAAAAAAATACAAAGAGACAACAAACTCGCCTGAATTTCTGGCTACTGCAGAGGGCAAAAAATTTACAGAGCTGACCAACATCGGCAGAACTGCTTTCATTTCGATCTCAAAAAATTCCGATGAACTCTCTAAACTCATCGAACGCGATGCAGGCACCACGCTCAACAAGGCACAACATATGGGAATTGTCATGGCACTTCTCATTTTAGGGTTCACTACATTTCTGTTCAGATACATCGCCCTTAAAATTAAAAAATCCCTCACCAAAGCAGCGCAGGAGTGTGAGTACATTGGGCGTACGAAAGATTTGAGCCATTCGATTGAGATTATGGGAAATGATGAAATTGCTGACATTATGCGCACAATCAATGCTCTTTTTGATCACTTATGCATGGCGATTGATGATGCTAAACGCACCGCGATGGAAAATGCCGCTGTGGCAGAAGAGCTCTCTTCCACCTCCCTTCAAATCGGAAAACGTACCGAAGAGACAGACCAAGAAGTCGATCATGCGGTCAATACCACCAAGAAAGTTGCAAGTATTTTACATACCAGCGAAGAAAATGCTCAACATGCGGGCGTAGTGATGCAAAATGTTGCCCATGAACTCAATAATGCTTCAGAAGAAGTCCTTGCTGTCTCAAATGACCTTCAAACCGTTGTTGTCAATCAAACCGATCTATCCGCACGTTTAGAACAACTTGATCAAGAGGTTTCCCAAGTCCAACAAGTCCTTTTGGTGATCTCCGATATTGCAGAGCAAACCAATCTTTTGGCACTCAATGCCGCCATTGAAGCAGCACGTGCAGGGGAACAAGGGCGTGGATTTGCCGTTGTCGCTGACGAAGTGCGAAAACTCGCTGAACGTACTCAAAAAAGCCTTGTAGAGAGTAACTCTACCGTTGCAGTTATTACCCAATCCGTCAATACAACATCCGATCTTATGAAAAAGAATGCGAAAGAGATTCAGTCTCTTGGACACCGAGCAGAAAACACCCAACAATTGATGCTTAAAACCGTCAGTAGCATGAATGCAACCGCAAGCATTGCAGAAGGTTCTGCACACGAAGCCAAACAGGGAAGCAGTGAAGCTGCTGTTATGTTAGAGCGTGTTGCAACCATTCATAAACTCACCTCTACCAATGCCAGAAGCGTCGAAGAGATCGCAAGTGCAGCAGAACACCTCGCCAAACTTTCCACCAATCTCAGCCACGCACTCTCCGCCTTTAAAACAGCCTAAGCTAAAAAAACTCCCAAGTCCCTATTAGGGCCTTAGGAGTTTTTATGCACCTTTGATATAACGCGTCTTTTTAGCTTCTTTTATCTTGGTAATATCCACCAAAATAAAGCTGTCCACGCAGTTGGCAAACTCTTTGTCGATGTTAAAATCTAAAAATAAAATGCCACCCTCTTCGCACAGTTCGGTGTATTGTTTGTAAAGCGTTGGAACACTGAGATCCATCGAGGAAAGCTGCTCTTTAAGAACGGTAAAATCCTCTTTATAGTCATTGCCTTTAAAAAAGGCTTGCGCCTCTTCTTTTTCCGCTTTGCTCATAAAAAAACGATTGCGTGCACTCACCAACTCTTTGGGTGTTGAAAAATAGAGTGCATAAAAGGTCACAATAAGATTTTTGGCAATCTTGGGATAAACATCACTCAAACTCACAGGACCGTACATGTAACGAATATGCGGGTTTTGAAACAGATACGCTCCAATACCTTGCCAGAGGTAATCCAGCGCCCTACTTCCCCAATAACGCGGTTGCACGAAGCTTCGTCCTAGTTCAATGGAGTTATGTAAATAGGGCTCAAATTCAGGAGTAAACTCAAACAGAGTTTGTGAGTAAAAGCCATCTACACTAAAATATTCGCTAATAAAATTCGCCTCTCCAATGCGGTATGCTCCTACCACCTCAAGCTCTTCATCATCCCATAATACAATGTGTTTATAGTGTTTGTCAAAAAGGTCAACATCGCGTTTTCCACCCGTCCCCTCTTCCACTTTTCGAAACGTAAACTCTCTAAGTCGTCCAATTTCGCGCATCAAAATAGAGCCACTCTCGTATTCGTAGAGATAGATTTTTTTGCCATCGCTGGTTTGACCCAAAAGTGTTGACTTTTTAAGCTCAGAGCGAATTGCTTTGCGCTCTTCAGGATGGGCGATAGCGGTTTGTGTTGCAAAAATCCCTTTTTTACCTTTACTGATTTTATAGAGATGTTTTTTGAGCAAATTAATCAATGTATTTTCGCCGAGCTCTGACTTTTGAAGCGTTTTATAGGCAATCATTTCACCCACTTTGAAGTTGATCACTTTAGAGCGCTTTTTAAACATCTCACTGGCAAGCAAAATCATCGAAAGCTTTTTGTTAATCATCGAAATCGTATAAAATAGCGGTGAATTTTTAGCATCAATATAAATAGGCAAAATAGGCGAATTGCTCTTTTGTGCAAATTTGAGGAACCCTTTTTTCCATTTCGTATCTTTGATGCCAGTTGGATGCGCACGTGACACTTCACCTGAGGGAAAAACGATGAGCGCTTCATCATTTTCAAGCGCATCGTAGACTTTCTTGATTGACTCTTTTGCCGTAGCACCAGATATATTGTCGATGGGAATGAGCAAACTCTGTAAAGGCTCTATCTGCATTAAAACATCATTAGCAATCACTTTGACATCGCTACGTATCTCTTTGATGAGTGCAATGAGTGAAAGCGCATCCAATGCACCTAAGGGATGATTGGCAACAATGATCACACGACCAGAAGAAGGGATATTGGCTTTATCTTTATTAGAAACCGTGTAGCCAAAATTGAAATACTCCAAAACGGCTTCCACAAAGTCAAATCCACGATACGCTTCCCCATGAATAAGAAAGGTGTTAATCTCATCTTGATGCAAGAGTTTTTTCAGCAGATAAATCAGACAATTTTTCACAATTGTTGGATAATAGACAATACTAGGATACTTGAGGTGTAATGCTTTTTCAACATCAACCATGAATACTCCTTTACTTTTTTGGCATAGTATAAAAGGAGCTCATTACGATACGGTAACGAAGGAGAGCTTTTTATGTTACCATATTGTAATGATTTCCTATTAGAATGGGAGCAAATATTATAAGGAATACAAATGCTTCAAAAGTATGAAGAAAGACTCAGTGAAATCAAAAAAATGCTCTTGGGTTTAGGATCAGATATTATCATGGCAAGTGAAAAAGCACTGAGTGGCATGGAAAGTTTAGATGTGACTCGTTTTGAATCTGCTCGCACTTTACTCAAAAATGTGGAGACTCAAGCTAATGCGATTGATAATGAAATTGTTGTGACATTAGCGCTTTTTGGACCTGAAGCAAAAGACCTTCGTAAAATGGTTGCTTACCTTAAAATCACCAATGAACTTGTCAAAATTGCTGAAAATATCCGCAGTTTCAGTAAGCGTATGGCACTCCATCTTCAAGGCGATGTACCATTGATCTCACTACACGAATACTCAACACACCTTTGCAAAACCTCTGTTCAAGCCGTTACGTTAGCCCTTGGCACGATTGATATTGGCGATAAAGATACGCTTGAAGACACGTATCGAAAAGTCAAAGTGGAAGAGAGCAAAAGTGACGATCTTTACTCTATTTTGGAAAAAAATATCTTAAGTGACATTACAAAAACCATCGATCAATCCGCTGATTTTATTCAGATTTTAAGTACCATGCGCAAGTTAGAACGTATGGCAGATCGCAGTGTCAATATCGTCCAACTGATGATTTTTTCACGTGTGGGTGGAGAGATGAAAACCTATTAAAATTCTGCCACGCATGTGGCAAGCTTGAGTGCCTTAGCGGCCAGCGTAGCGTGTTGAGCTTTCCTAACATGCGTATAAAAATGTAAATTTCTGCCACGTACGTGGCAAGCTTTAGTGCCTTAGCGGCTAGCGTAGCGTGTTGAGCTTTGCCCAACGCGCGTGTTAAAGATCAGAGGGAAAATGAAACAGACTATTTTGATTATTGAAGATGAGGAAGATCTTTTAGAACTTTTAGAATATCATTTACAAAAAGAAGGCTATGAAACACTCGGTTTTTTAAGCAGTAAAAATGTTGAAAAGTGCCTTCAAGAAGAGCCCATCGACCTCCTCATCGTTGATCGAAATTTACCCGGAGTGGAAGGCAGTGAGTTTGTTGAGAGCCTACGCAAAAAAGGGTTCACACAAGCCGTTATTTTTGTCACAGCCAAAGACAGTGATACAAACATTGAAGAAGGTTTTGTGCGAGGAGGAGACGACTACGTTACTAAACCGTACAATATGAAAGAGCTTCTTTTACGCATCAAAGCGATTCTCTCTCGTACTGCACCCAAAAATGAAAAATCATTACTCTCTTACCGTGACCTCAGTCTCGATCTTGAAGCACACCGTTTACATGTAAACACCAAAGAGGTCGAACTCACCAAGCTTGAGTTTGACCTCTTACGCACCCTCATTGAAAACAAAAGTTCTGTTTTAAGCCGTGAATTTTTACTCGAGCATGTGTGGAAAAATGATGAATTTTTTCAAGATAAAACAGTCAATGTCGCCATCAATCGTCTCAAACAAAAGATAGATCCCACCAAAGAAAAAGAGTACATCAAGTCTATTTGGGGAGTAGGATACACTTTATGCTAATGCTCCACCAACACATTACACGAGCACTCCTTGCACTTTTTTTAACAACACTTTTGCTCTCAGGTGCGATTAGCTACTTCGCCATCAAAAGTGACAATATCGATCACTATCGCAACAACCTTGAATCCCATATCAATATTTTAGTACGTGAATTACCTCAAATGAACGACCTTGATAGTTTTGCAAAACGCTTTCGAGAGAGTACCGATATTCGTTTTACACTTATTAACGAAGAGGGTATGGTCGTTACCGACAGTGACCATGACAGCGAAACGATGGATAACCACTCGCATCGTGAAGAGATGATTAAAGCGGGCAAAGCCTCTTTTGGTTACTCTATCCGTTTCTCCGATACCATGAAAAGTAATTTTTTATACGTGGCACACCGCTTTAGTATGAATGATCATGTTTACTTTTTACGATTGGCAAAAAACATCGACACCATTATGCATAACTTCTATGCCTTATGGTTTAAAATCGCCATTATCTTTACCGTGACAATTCTAATGGGATTGTATGGGGCGTATCGTTTTAGTCAAAAAATTCGACAAGAGATCGATAACATTGTCGAAAACCTTCAGCAAATTGCTGACAAAGATTATAGAATTAAACTCTCTTCACACTTTAGTATGGAGTTTTTAGAAATTTCCAATTATCTCAAAAAGCTAGCCTCCAAACTGGAAAAAAGAGCCAAACAAAAACGAAAATACACCGCTAAGATCAAGCTGATTAGTCAACAACGTAGCGATGTTATCTCTGCCATTAGCCATGAGTTTAAAAACCCTATCGCTTCCATCATGGGATACGCGCAAACGCTTTTGGATGATCCCAATACCAATGCACAAATTAGAGAGCGCTTTTTAGGGAAAATTGTTCAAAATGGGCAGAAAATTTCCAATATGATCGACCGTTTAGCGCTAACAACCAAATTTGAAAATGGTGATTTTACAACCCAAAACACCACATTTGACCTAGTGAAGCTGACTCAAGAAATTGCACAGAGTTTTAGAGAAAAACAGCCTACCCGAACCATTCATACAGAACTTCCTGCAATGTATATGGTATCGGCAGATCGTACGATGATAGAGCTTGTCATCACTAACCTCATCGACAATGCCCTCAAATATTCTGAAGAAAGCATTACCCTTGTTCTTGAGAATGACGCTTTACATGTAAAAGATCAAGGCATGGGTATCAAAAGCGAAGAGATCGAAAAAGTGACTCAAAAATTCTACCGCTCGAATTCACACTCATGGGATAACTCCATGGGACTTGGACTTGCTCTTGTGAACTACATTCTTAAACTTCACAACACTACACTAGAGATACAAAGTAGCTTAGGTGTAGGATCTGATTTTTCGTTTAAATTACCTTCAAACTGATTTATTATAAGATAAACCCATCAATTTCGTCACTTTTGTTAAAGTTTTGGCCAGGTATCTGGCAAGCTTTAGCGTCCCAATGGCAAACGTAGCGTTGCAGGCTTTGCCTACAACGTGTATCAAAATAAAAAAGGGCTCAACATGTACAATATGGGTGAACCGCGCATCAAAATTGTTGCGATGCCAAAAGATACTAACCCCTCTGGTAATATCTTTGGAGGCTGGATTATGTCGCAAATGGACATTGCAGGAAGCCTTGCTGTACGCGATCTCAACGTTGGACGCGTAGTAACGGTTGCCGTACAATCTATGGAGTTTAGAGAAGCCGTTAAAGTAGGTGACGTTCTGAGTTGCTATGCTAAGATCATGAAGGTGGGGAAAACATCCCTTACCGTGCGTATTGAAGTCAATGCCGAACGCTCCATTGAAGGGGCACACCGTTGTTTACATGTAACGAGTGCCGTGATTACCTATGTCAACGTTTCGTCGGATGGTAAAAAAATGCCCATTCCTTATACCGATAACGAACTCATAGCGCTCGGTATTGAAGTAAACGCATAATGCGTTTACTTCTCAAGAACAAATTGACTCAGTGGGGTATCTGCGACCATTAAATCCTCGATTACCCCTTTACCCTCTAAAATTCTAAGCTTTGCTCTCACCGTTATTCCGCTATTTTGTCTTAAAACTTTTTCAGCTTTTGGTGCTAATTCCTCACGCATGTAAAAACGATCAAATGGTAATGAAAAAGAGACAAGTCTTGAGAGATCTTCTTTTTGAGTCATACCTTGATAGAGAGGATGAACATTCACTTCCAAAAAATTTCCACTCAGTGGCTTTGTAAAGCGTATCTCTTTGATGCTATCCTTTTGATCACTGTGTTCAAAAATGGCATACGCTTTAGAATGTTCTCTCATAGTCTCATCCTCAGCGAGAGGTGCTTTTGTAGCCGTATCAAAACGAAGTGTAACATAGCGTCCCCGAAATGGATCATACGGATCAAGTGGCGATACTTTCAAATAAAAGACTTCACCTTCTTTGAGAATGCGCTCATAACTCATAATCTGAAAAACAATGACGCCAAGTTGTACTACACACAGAAGCCCAAAACAAATCCACGAGAGGAGTTTCATATTTTTCATACGCTTGCCCTCAACTTTCGTCGTACAAAAGCATTGATCACTAAAAACAATACGCCTGTAACAATAAATGCCACACCTTTAGCTACCAAATCAAACTTAGCATCCATGAAATGAATCCAAACCGTTAATGCGATTAAAATCATCCCTTGATTGATCAGTCCTAAACGCCCCTCTTTGGCACCGCATACAATCATCCACGAAGCCCCCAAGAGTAAAGAAGCATTGATAAAGAGCATTGAAGCCAAAGCAGATACTTCGTGATGACTTTGAAGCTGTGTGTATATCAAGAAAATGACAGGGGTCAGTATGACAAGCACTTCGGCGGGAACCTTTTTAACCTTTTGTAAAAATAGCACTAACAGTGCTACAAAAAGCACGATTAGACTGATTGCCAGCCAACCCATCTGGCTAGGTGCTTGAATCATTGAATCCGCCCCATCCAGCCACATTCGTGCTCGAAATGAAACCTGAGTCAGTACCAAGAACAAAGCTCCAAATTTTCCGATGCGTTCAAAAGGACGTTGCCATGTTTTTTCACCATGCGAAAGATACAGCATTCCTGCCATGTAATACAGTGCAAAGAAAAGTGCAAAATAATTCACCATGCTACGTAAATGAGGCATAGCACGCGTTTGCGTTAAGATTTCAACAAGAAAAACAAGAAAAAGTGAGATCGCAAGTCCCCAACTAAGGAGCAAGGTACCATTGGCATTTTTTGCTGTTCTCAGTTGCCACACATAGTAGCCAAGCCAACAAAGCATAATTCCTAATAGTGCCCATGTGCTGAGAAAAGAGTCTGTATTCATTTCCAGCAATGTGCTTAAGTCACTTCGATGACTGATCCACACAACTGTCCACAAAAAGATCTGTAAAAAAGCGGCACCCGAAGAAGGAAGCAACC
This sequence comes from Sulfurospirillum diekertiae, assembly GCF_011769985.2. Taxonomy (NCBI): domain Bacteria; kingdom Pseudomonadati; phylum Campylobacterota; class Epsilonproteobacteria; order Campylobacterales; family Sulfurospirillaceae; genus Sulfurospirillum; species Sulfurospirillum diekertiae. The sequence goes on from NZ_CP039734.2 coordinate 2,193,133, forward strand.
ATGCAATACCAAAGGAGAGTAAGAGCCAAATACTCAGAAAATCAAACACCGTACCGCCCAAATGGTATGTCTGTCCAATGATCGCCAACGATGCGCCCATCATCAAAAACCAAAAAATGCCACTCCCTTCTAGTAACGCTGTGTTGTTTGGCTTGTAGCGCTTCACAAAAAAACTAAACGTTTGTGCTCCCACTAAAAGAACAATGGCGAACAGTGTACGCTCCAGATGTCCCAACGCATCCCAATTGTAGGCTAAAAGGGAGATAATGCCCAATCCTACAAGCGCAAATCCTAGCAGACTAAACGCGATACCTGAAGAGCGAGAAGACGTTTTTTCACCCACATAACGACGCAAAAGTACCTGTGCGCCTTCATCGGTAACAATACCCTCTTGAACCCAAGAAGGCAGCTCTTTCTCAAGCCATTGGTAAGTTTCTTTGCTCATAACTACCTTTACATGTAAAGATCAATCAACGATAAAAAGCTTAGCTCCACTTGGTGTATACGAACGATGTGCCATCGTCTCATCTGCCACTTCGTAACTCATACCCGCTTGAAGAACGTGAACTTCTCCATTTTTAAGCTCCGTATAAAGTTCACCCTCTAAACACAAAAGAATATGCCCTTTTTGACACCAGTGATCGGCTTTATACCCTGCGGTGTATTCAACCATACGCACGCGAATACTTCCGCACTGTTTCGTACGCCAAAAGGCACTTCCACTCTCTCCTTTGTGTTCCACTTTTTCAACATTTTCCCAATCGGTTGTGCCAAAAGGGATGTTGGTCATATTCACTTTACATCTCTTTTACAGCCATATTTTGCGGCATAAACTTCGCCAAATGCGTGCATAGAGTCAAGCACTTTTTTAAGCTCTAAACCGATAGGGCTAAGCGCATACTCCACACGAGGAGGCACTTCAGCAAAAACTGTTCGCTCAATAATATGATCGGCTTCTAACTCTTTAAGTTTTTGTGTCACTGTTTTTTGTGTCACTTGTGAAAAAGCTTCACAAATGTCTTTAAATCTTTTTTGTCCGCCTAATAATATATAAACGATAAATATTTTACTTTTGTCGTTTATAATGTCCAATGTCAATGCTACAGGGCATTGCAACTCTTTTACGTCTGTTGTTATCATTGTTGTCACCTCTTAATTTGTATTATACCATAATCACCATTTTTGTTCTTTACTTACTTTTTATTCTATAATAAACTTTAAGGTGTTAAGAGGTATATTTTTCTAAATTTTTAGGAGAGATACTATGAAAAAAACATTGATTATTTTTGCACACCCCAACATCACGGAGTCCAAAGTCAACAAAGCACTTCTTGAGAGCATCAAAAATGAGCCAAATATCACCGTACATGATCTTTATGCAACGTATAAAACCGTAGAGGCTATTGATGTTGCTAAAGAGCAAGCCCTTTTAGTCCAATATGATCGCATCATTTTCCAATTTCCACTCTACTGGTATAGCACTCCTGCTATGTTAAAAGAGTGGCAAGATAAAGTTTTGGGATATGGTTTTGCATATGGCCCAGAGGGTAGCAAACTGGCAGGAAAAGAGAGCAAAATCATTGTGAGTGTGGGTTCACCTGAGTACGCTTACCAAGCAGGTGCGTACAATAACTTTACGCTCAGTGAATACTTAAGACCGCTTTACTCAACCATTGTCTTTACAGGGATGGAATTTAAAGGGATTTTCGCATCTTATGGGGCGATGAAACTCACCGCAGAAGCGCTTGCAAAGGATGTTAAAACCTACCAAACCATCTTGCATACAGATGACTGGAGCACTTCCCTTTTCAAATTTTTAGCAGAGTAAACCAAAAGGGGCATGCCCCTTTTATGCCTCATCTTTGGGCAATACAATTGTGATAAACAGCCCACCTCGCTCATTGGTTGCATTGATGGAGCCTTGCATCGTCTGTTCAATAATCTGTTTGGACATATAAAGCCCTCCACCATTGCCACGTGTCGGATCTTTTGTGGTAAAAAATGGATCAAAAACATGAGGAAGTTGTTCATCCGTCACACCACCTCCATTGTCTGAAACTTCAATAATGACATAGTGCTCTTGCTCATACCCCTTAATGGTAATTTCACCATGAGCAATCTGCCGCTCAATAAGCGCCTCTTTTGCATTGTGAATCAGCACTAAAAGGACATGCCCCAGCTCTTTCTTAAAAGTATTCAGCGCAATCTCTTGCGGACAATCCACACAAAATAAAATATCTCGATTGGCAATGCCACCATCGTTCATCCGAATACTCTCTTCAATACATTTCGATACTGAAAACAGAACTTTTCCCGTGTCTGCTAAAAAGAAATCTTTAAAATCATCAATCGTTGATGACATACTTTGAATTAAACTTCTTAGTTTTACAATCTCGTCTTCAAGGTTTTGAGGCGTGAGTTTTTTCATTTGGCTATCAAGATAAATCTTGCTAATAACCACACTAATGGTATTAAGCGGCTGTCTCCATTGATGCGCGATATTGCCCAACATCTCTCCTAAGGCTGCCAGTTTAGCTTGTTGAAAGAGCATTCGATCTTTAAGTCTGCTGTTCGCAACTTCTTCATCGATCTTTTTTTCCAAGTTTTTATTGAGATATTCTAGCTCTTCTTTTGTATCAAAGGACTCGCACAGTGCTGTTGAAATAGCACCATATTCATTCTCTTTGAGCAAATATTTACGTAAAGGCTCTTTATTTTTAGCATTGAGCGCAACTGTGATGTCTCGCAAAGGAAAAGAGATAAATTTTGCAATCAAAAGGGCAAAAACGATCATCAAAATAACCGTATGCACAATGGTCAGCTTCAACTCTTTTTTACCATAGCGATCCAACACTTCACTCATTCGATTATGAATATGTAAATAGAGTGTGCCTACTTTCTCGCCTTGAATTCCACTTAAAGGAATTTCATGGACGGTGTTATAGTCATCGTCATTTTGAATTGCACTTAAACGTGCCTCTGCAATTCCATAGCCACTAAGCTCTTCCAAAAATGCTTCATCCCAATGCTTTACAATCAGAACAAACCCTTTCGCTAAAGAGTTTTGAGCAATAGTCTCATCAATACGATGAATCGGCGCAACATAGCATTCTATAATTCCTTGCTGCGGTACTTTGGCATAGAAGTGTAAGAGCCCCGCATTGGCAGTATCAAACACCGCAAAAGGGATAAGCGTTTCAATCGCCTCTAAAAAAGGTTTATTGGATTCGGAAAAGAGGATTTTTTTGTTCTGATCCAAGATATACATTCCATCGATACCAAATTGTACAATGCTTGCTCTAAGGTTATCTTCAGCCCATTGCGGATCTTTCGTATCGGTAAAATTGGCAAGGTCGTTCCACGCAGCATAATCAAGTGCTTGTTTTTTAAAAGAGTCTGATTTTAAAATTAAAAGTTGTTTGAACCCTTGAACGATCTCTTGGGCATTCTGCTTAGCCATTGCATTGACATTGTCGCGTTCATTCACCCAAATGAAAGCTTCAACACCAATAGCCACTAAAAAAGTTAACATTGTCAAGAAGAAAAAAGAGGACTTCACACTCATCGCGGCACTCCTTTTTAATATGCAAATAATGCATAACATGCTTTACATGTAAAGGGCGTCACCTACCTTTCGCGTAGGTCTCCCATCCTGCTTTTCGTAGCACACATGCAGGACATTCGCCACAACCATAGCCCCATGCATGCTTTTTATCGTGGACACCATTATAGCATGTATGTGACTCATCGATGACGAGTTCTAAGACACCCTCTTGGTGTGAAAGTTCAAAGGTTTCAGCTTTTGTGAGGTGCATAAGCGGGTAATGGAAAGTGATGTTGGCTTCGCTTCCAAGATTAAGGGCAAGTTCAAGCGCCTTTACAAAAGGCTCTCTACAATCAGGATACCCTGAATAATCGGTCTGATTGACTCCAATGATGATATGCTCAATACCTTGTTTTTGCGCAAATGCGTGCGCAAGTGTAAAAAAGATCGCGTTGCGATTGGGAACAAAGGAAGCAGGGAGATTGGTATGCGTTCTATGATGTGCGCCAATATCTTGCGTACCATCAATTAAAGCCGAATCATTCAGTTGTGAAAAGGCATCTAAGCTGAGCAGTGTATTTTTTACATGTAACGCTTTGGCGATCTTCTCAGCTTGCGCAATTTCCACGCGATGCTTTTGGCCATAATCAAACGTAATGCTTTCAACACTATCAAAACGATTCTTTGCCCAACCCAGACAAGTCGTACTGTCTTGTCCACCACTAAAGACCACTAATGCTTTGGAAGCAATTTTTCCCATTATTCCACTCCTAAAAACTTGTGCAACTGCACACTCAAGATAAATTGTGGATGTTCTTTGACAAACTCCACACAAAAAGCAACATTTTCTTTGTTGGGTCGATCCATCTCATTTTGAGGCTGAATGAAGATGGGTTTGTAGCTTGAAAATTCAAGTATTTTTTCAACTGCAGACTCTTTGCTCACCACAAATTTAATCTCATCGTAGCCATATTTTTCAATTTTATCCCAATCTTTTGGGCTATAGGTCACCCAGTTAGCACTCGCAATGTTGGAAAAATTATAGCCATTCGTTTCGACAGAAACAGCATACATATACGCTTGCAAATAATCAATAAAACCATTAAGATTATAAATACTCGGCTCGCCACCTGTAATGATGACATTCATGGCAGGATAAGGCTTAATACGTGTTAACACCTCATCAAAACTAAGACTTTCATATTCTCCTTTGTGCAAGAACTCATCACAAAAGGAACAGGTGAGATTGCACCCATACAGTCGAATAAAAATAGAAGGAACGCCCACATGTGCACCTTCTCCTTGAATAGAATAAAATATATCGACGACTTTTAGCATGCCACCCTTTTCCTTAATAATGTTTCAAAACATTATTATCTATTGTGTAACATTATAATATGAAATGGATTAGAAGATTATTTGAAAAAGTGCCTCTTGTTTTAAGATTAACAAGAGGCGTGTAGGTTTACATGTAAGCTTTTTAGTGATGTGATTTGATAATTAGAATGGTCATTCGGATGTTGATCATAATAAATTTTATCACTTGCCAAATCACACAGGTTCTTCTAAAAAGTGTAAACTTTGAAGGAATCGGTGTAAAAGCATTTTGTGAATACGGTGTTAATTTCATACTATTCTCCTTTGTTTTCATTTTTTGTCACGCCTTTAGAGCAAAGCTCTAAAGACTACGTTAACACTGAGTTTTGCTTGGCGCAATGCCCGTGCATCTTCGATGCTTTTAAGTTCTTATGGAACTTTGTCTCGCACTCAAAGCAAAGCTTCTCATGCTACGCTAACGCACTTTATTCTGGGATAATGGACCAAAAAGGTTTCATTTTGGCTTTCCAGATAAATGCATGGTGTAAAAGATGCTTAACCCAATGGGCAGCAAGACCAATTTCACCAAAAGTACCGCCAAAATCTCTACCATAATCAGGATATTTTTTATAATTCGGAATAATCGGATACATGGTCATCGCAACAGCGGTTCCTGAGAACAACCCTTTACCAGCACTCGCAACACACGCTGCACCCATTTCCGCCATACACGCGGTATGGGTTGGTGCACTCGCACCCCCTATCATATCAACGATGCTTGCAGCAACCGCTTTTCCCATCATCGCACTAGGCATTCCTGTTCGTGGAGGTGTTGGATTGATCGGTGTGCCATTAGGAGATTTCATCGGTTTAGAGATGATATGCGGTGGTGCAAAGGCAATACCTGCCGCAAAAATATTTTTATATTTAGGATTTTGACATGTTTTTGGCCAATCAGACGCATCCCATGTTTCATACGGAGCTGTTGCTTTTGAGTAATCCCCATCAACAAACATAAAACCACCCGCATTGAACATAGAAGAGGTAATGTCTTCTCCATTTTTATCGTATGCTTTCATACCAGCCCCTGCAAATGGAGGAATGAGCATAGAAAAGTCATACGTCTCTTCTTTCATTTCGCCTGCAAGATTTTCGTAATGGACTTTGTCTTTTTCAACTTTATTGACATGCGCTCTCGTGATCCATTTGACATCACGCTCGGCGTATAAAGATTCTGCAAAGACTTTGCCACTGGTGATGTAACCACCCATTTTAAGGTGCATACCGCCTACACCAAAGTCACCGAGTTCATATTCATTAGAGATATAAGTGATGGTCGCTTTGTCACGAACACCCTCAGCACGCAAGCGATGATCGACGTTAAACGTGTACTCAAACGCTGCACCTTGGCAGGTACACATTCCATGACCTGTACCAATCAAAATCTTTTTCTCTTCACCTTTTTTTAATGCTTCGATAATCTTTTCAAGCTCATCTGCGGCATGTTTAGCATGTGAAGCCGTACAAACGGAAACAGTAAAGCCATTGTCCGGTCCTAAACCTTCTGTTGCTGCAAAATTGAGCCGTGGTCCTGTGGCATTGATGAGATAATCATACGTGATTTCCTCTTTTTCGCCCTCTTTATTTGCACCAGTGTGTTCTATGGTAACAAAATTTTTACTATTTTCCACTGTGCCCTCAGGGTGAATAGTAAGTGCTTTTGCTTGAATATAGGTAATGCCCGCTTTTGCATAAATGGGTGCCAAATCAAACAGAACTTCCTCTTGATCCATTTGACCAACACCTACCCAAATGTTCGATGGAATCCAATTCCATTTGCTATTAGGGGTTACAACCACAACTTCATGAGTTCGATTGAGCCATTTTCGCGCAAACTGTGCGGCGGTATGCCCTGCAACACCACCACCCAAAATAACAACTTTAGCCATCAATTATCCTTATAAAAAATGTAAAACTTTTTGATTGTATAACAAGAAAAGATAAAATAAAATTGTACTATTACAAATCCGAAGTTATTTAAGGTTTAAAAAAGGTTTACTTTTTTTGACAGCTATATTTTGGTATCATTCCTAAGATATTTTTCGATGTAAAAGGGTATAACCAATGTTATGGCAAATCAGTAAAGAATTCGATTTTTGTTATGGGCACCGCGTTTGGTCACAAGAGCTGGATGCTGAATTTTCCCTCAGTGGGTGCTTAGCGTGCCGTCACTTGCATGGACATCAAGGCAAAATTATCGTTTTTTTACAAAGTAATGAACTCAAAAATGGTATGGTGACAGACTTTCATCATCTGAACTGGTTTAAACTCTTTTTAGACAATACCTTAGATCATAAATTCATCATTGACATTCACGACCCACTCTTTGCGACCTTATTGCCTCATTTTGCTGACAAACAGAATTTACTTTCCCATGAAAGTGGTTATAAAACACCCGATCTCTCTTTTATAGCGCATGAGCCAAATTATCTTGTAGAAATGTATGAGGGGTATATTATCGTTGATTTTGTGCCAACCAGTGAGAACATCTCAACGTGGCTGCTTCAAATCATTGCGAAAAAGATGAGTCGCTTGGGAGTGGAAGTCTCGCATGTAGAATTTTTAGAAACCCCAAAAAGCCGAAGTATCGTTTACAACCATTAGCGTTCTACCCGAACGCTGAACGTAGCCTCTAGAGCAAAGCTCTAAAGACTACGTTAACACTGGGTTTTCTTTGAAGTCAAGCCCGCGCACTTTCAGTGCTTTTAAGCCTTTGGATAGACCTTTTCGAGTTTTTTATAGAGCGCATCCACAGTGGGAGCAGACTCGCCATGAAGCAATGAAAGCATCACTTCGTTATCTTCTTTACCATTCCACACTTTGATGTAATGTCCCTCTTTGTAGCCATGATCTTGGCGGAATTGGTTAAGCACGTTTTTAGCCACATAGAATTTGTACAGCACTTTAAGGTTGATGCCACATTTTCTTGAAAGTGTAAAATACTCTTTCAACAGTCCATCAAAAAGATCCATTTCAAAACCTGTCGTATCGTGAATGATGCTCTCGATGTCATTGACCAGTTCCATTGGTACAGCCATACCGATAGAGAGTGGTTCTTTGGTAAATGCTTCAAATCCCTGAACATCCAACACATCTAAAACAAGTTGTTCAATATCGCCTCTGTTGTTCGTTTTATAATCTTCCAATAACAGGCTCATAATAAAATGCCAAATATCAACGATTTCAACGGTGACATTGTCCCAATCGGTCGGTTTATTAATGTTTTTCCAATGTTTCCAACTAAAACTATCAATGAGTTCCGCACACTCCATATAAATACATCGCTTCCAGTTAATCATGCGGTTATGTTTGGTATAGCCATTTTCCCAGCCAATACCATTGGTTTCGTCGTTCAGTTTTTGCTGTAACGCAAACATTTGCGTTAAATAATCTTTACTTGTCATTCTATTCCTTCGATCTTAAAAGGGTTTCATTATACTTTTTTGCGCCATAAAAGTCAAAATGGATTCACTGCCTTTGCGATATCCAAGCTCAAAACAAGCATCTATTTGTCTAAAAGTAAACAATCCAAAATCATTGAGTGTGGGATCGCTAATGCACAGATCACTCTGCTCTATCTGCTGTTTCGATGAAGCCAAAATGGAGAGATAAATAGCGCGCTCAAAACTGGAAAAAAAGTTACTTTTTTGCTTTACATGTAAAGGAAACAAATTAACACTCACCACAGGATAAGGAAGCTCTAAAAGTGGTGCTACAGGCAGGTTATCCATAAAACCACCATCAATAAGCGTGTAATTATCATAAGTGATGGGGCGAAAGATAGGAATGAGCGCGGAGCTTGCGATGGCAAGGTTAATTGTATTGCCATGGCTAAAGCGGACGATTTCGCCATGAGGGAGATCAACACATGTCATAAAAGTAGGAATGCTCATCTGCTCTAAACGCTCAATAGGGGCGATCTCTTTCAGAATAGCTGCTTTTTCATTGATGCGAAGAAGTCCCTTGCGAAAATAGTTAAAATGAAACACTTTGCGAAAGGCTCTGCTTTTAACGATACGCAACAGATCAAAAGCACTGACACCTGAACCCACACCGGCGGCAATCACCGAACCAATGCTACAGCCTGAAACAGCGGCTATCTCCACATTGTTTCGCTCCATTGCAGCAATGACACCCAGATGAAATGCCCCCCTTGCCGCACCGCCCGAAAGGGCTAAGGATATTTTCAATGTCCCAGCCATCGTATAATCCTAAATTCACCCTCTAAGGTTTCGACTATTGCGGTGCAAGACTCAACCCAATCGCCACAATTCAGGTACTTAATCCCCTCAATATCGCGAATCTCCGCCTTATGAATATGCCCGCAAATCACCCCATCGTAGTTATTGCGTTTGGCATGCTCGCTGAGAATATGCTCAAAATCGGTGATAAAAGAGATGGAGCTTTTGACATTGTCTTTGACGTATTTGGAGAGTGACCAGTGGCTGTGATAGCGCATTTTCTTGCGAAACCAACCAATAAGTTGGTTAACATTGAGCAAAAGGTCGTACCCCAAATCACCCAAGATGGCAAGCCACCGTTTGGTCATCGTAACCGAGTCAAAAAAGTCACCGTGCGTAATGAAAAATCGCTCGTTGTTGAGACTTGTATAATCCACTTCATCGACAACCGCGATGCGATCGCCCAACCCTAACGGCAAAAAGGAACGTAAAAAGTCATCGTGATTGCCGGTGATGTAAAAAACATTCGTCCCTTTTCGGGCTTTTCGTAAAATCTTTTGAATCACATCGGAGTGCGACTGTGCCCATTTGATTTTACGCTTAATCGCCCAACCATCGATCACGTCACCCACTAAATAGAGATTTTCACTGTTTGTAAATTTTAAAAAATCCAAAAGCTCCTCCGCTTGTGAGAAACGCGTTCCCAAGTGAAGGTCGGAGATAAAGATCGAGCGAAAGGCTATCGGGTCTTCATCCCCTGAAAATTCGTATTTGGTCATTTGTGTTTGTCGCCGTCCCCAAAAATATCATCCGCAAAGTGTGAGAACTTACCTCGTACCGATTTATCCAACTCTATCGCAAAGAGTGAGATGTGTGTCTGCTCTTTTTTGGTCTGTTTGAGCAGTGAGGTCAAACCGTTGTTAAAGCGGTTTAAGTACATGTTATCAATCTGTCGGTTTGAGCCAATCACAATCGCTTTACAGTTATTATCCAGACGGGACAAGATGAGCTGCGTGGTATTGTTGGAGCTGTTTTGCCACTCATCTAAAATCACAATGGCATTGGAAAGCGTTCGTCCTCTCGCCTCACCCGGCCAGAGTTTTTCGATATTGTACTTGGTGATCATCTCTTGTACTTTTTTCTCAATCGCCACTTGCGGTTCTTGGGAGTTGTCACGTTTTTTCATCTTCTTTTTAGCAATAAATTCCAATGTGTCATAGAGCGCCATATTGTAAATCCTAAACTTCTCATCATTGCCAGAGAGGTACCCGACATCCGCACCCTTGTCAACACTTTCAATGGAATTGCGCACATAGACGATCTTCTCGTAACTCCCTTTAGTGACCAAGCGCATCGCCGCAACAAAAGCCATCAAGGTTTTACCGCTACCTGCGCGTGCATCGATGACATGAATGTCGTACATATTGGAAAGCAGTGCTTTCATAAAAAATTTTTGTTTGAGGTTGATCGGTTTAATTTCCAAGCCTCTAAAGTCCAACTCTTCATTGAGCATATGAATAATGCCACCTGGAGAGATAATAGCATGTTCTGAATTGCCATCAGAACTGATAAATTCGTAGCAGTAGTTTCCACTTTTATATTCAGGGTCATACTCGCTGATCAGCTTTTTATCGAGTGTGTTGAAAAGGGCTGAATCAACAGGAAGCTGTTTAACAAACTCAAACTCTGGCACATCGCTTCGATCTTCTCTCAAAGACTCTACGGTGACATTGTAAAAAAGTCCAAACATACGCGCATACACATCTAATGAGAGAAAAATAACTTTATAATCAGGATAATACTCTTGAGCACCCGCAGCCACTTCAAGGATACGTTTGTCGTTAGATTCATTAATAAATTGCGAGTCTATATCGGACGTGTAGATCGTCTTGGAAAAAAGATGGATGGAAATATCTTCTTCGTACTGCATCTTGACAACGCGGAAGGGCTCCCCACTGTCCACTTCAATGACTTTACACGAAGCCAGCATCCTAGCAAAGCTTCTGGCTTGGTACCCAAGTTCTGTGAAGTTCTTTTTAAAATCTTCCAGCTCTATAAGCACCGTTTCTGGGATCACAATGATGTTGTTGCCGCCATCACACAACTCTTTGATAAAATTGGTATTGTGCAAGATAATATTGGTATCGAGCACATAAACTTTGTTGACTGACATCTGACTCCCTTTCATGCGATAATTCTATGCAAACATTATATCAACTTGGTAACAAAAGGGGTGTTGTTTTATTGAGCAAAAATTTTTACATGTAAAACAATTTATGTATAATTATTTTATGGAAACACTGGAAGCATTTTACAAACGAATCACCCATCCCCTGCCCCAAGACTTACATAATGGCATCGGGCACTTCAATGTCTTCACAAGGCAAGAGTGCGCTGAAATTCCTTACAGTCGCAAGGATTACTTTAAAATCACCTTTTTAAAGGGCAAACATAAGGTGCATTACGCCGATAAAACCCTGCAAAGCGACCAGTATGCCCTTATGTTTTCAGACCCGTTAGTGCCGTACAGTTGGGAGTCACTCGATGGCAAAAAGTGCGGTTATTTTTGCATTTTCACCGAAGCCTTTTTTTACAACCACGGAGCACTTCGAAGCTACCCCATCTACAAACCTGAGCACCCAAAACTGTTTTTGCTCAATGAAGCAACCGCCAAAGAGGTGGAAGCCCTTTTTGAAAAGATGCTAGGAGAAATTGACTCCACGTACGCTTACAGGGATGATCTGTTGCGTAACTGGACGATGGAGCTCATTCATATCGCCCTTAAAATGGAGCCTGCAAGAATAATTCCTGATGTGCAAAGCGATAAAAAACGCAAAATTGATACCCTGTTTAACGAACTGCTTGAAAGGCAATTCCCGATTACCTCGCCCTATGAGCGACTTGAGCTTAAAAACCCCAGTGATTTTGCCAGACTTCTTAATATTCATCCCAATCACCTCAACCGAACCCTCAAAGAGGTGAGTGATAAAACAACCACCGAGCGCATCGCACAGCGCGTTTTGGAAGAAGCCAAGATTTTACTCAAACACTCTTCGTGGAGTGTGGGTGACATTGCCTACGCCTTAGGCTATGAAGAGTCTGCTCACTTCATTAACTTTTTCAAAAAAAAGCTCAATCAAACACCGCAAAATTACCGCATTGGGCAAACCAGACTTTTTTCATAGCCCTTAAAAAGATAAAGAGATTGCTTAGAGTGCGTTAATTTTTGAAACTCAAAATTGAGTCATAGCCAAAGCTATGGCGATGTTTTTAGTTTTGAAAAGTGATGTGCTATAAGCGATACTCTTTTTTTAATGGGCTATGAAAAAAGTCTATTGTTTGATTTGCGCAATGATTCGCTTGAATGAGGCATGAAAGAAATCTTCCTTATCGTGTATGATTTCACTAGATTAAACAGATAAGGATAAAAAATGATCTCACCAAAACAGATCTACGTGATGTCGGCGGTTGCGGGCATCAATGTGGCGAATATTTACTACAATCAACCCATTTTAAATATCATCGCTCAAGATTTACATGTAAGCGCTTTAGCGGTAGGCAATCTGCCCACTTTTGCGCAAATCGGCTACGGTTTAGGGCTCTTTTTTGTAAGCCCCTTAGGAGATAAAATGGATCGCAAGAAGCTCCTTTTACTCTCGCATTTTTTATTGGGACTTTCCCTTATTGGGCTCTCCTTTGTGGAAAACATCTATGTGCTCTACGCGCTTAGCCTTTTAGTAGGACTCTTTGCCGTCTCCGCGCAAATCGTCATTCCTATGGCAGCGGCGATGAGTGGCAAAGACAAAGGTAAAGTAGTGGGTTCTATCTTTAGTGGTTTACTCACAGGCATCTTGCTTGCTCGAACACTGAGTGGTTACATTACCGACTGGTTTGGTAACTGGCATGTCGTTTTTGCGCTTTCCGCCGCGCTTGTTTTTGCCTGCATGGCGATGGTTGCCAAAACGCTTCCAAGCATTGAACCCAATTTTTCCAAAAGTTACGCATCCTTGCTCTACTCTTCCGTGTACCAACTCAAACGCTTTTCGCTTTTAAGAAGTAATGCGCTTTTGATTACGATTTTATTTGGTGTTTTTTGCTCATTTTGGACAACTCTCACCTTTAAACTGAGCCTTGCCCCTTTTAATTTCAACAGCGATATCATCGGTCTTTTTGGTGTGCTTGCCGTTGCAGGAGCACTGCTTGCGCCGTATATTGGAAAAGTGGCCGACAAGATCAACCCAACCTTTACTAAAATGCTCTCCGTGGGAATGATTGTAGTTAGTATTTTACTGATGAAGTGGTTTGATACCAGCCTCGCCGCCTTCATCGTAGCAACCCTGCTCCTTGACATCGGATTTCAAGCCGTACAGATCAATAACTTAGCGCAAATTTACACGCTTGATGAAAGTGCGCACAGCCGAATCAATACTGCCTACATGAGCTCCATGTTTGTCGGTGGTGCGCTTGGAACGTTCATTGGGGTGTATTGCTGGGAACATGGCGGTTGGGAGCTTGTGACCATTCAACTCCTAAGCTTAAGTGTTGTCTCTTTGGCCATTATTATTTACGCTGCTTTGTCTACACAACACGACAAAGCGGCCTAACCTCTTTTACATGTAAAGCTCTAAACCTTCACTTCTCATACCAAAGATTCATGGCTAAGCTGATCTTTGGTATGATTCTACTTTGTAACACTCATTACACTTTATGATTTTAGGAATACCTTTATGCCTTATACCCATGAAAAAAGATGGGCAGGTCTTGGCGCACTCTGCCTTGCCATGTCCATCATTACGCTCGACAATACCGTCCTTGATGTCGCCCTTCCCTCCATTTCAACTGATTTAAAAGCGAGTATGAGTGAACTCCAATGGATTGTCGATATTTACATCCTTTTTTTTGCCTCTATTTTAATTACGATTGGCGCACTGGGTGATCAGTTTGGGCGTAAGCGATTTCTTAAAATCGGCATTGTACTTTTTGTGCTCGCCTCTTTGGGAGCGGGACTTTCAACCTCAACGTTAGAACTGATACTCTTTCGCAGTCTGAGCGGTGTTGGCGCGGCATTCATTATGCCTTCCACTCTCTCTATCATCACGCATATGTTTACAGACTCGGATGAGCGCATGAAAGCCATAGGGCTTTGGTCGATGATCTTTGGGCTCAGTCAAGGATTAGGACCGCTCATCGGCGGTTTCATCCTAGAGTATACCTCATGGCACTGGGTCTTTTTTATTAACCTTCCTATTGGCGTGGTCGCTTTCTTTTATGCTTCGTGGATTTTGCCCGAATCGCACAATAAAAGCGCTCAAGCAGACATACTGGGGATGGTACTGTGCGTGCTGTTTTTATTTGCACTGACGTATGGCATTATCGAAGCGGGTGTGAGCAGTTGGAGTGATCAAAGCGTGCGCATCAGTCTTATCATTGGGCTGATCTTTGGCGCTTTTTTTATTTTTTGGGAGAGACATTGTATTCACGCGATGATTCCCTTTGAGCTGTTTGAAAAACGCACCTTCACGATTCCCTCTTTTGCGATCGCGTTTATTGTCTTTGGGATGGTGGGCTCTATGTTTTTCTTCTCGCAACTCTTTCAAACGGTTCAAGGTTACGGCGCTTTGGAAGCAGGTTTACTGCTTATGCCAATGACTCTGGGTGTCGCGGTAGGCTCTAAGTTTGCACCCGATGTTGTCAAAATGTATGGCACACCGCTCAGCATTGGTGGGGGTATGATCATTTCGGCACTCGGAATGGCTGTTTTTGTCTTTACGATTGATGTGCATATGCCTCTGTGGGCGATTTTAGGTGGATTTTTCATTCAAGGCTTGGGAATGGGATTTTCCATGCCACCTTCAACCGATTCGATTATGGGCTCCATTCCCAAAGAAAAAGCGGGAGTGGGAAGTGCGCTCAATGACACGACCATTGAGCTTTCAGCCGCCATGAGTATTGCCATCTTGGGCAGTTACGTTAACCGCATTTATCTTTTACATGTAAAAGAGATTGAGGTGGATTTCACACTTTTAAAAGCGCTCAAAACCTCAATCCAAGCTGCGCATACTGCCATCACTTCGCTCAATGATGACGCACTTGAGGTCAATCTTCTTCACCTTGTGGATCAAGCCTTTATTGAAGGAGTCCACCACACTATGATTTTTGGCTGTCTTATCTCTGTAATGAGTGGTCTATTAGCCATTTGGCTCTTGCCTAAAACAATGAAAAACGAAGCGCATTAAATCTTTACATGTAAAGATTTTAGTGCGCTAATCCACCGCCTAAAACACGGTACAACGTCACACGGTTACTGAGCTCTTCAAGACGCACAGAGATGAGGGATTGCTGTGAGCTATAAAAAGAGCGTTGTGCGAGAAGTGCATTCAAATAGGTATCAACCCCTTTTTGGTAACGCGCATCGTAAAGCGTGTAGCTCTGCTTGCTGGCTTCCACTAACGCTTCTTGTGCCGTATATTGATCAAAAATCGTTGCACGCCGTGCCAAAGCAGAGGCCACTTCACTAAACGCCGTTTGAATAGCAGCTTCATACGTTGCCACATACCCATCTCGTTTGGCTTTGGCATAATCTAACGTAGCATCTCTCTCGCCCGCATCAAAGAGAGGTAAAGAGATGTTAGGCACGAACGACCAGATGGTAGACGTACCGCCACTAAACAAGCCTGAAAGCGTACTTGAGCCAAGCCCACCTTTAGTTGTCAATGTAATGGAGGGAAAATATGCCGCTCTGGCGACACCAATATTGGCATTGGCGGCTTTTAGATTGTGCTCCGCTTCCAACACATCGGGACGTTGAAGTAAAATGTCCGAAGAGAGCCCCACCGGCACATCGGCTAACCAGTTTTGCGATGTCGTATCTAACTCTGTTGGTAACAAGCGTTCCTCCACACGTCCACCTACTAAAAGTTCCAGTGCAGCACGATCTTGCGCTACTTTGGTTGTATAGCTTGCGATATCTGCTTTTGCCTGTTGAACAATCGTTTGGGCACTGTACAGCGATACTTTAGAATCAATACCAAGTTCTACCCTTTTTTGAACAAGCTCTAAAGAGCGCTTTGCACTCTGCTCTGTCTGTTTAGAGAGGGTTAAAAGGCTTTGATCGGACGCATACGTCAGCCATGCACTGATGGTTTCAGCAATAAGGGTAATGCGAACCGATCGTTCTGCTTCTTCCACCCCTTTATACGTTTCAAGCTCTATTTCGCTGAGATTTCTCGCTTTACCAAAAAAGTCTAATTCGTAACTGCTGAGCCCTATCGTTGCAGAAGAACTTTGAGAAATGGCTGTGCTATTGGCTCCTGTAACGGTGCGCGCTTTGGAGCCCGATGCATCTGCTTCAATGGTCGGGAATTCAGTACTTCTTTGGATACGATACATCGCGCGTGCCGCCTCAATGTTCGCAACCGCTTTACGCAAATCACGACTTTGCTCTAAAGATTGCGCGACAACATGTGAAAGCCTCTCGTCGTGAATAAACGCTTTCCATGAGATATCCAACACGCTTTGATTGCTCTCTTTGACGTTCATTTCCCATGTGTGAGGAACGGGTGCGCTAGGGCGTTCATACTCAGGAGCCAATGAAACACATCCACTCACGAAGAAGGGGATTAACACCATGCCGATGTGATTTATTTTTACGTTACGCATCCAGAACCTCCTTTGCCAGCCGTGCCTGTCGTTTTGGAAACATTCCACGCACCAACACAAAGAAAAGGGGTACGAGGAAAATGGCTAAGAAGGTGGCACTGAGTGTTCCTCCTACAATACCCGTACCAATAGAGATACGACTGTTTGCCCCGGCCCCCGTAGAGAGGGCTAAGGGAAGAACACCTGCAATAAAGGCCAAAGAGGTCATTAAAATAGGTCTTAGTCTGAGTTTCGCACCTTCCACTGCCGCATCCATCAGGGTGGCTCCACGATTGTAAGCAGCCTCGGCAAACTCCACAATCAAAATGGCATTTTTAGAAGAGAGTCCGATGATTGTCAAAAGAGCAACTTGGAAATAGACATCATTTTCCAAACCTCGAAGCGATGCCGCAAGAACCGAGCCAAACACCCCTAAAGGAATCACCAATAAAACAGAAAACGGTACCGCCCAACTCTCATAAAGTGCCGCTAAGCATAAAAAGACAACCAAAATGGAGATGGCATAGAGTTTAACCGTCTGTCCGCTCGATAACCTCTCTTGATACGAGAGCCCACTCCACGCAAAGCTTGTGCCTGTTGGTAAAGCTTCTTGCAGTGCTTCCATCTTGTCCATCGCCACGCCTGAACTAATGCCAGAAGAAGGAGAGCCTTGAATCTCGTACGAAGCCAATCCGTTATACCGTGTTAAGCTTTGCGCGCCATAACTCCAACTCGTTGTAGCAAACGAGGAGAAAGGCGTCATCACGTCACTGCTACTTTTAACATACCACTGATCCAAATCTTCAGGCTTGGAGCGAAACGCTACATCGCCTTGGAGATACACTTTTTTAACACGTCCACGATCCACAAAATCATTGACATAATTACCCGCCCATGCGTAGTTGAGTGTCGTATCAATATCACTCAAGGAAAGCCCAAGCGCAACCGCTTTCGCCTCATCAATCTCAACTTTGAGCTGCGGCGTCTCTCCCAAACTTCCCAAACGCACCGCCGTAAACATGCCCTCTTGCTGTACCTTGTCCATCAATGTGTCACGAAAGGTTTTAAATTTTTCGCGATCGGTATCGGAGAGGGCAAGAAGCTGAAAGTCAAAACCATTGCTTTGCCCTAGTCCTTGAATTGCGGGAGGGTTGAGTGAAAAAATTTGTGCATCACGCACACAAGAGAGCTTCATCGTTGCACGATTAGAGATGGTATCGGCTCTATTTTCGACACCTGGCCTCTCACTCCAATCTTTCAGTGCCACAAACGCCATACCGGCATTTTGACCGCCACCGCTAAAGCTAAATCCTGAAATCGTAAAAATCGCTTCGGTATTATTGGATTCTTCTTCAACAAAGTAACGTTCTATCTCACGGGCAACAGCGTTGCTTCGCTTAAAGGAAGCTCCCTCAGGCAGGCTAAATTGCACCATACTATTGCCTTGATCTTCACTCGGTAAAAAGCCCGTTGGAAGACGCACCATCAACAGTGCCATCACAGAAGCAATGATGCCATAAAGAAGCATCCACCGTATCGGTGTAGCAATCACGGAGCTTACATTGCCTTTATAACGCTCAATGAGTGCATCAAATGTTGTGTTAAACCACCCAAAAAAGCCGTGCCCGTGCGTTGCAACATGCGGGGTTAACAACGAAGCGCACAGTGCTGGTGTCAAGCTCAATGCCACAATCACAGACAGTATCATCGAAGAGACGATCGTAATGGAAAATTGACGGTAAATAACCCCTGTTGAGCCTCCAAAAAATGCCATGGGTAAGAAAACGGCAGAGAGCACTGTGGCAATACCAATCAGAGCACTGGTAATCTCCCGCATCGATTTCTCCGTCGCTTCCACAGGAGAGAGTTTTTCTTCACGCATAATACGTTCAACATTTTCCACCACAACAATCGCATCATCGACTAAAAGACCGATGGAGAGCACCATGCCAAACATGGTGAGGGTATTGATGGAGTAACCAAAAACCTCTAAAACACCAAAAGTTCCTAAAAGAACAACGGGCACAGCAATGGCAGGAATGAGGGTAGCTCGCCAATTTTGCAAAAAGACAAACATAACCACGATAACGAGTAAAATCGCTTCAAAAAGGGTTTTCACCACCTCTTCAATGGAGATACGAATGAATTTGGTGCTATCCCTTGGGTACGCAACTTTGTAGCCATCTGGCATGGTAGGTTCCATCTTTGCCACCGTATTTTTAATACGATCCGCGGTGGAGAGGGCATTAGCACCGGGGGCCAACATAACGGCAAGACCCGAAGCGGGATGACCATTGAGTCTGGTGACGCTGGTATAACTTTCACTGCCCAGTTCCACGCGCGCAACATCACTTAAGCGAACAACGGCACCATTGCTATCGCTTTTAACGATGATGTTGGAAAATTCTTCAGGTGTTTGCAGTTGCGATTTTGCCGTGACAGTCGCATTGAGTTGTTGCTCATTGGAGGCGGGCAATGCTCCGATGCTACCTGCGGAGACTTGCACATTTTGTGCGGTAATGGCATTGCTAATATCAGAGGGCATCAAACTATAGGAGGCAAGTTTATTGGGATCAAGCCAAATACGCATCGCATACTGACCCCCAAAGACTTGCACCGTACCCACACCATCTAGCCGTGCAATCGGATCTTGCATGTTACTGAGCAGATAATCGGCAACATCAACCGACGTTTTCGTATCGGTGGTATCATACAAAGAGATAATCATCAAAAAGTCATTTTGAGCTTTGGTGACACGTACCCCCTCATTTTGAACAGATTTTGGAAGGCGTGTCGTGATTTGGGCGACTTTATTTTGCACTTGTACTTGTGCGGTATCGGCATCCGTTCCTTTTTGAAATGTCACATCAATGCGAGCACTTCCCGAAGAGCTACTACTCGAAGAAAAGTATAAAAGACCATCCAGCCCTGTAAGTTGTTGCTCGATAATTTGAATGACGCTATTTTCAACGGTTTGAGCAGAAGCTCCCATATACGTCGTATCAATACGAATCGTAGGAGGCGCTACATCAGGATATTGAGCAACCGGTAACGAGAGAATAGAGCCCGCACCTGCTAACATGATGACAATGGAAATTACCCATGCAAAAATGGGACGATGGATAAAAAAGTGTGCGATCATTTCGCTTTACCTAACGTTGTGGTGACATCAACCGCTTTAACACTATCACCAACACGCGCTTTATTTGAGCCTTCGACAATGACGCGATCTCCCGCATTTAAACCACTATTTACCAGCCATGTATCGTCAATAACACGATCTGTGGTTAAAACACGTTTTTCTACTTTATTCTCCGCGGTCACAATCAGTGCCGTAGCATTGCCTTTTGGGTCTCGCTGAACCCCTTGTTGTGGTACTAAAACAGCATCGGCATCAACCGCTTCATCAAGAACCGCTCTTACATACATCCCCGGAAGCAAAATGCCCTCAGGATTGGGGAAAGTTGCACGAAGCGTCACCGAGCCTGTACTTTCATCGACCGCTATCTCTTGAAATTGAAGTGTACCACTATGCTGATAGACCGTACCATCTTCCAGTTTAAGAGAGAGTGCCGCACTGCCATGGGTCACCCCTTTTTGTGCCAAAAGTGCTCTAAGCTTCAACAGCTGTGTACTAGACTGCGTCAGATCCACATAGATAGGATCAAGCACGCGTATCGTGGCGAGTGCTGTGGTTTGACCCGCCGTCACCAGTGCGCCAACTGTGTCACTTGAAGTACCGATTCGCCCGCTAATCGGTGCTTTTATTTTTGTGTATTCTAAATTGATGCGTGCACTCTGCAAAGACGCTTTTTTCCCTTCTGCCGTTGCAACCGCTTGCAAATAAGCAGCTTGGGCATCTTCCCTGTCTTGTTGAGAGACTCCATCTATTTTGGCAAGATCCGCATAACGCTCGCTTTTAAGACGTGTCGATTCAAGCGTGGCTTCCGCATTTTTAAGTGCAGCTTTCGCTTCGTCAAATGCCGCTTGATAGCTGGAAGGATCAATTTGATAGAGCACCGTATCTTTTTTAACAAAAGCACCCTCATCAAAAAGGCGCGCTTGAATAATACCGCCCACCTGCGGGCGAATTTCAGAGCTGAGGGTTGCTTTTGTACGTCCGGGGAGCTCTCTGGTGAGCGTCACACTTTGTTCACTTAAAGTATAAACACCAACTTCTGCTTGCATTGGTTTCATCGCTGACTTTGAGCGAGTATCGGAACAACCAAGCCATAAAAGGGGTAGCATAAAGAGAAGTGGTTTGAATATATGGATTATCATCACATTTCCTTGCAAAATAGTTACGGTATTTTATCCCTTCTATGTTAACCAAACCTTGCCCAAAAAGAGGCAAACCATGCTAAAATAGCGTGAAAATTATTGTATGAGGGATATGCGTGATTATTGAATGGGATGAACGTTATAGCGTGCATCATGAACTACTAGACCTTCAGCATCAAGAACTTTTCGATCTGGCAAACACCGTGCAAGGACTCGATCCCAATAATGCCGATAAGACAGAACTTTCGAAGCTTTTTAAACAGTTTTTTGACTATATGGCAAAACATTTTAAAGAAGAAGAGGCGTATATGCAAAGTATTGATTATCCTCTTTTTGAACACCATAAAAAATTTCATGAAAGCATTATTTTAGGAATGACAAAAATTCTTAAAGAGAAAAAGGGAATCGTCGAACTTCAAAAAAGCATGAAAATGATTGCTCAAAAATGGCTTGTTGAACATATTTTGGAGAATGATCTTAAAATTGAGAAGTGGCGCAAAAGCATCACCGTCAGCGAAGATGACCTTCACGCACCTCTTTCGTAAGCTTTACATGTAACGCTTAGGGGTGTGGTTTGATAACACTCAAACCAAAGAGCAACCAATCTTGCAAACCACCTCGGTACCACAACAATTTTTCCTTAGGATACCCCAGTTTGATCAACTGCGTCATTGCCAAACCAGACTGTGCACACCATGGACCATTGCAGAACAAAAGTGCTGTTTTTGCATGCGTGAAATCATACGTCTCTCCCACTTTTTTAAACCCTAATAGTTTTTGAATCCGCTCAAAATCTTCAGGAATCGAAGCATCGTATTCGATCTCATCAAAAGGGATATTAACCGCACTTGGAATGGTCATCTGTTCATACCAATCACGTTTACGTGCGTCCACTAAAATATAAGCATCAGGAGAGACATTGACTTTGTTTTTAATAAAATCCAATACCTCAAGTTCACCCACCGTCATGATACCTGGGGCAAAGATCATCGGCTGAATTTTACCCACGGTGGTGACAAAACTTTTCTGACAAGCCGCTGGTACACCTTTGCCTGCATAGTTTCCACTAAAAACATCCTCTGTATTAATTCCAACGTTAGTGCATGATGGAGAAATGGTACGCTCAATCAAAACTTCCTTCGTACTGCCATCACTCATCACATGCGTTGTTTTAACACCCGAATGTTGCAACGTTGAAAGATTTTCAGCCAAAAGGGCACCCACCCAAAAAGATAATACAAGAATAAAACGCATCGATTGCTCCTTAGAGTAAATTGGTTTATATTAACCCATTTAAAATTTAAAAGAGAGAAAGAAAATATGTTATACTTTTCCCCAAAGGATACCTATGCTAGAGCCTGCCATTACCACTTTTTTAAAAAAACATCACCTTCTCAACGTGGCTACCTGCAAAGACAATCTCCCTTACTGCGCGACCTGTTTCTATGCGTTTGTCGAGCAAAATGCCACCTTTGTCATTGCCACCGATGAGAAAACTAGGCATGGACGCGAAGCGCTGGAAAATACGCATGTAGCAGGCAGTGTTGCACTCGAGACAAAACTCGTTGGGAAAATTCAAGGGGTACAGTTTACGGGAATATTTAGAGAAGCAAACGAAGCAGAAAAAAAAGCTTATTTAAAACGCTTTCCTTACGCCATCGCGATGAATCCGCATTTATGGAGTATTGAGATTACGTATCTCAAATTTACGGACAATACACTGGGCTTTGGCAAAAAATTGGAGTTTTTTGCCTCCAATTAAGTGCCAAATCTTTTTACATGTAAAGGTTATAAATTAATCGGCTCAGTTGAACACGCCGCTGTAAAAACAACGTCGGTTGAACTGTTAAGTGCTGTCTCTGTGGAGTCTTGAATAACACCAATTAAAAAACCAATCGCAACCACTTGCATCGCAATCTCATCGCTAATGCCAAACAGACCGCATGCAAGAGGAATCAAAAGCAATGAACCACCCGCAACACCTGAAACACCTGCAGCTGCGATACTCGCTACAACGCTTAACAAAAGTGCTGTGGGAAGATCTACGGAAATGCCTAATGTATGAACCGTTGCTAATGTTAAAACAGTAATTGTAACCGCTGCACCTGCCATATTAGCGGTTGCACCCAAAGGGATAGAGATAGAGTAGGTATCTTCATGAAGTCCTAATTTTTTACACAACGCCATATTCACGGGGATATTGGCCGCTGAACTACGGGTAAAGAATGCTGTTACGCCACTCTCTCTTAGACATGTAAACACCAATGGATAAGGATTACGTTTGGTTTTAACATATACAATAAGGGGATTAAGCACAAGCGCTACAAAGACCATTGTTCCAACCAAAATAATCAGTAACTTTCCATAGCCAAAAAGTGCCGCAAAACCTGTCTCTGCAAATGTTTCAGCCACCAAACCTAAAATACCAAAAGGTGCAAGACTAATAACCGCTTGAACAATTTTCGTCATCGCATCGCTGACATCTTTCATCATCTGTTTGGTATGATTGCTACTATGGTGCAGTGCAAGACCTGCCGCAATTGCCCATGTTAACACACCGATATAATTGCCTGTAGAAAGTGCTTTAATAGGATTTTCAACCATGCTCACTAAAAAGCCCTTTACAACGGTAATAATACTATTCGGAGGGGTAAGCCCAGCATCAGAGATATTGGCAAGTACCAAAGTAACAGGGAACGTGAAGCTCACAACAACCGCGATCAACGCTGATAAAAGCGTACCAATAGCATAAAGCTGAACAATAGGCTTAATGTTCGTCTGAACACCTACAGGTTTTGTAGCAATCGCAGTTGCAACCAATACCAAAACCAAGACAGGCGCAACGGCCTTAAGTGCGCCAACAAACAGTTTTCCTAAAATAGAAACAGCCATTGCAGCTGTCGGAGAAACAAGGGCGATAACAACGCCCAAAACCATGCCAATCAAAATAAGTACAATCAGATTGCCCTCTTTGTACCTTGCGACTAAACGCTCCATAAAAACCTTCCTTACTCAAAATGTGTGTACCTAAACTAATATTTTCTTTAAAAAAACACACTAATCATATAAAAAAGGTTCTTATTTACGCGTTAAACTCCTGCACTTAGCGCATTAAATTTTTGAAGTATCAAGCTTTAACGCTTCGTTATCCATCACGCCAATTTCTGTACTTAAAATGTTGGAAGCAATACTATGCGCTTCATCCAATGAGTGCATTTTATAGGTTCCACACTGATAGACATTGAGCTCGGGAATATCGTTCTCACTCTTTACATGTAAAATGTCATTCATCGATGCTTTCCATGCATCAACTACGCGCGAAGGCTCTGGTGTACCGATCAAACTCATGTAAAAACCTGTACGACATCCCATCGGTGAAATATCAATAATCTCAACACCTTTTCCATTAAGATGATTGCGCATAAAGCCTGCGAAGAGATGCTCTAGCGTATGAATACCCCTTTCTGGCAAAATAGCGTGGTTCGGTTTACAAAAACGAAGATCAAACACGGTGATCTCATCGCCATGAGGCGTTTTCATCGTTTTG
This sequence comes from Sulfurospirillum diekertiae, assembly GCF_011769985.2. NCBI lineage: Bacteria > Pseudomonadati > Campylobacterota > Epsilonproteobacteria > Campylobacterales > Sulfurospirillaceae > Sulfurospirillum > Sulfurospirillum diekertiae. Next base: position 2,217,701 of record NZ_CP039734.2, read on the forward strand.
GCAACTCTGACTGCGGGCGCTGGCATTTTGACATGATCTACACAAAAACTATCCAATAGTGGCATTTAAAGTCCTTTTTTTTCTTTTTTTTTATAAAAAAGTGTACAATAATTTGCCATTCAAATTCTTTACATGTAAAGGAATACCTTGAAACGACTGCTCCTGATTGTCGTCATTTTATTGCTCTCCTATGCATTTTTTCAAAGTACCAATATTCTTCATATTACTGCTGGAGTGGCTATCTTTTTGTTTGGTATGCGAAACCTAGAAGAGGGATTTCGCTTCTTTGTCGGTGGACTCCTCGATCAATTTCTCAAAAAAATTACGCATAACCTTTACCGAAGTATTCTCTTTGGTACGGTGATTACCACACTGATGCAATCCAGTGGATTAGTGGCTGTCATTGCCATCTCCTTTATCAGTGCAGGGCTGATCAGCGTGACGCAAGGTATTGGGATCATTCTAGGTGGAAACATTGGGACAACCACTGGCGCTTGGCTGATTGCAGGGTTAGGACTAAAAATCAATATTGCCACGTATGCACTCCCCATGCTGGTCTTTGGAACTTTGTTTGTTTTTCAAGAAAATAAGCGTCTTAAAGGTATTGGTTACGCTTTGGTTGGCTTGGGTTTCTCCTTTTTGGGTATCGCTTACATGAAAGAGGGATTTGACGCATTTAAGGAGACTATTGACCTTACCCAATACTCTGCTGATGGGCTTAAAGGAATTCTACTTTTTGCATTGATTGGTATGGCTGTGACGATGATCTCTCAATCTTCGCATGCCTCACTGGTTCTTATTCTCACAGCCCTTTCCGCTTCTCAGATTACGTATGAAAATGCTATTGCCCTCACCATTGGTGCCAATCTTGGAACACCCATTACTGCCATCATTGGAGCATGGGGAGCAAGCTTCGAAGGTAAAAAACTTGCAGGTGCACATTTTTTAATGAATAGTCTCACAGGCTTTTTACTAATTTGGTTTGTACCGCAATTTATCCGTTTCATCGACTTTACTGCACCCTTTTTAGGTATTGCCGAAGACGACTATACGCTCAAACTCGCACTGTATCACACCTATTTTAATCTTATCTGCGTCCTTTTATTTGCCCCACTAGTACATGGACTTGTCATTCTTTTAAACCAGCTGTTTATCCCTAAAAAAACAGCAGAAAAAGAGAGAGATGATGTTCTGTTTATTAACGATGTAGCACTTGATTTTCCTGATACGGCACAAGCAATTCTGCTTAAAGAGACCAAGCATCTCTTTAACAATATTTTTGACATTATCGCTCAAGGAATGAGTGTTACCAAAGAAGATATTACCTCAGGTATGGAAGTAGATGATATTTTAATAAGACGCAATAAAGCTATGCATGTCAATATGGATGAGTATTATGAACTGCGTATTAAAGAGATTTACGGAAAAATTATTAACTTCGCTATTTTGGCACAAGGTAAATTCTCAGATGAGAGCAACCGACAGCTTATACCCATAAAAAATGCAACACTTGGGATGGTTGAAGCTTTTAAGGCTTCAAAACATATGCAAAAAAACATGCTTTACTATCTTGAATCAGACAATGAATACATTAGACAAGAGTATAACCATATCCGAAAAAACCTTATCAAACATCTACGGAACATGCAACTTATTATCAACACTACCGAAGAAGATGTTGCTATCTTGCTTCTCAGTAAACTTCAACTGGATGCCCAAAAATATGACATCGCAGCCAATAAATCGCTCGATAATCTCATTCGTACGAATAAAATTACTTACACCATGGCAACCTCTCTGATGAATGATACGACATACGCTTATACCATTGTGTCAGAACTGACAAAAGTCGCACATACTCTTTTCATCCATGCAGATACACAATCAAGCGAAGGTCGAGAAGCGTTGATCTTAAATGAATCCGAAATCACGGATTTAACACATTCAACCGAGCAAAGGAGCACTTCATGAACGGTTTGAAATTTATCCACTCAGTCAAAGCCTTATTTGGTATATCTACCCCCGATGAAGCGGGAACAAAAAAACAGACGATTAAAGAACTCCTTCAAAAGCTCAAACTCAGACGCATCACACTTAAAAAAGAGCTCAAAGAGGAGAGTGATCTCATCAAACGTGAAGCCATCCACGATAGCATTAAAATCATCAAAAAGCAGATCAAAAAGGGAAAGGAAATCTTGGATGAGTAGACTCTGCTTTTTCTTGCTTTTTCTCTTTTACGGTTGCGCTACAACCACTACAAATCCCCAAGAAAAAATAGGCGAAGTGTTCCAATCTCATGGGGCTACATCGTTACATTATGACTACAGCAAGGTCATTGAAAATCTTATCGTCTATAAAGAAAAACTTGACCTTCGCAATCCAAAAAGTTACAGCAAAGAGAGTCAAAGCTTCATCATTAACGAAATGCGCACCTCACAAAACAGTATTCGTATGAAATACAACGGAGTATATCTTAAATCATATGATGACTATTTGCGTATAGCGTTTGATAAAAATAGTAATATTCCCGATCGGAATGATTTTCTTGTCATTGGACTTTATAAATTGATCTGGGAGACGTATAAAATCGGAGAAGGTCACCAAATTACTACACTCGCATATGATCAAGAAGCTTTTAAAAAGCTCTACTATTACCTTGAAGTAGTTAAATGGAAAGTTAAAACGGCCAAAGATAAAAACGATACCTTCCTTTTTTTAACATGGCAAAATAACTGGCAAATCGAGTTCCAAAATAGACTGCATGCGGGAGAGCAACCCTCTTGGGAGATGATCCAAAATCTTGTATCTATCAAAAATCACAAAGAGAGCATTTTGGATCCTTCCAACTTTAATTTTGAATCATTACTCAGTCAAATAATCTTTCAAGTCAAAAATAGCGCCAGACTCATTGGAAAAGAGCCTGTAGACATTGGCATTGATGCAATGATAAGTGTGGTTCTGTTTTTATAGATATTTTTACAAACGCTTTTACGCTCATAAAAAACTCTTTGGGTTGTCTTGTACTGGGTTACGCACGCTTGTCAATGTTATTGACAGAAATACGCCTTCATCATTCAACAAAAGCTTACATGTAAACCTTGATCTCGCTCAATCTTTTCTTGTTTTTTTTTAACTATAATACGCCAAATTTAACAAGGAGCTTTTTATGGAAATCAACAATATTCAAGTGTGTAATGTCTGCCTAAGAACCAGTGAGGAAAGTGAAGGTGCTGTTTTTATTAAAGCAATGAAAAATGGTGAAGAGATTCATGTTTGTACTAGCTGTATTCCACATATTATTCATGGAAGTGGTGAGGTTGTCAAATCAAACGCACAAGTGGCAGCAGAAATTAAAAACTAAAAAAGGCAAGAAATTACTTTCTTGCCTTTACATGTAAAAGGGGCTTATTCGCCCTCTTTTACCTCAACTAATTCATTTGAAAAATCAGCACTTGCAAGACGATTTAACTGTCTCCATCTACGTTGCGCATCTTTTTTATTGTGTTCAAAGAGTGCTTGTGCATGCTCTGGATTTGACTTTTTAAGTGACGCATAACGTACTTCGTTCATCAAGAAATCATCATACAATGACCAATCAGGCTCTTTTCCCGTAATTTTAACAGGGTTTTTACCTTCAGCTTCCAAACGTGGGTCGTAGGTATAAATTGGCCAGTAACCACATTTAGTTGCAAGTTCACCTTGGTTACCAGATTTTCCAAGACCGCCCTTAATACCATGTGCAATACATGGAGAATACGCGATGATGAGAGAAACACCCGGATACGCTTCCGCTGCTTCAAACGCTTTAATCGTTTGTGCCGCAGAGGCATTAGAGTTAATCTGTGCAACAAAGACGTTACCGTATGTCATCGCAATGTAGCCAAGGTCTTTTTTCTGGCTAGGTTTTCCTGCTGCTGTAAACTGCGCGATAGAACCTGCACGAGAAGATTTTGAGCTTTGACCGCCGGTATTGGAGTAAACTTCGGTATCAAGAACTAAGATGTTAACATCTTCGCCGCTTGCGATAACATGGTCAAGTCCACCGTAACCGATGTCATATGCCCAACCATCTCCACCAAAAATCCATTGGGATTTTTTAGAAATGTACTGTTTGAGGCTTAAGATTACATCAGCACCTGCTGCTGTTGGATTTGCTTCCAATAAAGGAACAAGAAGATTGCGAATTTCAGTGCTTTTTACACGATCGTCTCTGAATTCAATCCAGTCTTTGTAGAGTGCTGCAATGGCGTTAGGTGCTGTCTTAATCGAATCATCCATCACAGAGTGAATTCTATGACGCATTGTTTCCGTAGCCACATGCATACCTAGACCAAACTCTGCATTGTCCTCAAAGAGTGAATTACCCCATGCTGGGCCATGTCCTTCAGAATTTTTGCGATACGGTGTTGAAGGAGCTGAACCACCATAAATGGATGAACAACCTGTTGCGTTAGCAATCATCATACTGTCACCAAAAAGTCTGGTTGCGAGTGTGATATAAGGCGTCTCTCCACAACCTGGACATGCGCCATGGAACTCAAAGAGTGGTTGAGCAAATTGTGCACCCTTAACCGTGCTTTTAGAGAGAATGTCATCTTTGTACGTTACTTTTTTGAAGAGGTAATCCGCATTGACTTGCTCACCGGCTTCAAGACTCTCACCGAGTGGAACCATTACGAGTGATTTTTCTTTGGTCGGGCATGCTTCTGCACATAGGTCACAGCCTGTACAATCAAGTGAAGAGACTTGGATTTTATATTTTAAGCCTTTAAGCTCTTTACCTTTGGCTTCAAGAGCATGTGCTTTAACACCTTCAGGAGCATCGGCAAACTCTGCATCATTGATAAGGAATGGACGAATAACAGCATGTGGACAAACAAAGGCACATTGATTACATTGGATACAATTCTCTTCGATCCATTTTGGAACCATAACACCCACACCACGTTTTTCATACTCTGTGGTTCCATGCTCAAAGGTACCATCTTCATAACCTTTGAAAGTAGAAACAGGTAAGCTATCCCCTCGAGCAGCATTGATTGGTTTTACAATTTTTTCAACAAATTCTGTTCCAACGTATTTGCTGTCTTCTTTTTTAACATCATCAGGAAGGTTTGCCCATGAAGGGTCAACGTCAACTTTAATCAATCCATTAGCGCCTACATCAATCGCTTTGTAGTTCAACTCAACAATCTGCTCACCTTTCTTGTGGTAAGACTTATACGCTTGTTTTTTCATAAAGGTTTGAGCTTGTTCAAAATCAATGATTTCAGCAAGTTTAAAGAACGCTGATTGCATGATGGTATTGCTTCTGTTACCCAAACCAATATCATGTGCAAGTTTGGTTGCATTGATAATGTAAAACTTAGCTTTTTTGTTCGCTAAGATTTTTTTAACACGATTTGGAATTCTTTTGACGGTCTCTTCTGCATCCCAAATTGAGTTCAGAAGGAATGTTCCATTCTCTCTAATTCCATCCACAACCTCATACAACTCAAGGTATGCAGCAACAGAACAGGCGACAAAATGTGGATTTGAAACGAGGTAAGTTGAGCGAATTGGTTTTTTACCAAAACGTAAGTGAGAGCGTGTAAAACCGCCTGATTTTTTAGAGTCATATGCAAAGTATGCTTGAGCATACATATCAGTCTCATCACCGATGATTTTAATAGAACTTTTGTTAGCACCAACGGTACCATCAGCACCAAGTCCATAGAATAAGCACTCTTTCGTTTCAGCATCGCCCAAACTAATTTTTTCTTTGACGTCAAGTGATTTAAAGGTAACGTCATCAACGATACCGATGGTAAAGTCATTTTTCGGGTTTTCTAATTTGAGGTTTTCATAAACAGCTAGCATTTGTGCTGGATCAACGTCTTTTGAAGAGAGACCATAGCGTCCACCCACAATAATAGGAGCATTTTTATGACCATAGAAAGCCGCTCTCATATCAAGGAACAATGGCTCACCGATAGATCCTGACTCTTTGGTTCTGTCTAATACAGCAATTTTTTTAACGGATTCTGGCATAACGTCCATCAAGTATTTGATACTAAATGGACGGTAAAGATGGGGTGTGATCAAACCAACTTTTTCACCTTTACTCATTAAATAATCAATCGTCTCTTTCAAACACTCTGTTACAGAGCCCATTGCTACAATAATACGATCTGCATCTTTGGCACCATAATAAGTGAAAGGTTTGTACTCACGTCCTGTCTCTTTTGAGATTTCTGCCATATAGTGCGCTACGATGTCAGGCAATGCGTCATAAAATTTATTTTGTGCTTCTCTGCCTTGGAAATAAATATCGTCGTTTTGTGCTGTTCCTCTTGTTTTTGGAGACTCAGGATTGAGCGCTTCGTCACGGAAACGTTGTACTGCTTTTTTATCAAGTAATCTATCAAAAACGGCATAATCCATTACTTCAATTTTTTGGATCTCGTGTGAAGTTCTGAAACCATCGAAAAAATGCATAAAAGGAACTCTTCCTTGAATTGCTGATAAATGAGCAACTCCAGCTAAATCCATAACTTGTTGAACAGAACCTGATGAAAGCATCGCATAACCTGTTTGACGGGCAGCATAAACGTCCTGATGATCGCCAAAAATAGAAAGTGCATGGGTAGCGAGTGTCCGAGCAGCAACATGGATAACACTTGGAAGTAATCCACCTGCCATTTTATACATATTTGGGATTTTAAGTAACAGTCCTTGAGATGCTGTATACGTTGTCGTAAGTGCACCGGCTTGAAGAGAACCATGTACAGTTCCGGCAGCACCACCTTCACTTTGCATCTCAACAACTTTTACGGGCATACCAAATAAGTTTTTTTTGCCTTGACTTGCCCAAATGTCAGTAAAGTCCGCCATTGGGGAAGAAGGTGTAATTGGGTAAATACCAGCAACTTCGGTAAAAGCGTAAGATGCGTATGCAGCAGCTTCGTTACCATCCATAGTTTTCATGACTTTAGCCATTAAATGCCCCTTAATTTATAATATCATTCATATATTCATCTGTGATGATTTCTCATTCTACTTAGCATTCTCTTAATAACTCATAAATGAAAAAAGTTAAGAACTGTTACATTAACTACTATTTTCGCAACATTATTTACCAATTTTATAACAAAATCATCACTGTTCAGCAATCATTTTAACGGCATCAAGCGCATCACGAACAACGAAAGAAGTATGCTTTTCAAGTTCGTATTTTGTGCTGTAACCACACAACACACCAATACCTTTAATGCCCGCCTCTTTAGCACAAATAAGGTCCATTGGAGTATCGCCTATCATCCAGGTTTGTTCCAAATCAGCATTGAGTGCTATTAGTGCTTTTTGAATAGGTTCAGGGTGTGGTTTTGGGTGGGTCACGCTTTCTCGTCCAATCAAGACTTTAAAATGATGCATAACACCTAAGTGCTCCAAAATCTCTTCGGAATAACGTGCCGTTTTTGTCGTCACAATGCCCAGAGTCGCAATTTTAGAAGCATGCCTAATTGCCTCGATAGCAAGGGGTAAAAGTGTTGTTTTTTTACGAGAAATAAGCCTGTAATGCTCTTTATAAGCCATAACATAATCATCAGCCTCCAAAGAGTCAACTCCCAACATAGTAAACATCAAATCCAAAGGATGCCCGATCAACTTTTTGATCTGTTCATCTTCAGGGATAACACGTCCAAATGTTTCATATGCGACCCCAAAACTTTCCAAAATAGCGTCTGTTGAGTCGATCAATGTACCATCTAAATCAAATAAAATCGTTTTCATTTTTTCATTAATCCTTCTTTTACATGTAAAGTATTATTATAACCCAAACTGCTAGTAAAACAATAAAGCTTCTTGTTGTACTAGCAGTTTGGGTTAATTTAAACACTTTAAATAGTTATGAGTAAAAGTATTATCAAATTTATATCATTTTTGTGTAATACAACATATAATTGAGTAATGAATGTTTATTTTAATTTAAGGAGGTTTAGAATGGGCGCTTTTTTAAAACAGTATGGCTTGTTTGTATCTTTGATAATTTTATGTATTATCATTGCATTGCCAACACCAGAGGGACTAACCATAGCAGGGCATAGAATGCTAGGTCTTTTAGTTTTCTCTGTTATTCTTTGGATGACTGAATGTACTTCTTATCCAGTGAGTGCAGCGATCATCATAACATTGATGGTATTACTTCTTGGTTTTGCACCAGACATGGCACAACCGGAAAAATATATCGGTACATCTAAGGCATTGACAATGTCATTAGGGGGATTTTCCAATACGGCTTGGGCATTGGTTGGAGCGGCTCTTGTTATTTCTATTGCCATGATGAAAACAGGACTTGATAAAAGAATTGCTCTTAATATTCTCTCTTTAGTTGGCGCCAAAACAAATCGCATTTTAATCGGCATCATTTTGACAGGGTGTATTCTTAGCTTTTTTGTACCATCAACTACCGCTAGAGTTGCGTGTATGGTACCGATTGTTATGGGTGTCATTTCAGCTTTTGGTATCGAAAAACGTACTAAATTTGCAGCCGTTTTAATGATAGCGATTGCACAAGCTGATAGCATTTGGAATGTGGGTGTCAAAACGGCCGCTGCACAAAACATGATTGCAACGAACTTCATTAAACAGATTTTAGGACATGACATTAGTTGGGGTGCATGGTTTGTTGCGGCTTTACCTTTTGCCGTTTTGATGTCTATTGCACTTTATTTTGTTCTTCTAAAAATCATGCCACCTGAAGTCAAAGAGATTGAAGGAGGAAAAGCCGTTATTAAACAAGCACTGGAAGCTTTAGGAAAAATTACAACACAAGAAATCAAACTTGTTATCATTTCTGTATTTTTATTGCTCTTTTGGGTGTTGGAGCAGAAAACGTTTGGCGATTTTGGCATAAAAGGTGATTTGGAAAATACGTTAATTCATCGTTTTGACACTTCCTCTATTACTGTTGTCGCTGTTACGTTGATGTTTTTACCTAAAATTGATATCTTAACGTGGGAAGATGCCAGTAAAAAGATGGCTTGGGGAACACTTTTCTTGTTTGGAGTGGGTATCAGTTTAGGAAGTGCTATCATATCAACAAAAGCGGGTGTTTGGCTAGCAAAGTCCATCGTTCCATTTTTTGGACTTTCATACTCTTCTGCATTTATGATACTGGCTATTTTGGCACTTTTTTTGATCATTATTCATTTAGGTTTTGCATCAGCAACCGCTTTGGCAGCGGCCATGATTCCTATTGTCATATCCATGCTACAAGAAGTTAAAACACCGGGACTCAATATCATTGGCATGACCATGATTTTACAATATGTTATTAGTTTTGGTTTTATTTTACCTGTCAATGCTCCACAAAATATGATAGCCTATGGAACCGATACCTTTACGGTAAAAGAGTTTATTAAGACGGGTATTCCACTGACAATTATCGCTTATGGCTTGATCTTGTTGCTCGCTGCAACGTATTGGAAATGGATAGGACTTGTTTCATAGACAAGAGATGGTTTTTAAAATTATGACAAAAATCTAAAAATCTACCAACCACAAAATTTTTATACGTGTTGGTAGATTTTGTTGTTTTAAAAATGATAGACTTTCATAACCTTAAAAAGGAGAAACATGTTATCCAAAAAACTGATTCTTTTGGCACCGCTTTTGCTGTGTGCTGCGAATTGGCAAGATGCGGTCAATACTGCTGTCAGTGCCACATCCACATCCAAAACAACTGCCTCAAGTAGTTCAACAACCTCGCAAAGCAGTGCCACTTCAGGCGTCAAAGAAGCCCTGAGTCTTGGTGCCCAACAAGCCGTTTCACTTTTGGGAAAAGAAGGAGGGTTTTTAAATAACAGTGCTGTCAAAATTCCACTGCCAGCATCCATAAAACCCGTTGCCACTGCGGCAGAAAAACTAGGTGGGAAAAGCTATGTAGACGACTTTGTTAAAACGATGAACAGTGCTGCATCAAAATCAGTTCCAAAAACAGCTTCTATCTTTAGTGATACGATTTCAGCCATGAGTATTGAAGATGCGAACGCCATCGTAAAAGGTAGTAACACAGCGGCAACCGATTACTTTAAAACTAAAGCTGGGACAAAACTTCTCAGTGCCATTATGCCGATCATCAAAGAGAGTATGAACGAGAGTCAAGTGATGAGCTCTTATCAAAGTCTTAAAGGTTTTGCAGGCGGTAGTAATCCAGTAGCGGGCGCTTCAAATAATGCTTTAATGGGACAAGCTTCATCCATTGCAAAAGGATTGGGCATGGGGGATTCAGTGCCAAGTGGAGATGAGAGTATTGAAGATTATATTGGTCGTAAAACACTGGATGGTCTTTTTTATATGATCGCAGAGAAAGAAAAAGCACTTCGTAGCAATCCACTTGCAAGTGGGAGTTCAATCATCCAACAAGTATTTGGAAAATAATTACGCTTCGGGTAAGAGAGGGTGAGGAATACTTATCCTCTTTTCATCAAACGCCAATTTTACTTTTTCAAAAATATCAAAACTGACAATAGAATAATCTTCCGTTTTGACCCACACACGCACAATGAGTTTCACACTATTTTGCGCTAATTCGCCAACAGCTACAAAAGGGGAAGGTTCATTAAGGACTCTTGGCTCGTTATCAACAATCTCCTGCAATGTCACTTTAGCAAGGCGAAGATCATCTTCATAACCAATATTAAAGGTCATATCAATACGTCTGGTTGCTTTAGCGGAAAAGTTGGTTATATTTTTACCAATCACAGCAGAGTTAGGAATGATAATCTGTTTATTATCTGCTGTTTTAAGAATGACGCTAAAGAGGTTCAACTCTTCAACTGTGCCATTTTCACCAGCGATTTGTACAGAATGTCCGATTTTAAAAGGACGGAAGAATACCAGTAAAATACCAGCACCTACATTAGAAAGTGTACCTTGAAGTGCAAGACCTATTGCTAGTCCTGCTGTTCCCAGAACGGCTAAGAAGGAAGTGGTGTTAATGCCTAGGTTGCTTAACGCTGCTAGGATTATCACCACCAAAAGACCAAAATAGATCACATTGGAAAAGAAGCTGGTAATCGTCTCATCAATCTTTGACTTGCGCATCCCTTTAACAACAACGGTTGTTAAAAGAGAGGCTATTTTTTTACCGATAAAAAAGATCAGTAAAGAAGCAATTACTTTCACTCCATAAAGAGTAACAAAATTGACAACGACTGCCCAGCTCAAATCCATATGCACGCTACGATCCTAAATTATTTTTTGAAAACGGCGTCAACTCTTCTGTTTTCAGCACGTCCAGCATCTGTATCATTTGAAGCAACAGGTTTACTCTCACCAAATGCCTCTGTAGTTACTTTTGCTGCAGAAACGCCAAGGCTTTCAAGTGCTTTAGCAACTGCTTTTGCACGTTGGTCTGAAAGTTTCATGTTGTATGCGTCGCTACCTTTAGAGTCGGTATGACCTTCAAGAACAACACTGTATCCTGGGTTTTGTTTCATAAAATCAGCTACTTTTTGAATCTCAGGCATAAATGCTGGTTTTACAGTTGATTTGTCGAAATCAAATTGTACATGTAAACGAATGATTTTTGGACAACCATCAGCGTCAACCACAGTACCTTTTGGAGTATTTGGACATTTATCTTTATCATCTGTTACACCATCGCCATCGCTATCAACTGGAGCTTTTACGACAACTGGAGCTGGTTTTGGTTCAGGTTTAACAACGGCAACTGGAGCAGATTTTGCACCAAATGGAATGGTAAAGCCTAGGCTGTAGAACATTTCATTGTCGCCACCTTGGAATTTAATGGCATGACGAACTTCAGCTTTAAGCGCAAAATTATCCGTTACCCAGTATTTTACACCACCACCGTATTGTGCAAACATGCTATCTCTGTTTTCAAGTTGTGCATTTGTTACATCTTCATAACCAAGACCGACTAAAGCATACAATGCAGCTTCTGGAGTAATTTTGTACTCTTTAACCAAGTTAGCATAGTAACGATTAAAATCTGTACTGTCTGTTCTACCCGCTTTATAGTCAACATTATCTGATCTATCGTAACCAAGTTCAACTTGATTGATAATCGTGTTGTCAAGGTTGATACCAAATCTCAAACCATAAGTCAATTGACTTTTAAGATCAAGATTGCCCTCTGGTAAAACACCACCAATAGTTGGTGTTACCTCGTAATTGTATGCAGTTGGTGCTGCAAATGCCAAAGATGCTAATGCCGCCAATGAAAATAAAGTTTTTTTCATTTTTATTCCTTTAAACTAATATTTCTAAGATTTCATATGTGAAGGCCCGAATTATAACACAAGTTTTGGCAATTAAGTCTTAAATTTATGGTTTAATCCAATCAATGGTATTGTGCATAACCCCAATTATAGAGGTTGAGACAGGTGTGATCTCTTTATTGACCACTGTAATAGAATTAGGAATCACTAAAAAAAGATAAGGATTATCTGCAACAATTTTTGCAAAAATTTCTCGATAAATGGCATCGAATTTTTCTTGATCAACGATCTGTTCCGCTTGTGTAATAAGCTGATCGACCTCAGCATTTTCATAGCCTATGAAATTGAATCCGCCTTTGCGCATAGATTCACTGTGCCAAATACTGTAGGCGTCGGGCTTAAGTCCTAGTGACCAACCCATCAAAACGGCTTCAAACTTGCGAGGTGTTATCACTGTATTTAAAAACGCTTGCCACTCCATGATGCGAAGTTTCATCACCACACCTGCTTTTTTCAGCTGGTGCTGAAGAATTTGAGCAGAGTAACTGCCACTACCATTGGCGCTGGTACTCAGTTCAAACTCAAAAGGATGAGCCTCATCATACCCTGCCTTTTTAAGAAGGGCTTTTGCTTTTTCAATATCAGGTTTTGGTGCATGAACTGCTTCATTAAAAGCTCCCGTTCCTGGTAAAAAAGGTCCTGTACACACTTTGCCATGACCAAAATAAAGGATATCGACGAGTTCTTGACGATCAATCGCTAACGAAAGCGCTTCACGCACTCTAGGGTCTTTAAATTTCTCAGATTTTAAATTAAACCCCATATATGAAAAATTATGAGCAATATCTTCATAAATACTGTAGTGTGCTTTAAAATCCTTATCGATTTGACGCTCTAACTGTAAAGGAGAGAGTGAACCAACATCCAATTTTTGGGACTTAAGCATCAAAAATTCCGAAGAGGGATCAGGCAGATAGTGAAAAATCATTGTATCAATAGTGGGCTTATGGATAAAATAGTTTTGATTGCCAGCTAATACAATATCTTTAGAGATGTTAAACTGACTCAATGTATAAGGGCCTGTACCAATAGGCGCTTGATTGAATTTACTGGTCATCAAATCCGCTTCATTTTTAAGCAGATGCTCTGGCAATATCTCCATCATCCAAACTTCGAGCGCTTTAAAGTAGGGATATTTATATTTCACTTCTACCGTAAACTCATCTAACATCTTTACATGTAAAATGTGCATAAAGCCTGAAGAGTACGGTGTAAAGATTTTAGGGGAGATAATCGTTTCATAGGTGAAAAGTACATCTTTGGCCGTAAAAGGGACTCCATCACTCCATGTGACATCTTTTTTAAGCTCAAAAATCAGTGTGGTATCATCCACAAAATGGTAACTTTGTGCAAGATCCGGAACAATATTCGCATCTTTATCGTATTTAATGAGTCCATTAAAAATCCACTGCGCGACATCTGAACTCGTTTTATCGGTTGAGACAATAGGATTGAGACGACTAGGATTGGCGGAAATAGCAAGATGTAGCGTACTGGCTAAAACATTACATGTAAAGAAAAAAAGAGTAAGTAAAAGTGTTTTCATGAAGGGATTATAACATATTAGGCTTCAGCATGAAAAAGCTTTTATTTTAAAATTAGGCATAAAAAAAGCTTCCAGACCGGGCAATCTGGAAGCTGATTTTTAAAGTTGTTAAGTGATACACAAAAAGGAGGTAATTGTCTTGGTAATGAAAGTATAGGGGAGTTGTTTAAACGCTCTGTTAATCTTTTGTAAATAAAAAGTTAATAGGAGTTTTTTTATCTCTTTTATACTTTTTCCTTTCATTTTTTAACGTTGATAGTATGAAACCAGTGTTGCTTTCGCAAGAGTATTGGCATTGAGCATAAAACCAACGAGTGCAGGTGAAGCTTTTTCATCAAGACCTAGTTTATCCACACCAAGAGCATAAACGGTAAAAATATAACGATGTGCTTTATCGCCTTTAGGAGGACACGCCCCACCAAATCCCGTTTTGCCATAATCGGTGATACTTTGAATAGCCGCAGTAGTCGCTGACTTGCTGACATTGCCAAAATCCGTCGGAAGGGCATTGATGGATGATGGAATGTTAAAAACAACCCAATGCCACCAGCCGCTTCCTGTTGGCGCATCGGGGTCATAGACCGTTATGGCAAAACTTTTCGTACCCGAGGGTGCATCACTCCAATGCAATTCAGGAGAGATATTCGCACCATTACACCCAAAACCAGAAAACTCTTCCGTTTTAGAAAGTTGTCCAGCGAGGTCATGACTGTAAAGGGTAAAGCCACCTGCTAAGAGCGTGCTTCCAGATAACATGAAAGCAGCTACCCAATGTATGATTTTCATCCATAATCCTTTTGTCTCAAAATTTAAAGATTATTTTACATGTAAAAAGTATTTTGAAGTTAGTCTGTTAGGTTTGATATTTTGCCTATAAGGTTTTTAGGGGAGAATTCATGTTTTGCTTTAAAAAGACGCGTAAAGTGAGACTGGCTTTTAAAGCCTGCCTTAAATGCCGCTTCGCCAATACTAAGGTTGCCTTTTTCGATGAAAAAACGTGCGCGCTCGACTCTTTTTTGAAGTATCCATTTCATGGGCGAGGTCTGAAACTGTGATGTAAATTCCGCTTTAAATGCGCTCAAACTTCGACCACTGCGCTTTGCAAACTCAGGGATACTCCAGTTTTGTATAAAATGCTCTTCCATAAAGACACTCAGATCAATACCACGTGGTAGCAATGTTTGAAAGTAAGAGACCAATTTTGCTCCCTCAGAAGAGCCCAAAAGTAAGAGTAAAAGCTCTTGCAATTTTAATATCAAAATCGTATCAACAAAAGCTGGTTTTTGCTCGATAAACGGAAGCAGTGACAGTGCCGTACTTTTCATAATTGGGCTCAGTTCTATCTTGCAAAAAGCCTCTGGTGGATAGGTCTGCATCTTTACATGTAAAGGTACTTTTTCTAAAATGGGGGATAACCAATTGCCAATCACCTTCTCATCAAAAAAGACGAGCAAACACGCATAGTTTCCTCCTTCACACACTTCACTCATGACGTATTCACCCCGTGAGAGAAAAAAAGCTTCGCCCGCTTTAACCTCAACATCACCCTTTTTCGTGTGGAGCATTTTTTTACCTTCTAAGATAATATTGAGAAGATTTTGCTCCATAAATGCTTCGGCTTTGTAATGATCTTCCACTACAAAATAGCGCGCTATTACCACACCATTGGCTTCAATGGAATGCTCTTTATAATTTTTTTGAATGTATTCAAGCACATGAATGGACATTTACATTTCCTGTTCGTTAACTCTATTGAGTTACAATTTTAGCACATACTTCTTTGAGGAGAAGAAAAATGACACAAAACGTTTCACGTTGTGGCTGGGTAAAACTAAGCGATCCTACTTATGTGGCATACCACGATGAGGAGTGGGGAAAACCTCTGCATGATGATCGAGCCCTCTTTGAACTCTTTTGCTTAGAAACCCAATCCGCTGGCCTTAGCTGGCTCACAATTTTAAAAAAACGTGATGGCTACCGCAATGCTTTTGCTAGTTTTGTCCTTGAGAAAGTGGCTCATATGGGTGAGATGGATGTTGAACGCATTTTAAATGAAGGCGAAGTCATCAAAAGTCGCCCAAAAATTGAAGCCATCCTTCATAATGCCAAACTTTTTCAAGGTATTGCGCAAGAATTCGGTTCACTGGATACCTACTTTTGGAATTACGTAGGTGGCAAAACGATTGTTAACGATGTAAGCGATTACAAAACTGCCGCATGCACTTCGACCATTTCCGATGCTTTAACCAAAGATCTTAAAAAACGCGGTTTCAAGTTTGTTGGATCCACCACGATTTATGCGTTCATGCAAGCGTGTGGGATGGTGAATGACCATGAAAACAGCTGTGGGTGCAAATAAAATGACGTTTGAAATCCTCAATAACTACTGCCTCAGCCACATAGGCGCAATCAAAGAGTACCCCTTCGATAACACGACTGCCGTTTACAAAGTTGGCGACAAGATTTTTGCACTCATTGATGAAGCAAGCAATGCTCCACGCATCAATCTCAAATGCGACCCCTACTATGCAAGAGAACTTCGTGAAATGTATGAAAACGTTATCGCAGGCTACCATATGAACAAAAGACATTGGAATACAGTCATTTGTGAAGACGAAATAGACGAGACTTTGGTTTTTGAGTGGATCGACGACTCATATGACCTTGTATTTAATTCATTATCTAAAAAATTACAAAACTTTATCCGCAATTCATAGCAGGAGTTTTCATGTTTATTATCGCTTTAACCTATCATAAATCCCTCGAAGAGGTCGATAAACATTTAAGTGCTCACGTAGAATTTCTCAAAGCGCACTACGCGAAAGGTGTTTTCTTAGCGTCTGGTCGCAAAAATCCTCGCAATGGTGGCATTATCTTAGCACTTGCGCCCTCTAAAGCTGAAATTGAAGCGGTCATTGCACGTGATCCTTTTTACATTCATGATGTAGCAACCTATGAGATCACTGAATTTACACCCTCAATGACCTCACCCGAACTGGATTATTTAATCAATCGCTAAAGGAATCTTATGTCACAGACACTGAATGCTTACCTTCAAAGTTCATTCGTCATTGATTTTGAGCACCCTTCGATTTTAGCGAAAGCAGAGGAGTTAAAAGGGAACGCTAAAAGCGATGTGGAGATTGCCAAAAACTGTTTTACCTTTGTGCGCGATCAGATCCGTCATACGGGAGATCATAAAGATGCCATCATTACCTGTAAAGCCAGCGATGTCTTAGCCTTTCAAACAGGATGGTGCTATGCCAAGAGCCATCTTCTAGCAGCATTGTGTCGTGCCAATGGCATTCCTACAGGCCTTTGCTACCAACGACTCAGCCTTTTGGGCAATGGTGGCGAGCCTTACACGTTGCATGGGCTCAATGCCCTGTATCTCAAAGATTTTGGCTGGTACCGTGTGGATGCTAGAGGCAATAAAGAAGGCATCCATGCGGAATTTTCTCCACCATTGGAACAACTTGCCTTTAAAGTCAAAGCATCCCACGAAATTGACTTCCAAGAGATCCTGAGCGAGCCTTTGAGTATCGTCATCACCGCTTTACAAACGTATACAAGCTTTGAAGAATCTCTAAAGCATTTACCTGATTGCACAGAGATAACACGACTTTAGCTTTACATGTAAAGATTTTGTACAGGATTAGGCAAGAACTCTGCGAAAATGTTCTATCGCTTTGAGAACCTTTCGCTCTATAATAAACTATTAAAATTAAAGGAGAACCTATGGTTAATTTTACCTATCAAAACCCCACAAAAATAGAATTTGGAAAAGGCAAAGAAGAACTTATCGGCACAGCCATCGCGGAAGACAACATCACAAAGGTTTTACTCTGCTACGGTAGCGAGCGCATTAAAAGTGATGGACTCTATAACAAAGTGACCACCCGTTTGAAAGAAAAAGGCATCGCTTGGGTAGAGCTCTCTGGCATCATCAGCAACCCCATTCTTTCCAAAGTGCACGAAGGCATCACTATCGCTAAAGCAGAAAAGGTTGAAGCCGTCCTTGCCATCGGTGGTGGTTCTGTTTTAGACAGTGCTAAGAGTATCGCCGCGGGGGCTTTATACCATAGCGACGTTTGGGACTTTTTTATTGGCAAATCCGTCATTGAAAAAGCGCTCCCTGTGTATGCCATCATGACCCTTGCAGCAACAGGAAGCGAGATGAATGGCTTTGCCGTTGTTACCAACGATACGATTCAGCAAAAGTACAACATCGCCTCCATTCACGTCTATCCGCGACTTTCCATTCTCAACCCAGAACTGACCAAAAGTGTTCCTAAAAATTACCTCGCGTATTCGGCGGTTGACATTATCGCACACGTTATTGAGGGCTATTTGACCGCGACGGTTCAGCCTCATTTTCAATCACGCATGGTGGAAGGTATTATTCAAACCGTTATGGAAACGACGGAAATTTTGCTTCAAAATCCTGATGATTACAATGCCCGAGCTGAATTTACATGGGCGGCTACGCAAGCGCTGAATGGTGTGACAACCGCTGGCACCAACCCTTCCGTCTTTCCTAACCATATGATCGAGCATTCCCTTTCAGCACTGTTTAACATCGCGCATGGTGCAGGTTTAGCGATCGTGATTCCTGCCTGGATGACATGGTTTCACACGCAAAATCCTACGCAATTTAAACGTTTTGCTGAAAAGATTTTTGACAAAAGCAGTGCGGAAGAAGGTATCGTGGCACTCAAAAGATGGTTCGCTAAAATTGGAGCCCCTGTGAGTTTAAAAGAGGCGGGAATTAGTGTTGATTCTATTCCTGAAATTGCCGCCAATGTATACTTAGCGGCTGAAAGACAAGGTGCACAGAAAGTTTACACCCAAGCAGTCATCGAAACGATTTTACATAACGCATAATCACTCAAGGCAAAAAGGGACTTACCCTTTTTGCCTCCAAAATGCTTCAGCTAAAACGAGCTCTTCTTCGCTAAAAACCGTAATGCCACTCTCTTGCAACAATTTACATGTAATGCCAGAATCATTAACAGGCGTGTGCGTAAAGGTTCCATCATAGATAACATCTTTGCCACATGAGGGGCTTCTAGCTTTTAAAATCGCCATACACGCGCCCTCTTCTCGAGCCATTCTCAAACTCTCACGCGCTCCTTTAGCAAACGCCGCACTGACATCTTCACCCGTTTTACAGATAACGCTATCCGTTCCTTCAATGACTTCACATGGAGGTCTTGGAACGTTGAGCCCACCAAGCACTTCAGGGCACAACGGAACCAAAATGCCCTGCTCTTTCCACGCTTCCAGAATCTTTACATGTAAAGCATTATTGCCACCATCATATTTGACGTTTTCACCGATCAAACACGCACTGATAAGGATTTTTTTATCCATTATTCAAAATCATCTTTGGCATTTTTAACTTGCCAGCGCAACCGTTTATAACGTAAACGATTTCGAAGGCGTTTGACTTTATCAATATCTCGCATATCAATGCTAATAGAGGTATCTTCAAGATCATTGCCCTTTCCAATCATGATATTATCGGCCTTTTTAAGGGCGAGTTTTTGTGACTGAAAGACGCTGCGATGCCCTGTAATCAAAAAGGCAATGACCACACTCAGTGCCGCATAGTTTGCCATATGTACACCAAAAAGTTCCACCGCCATAATAATGGACGCTATGGGTGAATTCGTTGTACCTGCCAAAACACTCACAAACCCAAGTGCGGCAAAAAGGGCTATATGTCCCCCAGTGATATGACCAAAAACAACACCACTGGTCGCCCCCACGTAAAAAACAGGGGTAATAATACCACCGCTACCACCAGAGCCTAAGGTCATTGCTGTAAAAATGGTTTTTAAAATGAAATCGTACCAATGTACATTATTTGAAATTAACGCATTAGGACTGAGTGCATCGCGAATCGTTATGAGCCCAAGCCCCAAATAACTCTCAGAGAGGAAATAAGAGATCACCACCATCACTAAACCCGCGACAAACGCTTTTAAATAGCGATTGTAAGGAATTCTTTTAATCGCTGTTTCTATTTTATTGACTGCGGTAATAAAAAGATCCGAAACAACTCCAAAAAAGACACCGGCAACAACGACTTGCCCAATTAGCCCTAAATCAAGACTAAATGCGCGGTACATATTGATGTCATAATATTGGTATGTCACACCTAAAAATTGTGCGGTTGTAAATGCCGCAAAACCTGCAATGAACGAAGGAAGTAAAACATCGTACATAATCACACCAATAATGAGCACTTCAATTCCAAAAATAGCACCCGCAATCGGTGTACCAAACACTGAAGCAAAACCTGCGCTAATACCGCAGATGACCAGCTTTTTACGATCAGACTTTGAAAATTTGAGCAGTGTTGCGACAAATGAAGCTGCTCCTGCACCAATTTGCGCTCCGGGTCCCTCTTTTCCTACAGAACCACCAGAAAAAATGGTAAGAACCGTAGCAACCAATTTGACAGGAATGACTTTAGCATTGATGTAACCATCGCGTTTATGAACCGCTTCAATGACTTTTTCCGTTCCATGCCCTGTGGCATTTTGGTCAAACGTTCGTACGATCCATGTTGTGAGCATCAAAGCAAAAGGGAGAGTAAAGTAAAAAGGAAAAGGAAGAAGGCTTCTCGTCTGCTCAGCAGTTGTGAGAATTTTAAGAAAGACGGACATCAGTCCGCCTATCATAATACCAACGGCTGAGGAGAGGAAGAGCCATTTGGAAACACTAAAGAAAATAACCGTCTGTTCAACAACATGTTTATTCATCAAATCACTTTAAGTTTGGGCTTATTTCATTATAGCTCTCTTTGGTAAATTTTTTATAAATATTTATTTTAAAATTATTTTAGAGATGAAATTAACCAACAATCGACGCAACAATTTCTTTAGCTCTCTTCTTTGCCGCTTCGACTTCATCTAAAACAAGCGCTACAGCCATACGACGCCCCACATGGCTCACAGGCTTTCCAAAAATACGCACAAAGGAATTTTTAGAAAAAGCCGTTTCAGGAATCGTCAGTGTTGGCACATGCTCTTCGTTTGAGCTTTTAAACGCACCACTTGCGCCTGAACCGTAAAAGGTGAAATCAAGTGGTAAGCCCAAAACCGCTCTTACATGTAAAGCAAATTCACTCTGGCTTTGTGTGATCATCGTCACCATTCCCGTGTCGTGTGGTCGTGGACTAAGCTCACTAAAATAAACTTCATCATCTTTGACAAAAAACTCCACGCCAAAGAGTCCTCGACCGCCCAAACCGTCTGTCACCGCTTTTGCCATCATCTGCGCTTTGGCTAAGACTTCAGGCTTCATCGGTACGGGCTGCCAACTGAGGACATAGTCACCGTTTTCTTGAATATGCCCGATCGGTTCACAAAAAACGGTCTCTTTGCCATTGCGCACGGTGAGAAGCGTGATCTCATAGTCAAACGGTACAAACGCCTCAACGATCAACTCGCTTGCATCACCGCGTGCTTCTTTGGCGATCTCCCATGCTTTTTGAATGTCTGCCTCACGACGAATGACACTTTGTCCATGACCCGATGAACTCATAACCGGTTTGACCACACAGGGAATTCCAAGCGCTTTTGTCGCTTCATTCAGCCCTTCGAGTGTTTTGACAAAAACATAGCCACTGGTTTTTAAACCCAACGTTTCAGCGGCAAACTCACGAATGTTTTTGCGGTTCATTGTCTTTTTCACCGCGTCCGCATTAGGAATGACGCAAAAGCCTTCTTTCTCCGCCTCAATGAGCGCTTCGATGCTGAGTGCTTCAACCTCAGGCAAGATGAATGTCGGCTTTTCAAGGCGTATCACCTCCAAAAGTTCCTCTTTATTTTTCATATTGATGACATAACTTCGATTGGCAACCAAATGAGCAGGTGCTTTTGGGTATGAGTCCACCGCTACGGTTTCAATGCCTAAACGAGAGGCTTCGATGATGACCTCTTTGCCAAGTTCACCACTGCCGATGAGCATAATTTTTGTGCTATTGCTTTTAAGGGGAGTTGTAAAGTGCATGATGTCCTCTTTGTGTTAGTTTAGGAGATTTTACACAAAAGTGGTTTAAGAAATGAAAGAACTTTAAAATTTTATGGCTCTTGGTTGGATATACTTACGCATCAAACAGATTTACATGTAAAGGTTTTTTGTGGAAATTCTCTTCACCATTCTTGCGATACTCACTCTTCTTGGCTTCTTATTTCTTCTACTAAAACCCAAAATTCAGCCAAAATCCAAAGAGCAAAAACAAGAAGAGATACGCCAAAATTTCCTTCAAAGGCTAGATGCCGAGCTTTCTGCTACCCAAAATCCTGATGAGCGTCAAACGAAAAAAATCGCGTTACTCAAAGTGTTTGCGAAAGAGTTGGAGTTCAATCTCTTTTTTGATAAAGATGAAGTGAAAGTATTGATACAAGAGTTGGCGGGTTATTAAGTCGTCTCTTCTTCAATCCATTGAAGGTACGCCTTAAGTCCTTGTTCGATCGGTAGTTGAATGATCTGAGGCGTCGTATAGGGATGATGCTTTAAAATCAACGCTTCTATCTTTTGAAACAAAGAACTCCTCGTTTTAATCAAAAGCAACTGCTCACATGATTCGCACAGTTTCCCTTCCCAGTGGTAAAAACTTTGAACGGCTTGCATCTGAATACATGCGGCAAGTTTTTGCTCTAACAAAAGATGAATAATAGATTTTGCATTTTGTTCATCAGGGCATGTTGTGGTTATTAGGCAAAAAGAGTTCATTCATGTACTCCTCGTGTGAAAAAAGAAGTATTATAACGATTTTAGGTGAAAAAGTTTTAAAAGAAGAAATGCAAGGGAAAATCCCTTGCAGAAAGAGCAAAAGTCTCGAAAGACTTCTGTAAAGAAATCATTAACGTTTTCAAGGAAACTTTTAATGATTCCCTTGAGGAAATCATTAACGTTTTGAGAATTGTGGACTACGACGTGCTTTTTTGCGACCGTATTTTTTACGCTCAACAATTCTTGAGTCACGTGTCAATAAACCATAAGGTTTAAGGATCGCTCTAAAGTCAGCATCCATAGCAGAAAGTGCTTTAGAAATACCGTGACGAACGGCATCTGCTTGAGCTGAATAACCGCCACCTTGCGTAGAAGCTACGATGTCAAAGCTTGCTTCTTGTTTTGTCAAAGCAAGAGGTTGACGAACACGTTTTTTAATGGTCTCATGACCACCAAGCCACGCTTCAAAATCAACGCCATTAACTGTAATCGTACCTTTACCAGGTGCACTTACCCATACTTTAGCGATTGCTGTTTTTCTTTTACCAGTTGCGTATACTTTTGCCATATTACTTTACCTCTACTTTAACTTGCGCTGTATGTGGATGCTCACTACCGGCATAAACTTTTAGCTTTTTGATCATCTCTTTAGCAAGATTTGTTTTAGGTAACATGCCTCTTACCGCAAGTCTGTACAATTTCGCTGGGTTGTTGTTCAAAAGATCACCCAATTTTTCAGTTTTAACGCCACCGAAATATCCTGTGTGTCTGTGATACAATTTTGTGTCTAATTTTGTTCCACTAAACTCTACTTTTTCCGCATTAATGATGATAACGAAATCGCCACAATCAACATTTGGAGTAAAATAAGGTTTATGTTTGCCTCTGAGCAGTGTTGCTACTTCTGTAAGGACTTTACCAAATCTCTTACCAGCAGCATCCACTACGATCCAGTCGCGTTTAACTTCGCTTGGCTTAATCGCTTGTGTAGCTTTCATCTGTCATAACCTTTGACGTATTTATTTAACGAAGTGCAAGTGTAATCAAAATATACTTAAATACTACTTAAATTCAGTGTACTATAAGTTTTTAAGAAGCTCGATTCCATCGTTCTGCAAGTAGCAGATATACGCAGCCACCGGCAAATTATAGATCGTAGAGAGGGCTTCTTGATAGAGCTTCACCTGTGCTTGATGCTTTGCACTTTGCTTTTTTGAACTTTTATAATCCACCACGACGATACGATCTGGAAATTCAAGCAAAAGATCAATCTGCTTACGCTCTTTTTGGTAAATCAACGGTTGTTCTTTGGATATTTTTGCCCCCTCGATCAAATCCAAAAAGGCTTTACAAGAAATGAGTTTTTCGCCTCTTTGATAGATCGCTTGCAAGGTTGACTCATCCAACAGTGGCGCAAAACGGTTTTGCAGAGCGATGTACGCGCGCTTGAGCGATGGCTCATCAAAACTGTCTAACATCTCCAACAAATAGTGCTGTGCAATTCCAAATGTGATAGAAGCGATCTCAGCGCTTTCATTCTCATCCTCAGATGTACTCGCCACCTCTTGAGCGCCATAACGCTTAGGCTGATAGACACTCATGGTGCTTGGAATGACGATAGTCTCTTTGGTTGAAACACCTATCACGCCTCGCTCTGTTGTGCTTAACTCCAACATCTCAAACGCACTGTTTTGCGCTTTGGCACACACAAACAAGGAACGTTTGGCTCTCGTAAAAGCGACATAAAGCGCATTGAGTCTATCTTCATGCATTAAAACACTCTCGTGCTCTTTGGCTTTGGCATAGACTGCATCGACCGATTCTCTGCCACCCATAGTAAGGTAAAGCCCTTTGATGTCCACTTCATCGTAGCTAAATAAAAGCGTATCGCTTCGGTTATTGTCGCGACTCAAACGATCGCACACGATGACATGCTCAAACTCCAAGCCTTTGGATTTGTGTACGGTTAAAACACGCAAACCATCTACATCTTCACTTTTGGCTTCATCACTCAGTTCATCCAGAGCAAACAAAAAGCTCTCAATCTCCTCATAACGACCGGCAACCTCTAAGAAACTGAGCAGATCCGCACTGCCATCAAACAGACCATAATTTTTGATGATCTTTTCAACCAAAACGAGTGGCGTCGCGTCTAAATCCCACCCGCTACGAGAAAGTGGTGTCTCCCACGCCTTGCCACACTGCACAAGAAACGTTGCTTTGTAGAGTGCATCGCCAAAGTAGAGGTATTTAAGCAACGCAATGATGGCTTTAATGGAGCGAACTTCGATGAGTTTCAAGGTTGCCTCAAGTCTTACATGTAAAGCAGGAAACTGCTCTTGCACCAACGCTTTAAAGGCTTTGGCATCTTTGTTCGTATGGACTAAAAGCGCGATGTCTTTAGGCTTGACACCCTCATTTAAAAGCATTCCAATCGCCTCTAAAACAGAAGGCTCTATATCTTCTTCAATGCGCACATTGATGTACCCCTCACCTGTGGCTTTCGCAACCTTTTGTGGTTCATACCCTTTGATTTTACATGTAAAGATTTCATTGACAAAATTAACAACTTGCTCGCTGCTTCGATAATTGGTATCAAGCGCATTCACGTCTAAATGCAAACTCTTTTTGGCGTAGTCAAAGAGCTCTTTAGCCCCACCACGGAAGCGATAAATCGACTGCTTGACATCGCCCACGAAAAAGAGTGTTTTAAAGTCTTTCACACCCTGCCCTGCACGTATCTCTTCAATGAGTGGCAGAAGAATCTGGTACTGCACAATGCTCGTGTCTTGAAACTCATCGATCAGCAGATGTTCGATCACCCCATCAAGGCGAAAATAGAGAAAATCTTTGCTGATCTCTTGGCGTAAAAGAGTGTAGAGCAGATTGGTTACGTCATCAAAACGAAGCTCACCATACTCGCCCATCAAACCTCGCAGGCTCTCATCGTAGATCGCAAAGAGTTTGCCTAGTTGTCCTAAAAAGTATGCTTCTTTAGCATTGACATGTTCATTTAAAGCCTGTTTGAGTTCACGTAAAAGCGCATCGGTTGTCTCATTGGCATATTTTTTATAGTCCCAATACCCAAAGTCTTCACGCTCCAAATACTTCTTGGCAAGCAGATCGCTCAGTGTATCCGCTTTGAGTGTCGCAAGTCCACGCGCAGAGAGCCCACTTTGCTCAAAATAGTCTCGTATCTGCCCTAAAATATCCAAACACGGTTTTAAAGAGGGGTAATGCTCTTCATCCAATGTGCTGATGTCCAGCTCGGACTTTTTCTGATAGAGCATATCGAGCAGACTAAAGAGATCGCCCAGTTTTTTATCTTCGTTAATGCTAAAAGCGATTAAGGCATTGTAGAGATTTTTGCTTTTGCACCCTTTGATGAAACGCTCCACCAGCTCCTCATCAAGCCCATTTTGCCCTACTTTAAAGTCAGGTTGCAAGCCTACATGTAAGGCAAAATGGCGCAAAATCAAAGAGAAAAAAGAGTCCAAGGTTGAAATCTTGATGTCGGCTTGAAGCAAGGTTTGCATGACGCGCTCTTTTTCATGTAGCAGCGTCTCTTTAGATTTACCCGTTTGCACGCAAATCGCCTCTAACTCATCTTTGTCTTCTAAGTGTTTGAGCGTCTCAAAGATGCGCGTTTTCATCTCTGCCGCTGACTTGTTCGTAAACGTCAATGCCACGATCTTTTGCGGATTGGCACCCATAAAGAGAAGTGAGAGATAACGCACACTGAGCGCAAACGTTTTACCGCTTCCTGCACTGGCTTCGAGGGCTAAATAAGGACTGAGATTCATATCTGCTCCTCACGTCCGCACAACTGCGCATAAGGGCACAGCCTGCAATGCTTAATCTCCTCGCACAATTCGTAGCCATTGATCGGTTTGGATAGCTCTTGTAGTTTTACATGTAAAAGCGCTTTCTTTTCTTCGAGGAAGTTTTCGCTCACTAAAACACCCTCTTTAAGGTCGTAGTAATAAACGCCTCCAACCCTGCCTAAAGTGCTTGCAATATGGTCGTAAAAGACCAGTTGAAAATCGGTGGTGCTCTCCAAGGAACGCTCGCTCGTTGTTGGTACTTTCCCGCTTTTATAGTCGATGATAAAGAGCTCATCTCCTTTTTGATCGATACGGTCAATCTGCCCTTCTAATATAAAACCCTTATAGGGCACAGCATGCACAAACTCTTTTTTGAAAACGCGAAAACCCTCTTCAAAACGATTGATTTCATTTTGCATAAAAGGACGGAGCTTTTGAAGCCATACATCAACAAAGTAGCCCCACACTTCATGTCTATTTTGCTCTTTTAAAAGAGTCTCTATTTTGGAATAGAGGCTTTTCTCATCCCTTAACGCTTCATCGCACATCGCATCTTCAAGTACTTTGTGAAGCGTTAAACCAATCACTTGCTCATCAATCTTAGTGCTTGGCATCTTCGCCTCTTTAAGCCTTTGGATGTAACGAAAGTAAAACTGGCGTTTACATGTAAGCAGCGTTTTGAGCTTGGTTGCAGAAAGAGGAAACGCTTTAAGATCGTAGGGCGCGTCAATGAACGGCTGATCGTAAAGATTTTTAGGCGCATTGAGCTCAAACAAAAGCGGTTGCAGTGCTTTTTCATCTGCCATTGTGTTCGTATTAAAGCCAAGCTCATCCAAAAAGCGTGAAGGCATTGAGGTCTCATTTTTGACATAAGCGATAGCGATTTTCTGCGCATGAGAAAAGAGCTGATGGTAGTAATAACGTTGCAAATTTTCGCGATCCCTTTTGGTGGGAAGTCCCGCGTGTGCGCGAACGGCTGAGGAGAGAAACAGATCTTTCTGGCTTCTTTTGGGTACAAACTCATCGTTGAAATCTAAGACGATCACCCCTTTATAGGTCACTCCTCTGGTTTCTAACACACCGAGTACGGTCACCTTTCCACCTCTCACATCATCTTGCGTAAGGGCTGCAAGGCGGTTTAAAAGCAGTTTGGTCACTTGCTCAAAACGTAGAGCTGGTGCGTGTTTTAAAAAGTGCGTGAAAGCAAAAAAAGCTTCTTGAAAGAGAGGATTTTGCTGCTCTTTTGCATTGTAAGAGAGCAGCTTTTCAAAGAAATTCATTGCCGTTTCAGGGGAGATTTTTTGATGCCAAATCTCTTTACATGTAACCATGATTTCAGGTTCAATCTTTAAGCGAGCAAGACGAAGATGGTCTTCAATTTCGTCGTTTCGCATCGCTTTTTCAATCGCACTCAGTCCCTGATAAAACTGGCTTTGCTTGAGGCTTATGCCCATCGCGAAGTTGAGATTGTGCCACGTATCAAAAGGGCGCAACACTTCGGCAAAGCGTTCATCAGGAAGAATAACCACAATCTCTTCGGGACTCAACCCATCTTCCACAAACTGTGCAATCGCACTTTGTACATAGCCTATTTGCGCCAGCCGTGAGGAAAAACCATAGACTTGAATATCCCGTTTGGAAGTATTGTGAGGCTTTACATGTAAAATCTCTTTCGTGGAGAGATTGATCTCATAGGTCTGATTTTGTTCTAAAATGATGCCAAGTTCGGCAAAAACTGCAACCATTTTTTGATTGTAAGCACTCATCGTAACGTTTACATGTAAAGGTATCAGCGCTGCTATTTGGGTAAGAAGTTCCACTTCAAAACGGCTCAGAAACCCTTCTAAATGAATACGAACTTCCCCTAAAGAGCGAATGTACGACTCGTTGAGTTCATAACACTCAGGAAGCGTGATGCGATCATACAAGGCGTGTTTTGAAAGAAGCGCTTTATAGTGCTTAAGCAAGGTTTGTAAGACCTCTAAATGCTCAGCGTAGTGCTCATAGGTATCAGCACTTAACAAAGCATCCAGTGCGACTTTTTCATGGCTGAGTTCTTCAAAAAAACGAAAGAGGTAGGAGGAGTTTTTCAAAAAAGTAAAAAATTCACGCTCAATGTACAAAAGCTCAAACTTGGTAAAGCGTGAAGCTTCTTGCATCAAAAGAACACGCATATCGTCATCAACTAAGGAATGATGAGGCACTAAGACAGCTTTTTGCTCAAGTTCTGCAATGGTAATAGCTTTGGGAAGAAGCGTATTAGCATCTAAAAATGTGTCATAAAAGGAGCGTACAGCACGACTCGTTGCAAAAACTTCTAACATCTTCCCTCTTTATTTTAATTCTTGACACGCTTTTAGAGCAAAGCTCAAAAACTACGTTAACACTAAGTTTTCCTAGACGCAATGCCCGAGCACCATTGGTACTTTTTTGCAAAGTGACCTTGTAAAAGGGACTATTATAACAAAGGAAAGATTTGAGAAGAATTTTTATATCAAAATGAAAGAAAACGGTAAGATCACACAACCGATCTTACCGTAGGTTATTAAGGGAGAAAGGGGAAACTACTGTGCTGCATAGGCTTCATTTTTATGATAGCCCTTAAATTCACCTAGTTCTATTTTACTCAAAATCTGCCAACGACCCGGTTTATTAATTTCAAAAGGTCCAAAGGTATAATTGCCATTTTCTACCTTAGAAGGTAATAACTGCTTATTATCCTTATTGCTATCAGGGCGAGAGAGCATCATTATAATATTTGCATTATTAACGGCTACTCCACTTTTATCGGTGAGCTTTAACGTAATGCTATTTTGTCCTATTACAAATTTTTCTGTGGAATAGGCAAGATCAAATTTAGTATCAAACTTTTCCTGTAATGCCATAATTTCATTAATATTATTCTCAACCTTTTGATATTTTTCCATATAAAAGGTATCCATCTCAACAGGATTATCAATAGCAATTTTAATGGTATAAGCACACCCAATCACACATCCAATAATCATACCGATAACTACATGAGGATAGTAGGTACGTTCACTTTTCACTTTGTCCACGGCTTTTTATCCTTTTATAAATGATGAGTATTACAACAATCGCCATAAATCCATAAATCAGAAGTCTCACAATATTGATGGTAATTTTATTGGCACTGCCAATGGCACTCTCTAACTCTATTTTACGATACGCTGCGATCTCTTCAACCAATTCCGCATAGCCATTGAGCAATGCAGGTCCAACACTCACTTCATTTTTTTTAGACGTTAGTAGTGGAATAATCGTACCATTCCATGGTAAAGGTGAGAGGAGCGCTTCACGATCAAATTCTTTCTCAAGCCCTGCTGATTGGTATACATCTACTTTTTTTTCTGCTTGAAAAAGCGTTAAAAGCACATACGGTGTGGTTAAATTTTTGGCAAAGTTTTGCTCATATGCGAGAATATTTTCACCCTCGCCACTTTTTTTAGCAATCAAAATAACTTTTACACCACTTTTTGCAAAAAGTTCACTGCCCATCTCTTCAATTTTCTGAGCGGTTCTCTCTTCTAGGCTATCATCATAAATGACAAATTCCTTGGCAAAAATCAACACTGGGAAAAAGGCAAGAAAGCAAAGAAGCCATAGCTTCTTTGCTTTTACATGTAACAAATTTTTCATTAACCGATGAACAAATGGTGTGGTGTTAATACAGCCCATACCGATACTGCTGCTAGTATAACTAAACCTAGAACAATCACTTTATCCATAATTTCAGCCATGTTATACTCCTTATTTTGCTATAACTTTTTGATTCGCATTCGCAGCATCTCTCATTTGAAGTGCTTGCGGATCCGTAATCTTATAAGGTTTATCAGCAACTGCTTGTTGTGCCTTTAATCCAAAGAATGTTAATACCCCAAGAATAGAGAGCAACAATACTGTTGCAATCAACATTCCTGTAATACCATTAAGTCCAAAGACGTTTCGATTTGTATTTTCCATTGATGAGTCCTTATTTTGCTAAAGAGCTGACATAAGTGCCAACCGCTGTTTTTTGAACATTGGTTAAGCGTCCATCATTAAACTGTGGCATATTACCAATCGTTCCTTTTTTACCCAAACCAAGGACATTGACAACAAATTTAGCATTACCATAGACGCTAAGATCTGGCGCGCTTCCAGCCATTCCTTTACCATCATCACCGTGACATGCAGCACATGTTGCCCACAGTGCTTTACCACTCTCAACAAGTGCTGGATTGCTACTTTTTTTAACTACAGAAACTTCTTGCATTACATATGCTGCAACGGCTTTGGCACTTTCTGCATCCAAAAGTCCAGCTGGCATCTCACCAAGAGGATAATTTGAACCTTTTGCACCACCCAGAATAGTAGCAACAATCGCTGCTTCATTACCCCATTTGGCTAAGTTCATTGCTTTTCCATTCATGCCATCACCCGTTACACCATGGCATGGTGCGCATTGTACCAAGAAAACGCCCTCACCCATTCCCATCAATGTAGCATTGTCAGGATTTGCAAATTTACTCTCAAAATGAGTGTTGTAGCTTTTTACTTCTTGGTTATATTCACCTATTTGTGAATAACTCGCAAGAGGGTATCCAGCAAGGAAATACCATAATCCCCATATAATAACTCCTACAAAGGAGAGTGCCCAACCAATAGGAGGTACATTTTTGTATTCTCCAATACCATCCCAATTCTCTTTTGCTAATTCTCCGCTATTTTTATCGGTTTGCATCTGTCTTATATATTTACCAACAACAAAAATAGTGAGAATTAAAATTGCTGCTGCACCAAGCAATGATAATACGTTTACATTGTCATTCAGCCAATTCATTTATTGCTCCTCTTTATTCTTTCTCTTTGTTTGATGGAGTACGGGTTTCAACTGGAGTATCGTCAATATTGTCATGCAATGCGATATCGCCATATTGCTCATAATTTCGTGTACCTTTTTTTTCAGCCTTGTAAAGGTGATACAAATAACCATACATCATTACGACCAAAAAAACTGTAGCTACCACATAAGCATATGCTTGAATTTCTCTAATTGTTTCCATACTCACCGTGAACACCTTATTTTAAGCTATTGAGATAGGCAATGAGGGCCACAATCTCTTTGATCTCACCGCGTTTAAATGCCTCTTTAACCTCTTGGCTTTTCATGTCTGCAACAATCAGTGCAGCTTCTTCCATAACAGCTTTTTTAGCCTCTTCATGGGTACCAAGTTTAGGCATATCAGGTTGATCGTAAGGTGTGTTGAAAACTTTTTTTACGGTCAATGCTTCTGCGTATGCTGTATCAATGTCAGCAATGTTTTTAAACATATGCTTGTACGCTGGCATAATAGAACCAGGAACAACGCTGATAGGATCAGACATATGATACTCATGCCAGTCGCTTGTTCGATAGTTTCCAACCCGCATCAAATCTGGTCCAGTTCTTTTAGAACCCCAAAGGAATGGTCTATCGTAAGCATACTCACCACTTAAAGAGTACATACCGTAACGGTCTGTCTCTGATTTGAATGGACGAACCAATTGTGAATGACATGCATTACAGTCATCTTTAATGTAGACTTGACGGCCTGCTAATTGAAGTACTGTATAAGGCTTTGTACCAACAACTGGACGTGCTGTCTCCATAAAATCAGGTAAAATTGTTACAACACCTGCATATGCAATCACCAAAAATACACCTACCGCAAAAAAGAATGGGTTTCTTTCTAACCAATGAAACATAATCCTATCCTCCTTTTACGCTGCCATAGGTGAAGCATTTTGAGGTTCAGCCTCAATTGCTTTACTTACAGTCATTGTTTTATACATATTGTAAGTGAATATGAAGAAACCGACAAGGTATAGTAAACCACCTGTTGCACGAATAGCATAGTAAGGAATCAATACAGTCACAGTATCAATAAATGAATAAGCAAGGTTACCAAATTGGTCTGTTGCTCTCCACATCATACCTTGTGTAATACCTGCAATCCACATACTTGAGAAATAAAGTACGATACCCGTTGTTTGAATCCAAAATTGTGCTTCAATTAATTTTTTACTGAAAATTTCACGGTTAAACATACGAGGAGCCATATGATACAGTGCTGCCATGATCATAAAACCAACCCAGCCTAATGTACCATCATGAACGTGTCCAGGAACCCAATCTGTAAAGTGCGCAAGGGCATTAACAGATTTAATCGCTAAGATTGGACCTTCAAGAGTACTAAACATATAGAATGTTGAAGCAAAAATCATCAATTTAATCAATGGATTCTCTTTGAGTTGACCCCACTGTCCTTTCATCGTAAGGAGAATGTTAATCGCACTACCCCAAGAAGGAAGAATCAAAATAATTGAGAAAATTGAACCCATGGTTTGTACCCAATCTGGAACAGTTGAGTAAAGTAAGTGGTGTCCACCTGCCCAAAGGTATACGAACATCAATCCCCAGAAAGAAAGAAGTGATAGTTTATAAGAAAAAACTGGTTGACCAGACTCTTTTGGTAAGAAATAGTAGATCATCGCAATAATAGGCACGGTAAAAATAAATGCTACGGCATTGTGACCATACCACCATTGTACCATTGCATCATTTGAGCCTGCATACATAGAAACGGAGTGATACCATTTTCCTGTGCCCGCAACAAAGTAGGTTGGAACTTCCATGTTATTGAAAAGGTACAACATAGCAACACCAAGAAATGTTGCAATAAAATACCACATAGAAATATAAAGCGTCTTCTCGCGCCTAATACCAATGAGACCAAAAATATTTAATCCCCAGAGTACCCATACCACGACAACAAGAATATCCAATGGCCATTCAAGTTCTGCGTACTCTTTAGAAGTAGAAATACCCATAAAAAGGGAAATAACTGCACATACCATTAAAATCATATAGAGCCAAAAATGAAGCTTTGATATGAACATTAAGAATGGTGATTCTGCAATCGAAACCTTGAGTACTCTTTGCCCGATATAGTACCACGCTGCAAAGATTCCGCTTAGTAAGAATCCAAAAATTACTCCTGACGTATGTAATGGTCTTAAACGACTGAAAGTACCATATTCACCTGCCAAGTAATTCAACTCAGGGAAAGCCATTTGATAAGCGATAACCACGCCTATTAACATACCAACGATTCCAAAAAGGATCGCTGCGTAGGTAAAACATTTGGCTACTGAATAGTCATAGTTCAATGCATCTCTAGCCTGCATCAATTCCTCCTACTTGTGTTTTTATGTCACAAAAATATCACATAATGTAAGAATTATAGTGCACCAAATCTACAACGAAGCTTAAGAAGATTAAATTTGTGTTAAATAAAAAATGTTAAGAAAAAATTTATAATTAGCAGTACAAGAACGATGGAATTATCGTTCTTGCGTGTTGATTTTGTAGCCAAGACCGGGAATATTTTTGATAAACTCTTTATCTGTTTTTTCACGAACACGCTTAATAAAGGTACGTATGGCTGAATCTGTTACTTTTTTGTTTGTCCAAACATACTTTTTAATCTCTTCATGAAGGACAAATACACCTAAATTTTTAACAAGAACTGAGATAAAAAGTAACTCTTTTTTAGTTAAGAAAATTGTTTTACCCTCTTTCACTAAAACCCGTCTACTTTTATCAAACTGATAGCTGTATCCTAATTCAACGATATCACTTTGATCTAACATCTCTTTGGAAACAAATTTGAGTGTTGTTAAGAGCTCATCTGGATCAATTGGTTTGATGAGATACTTGTCAATACCAACATCAATCGCCTCTAACAATCGCTCTTTTTCACTAAATGCACTTAAAATAATAATAGGGGTTTGCTTCGATATATGTTTAATCTCTTTTGCCATCATTAAACCATCCATAACCGGCATCATAATATCTGTGACAACAATGTCAGGTTTATACTTTTTGAATTTTTTTAACCCATCATCACCATCACGTGCAACAATGAACTTAGCAAACTCATCCCCGATGGCGCTCTCTAAGGCATTTCTGAGATCTTCTTCGTCCTCAACAAACAAAACCGTCAATTTTGACAATCCACTCATAGCTCTTCCTTTTTACTCTTTGACTGAAGGAATAGTGATAGTGAAACAGACTCCATCATTGCAATTCTCTGCAACGATAAGTCCTTGCATACTATTATTGATAATCATCTTACTCATATAAAGCCCCAAGCCAGTGCCAGCACTCGCATGTTTTGTTGTAAAATAAGGCTCGAAAATCTTATCTAAAATAGTTGACTCAATCCCACCAGCATTATCGCAGACTTTAATTATAGCATCTCCAAGCCCTAATGTGTCAATTTCAATATAAATTAATCTATTTTTTATTTTGTTGTTGCAAAATGCGTCAATCGTATTATTGATTAAATTGATTAAGACTTGAGAAAATTCATTAAAATAACCTCTGATGTTGGCATCTTTTTTTATATTAAGCTCGATAGTAACTTCATTTTTTTCTAAAGTACCTCGCATAATATCCATTGCTTCGTTCGCCACATGACTTAGCGCAAAAACTTCACTTTGACGATCAGGGCTGAAAAAATGACGGAAATCTTCAATGGTTTCGGACATTTTGGAAACAATCTTTTTGGCATGCGCGTAACTGTCTTCAAACTCTATCCCTTTACCTTCATTTTGAAGACGATAGAGCTTGTTCATTTTATAAAGTGTGATATTAAGCTCAGAAAGGGGCTGTCTCCATTGGTGTGCAATATTGGCGATCATTTCACCCATCGAAGCAAGACGTGATTGCTGAAATAAAATACGATCTTTCTCACGATTTTTTTCAACTTCTTCTCTCACACGCTCTTCCAACGTTTGATTGAGGATTGTTAAGGCTTTCGTCTGTTCTTTAACTCTCTCTTCAAGGGTTTCATTAAGTTCTTCGAGCTCTTCATCTTTGGCTATCAGCGCCTCGCTTAAGCGGACACTTTCTGTCACATCATAACGAATAGCAATAAACTCTTCAATATCACCATTTTCATCGAGTATAGGGAAAACTGTCGTATTGACGTAAAACGTACTGCCATCTTTGGCTAGATTTTTAACCGTTGACTTATACGTTTTTTTTTGAAGTATGGTTTGCCAAAGTTGCTTAAATGTCGAAGCAGGTACGTCAGGATGTCTTACAATATTATGGTTTTTTCCTACTAGCTCTTCTTTAGTATAACCCGAAATTTTGCAAAACTCATCATTAACAAAGGTGATAATACCGAAAATATCGGTTTTTGAGATAATATTACTGCTTTCAATAGCACTCTGATATTGTTCTAATTTCATATAATTGCTGCACTGTAACCAAGATACGCCATATAAATTCCATAACCAACAATAATCAATGAAGCTATTTTAATCATAACTTCTCTAAATTCACTTCCTTTTAAAAATCCTACAATAAATCCAAGCCCTAACATTGCAGGCATCGTTGAAAGTCCAAAAATAGCCATTGTGAAGCCACCCAAAAGAAAAGAACCCGAAGTGGTTGCAGCCGCTAAAAAGAAATAGACTAGACCGCATGGCAAGAAACCATTTAAAAGACCTAGCCCATAAAAACTTCCCATGGATTTAGAGTGAATGAGATGTGAAAAAAGTGTTTTAATCAAAGGATTAAAAGCGACAGTTGCCTCTAATGAAGTTAAAAATTTTATTTTTCCCATCATTGATAATCCCATTAAAACCATAAGAATACCAATGACAAAGTAGAAATAACCATTAATCTGGGCGGAAAAGGTAAAAATACTCCCCAATGCACCAAAAAACATGCCAAGAAATGTATAGGCGCTAATTCGTCCTAGATTGTAAGTAAGATGTGCGAGAAATTGTCTGAATGAAGACGTGGAAGAGTCAATCTTAGCACTACTGTATGCCATGACAAATCCTCCACACATGCCTATGCAATGCCCTAAACTTCCTAAAAACGCAACACTAATGATTGCTGTAATATCGATGACGTTAATGGCATTGCTCCGTTATTTAAAGTCTATTGGCAAACTCTTGGAAAATGTATCGACTCTCTTGCGGACCTGCACTCGCTTCAGGATGATGCTGTACGGAAAAAATGGGCGAGTTATTGTATTCAAGCCCCTCAATCGTATTATCAAAAAGATTCACATGCGTAATACGAGCGACCTTACAAATATCATCAGGAACATTGTAATTATGGTTTTGCGTTGTAATTTCCACAATACTAGTTTTCATATTTTTAACAGGGTGATTACCACCATGTTGTCCAAATTTTAACTTATAGGTCGGATACCCATGCGCAATAGAAAGTAATTGGTGTCCTAAACAGATAGCAAACATAGGTACTTTTGCTTCAATTAATTTTTGAATTTGTACCGCTTCATCTTTCAAAATAAGTGGATCCCCGGGGCCATTGGATAAAAAGAGTCCGTGGATTTCACCTTTTTTGTAGCGAGCAATGACATCATCAGCACTAAAATTATGAGGGATAACCTCAACATCAAGTCCAACTTCACAAAGTTCATTTAAGATATTGCGTTTAATGCCTAAATCTACGGCAAGAATTTTTTTACCCAATCGTTTAGGTGTGGCATTATACGCTTGAGCTTCAGCGTCCCAAACACCGTTGACATGGACATAAGATTTTGGAGTGCTGACTTTTTCAATATAGTTGACATCTTCAATACGAGGGCTGGCTTCAAGCATGGCTTTGAGCTTTGCAGGATCGCTCACTTCTGTTGAAGCGATCATCATTTTAGGGCCTGAATCTCGAATCATTTTGGTAAGATAGCGTGTATCAATGTCACAAATACCCATACTTTCATATTTTTTCAAAAACTCGGGTAACGTTTCATGTGAACGGAAATTAGAAGGCGTTTCGTTAAGACTTCGCACAAACATACCGCTCGCATAAATCGTAGAACTTTCCATATCATTCTCATTGCATCCCACAATACCAATTTCAGGCATTGTAAATACAACAAACTGTCCTGCATAGCTCGGATCACTCATGATTTCTTGGTAACCACTCATAGAGGTATTAAAAACAATCTCTCCTGTTTTTGAACCATCAAAACCAAAACTTTTTGCTTCTAAAAAAACACCATTTTCAAGATAAATCCATACAGGTTTTAACATCATACTAACATTCCTCTTTTTCTAAGCTCTTCTTCATAGAGCTTTTCAAAAATCAAATCATACTCTTCAGAACCAGGAACTAAGGTTCGCTTGTAATTTGAAATTTTCTCTGCTACATCATCTTCAATCGCTTGAAAATTCGCAATATACGTTTCAATCGCAGTATAAACAACATTCTTAACACGATTTTCGGTGACATTATAGTCAATCAAACCACTTTTCCAACAGATCTCTAAAATTTGGTGCGCAATATCGTTATACCTATCTTCATAGGACAATGTAACACCAAATTCACGTGCAAGTTTTTTCTTAATTAACCAAAACATACTTCTTCGGTCAACTCGCTGAAACTCCATCTCATCTTCATTTTGATCCAAAATCTCTGTAACACGCTCTTCAAGCGCAGTCTCTTGTTTAATATCGGCAACAATCAAATCCTCAGCGACTTTTACAATAGGCTCTAAGCCCTTAAGCATGGTAACAAATCCACAATTTAAAATATCGATCGCTATTTTATTGGCAATATAAGGGGCATGAGGCAATCTGATTTTCATCCATAAACCTTACTTCTGAATTTTCCACATTCTATCAAAAGTAAGGTAAATATCTGTTTAGAGAAAGAAAGGGGAAGGTTTCGTCACTCTTTTGTTTGATTATCTTCTACAAAAGGAGGACCTTTCTTAAGGCGTTGGGTAATATCAGAAGCAATTTGGGGATTCATCTTTGCTAAGATTTGCGATATTTTCTTAGGTGGCAATCCAAAAATAATGGCTGCTCCCTCATGAATAGGGAGTTTTTCAACAATAGCGGCAGCTGCCGCATCTTTCATCTTAATATAGGTCTCATCTAGTTTATCATTTTTCTTCGATTCAACTTGCTCTAAAAGCTTTTTATTTTCAGCCAACATTGCAGCAATCTGTTGCTCTTTGGCTTCGATCTCAGCTTTAGTTTTAGCCAATGCATTTTCTTTCTCTTTGAGTGCATTCTTTTGTTTTTCAAAAAGTGCATTCGTTGCGGCTTGCAAAGCTTCAAAGGATTGTCGTGCTTCATCGATTTTTTCAACTTCATGCAAAAGTTCCCCTTTGCGCGTTTCAAAGACTTGCGTACAATCAATCGTTTCTGCATACACTAAAGAGCTGATCAATAAGATCCAAATACACTTCATTCTCGACCTTTTTTACTTATTTCACCCGCAAATAACATGGTTGATATTTCGTCCAAATAGAGCTGTTCTTCACGTTTGAGCTTCTCCATCATCGTTTGAAGCTCTTGCTCTTCAAGATACTTAAACTTTTCATATTCAATATGTGCTTTTTTATACTCTGATTGGAG
The DNA here is from genome assembly GCF_011769985.2 of Sulfurospirillum diekertiae. NCBI lineage: Bacteria > Pseudomonadati > Campylobacterota > Epsilonproteobacteria > Campylobacterales > Sulfurospirillaceae > Sulfurospirillum > Sulfurospirillum diekertiae. The sequence goes on from NZ_CP039734.2 coordinate 2,256,562, forward strand.
CTGTTTTGTGTTTCGCTGAACAGAAACAAGTTCTTGCTCACAACGTTTTTTATCACGATTTAAGATGCTTTTTTGCTCACCAACCATGAGAAGGAGTGAAATCATACCTTCTTTCGGTATTTGAACTGCCGAAATTTCATCGTAAAGAGCCGCTATTTTATGATTTAACATGCGCTCTTTATTTTGGCTTTTTAAGAGTTCACGCTCGATTGCATCACGTTTTTGTTTTCGAATTTTAGCAATCTTGGAGAACTGGCTTTTCATAAATTACCTTTACATGTAAAGATGAAAGATATTCTTGCGAAATGGCAAAATATTCCTAAAACTATAGCGCTCAAACATATATCACGTGAGCGCTATAGTCTTATTTTACAAGATAATTGTATCGTTTCTATCTGGACTTGTTGAGATAAGTCCTATTTTTGTGCCTGTCAAAACTTCAAGGCGTTTAAGATACGTTTTGGCAGCTTCAGGAAGATCTTCAAATTTACGACATCCAACAACACTCTTCCAACCTGGCAACTCTTCATAAATTGGTTTAACATTATCCAAATCTTGCGGCAGTGTTTCAACTCTCTGACCGTTTACTTCATAAGCAACACACACTTTAACGGTTTCAAAACCATCTAATACATCAAGCTTCATAATGGCAAGATCATCACAACCATTGATGCGACTCGCATAGCGGCATGCAACGGCATCAAACCAACCACAACGGCGAGCACGACCCGTAGAAGTACCATATTCGTGACCTTTCTCACGAAGTTCATCGCCTTCCGTTCCAAAATCTTCTGTAGGGAATGGTCCATTACCCACACGGGTGCAGTACGCCTTAACAATACCTGTCACCTTACCAATATCTTTAGGATTGAGTCCCAAACCAACACAGGCACCTGCACTGATCGTATTGGAGCTCGTTACAAAAGGATACGTACCATGATCCACATCAAGCATCGTTCCTTGAGCGCCTTCTAAGAGTACTTTTTTGTTCTCATCCAAACATTTCCAAACCATGTGTGTCGTGTCTGTCAAGAAAGGTAAAAGGGCTTTAGCATAGCCGTCTAATTCACTTTTAAGTGTCTCAAAATCAGGTGTTACAATACCAAGGGCATTAAAGAGCGCTCTGTTCTCATCGTAAAATTCAACCAAGGCACGTGCAAGTTTGTTGGTGTCTCTTAGTTCACCTAAACGGTGTCCGCTACGCTCAATTTTACTTCCGTAACTTGGTCCAATGCCACGTCCTGTTGTACCAATGGCTTTAGCGCCACGAAGTTTTTCTTTGGCTTGGTCAATTAAAATATGATGATTAAGAATCATATGTGCTTTGTCACTAACAAACAGGCGACCTGCAAGCTTTTCAAATTGTGCCATCTCTTTAATGAGGGCATCAGGACAAACAACGACACCATTGCCAATAACATTGAGTGCTTTTGGATTTAAAATACCAGAAGGAATCAAATGAAGTGCATAACGTACACCATCTACCCAGATCGTGTGACCTGCGTTGTGACCGCCTTGATAACGGCAAACAACATCATAGTGTTGAGCCATAAGATCAACGATCTTACCCTTTCCTTCATCACCCCATTGAATTCCTACGATCATATCAGCTTTCATCTTATTGTCCATCTCTTTTAATTAATATTTCGATCAAATCATCCGTGTAAAGTCCAAAACCGCTTGAGCCAATGCCCTCACAGTCATAACTTCCACCTGAACCTAGTGTAAAATTTTTGTAGATAAATCTAAAAAATAGCGCATTATAATAGCGCATTTTCACATAGTAAAGCGGTGAAAAAACAATATTATCACATGAAATATGAGCAGAGAGAACTTTCAGCTTTTCAAGTTCAACCTTCAGTTCATCTGGAACCTCATCAATAACCGCTTCCAATTCTTCCAATGTTTGTAAACAAGTTAATTTTGTTAACCATGGAATATCAAGTGCCAAGAGCTTTTGAAGCTCTCCTTTTTCAAAGATTTTCAGATCCAAATTGAGCATCTGAGACAGCATTTTGGGAATGTTAATATTGCTTACATGTAAAAGTGGTTTGATTGAAAATTTTTCAAAAATAGAGACACTTGTAGCAATGCTCAAAGCCAAATTTTCTTCACCAATCAACTCCGCGCCAATCTGGTGTACTTCGTGGCTAGGATAGCGAAAAACAGGTTGAATGTAGAACCATTTCGAATGATGTGTACTTCTCCCCATACGTTTTGTACTGAGACGTACGACGTCCATCGTACTATCAGCTCGCAACGAGACAATATGATTTTGTTCATCTGAAAAACGTAACAACTCTTTTTCATCAATACTTTTGTGCTGATGGTATGAAAAGAAGGGTGTTACAATCTCTTCAAATCCTGCATCGTAAAAAAGTTCACTTGCCACATTTTCAATCTTTCGCTTTAATTTGGCACTCTCTCCAAAATAAAGCTTACTCCCCGTGGGTATCTCGTGCTCATAAATCATTATTAACCTTGGTAAAATTCTTGGGTAAAGACCCTATTGGCAGTGCCATCGTATGCTCGCTTGCCAAGTTCCGCAAGAGCTAATTCAACAGCATTGAGTGTCCACGCAGTCTCATATACATTAACAAGTCCCATGTGGTTGATTCTAAACAGTGTCTCTTTTATGTGATCTTGTCCACCTGCCATATTGACACCGTATTTACTTTTCAAAATTTTACGGATTTTGCTCGCATCGTCATGTAAAACGGCACTCATCGCTTTAGCGGGTACTTTTGGATAGATGTGCAATCCCAAAGCTTGTAAAGCTTTATTGGTGGCAAAAGCTCTTTTCGCCGTATCCGCATAGAGCGCATCCAAACCGCCCTGGGAGTCTATGAGTTCAAACATAGCGACAAGACCAATAACCAGTGTCGTTGCTGCTGTCCATGCCGTTGTATTTTTCCGTTGATTTTTAAGTTCCGTTTTGAGGTTAAAATAATAACCCACGCCGCCATTTTCAATGATCTCTAACGCTTTAGCATTTAGACCAATAAAGGCAAGCCCCGGAGGAAGCATCAACGCTTTTTGACTGCCTGAAATGAGTGCATCAACATGGGTCGTGTCAACTTTTTCAACGCCCACAGCGGTGATACCATCGGCAATGACCATAATATTAGGGCGAATCGCTTTTACTGCTTTGGCTACGGCTTCAACAGGATGACGAAGGCCACCTGCACTTTCACACACTTGCATACACACAGCATCAATGCTCGGATCGTTTTTAACAAGCTCAACAATGGCATCGACACTCACAGGAGTATCCCATTCATTTTTAATTTCGACAAATGGTTTATTGTAGGCAGCACAAATTTTGCCAAAACGCTCGCCAAATTTGCCCGAATTGACGACAATCGCTTTACTTTGGCACAAATGAAGCACACACGCTTCCATGGCACCAGTTCCACTGCTTGCAAGCATCAAAACTTCTTCCATATCAAACAGTTGTTTTAAATAGCCTCTTGCTTTTTCAAAAATAGACTCAAATTCAGGTGTTCTATGGTGAATGGTAGGTGTTCCCATCGCCATACGAACCGCTTCAGGAACAGGAGTTGGTCCTGGTGTCAAAAGTAACATAAGAGATCCTCATCGTGTAGTTTTAGAAGCGATTGTAACAAAATATTGCTTGTTGTTTCTTTAGCACCTCCCATATTTACTAGCTTTACTTTTACATGTAAAAAGTCTTTTACGAGTCGCTTTTCTACTTTAAACTTACATAAATAATGTAATGATGTAGAATTTGATTGTCTCATTCGTACGTTGTACCACTTGTATAAAAATACCCAAGGAGTAGAATCATGTCATTTAAAGCCAAAATCATCCTGACAATTTCTGCGTTAATGTTTTTAAGCCTCAGTATCTTTTGTACCATAAGCTATATTGATACGAAGAAAAATAGCGTTGTTCAAGTTGAATCAAGCCTGAAAATGGCATCACGTGCCTTAACAGACTACATTGATCTGTGGGTCGAATCGAAGAAAAAAGGAGTCGCCGGTTACGCACGATCCTTAAGTAACAGTTCCACAATGGATGAAGCAGAACTCGAAGCCAAGCTAAAAGACATGGCTAAAACCTTTGACGCGCTAGATGCGTATGCAGGGTTTGAAGATGGTCGAATGTTTTACGGTAGTGGAAAGAAAAAAGCAGAAGGATACGATCCTAAAACAAGAGGCTGGTATAAACAAGCGAAGGTGGATGGTAAAGAAGGTATTACGGATGCTTATGTCGGTGCAACGGCGAAAGTATTGATGGTAACGGTGATGGCGCCCATTATGAAAAACAACACTATGATTGGTGTTTTTGGTATTGATCTTCCGTTAGAAACACTGACCAAAGCCGTTGGAGATGTTAATTTTAATGGTGGATATGGAATGCTTTTGGATACAAAAAAGATGATTCTAGCCCATCCTAAAAAAGAACTCCTTGGAACCGAGTCAACATTGAGCCAAGAATTTAAAGATAAAAAAGAGGGATTTATTGAGTATATCTTTAATGGTGAAAACAAGATATTTGCTTTCAAAGTCTCAGAACAAACGGGCTGGACACCAGGAATTACATTTGATAAAGAGACTGCTTATGCCTTTTTAAAGGTGCAAGTTCAAAGCCTAATGATGGCAGGCTTTATGATGCTAGTCCTGTCCATTGGCATCATGATTATACTCATTAAAACACTGCTTCGTCCACTCGATCATCTGAATGATGTTGTCCAAGAACTCTCAAGTAGTGAGGGTGATCTGAGACAAAGACTTGAAGCATCAGCCAATGATGAATTTGCACATGTATCACAAAACATCAATAAATTTATTGAAAAACTGCATGAGATCGTGAAAAAATCTAAAACAATTAGTAATGAAAATGCTTCTATTTCAGAAGAGCTTTCACGTACCGCATCCGAAGTGGTACGCAATGTCGACACCGAATCGAAAATAGTTGAAAACACCAAAGAAGAAGGGATCGCTTTAGTTAAAAGCATTGAAAGTTCTGTTCTTAAAGCAAAAAATTCGCAACAAGCCCTCTCTAATACGCAAAAAGATATTTCGGATGTAAAAACCAAAGTCGAACAACTCGAATACACGATGCAGGCCACAGCAGCCAAAGAACAAAACTTAGCAGAACGCCTTAATACCGTTAGTCAAAATGCCAATGAAGTGAAAGATGTTCTTGGTATTATTCGTGATATTGCCGATCAAACCAACCTTTTAGCCCTCAATGCTGCCATTGAAGCGGCACGTGCAGGAGAACATGGGCGTGGGTTTGCCGTAGTTGCCGATGAAGTAAGGAAGCTGGCTGAACGTACGCAAAAGAGCCTTGTTGAAATTGATGCAACAATCAATGTGGTCGTTCAATCTATCATGGATGCCAACACCGATATTGCTCAAAATGCCGGTGAGGTAAATGCTCTTGCTTCTATCTCAGTAGAACTACAAGAGGGAATGAATAATGTTGCAAATATCATCCATCAAACCATTGAGGAGAGTGACCATACGGTTCATGACTTTATTGATACAGCTTCAAAAATTAAAAAAATAGTCGATGAAATTGAAAAAATAAATGCAATTTCCAAAGAGAATGTGGGGAGTATTGACAATGTTTCTCAAGCGAGTGAACATTTACATGTAATGACTGAAAACCTCAACAACGAACTGGGAAAATTTAAATCTTAAATACATTTTTCTACAGCAAGGGGTTTTCTCTTGCTGTTGTGTGATGCAAAATTTCACGTATACTCTCAAAATAAATCTTTCGACAGTACAAACAACTCTTTTCTCACTTGAGCATGCTATAATCAAAAAGTCTCATTTTGGTCATATTTCCCGTGTTATAATAAAATATGTCTTTCGCTCTATATGATATAAAATCCCTATTTTGCATTTATTACTCAAAATAATACCAAGGAGTCATGATGAACTTCAAGACGAAGGTTACTCTGATTATCGCACTCTTAATCTGTATCAGCCTTACAGCATTTGGTTTTGTAAGCTATATTGATACCAAAAAAAACAGCATCACTCAAGTTGAATCAACCCTCAAGATGGCATCCCGTTCATTGACCGATTATATTGATCTTTGGGTTTTAAGTAAAAAACATGGGTTAGAGAGTGCTGCTCGCATGCTCACGGATGTTGAAACGATGAGTGAATCACAAATCAAAGCTGTTTTACAAGAGACAACACTTGCATCCGGTGGACGTGATAGCTTTTTGGGTATAGAAGCCAGTGGTGTCATGATCTACGGAAGCAATACAATCGCAAAAGTTGACCCAAGAGCACGCCCATGGTATATTATGGGAAAAACAACAGGAAAATCTGGCATGACCGATATTTACAGAGGTTCTGCTGACCCCATTGATCTTGTTGCAGTTATGGCGCCCATTATTAAAAATGGTAAAACCATCGGCATTGTTGCAACTTCTTTTGAGCTAAAGCATATTGTCAAAGCCGTTAGTGATATTAAGTTCAATGGTGGTTATGGCATGCTTTTGGATGCTAAAAAAACAATTGTAGCCCATCCTAAAGCGGAGTTCCTTGGGAAAGAATCTATTTTAAGCCAAAGATTTACAGGAGAGCCGGAAGGTATTATTGAGTATACACAAGAGGGAGAGCATAAGCTTTTTGCATTTAAAATGTCTCAAGAGACAAATTGGATTCCAGGTATTACATTTGATAAAGAGACTGCTTATGAATTCTTGAATGCTCAAGTGAAAGAGCTTTTTGTGATGGGTTTAATAATGCTCGTGCTTTCTATCGCCATTATGGCCTTTTTAATCAAAATGCTTCTTAATCCCCTTGATAAACTGAACCATGTTGTCAAAGATCTGTCCAGTAGTGAAGGCGATCTTAGACAAAGACTTCAAGCCTCAAGTCATGATGAATTCGGACAAGTTTCGAATAATATTAATCTCTTTATTGAAAAGCTTCATGAAATTGTCAAAAAATCTAAAGAGATTAGCAATGAAAACGCTTCTATCTCAGAAGAACTTTCACGTACGGCTTCCGAAGTTGTGAGAAATGTGGATGCAGAAGCTAAGATTGTGAGTAAAACCAAAGAGAGTGGTATTACGCTCACCAATGCAATTGAGGTATCAGTTCAAAAAGCGACCGCTTCTCAAGAAGCATTACATAAAACGCAACAAGACATCAATACCGTTAAAGATCAAGCAGAGCATTTAGAAAAAACGATGCAAGCCACGGCAGCCAAAGAACAAAACTTAGCAGAACGCCTTAATACCGTGAGTCAAAATGCCAATGAAGTCAAAGATGTTTTGGGGATCATTCGTGATATTGCCGATCAAACCAACCTTTTAGCCCTCAATGCTGCCATTGAAGCAGCGCGCGCAGGAGAACATGGACGTGGATTTGCCGTAGTAGCGGATGAAGTACGAAAGCTGGCTGAACGTACTCAAAAAAGCCTTGTTGAGATTGATGCCACCATCAATGTGGTTGTTCAATCGATCATGGATGCCAACACCGATATTGCTCAAAATGCTGGAGAGGTGAATGCTCTTGCTTCTATCTCTATCGAATTACAAAACGGTATGAATAGCATCGATGCAACCATTCAGAAAACCATAGAAGGGGCACATGAAACTGTTAATAATTTTGTCAACACTGCATCGCAGATCAAAGGAATGGTTGAGGAGATTGAAAAAATCAATGTCATCTCCAAAGAGAATGTCACGAGCATCGACAATGTTTCTCAAGCATCCGAACATCTCCATGCGATGACCGAAAATCTTAACAATGAATTAGGGAAATTTAAATCCTAAGACTTAAACCTCAGCGAGCAGTTTAATCACATCGCTGGGGGTTTGAACCAAATACTGTGCTCCATGTTCTCTGAGTTCATTTTCCTCTCTAAAGCCCCATAATGCTCCTATGGCTATCATGCCAGCGCTATTGGCTGTTTTCATGTCAATCATGGTATCGCCAAGATAATAACAGTCGTTTGGCTTTACATGTAAAAGCTCACAAATCTCTAAAGCTCCTCTGGGATGAGGCTTTCTAGGAACTCCTTCACGTACACCATACACCACATCAAACTTCCATGAACGCAAATATTTTATCGCACACATTTTGGTAAAGGAGTTTGGTTTATTGGAGAGGATTGCCATTTTAAAATTTCGTTTTTGAAGAAAACTCAGCATTTTACTCACACCCTCATACAGCTTAGTATTTTGGTTAAACTGCTTTGTATAATGTGTTTCAAAAAGAGTAACGGCCTGTTGGATAAGCTCAGGAGTTTGAACATTAGAAGCGAAAATGTTTTCAAATAATTTGAAAACACCTTCACCTACGAAATAGCGGTATTTTGCACTCTCTTGTGGTTGAAATCCAAGCGAAACGAGTGCAAAATTTGCACTGATGGCAATATCTTCTAAGGTATTAAGAAGTGTGCCATCTAGATCAAATACAATGTTTTTTTTCATTATCTCGTTCTAACTCGGCCTTTAGTGCATTATAATCTAAGCCTAAAAACTCACATGCCACTTGAGTCGCTTGATGAGCTTTAAAGCCAAATTTTTCAAATAAAAGCTCCGCAGGACCACTCGCGCCAAAACGCTCCATGCAGATGACTTTATCAGCATAACGATACCATTCAATTCCTGCACCCGCTTCGATTGCAATGACTTTCGTTTGTGGTTCAATGATTGTTTGAATATACGCCTCATCTTGCTCATTTAAAAGATCAAAACAGGGGACACTGACCATATTGCTTGGAATGCCAAACATAGAAAGGTAACAGGCAACCTCTAACGCAAGATAGACTTCGCTTCCACTTGCCATGATGGTTACTTGCGCGTTTTCACGTCTTTTTACAAGATATCCACCATTTTCAACATCACCATATGCTCGGTCATCTTTGAGTGCTCGAAGTTTTTGACGTGAGCAGACAAATGCTGCAGGAGCTTGCATACTCAGAGCCTTTTTCCACGCTTTAACATTTTCTCTACCATCGCATGGGCGGTATACGTAGAAGTTTGGAAGGGCTCTAAATTGGCTGAGTTGCTCGATGGGTTGATGCGTTGGGCCATCTTCCCCCACACCAATGCTATCGTGTGTCCAGATGTAAAAATTTTTCAATTTCATGAGTGCTGCTAAACGTACCGTTGGTTTCATGTAATCGCTAAAGATAAAAAACGTTGCGCCAAATGGGATAAACAGACCATACAAAGCAAACGCGTTGATAATCGCACCCATTGCATGTTCACGAATACCAAAGTGAATATTGCGTCCTAGTGGAAAATCACCCATATCTTTCAATTCGCTTTTATTGGAAGGACTAAGATCAGCACTTCCTCCTAGAAAACCAGGAATGGCTTGTGCAATAGCATTCAAAATTTTACCATTGCTGTCACGCGTTGCCACATCGCTATCAAAATTTGGCCATTCGATTTTTGAAAAATCAGGCGTTAGCAATGCTTCTAAAAGAGCCTTTTTCTCACTACTTAACTCGTTTTTAACCAGTGCATTCCACTTGGCCTCAGCCAAGTCACCTTTTTCAAGCGCACAGTTAAAACGTGCATAAACATCATCATCCACGCTGAAGTTTTTCTCTGGATCAAATCCTGCTTTGATTTTAGAATTTTTAATCTCTTCACACCCCAAAGGTGCACCATGAGCATGATGGCTTCCTTCCATCTCGCAAGCACCTTTGGCAATGGTTGTATCGGCAATAATTAAATAGGGTTTGGTTTGCTCTTTGGATTGCTCTAAAACATCATTAATTTCTTCATAATCGTGACCATCAATACGGGAGACTTCCCAACCTTGGGCTTCAAAACGATGTTTGACATCTTCACTCCAAGCAATTGACGTATCCCCTTCAATGGTAATAGCATTACAATCGTAAATCACCACTAAATTATCTAAACACAAATGTCCTGCTAAGGAGCATGCTTCGTAACTGATACCTTCTTGAAGATCACCATCACCGCACAAACAGTATACTTTATGGGAAATCACTTCTGTTTTGGGTGTATTTAAAAGAGTCGCTGCATACTTAGCCGCCATTGCAAAACCAACGGCATTCGAAATACCTTGACCTAAAGGGCCCGTCGTTACTTCAACACCGGGAACATCACCATACTCAGGATGACCTGGCGTTTTACTACCGAGTTGCCTAAAATTTTTAAGATCTTCTAAACTAATGTCATATCCACTTAAATGTAAAAAAGAGTAAACCAACGCTGAAGCATGTCCACCACTAAACACTAAACGATCACGATTGAGCCACTTTGTATTTTTAGGATTATGTGTGATATGTCGTGCCAAAATGGTGACGATATCGGCGAGTCCCATAGGAGCACCAGGATGTCCACTATTAGCACGTTGTACCATATCTGCCGCTAAAAATCGGATTGTATCAGCTTGTTTTTTTAATATTTTTTCATTTTCCATTGGGTCACTATCCTTTAAAATATTCATCTACAATGCTTTTAAGCCTTTTTGACAAAGCAGCATCAAGCTTACCTAGTTCAACATCTAACTCTGTTAACAGTTTGCGTTTCTCAACTTTTGCGCCCTCTAATCCCAGTAGGTTCACAAAAGAGTTTTTATGCCCATCATTTTGAGTGGGTTTCCCTGCCTCTTCACTGGTCAGTGTTGCATCGATAATGTCATCTTGGACTTGAAATAAAAGCCCAAGTTTCAATCCAAACTGATAAAGTGCTTCTTGTGTCGCCTTATCCAACTCGCAAATCACAGCTCCCATCAAAAGTGAAGCTGCTATCAATTTAGCTGTTTTATGCAAATGTAAAAAAGTGAGTTCATCCACATTTAAATGCTTATCTTCAAAAAAGCAGTCAATGGCTTGACCAAGTACCATACCATAGATACCTGCATCACTTGAAAAGATGGAAACCAGTTTAATTTTAATCTCTGCGCTCAAAGGAGCATTTGCTAATAGATAAAAAGCATGGGTATTTAAAGCATCTCCGACAAGCACGGCAGTCGTCTCATCATAGCTTACATGTAAAGTGGGATGTCCTCGCCTAAGCGCTGCATTATCCATGCAAGGCAGATCATCGTGAATGAGTGAATAGGTGTGCATCATCTCTAAACCAAGCGCTACATGTAAAGCATTTTCAATCAAAAGTGGACGGGAACAGTGGACAACACTGAGCAATAAAAGCGGACGAAACCGTTTTCCTCCCACATCAAGCATTTCGCCAAAAGCATGGCTAAAATGAGGGTGAAAACTCTCTATTACGGGAAGTTTCTCTTTTAAAAAAACTTCAAATTTTGATACTAACTCTTTAGAACTCAAAACGAACCTTTCAGCGTGGTAATGTTACAAAAAATTGGAAATCATCACGGTCAAATAACAGGCTAACATCACGATTATGTATTTTCGACAAATAAGCATCTGCATTTTGGATCTGTGAAACAGAAACTCCATCCACTTGCATTAAACGGTCACCTACTTTTAAACCACTTTGCTCAGCAAAAGAACCATGTTTTACATATTCAATCTTAAGATTATTATCGAATGTAAATCCTTTGCCGTGTAAAATAGTCTCTTTTTTTGACTCAGGGAGTGGCACTTTTTTAGAATCGACTTTTTTACTGGCCGGTTTTGGTGTTACAATAGTCTCGTCTATCCATGCATTATTGCGTTGAATGTGAGCAGTCACTTTAGCAGAATCTTTACCCGCTTTGAGAGCATCAGCAAATTCGGCGATAGTGCTTACTTTTTTACCATTAAGCGATGTAATGCTATCGCCAGCTTTGAGCTTTGCATCTTTAAAAGTTGGATCAACAAAATCAACGATCACACTCTCATTACCATCTATAATCCGAGCACCCAACTCTGGGAAAAAGGCTGATTTACCTGTTATAAAACGTTCTAATTCTTCGGAACTAATAAAAAACTTATCTCCAATTCCAAGTCCATACATTTCACAACATAACCCACCAACAAGACTATTAATTTCACCGACCCCACCAAATTCAAACAACTCATTGCCACTTTTACCTATTTTGGAAGCATTAACAGCCACCAAAGAATTATCGGTCATGCTAACAAGCCATTCCCCCAACTTCAGCTCAGCGGTGGGTTTAAGTTTGACAGGAATCAGTGGTTTTGGAGAATCAAATAAATAGAGGTGAGAGAATGCATCGTATCTCGCAAAAGGTACACTTGGCTTTTCTTTAGAAAACGCAATTGCTTGTTTTTCACTAATGGCAATTGCACGCGTTTTACCAAAATAAACAACCGATTGCTTATTTTTTTCAAAACACTGTGAAAAATCAGGGTAGACGAACTCTGCTTTGCTAGCAGGAGCAGGGATAGGAATATCCGCCGCGAAAAGAGCTTGGAGTATTAAAAGAAGAGAAAGTCCTAGACGTTTCACATACGCTCCTTAATTTTTTGCGCCAAATCCACCAATGCCTGAGAGCATCTGAGATGTTGCTAGTTTTTTATTATCTTCTACCATTTTGGAAACATCATTAATGGCACTCATGAGTAAAATCTGTAACGATTCTTTATCACTTAAAAGCGAATCATCAAGCGTAACATCGACGACTTCGCCATTACCGTCCATGCTCACACTGACCATGCCACCACCGCTTTTAGCAGTAAATTGCTTATTTCTTGCGTCTTCTTGCATTTTTTGGGCTTGCTTTTGCGCTTCTTCAAGCATTGCACCCACTTTTGATAAATCAAAATTTTCAAACATTAGATGTAATCTCGTACTTCTACCAACGCGTTGGTTTCATCAACTAAAACAACCGTAGGTTTGAAAACTTCCATTTCAGCTCTCGTCATATGCGCATAAGCTATGATAATAATCTTATCACCAATATGTGCTTTTCGTGCAGCTGCGCCATTAAGACAAATATCTTTCCCACCTGCCTTACCTTCAATGACATAAGTTGTAAAACGCTCACCATTGTTAATATTCACCACTTCTACTTTTTGTCCCACGCTAAGATTAGAAGCCATGATTAACTCTTTATCGATTGTAATAGAACCAACATAGTTTAAATTGGCATCTGTAACAGTAGCTCTGTGAATTTTGCTATATAACATCTCAAGCGTCATCGCTTTTGTACCTCTTTTAGATTAAGAAATTTGTTTATTTTATCCTATTTTTGCTTAGCCCATTGAGCGATAAGCTCCCTAACTACTTCTCTATCATCAAAAGGATATTTTTGACCTTGAATCTCTTGGTAAGTTTCATCCCCTTTACCAAGTATTAGAAGCACTTCGTTTTTACCTTGTAATTTCAGTGCTTTTTCAATCGCTTTGTGGCGATCTGCTTCTACATGTAAATGCTCACGAGGGTGCATCCCTGTTAAAATTTCAGTGATAATACTTTGTGGATCTTCTGAACGTGGGTTATCGCTGGTCACCACAATCTTTTTAGCATAGCGCTCAGCCATCGCTCCCATTTTGGGACGCTTCGTACGATCTCTGTCTCCTCCAGCACCAAAGACAACCACAATATCGCGCTCTTTCATACTATCGAGCACTTTTTCCATACCATCAGGAGTGTGCGCAAAATCAACGATCACGAGAGGATCATTGCTCACTACCTCCATACGACCTTCCACGCCACCAAAATGCTCTACCGCTTCACAAATAGCCTCCATTGGTGCAACACCTAACATATCAACCGCACTAATCGCTGCAAGTATGTTATAAAGGTTAAAAAAGCCATGTAAAGGTGATTCAAAGTCATAAACTTTATCGATTTTGGCTACCGCGGCACTAATACCTTCTTTGAGTGAATAAGCTAAAATTTTATAGGTTGCGGGATGCTCAATCCCATAACTCATCGCGTTGGTACGATTGAAACGAATTTTACTCTCATCTTTGTTGATGAGCTTCAAACTCTCATCTTCAAAAAAACGACTCTTGACGGCAATATATTCATCAATCGTTTTGTGAAAATCCAAATGATCTTGGGTGATATTTGTTAAAATCTTTAAAGCAAAAGGAAGCCCATCGATGCGATTTTGAACAATAGCATGAGAACTCACTTCCATGACAAAATACTCGCACCCTGCTTCTACTGCCAATTTGAGATTATGGATAGTCTGTAAAACGGGTGGCGTTGTCAGACTTTTATCTTCAATGCGATGATCGTTAATAAAACAGCCACGAGTCCCTTGTAATCCTGCTTTTTTACCCAAATCTAAGAGGATAGAGTAGATAGCTGCTGCTGTCGTTGTCTTACCATTGGTACCCGTTATGCCAATAATTTTGATCGCATTGGTAATAGCGAGAACATCTAAACACTCTTTGGATGAAATAATTTTAGTACATCCATGATCTCTTGCGCTCTGCTCATAAATGGCATTGAGCTTTGTTGAAACAAAGATGCTTGAAGCATCACATTCATTTGAATTATCCGTTACATGTAAAAACGGCGCATGGTTTTGCAAATCTATTTTCAAGGTAACTCTTTATTTTTGTGCTTTTTTAATGAGCGATAATAGCTGCTCATCATTTGGGAAAAGAGTGATAGCACTCTCAAGGTAATTAAGAGACATTTCGATAAATCCATTGTCAATCAATTTAGATAAAAAATCAACAAAATCTTCTTTTTTTGAGATAATGACTTTGGTAGAGAACATAATATCTTCAAAAGCCTCTTTAAAACTACCACGAGATTTGATTAAACTCATAAAGTCTTCATACTTGATACCATTTTCTGCATTTATGCGTGCTTCAAGATCATTCTCTGTAAATAAATGGGCAATTTTTTCGCTATGTTCTTCCACGGAATTAATAATTTCTTCCATTACATCTTCACAATCTTCAGCACCATTCTCTTTGGTTAAAATATAGTACTCAAAAAGAGCCATTGCTTGTTCTTCATTTTGAGCTGCCATATCACATAAAATAGCTCCAATTCGAGCTTCTTTAGATTTTGGGTCTTCACTCAAAGCCAATGCAAACTGTAGCATTGCCTCAGCAAAGTTCTTTGCGTAAAATTTTTCAATACCTTTTTTTATATAAGCGTTCATTGCTCTCCTAATACTTCAAACTCATTCTCCGTGCCTGGTAAAATATTTACAACTTCTATTTCAGGGTGAATATCAATTCTAAGTTGGCGTTCAACGCCATATTTAAGTGTTTGCCCACTGGACGCACATCCTTGGCACGCACCTTGTAATTGAACAAAAACACGCCCACCTTTAATGCCAAGTAACGTTAGTCCGCCACCGTCTAATGCCAACATTGGCTTAATTTTTTCAAGTGATTTTTCAACAACTGGAAGTAACTCTTCGTCACTAAATGGTATCATAGATTCTCCTATAGCAAAAGTATCTAATTTAACAATAGTTTGAGTTAAAAGTGACTTAATTTTTTAGTGGAGGAGAAGTGTTTTGGGTTAAAAAAATTTAACGAAGATATGCCTTGAGAGTAAACGACTCCCAAGGCAAAAAAAGTGAGATTTAAACGAGTTCTAAAAACGCCATAGGCGCTGCATCGCCTTTTCTAATACGTGTTTTTACAATACGGGTGTAACCACCATTTCTCTCAACATATTTAGGTGCGATCTCATTAACTAATTTTTTTGTACACTCTTTATCTTGAAGTGCAGCAAAAACTGTTTTGTGAGCATGATCGCCACCAACTCCAGCTTTCGTAATCAATTTTTCAACATATCCTCTAAGCTCTTTTGCTTTTGGAAGTGTTGTCTCGATTTTTTCATATTTAATGACAGCTATAGCCAAGTTCATCAACAATGCCGCTCTGTGTGATGAAGTACGACCAAGCTTTCTGTATCCGTGCTTATGTCTCATAAATTAACCCTCGTTGGCTTCAGATTTTAAATCTTCAATTTTTTTCTTGAGCAAACTTGCCGTATCGTCAGAGAAATTATATCCGACAGGATAACCACTCTCTTCCATAACTTGTCTGATCTCTTCTAACGATTTTTTACCTAGATTTTTAAGGTTTTTGAGTTCTAACTCACTCATCAGAGTAAGCTCACCAATATATTTAACCTCTGCTCTATCTAAGCAGTTGAAGCTACGAGCACTCAGATTTAACTCTTCAATACTCTGTAATAGCTTTCCGAGCTCTACACTCTCATTAGAACTCTCACTCTTTGGAGCCACTGCAATATCTAAAATGCCATTAAATACTGACATCTGTGCATACATCGCTTCAAGCGAATTTTTAAAAGCTTCGATTGGAGAAACAAGTCCATCTGTTTCGATTGTGAAAACAATTTTTTCGTAATTAGGATTGTCTTCAACCAAAACATTCTCAATATCGTAAACTGCTCTTTTTACAGGTGTAAAGAAAGCATCAAGTGCGATATAATCTTCTCCGACCAAACCTCTAATGTTCTCACTTGGAACATAGCCGATTCCTTTTTCGAGAATCAAAGAAAAGTTAAATTCTGCATCTTCATTAATTGTTGCCAAATATGCGTCTGGCGTAACAATCTCAATTTGTGCATTTGCTAAGTCACTTCCTTTAATCTCTTTTGGTCCAGTAAATGAGTAGTTAACCTCTACACGTTTCTCATCACCTTTGATTTTGAAACGAATATTTTTAAGATTAATGATGAAAAGAGCAACATCTTCAAGCATACCACGCATGCTATCGAATTCATGGGTTACGCCTTCAATCTTTACAGCCGTTGGTGCAGATCCTACTGTGCTACTTAAAAGCAATCTACGTAAAGGATGTGCTAATGTTACCGCAAAACCAGATTCAAATGGGTATGCACTAATTTGAACCTTATTTGCAGCAATATTTTCTACCTCAATTTCAGTTGGCATGTAAGCTGATGTATTGATTTTTTTCATATACTACCTACTTTATTATTTAGAGTATAGCTCAACGATTAATCTTTCTTCAACCGGAATAACTATTTCTTCTCTCTCTGGAATACGTGTAAAAATACCCATTGCTTTTTCTCTTTCAACATCAACCCATGGTGCAATACCAGTTTGTTGTGTTAATTCAAGAGCTCTTTTCACTTGTGGATTATTTTTAGATTTCTCACAAACTTCTACTTTGTCACCTGCACGTACTACAAATGAAGGAATGTCAACTCTGCTGCCATTTACCAAAATATGTCCATGTGTGACTAATTGACGTGCAAATCTTCTTGTAGTTGCAAAACCCATGCGGTATACAACATTATCAAGTCTTCTTTCAATAAGAAGTACAAGGTTAATACCTGTATTTCCTTCTCTTCTTGCTGCTTCGTCAAAAATACGTCTGAATTGTTTTTCAGAAACTCCATACATAAATTTAGCTTTTTGTTTCTCTCTTAATTGGAGTCCATACTCACTAATTTTTGATCTTCTTTGTCCATGTTGACCTGGTGCATATGGTCGCTTATCTAATGCGCTTTTACCAGCAAGTCTTCGCTCACCCTTAAGGGCTAAGCTAACACCGAGTCTTCTCTCGAGCTTTTCGACTGGTCCTCTATATCTCGCCATTTTTTCTCCTAATCTATTGCGTAAACGAAAAAATTATTTTGTTTCTCTATAAAGAAGTTATATTCTAAAGATTAGAAATTAAACTCTTCTTCTTTTGGGAGGTCTACAGCCATTGTGTGGAAGAGGCGTAATATCTTTTAGGAAAGATACTTTAATACCTTCTGTTGTACCAGCACTTTTTACCGCTGTCTCGCGACCACTTCCAGGTCCTTGAACTTTAATACCGATTTCTTTGAGTCCATGCTCTTTTGCTTTAGTCAATGCATCTTCTACGGCTTGTTGTGCTGCATAAGGAGTAGATTTTTTACTACCCTTAAAGCCCAAGCTACCGGCACTGCTCCAAGCAATAACATTCCCCATCTCATCAGTTACAGTTACGACAGTGTTATTAAATGTTGCAGAGATATAAATAATACCTTTAGCAATATTTTTCTTAACAACTTTTTTACGTACTACTTTTCTTTTTGCCATCTGTTTCCCTTTGAGACTTCGTTATTTAGCTTTTGCGCCAACGGTACGTTTTTTACCTTTTCGGGTACGCGCATTCGTTTTTGTTTTCTGACCACGAACTGGTAAGCCTTTTCTGTGTCTAAGACCTCTATAGCTTCCCATATCCATTAAAGCTTTAATATCCATAGCCACTTTTTTACGAAGGTCACCTTCTACTTGGAAATCTGCTTGGATCTCTTTACGAATGGCAGCAACTTCATCTTCACTTAGCTCATGTACTCTTTTATCAAACGAAATCCCAGTAGCTGTTAAAATAGCTCTAGAACTTGTCAAACCTATACCGTAGATATATGTTAAACCATACTCTACTCTCTTTTTCATTGGAAGGTCTACACCTGCAATCCTTGCCATGCTTATCCTTGTCTCTGTTTGTGTTTTGGATTTACGCAAATGACTCTAACGATACCTTTTCGTTTAATCACTTTGCACTTATCGCACATCTTCTTTACAGAAGGTCGTACTTTCATTCGTGACTCCTGAACTTTATTTCCACTGGAATTTTGAGTTAAACTGTCACAGGTTTGATGATGTATCTCAAACCAACAATCGAAAAAACAGTGGTTTCTTTTTCGATTATTCTTCACACAGCTTTACAAAAGGGGTAAATTATACATAAATTAAGCTAATAATTTACTTATACCTATAGGTTATACGCCCTTTATCTAAACTATACGGTGTTAACTCAACCTTTACAGTATCTCCTGGCATTATTTTAATATAATGCATTCTCATCTTTCCTGCAATATGACATAAAATCACATGGCTATTTTGTACTTCAACTTTAAAGGTTGCATTGGGAAGTGCTTCGATCACTTTACCGTCTATTTCAATCACATCATCTTTTGCCATTTTACCTCCTATAATCTCAAGATAGAGACAAAATTTCTACTTTACCATCTACGATAGCAACTGTGTGCTCGTAGTGGCTTCCTCTTAACCCATCGGCAGAAACTACGCCCCATTTATCTTCTAAAATCTTTGGTGTACCATCTTTATAGCAGATCATTGGCTCTATACAAAACACCATACCATTTTTGATTTCAGGACCACTTTTAGGATTGATTCCTTCTAAATAATTAGGAAGTTCTGGCTCTTCATGCGCTTTTCTACCAATACCATGTCCACAAAATCCACGCAAAGGAACATAGCCTTTTTGTAGAATAAATTGCTCAATAGCATAGCTCAACTCTTTAAAGCGCATTTCCGGTTCAATAATATCAATGGCATAATAAAGTGCATCCTTAGCACATGCAATTAAGGATTCATCACTCTTTGAGATCTCACCGACTCCTACTGTTACAGCAGAATCTCCATACCAGCCATCAATTTCTGTACCAATATCAAGACCAATAATATCCCCTTCTTGAAGACGATACTCTGTCGGAATTCCGTGAATAATTACCTCATTAACTGACGTGCAAACCCCCGCAGGAAATCCATAAAGGCCTTTAAAGGCAGCACGCGCTCCCATACTTTTAATGTAAGACTCACCCATGGCATTCAGTTCTTTCAAACTGATCCCTGGATGAATATTACATGTAAGATAGTCTAATGTTTTTGCAACAATTTGATTTGCTACCGAGAGCTTTTTGATCTCTTGCGGTTTTTTAATAGTAATTGCCATACTCGTTAAAGTCCTACAGCACTCAATGTTTCATATTTATTCATGTACATTTGTGCCTCAATTTTACGCATTGTATCAAGTGCTACTTGCACAACAATCAAAACTGCTGTTCCACCAAAATAAAAAGGAACGCCCATGAATTTTACTAAGACCCAAGGAAGTGTTGAAATTAGGCCTAAATAAATAGAGCCCCAAAAAGTTAGTCTACTTGCAACCTCATTTAAGAAAAGTGCCGTACTCTCACCTGGACGAACGCCAGGGATAAAGCCACCTTGCTTTTTAAGATTTTCTGAGATATCTTTTGCATTAAAAACAATTGATGCATAAAAATAAGCAAAGAAAATAATAAATAAGAATGTTAATACATTAAATACATAACTATTTGGATTCAAAAAATCATGGATCGATTGAATAATAGGATTTGTACTTGCTTGCATAATTGTTGATGGAAACATCAAAATTGCACTTGCAAAAATAGGAGGAATAACACCACTTAGGTTCATTTTAATAGGAACATAATTCATAATACGTTTATGTTGATTTTGAAGCACTACTTTGCGTGAATACGAGATAGGAACACGTCGTTCACCCATTTCAACATAAATAATTGAGCCAACTGTCGCTAAAATAACGGCTAAAATTCCAATAACGACAAGGAAATTCAATTCACCTGTATTTACAAGGTTAATGGTTCCTCCAATTGCATGAGGGATACCTGAAACGATACCTGCAAAAATAATCAAACTGATACCATTACCAATACCACGTTGCGTAATCTGTTCACCAATCCACATGAGTAGCATGGTTCCAGTAAGCATACTTGCAGCTGCAATGGCTGTAAAGGTAGTCATATCGATCATAATAGCACTCTCGCCCGCTCGACCACTAAGCCCTCCAAGACCAACGGAAACACCAATGGCTTGTACAACCGTAATAACAATCGATGCATATCGAATGATCTGCATATATTTAACCATACCATCGCGTTCTTTTTTCATTTTACCAAGTGTTGGAAAAGTTGCTGCAAGAAGTTCCATAATAATGGATGCGGTGATATAAGGCATAATACCTAGCGATATAATACTAAGGCGTTGTGCAGCGTTACCACTGAACATATTAAACATTCCAAGTGCGTTGGAACTATTGGAGTCGAAGAATTCTTTAATTACTTCTAGGTTAACACCAGGCACTGGCACATATGCCAGTATCCTGTATGCTAATATAAAACCTAATGTAACTAAGATCTTCTTCGTGAGATCTTGGCTCATTTACTCATTCCAGTAAAAATGACGTTTTCGTCTTTGATTTTAGCAGCAAGTTCTTTTGCATTCACACCAATCAATTTTACTTTTACAACCGTACTAGCAATTTTATGTACTGTACGAATTGCATCAACAGTAATTTCAGCAAGTTCTGAAACTGCCTTAATTCTATCGATATTAATAACATAAGGTTTTTCAATTTTAGAAGTAAAACCAACTTTTGGTAATCTTCTTTGAAGTGGTTGTTGACCACCTTCAAAACCTCTTTTACGTTTATAACCCGTACGAGATTTTTGACCGTTATTACCACGGCTTGCAGTTTTACCCATACCACTACCTTGACCACGACCTACGCGTTTGATCTCTTTGGTAGAGTTTTCTGCTGGTGTAAGATTATCTAATGCCATTTTGAATCCTTCTCCACTTAGCTTTTAATCATACTAAGAGCTTTAATTGTCGCTCTTACCACGTTAGAAGCATTGTTTGAACCTAATGACTTTGTCAAAATATCTTTAATACCTGCAAGCTCAACAACAGGGCGAGTTGCACCACCAGCGATTACGCCGGTACCGTCACTTGCTGGTTTAAGAATAATACGACTTGCATTAAATTTAACTTCAACATCATGAGCGATTGTTGAACCTTTGATATTTACTTTGACAATGTTTTTAAATGCATCATCAACTGCTTTTCTAATAGCATCAGGAACCTCTTTAGCTTTACCAAAACCAAAGCCAACAAGACCTTTTTTATTTCCAACAACAACGAGTGCTGTAAATCTAAAACGTCTACCGCCTTTAACAACTTTTGTTACGCGGCCAATGTTAACGATGACTTCTTCAAACTCTTCTCTGTTGTATTTTTCCATTGAATCGTTTTCCTCTTCTTTTTCTTATAGCACTATGCCGTTTGCTCTAAGGCCATCTGCAAAAGCAGCAACTACACCATGATACAAATAACCATTTCTATCATAGACAACTTTAGTCAAATTCTTAGCCTTGAGCGTCTCTGCAAAAGCTTTTGCAACTTCTATTGCACTTGCTTTGCTAGCATTGAAACCTAATTTTTTGCCATCTACACTTGCCAAAGTAACACCACTTATATCATCAATCGCTTGCGCATAGATAAATCTGTTTGATTTAAAGAAAGAGATTCTTGGTCTCTCAGCTGTGCCAGAAATATCTGCTCTTACTCTTTTTTTACGCTTAACTCTTAATGCAAGCTTTCGTTTTAAAATATTTGCTCTCATCTCTTACCCTTACTTCTTGGAAGTTTTTCCGGCTTTACGGATAATAGTTTCATCAGAATATTTAACACCTTTACCTTTGTAAGGCTCTGGAGCTCTAAAACTTCTAATTTCGGCAGCAATCTGACCAACTACTTGCTTGTCATCACCTTGAATAGTTACCACGTTTTTTTCAACTACAATGTGAATATCTTTTGGAAATTCATAATTGATTGGATGAGAAAATCCAAGTTGAAGTTCAAGAACATTACCACTAACGGCAGCTCTATAACCAACACCGTTAATCTCAAGTTGCTTTTTAAAACCTTCAGTTAAACCTGTGACGATATTTTGACCAAGCGCACGGTATGTTCCCCAAAAAGCGCTGCTCTGACGATCAGCACCTTTTGAAATAAATACAAGCTCTCCATCCTGAACATTTACGTCAACATTTCCTTTAGTATCCAATATTTTTTGAACACTACCTTTTTTAAACTCAACGAGATTACCATTTACTGACACATCAATGCCAGCAGGTATCTTGACAGGTTTTTTACCAATACGAGACATTTTATTTCCTTTTACTTGTCTACGATAAGCTTACAATCTTAGAATGGATATCGAATACCATAAAAGAACAGCTAATTACCAAATACTACAGATAACTTCGCCACCAAGACCTGCTTTGTGAGCGTCATCATTACTGAGAACACCTTTTGATGTACTAACAACAATCGTACCATAACCATTTTTGAAGCGTTTAATCTCATCACGACCTTTATAGACTCTACGGCCTGGTTTTGAGATTTTTTTCACTTCATTAATAACTTGGATGCCTCTTGCGTCATACTTCAAAACAACATTGATAAATTTCTTAGGACCTTCTTCAACAACGTTAAAACTTTCGATATAACCTTTGTTTTGGAAAATAACTAAAATCGCTTCAACCAGTTTTGAATGCATTAACTTTGTGACATCAAGTTTTCTCATTGATGCATTTCTGATTCTTGTTAAAGAATCTGCTACTAGATCATTAATCATAGTCTATTTCCTTACCAGCTTGCTTTTTTGAGGCCTGGAATAAGACCCTCATTTGCCATTTTACGAAGACAAATTCTGCAGATACCAAAATCTCTGTAAACAGAGTGTGGACGTCCACAAATTTGACATCGTGTGTATGCTCTTACTTGAAACTTAGGCTTTCTCGCAGCCTTTGCAATCATCGATTTTTTAGCCATATTATTTACCTTTTGCGAACGGCAAACCAATGAGTTCAAGAAGTTTAAATGCCTCTTTATCATTGCTAGCAGTTGTTACGACTGTAATATTCATTCCGTGAGTTTTCATGATATTATCATACTCAACTTCAGGGAACATCAATTGTTCATTAAGACCAAAGTTATAGTTTGCACGTCCGTCAAAACCTACTCTTGGAAGACCTCTAAAATCTTTTACTCTAGGAAGTGCTACAGAAATAAGTTTGTCCAAAAATACATACATATTCTCTTTTCGAAGTGTTACTTTAACACCGACTGGATAACCAGCACGTACTTTAAAACCAGCAACTGATTTCTTAGCATTCGCAACAACCGCTTTTTGTCCAGCGATTAAAGAGATAGTATCAACGATATTTTGCAATAACTTAGTATCTTTACCTTCTTCACCAGCACCAACGCTAATAACGATTTTTTCGATTTTAGGTGACAACATAGGATTAGCAATATTAAACTCTTTAACTAATGCTGGTTGAACTTCAGCATTAAATTTCTCTTGCAATCTGTTCATTATTTACCCTCTACTTTAGCTACGTTAGAGACATGAATTGGTTTTTCAATATTTGAAAAACCACCCTTAGGATTGCTCTCACTTGGCTTAATGGCTTTTTTTACTACTTTGCAACCTTCAACAACGACTTGTGAAGTTTTGGGCATTACTTGAACAACTTTTGCCTCTTTACCTTTATCGTCGCCTGCGATTACTTTAACAGTATCACCTTTTTTAATTTTCATCTTAGTCGCCATTATAGTACCTCCGGTGCCAAAGATACGATTTTCATGAAGTTAGCATAACGAACTTCACGACCAACTGGTCCGAAAATCCTTGTACCGATTGGCTCTCTTTTATTATCAAGAATAACAGCTGCATTTTCATCAAAACGAATCAATGAACCATTTTCTCTTTGAATCTCTTTTTTTGTTCTTACGATAACCGCTTTGACAACTTGTCCTTTTTTAACTTTACCGCTTGGCAAAGCTTTTTTGACAGAAGCGATGATAACATCACCTACCGTTGCATAACGACGTTTACTACCACCAAGAACTTTAATACACATGATTTCTTTAGCACCACTGTTATCAGCAACAGCTAATCTTGTAAAACTTTGTATCATTATTCAACTCCCACTTTAACAACTGCGCTAAGTCTAAAAGACTTTCTTTTTGAAAGTGGTCTGCACTCGATAGCGCTTACTGTGTCGCCGATTTTTACTTGGTTGCTCTCATCATGGACTAGGTATTTTTTGAAACGTTTAACGAACTTGCGATATCTTGGGTGCATTACACGTCTCTCTACCAAAACGGTGATAGTTTTATCACCAGTTTTCTGAACAACTACGCCTTGAATCTCTCGTTTTAAAGCCATTAGTTACCCCTACTTGTTTTGAGCAGAAATTGCCGTATTAATACGCGCGATATCTCTTCTAACTTCTTTAATCTCATTTGGATTAGTAAGTTGCATTGTTTTTAACTTTTGTCTTAATGTAAACAAAAGAACCTTTTTCTCTTTTAACAACTCTAAAAGCTCTGACGCGCTTTTGCCGTTTAAATCAATATACTTCATTTTCGCTCTCTCGAGTTACAATCTTGGTTTTAAAAGGCAATTTATGCATTGCAAGAGTTAATGCTTCACGAGCCAACTCTTCAGGTACACCTGCCATTTCAAAAATAATTCTACCAGGCTTAACATTCATAACCCACTTATCAACAGAACCTTTACCTTTACCCATACGTGTTTCGATAGGTTTAGCTGTTAATGGTTTGTCTGGGAATACACGAATCCAAGTCTTAGCTTGACGTTTAACATGTCTTGTATACGCAATCCTCGCAGCCTCAATTTGACGTGAATCAATACGTCCAGCTTCAACAGCTTTGAGACCGATTTCACCAAAAGAGATTGAAGCACCACTATGGGCTTCACCGCGATTGCGGCCTTTCATCTGCTTTTTATATTTCGTTCTTTTAGGCATTAACATTAGTTTTTACCTCTCTCTTTACGCGCTCTTGGCTTACGTGAATTCTCTTTTTCAGATGCTTCTTCTTTTTCCGGAACGATACCTTTAACAAGTACCTCACCTTTGAAGATCCATACTTTAACACCAATCACACCGTATGTTGTGTGTGCTTCAGCAAAACCGTAATCGATTTTTGCACGAAGGGTATGAAGTGGAACGCGTCCTTCAAGATACCATTCAGTTCTTGCCATCTCAGCACCACCAAGACGTCCAGAAACAGAAATTTTAATACCTTTAGCACCTGATTTTTGTGCACCTTGAATTACTTTTTTCATTGCTCTTCTAAAGGCTACACGACGCTCAAGTTGCATTGCAACGTTTTCTGCACAAAGTTGTGCTGAAGCTTGAGGACGTCTCTCTTCTTTAATGTTAACATTAACGTCTTTATCAATCAATTTAGTCAATTTGACTCTTAATTTTTCAATATCAGAGCCTTTTTTACCAATAATGATACCAGGACGTGCAGCAACAACTGTAACTCTAAGCTTTTTAGCAGTACGCTCGATCAAAATTTGACTGACACCTGCATAGTAAAGCTCTTTTTTCAAAAATGTTCTAATTTTGTAATCTTCACCAATGCTTGTCGCTAAGGTTTGCTTACCTGGAAACCAACGAGAATCCCAGTTTCTATTAATACCAAGTCTTAAACCAATCGGATTTACTTTTTGACCCATCTTAGTCTTCCTTCTTTGCAGCTTTTGCTACTTCAACAAATACATGAGAAGTTGGTTTTCTAATGCCACTCGCACTACCTCTTGCTCTTGGCAGAAAACGTTTAAGTACCGGACCTGCGTCAACACGGCAAGAAGCGACAATGACTTCTTGTGGTTCAAATCCGCCATTAGAAACAGCAGAAGCGATCACTTTAGAGATGATTTTTGCACCTTTGTTTGGCATAAATTCCAAACTTGCCATAGCAAGCTCAGCATTCATTCCTTGAACTTCACGTGCAATTAACCTTGCTTTTGTAGGAGATAATCTGATAAATTTTAATATTGCTTTACTCATAGTCTACCTACTTACCAATTTTTTTCTGAACAGAGCCTTTATGACCCTTGAACGTACGAGTTGGTGCGAATTCACCCATCTTATAACCGATATGGTTCTCTGTAACATATACTGGAACAAAGTTTCTACCGTTATGGACGTTAAATGTCAAACCGATCATATCAGGAATAATAGTACTTCTACGAGACCATGTCTTAATCGGCTTGTTTGATTTTGTCTCTTTTGCTTCAACCGTTTTTTTCAACAAATGAGCATCAACAAAAGGACCTTTTTTTAGCGATCTAGCCATCTATTTTCCTTTTCTTCTAGAAATAATCAGTTTGTCGCTCGCTTTTTTCTTACGAGTTTTTCTACCTTTAGTTGGTTGTCCCCATGGAGTTACTGGATGACGTCCTGAGTTGGTTTTACCCTCACCACCACCATGTGGGTGATCGACTGGGTTCATTGCAGAACCACGAGTTTGAGGTCTAATACCACGGTGTCTGTTACGACCCGCTTTACCGATAACAACATTCGCCCAATCTTCATTTCCGACAACACCCACCGTAGCCATACACTCAGCCAAGATTTGTCTCATCTCACCACTTGGAAGTCTTACCATAACATATTGAGTCTCTTTACCCATAAGTTGAGCGTAACCACCAGCACTACGTGCCATTTGTCCGCCTTTACCTGGTTTAAGTTCAAGGTTGTGTAAGATAGTACCAACAGGGATACTTTTTAGCTTCATTGCGTTACCTGGTTTAATATCCAGTCCACTTTCAGCTGCTTGAATTTTATCACCTACTTTTAATCCTGATGGTTGAAGAATATAAGCTTTTTCTCCATCAATATAATTAATAAGTGCAATTCTACAATTTCTGTTTGGATCATATTCAATAGCAGCAACTGTACCTTCGATACCAAATTTTCTACGTTTGAAATCAATAATTCTGTAAAGTTTTTTTGCACCAGCTTCTTTATGACGAGAAGTGATTCTACCATTGTTATTTCTACCTGCAGTTGCAGCGATTTTCACGAGAAGTGAAGGAACACTCGCTTTAGCAGTAATGTCACCAGAATCAAGACTTGTTAAAAATCTACGACTTGGTGTATAGGGTTTAAATGATTTTATTGCCATGATTACGCCTCCACATTCTCTAGTTTAGCGCCCTCTGGCAACTGAACATAAAACTTTTTAAAATCATTACGTTTGCCTTCAATGCCTTTAAACTTCTTAACTTTTCCCATAACTCTAAGAGAATTGATTTTTAATGGAGTGAAACCAAAGTATTGTTTTAATACTTCTTTTAAACCATTTTTTGTCATTCTTACTGAAGTTTGGATAACAACTGTACCATTCTCTTGAAGGCTCAAGCTCTTTTCAGTATAAAGGATTGCCTTAATATCAGTAATATCAGCCATTCTTAGCCCTCTTTTGTGATTGTTTCAAGCACTGATTTTTCTATGATTACCGCATAGAACGCAGTTGCTAAATACGCATTAAGCTCATTTGCTTCGACAAGGTAGCAGTTTTGAAGATTTCTAAACGCTAACAATGTTTTCTCATCAACCAATTCTTTAACGATTAATGCGTCTCTTGTGCCAAGTGTTTTAACGATTTTTGATGCGTCTTTGGTTTTACCAGATTCAACGCTCAAAGAATCAACAACAAAAAGTGCGTTATTGACTGCTTTTTCATTCAATGCGAATTCAAGCGCCAATTTTTTCTGCTTTTTGTTGACTTTTAAATCATAATTTTTGTTAGCTTTAGGGCCAAATGCAGCACCACCACCAACCCATACTGGACTTCTTCTACTACCAGCACGTGCACCACCTCGACCTTTTTGAGCCCAAGGTTTTTTACCGCCACCGCTTACTTCACCTTTTGTTTTGGTGTTTGCAGTGTTTGAACGAAGTGCAGCTTGGTATGATTTGACATAAAGATATAGGTTATGTGAATGGACTTCTTCAAAACTTGCAGGAAGAGCCAATGCACCAACATTTTCTAATTTTTCATTTAATACGATTGCACTACTCATTTAACAATCCTTACTTTACCTAATGATCCATTTGCACCTGGAACTGAGCCTTTAACAGCCAAGATACCATTTTGTGCGTCAAATGAAACGATCTCATTTTTTACGGTGACTTGAGTGTTACCATAGTGACCAGGCATTTTCTTGCCTTTTTGAACACGACCCGGCCATTCACAGTTACCGATTGAACCAGGAGCTCTGTGAAAACGACTACCATGTCCACCAGGACCACCTTGGAAATTGTGGCGTTTAATAACACCTGCAAAACCTCTACCTTTAGTATTCAAAGACACTTTAAGTGTTTTTGCTTCGCCCAAAGGTGCTGTATCTAAATCGCCCGCTTCTGCATTTGCAACATCAAGTGTCACAAAACGATTGAATGCAGCAGAAAGGTTATACTTTTTTTGCTGACCTGCAATAGCTTTGTTCATTTTTTTGCCACTAACATACGAAACTAAAGCGCGTTTGTCAGCGTTAACTTCACATACTTTCGCTTCTAAAACTCTGAGTAACGTGACAGGAACGCTTGGTACTGCAATTGTTCGGCTCATGCCGATTTTTTCAATAATATATTCCATCATTACCCCTTATTTACCCATAGCTCTAACTTCAACATTGACTTCTGGAGCGAGGTCAAGTTTCATGAGTGAATCAACTGTATCCGTAGTCGCAGACACGATGTCAATCATACGTGCATGGATTCTCATCTCAAATTGCTCTCTTGAAGTTTTATTTACGTGCGGAGATCTAAGCACTGTATAGCGCTTGACTTTTGTAGGCATAGGAATTGGTCCGACAATTTCGGCTCCAGTTCGTTTAACAGCTTCAACGATAGCTGCAACAGATCTGTCTAAAACTCTATGGTCATACGCCTTGAGTTTAAGTCTAATTTTTTCCATTTGTACCCCTGTAAAGAACTTGCCACCTTGAAGATGACCTAATTAAAGGACTGTGATTTTACAACAATAGATATCAAAAGTCAACAAATATGGGGCTTTTTGTATTAAGAATAGTTATTTTATTTCCTTTTAATAAGGAAAGTTATACACTTTTTTCAAAGGAAAGAGATGCAAACACTTCAATTTTTTTATGAAATGAATTTCAAAAACACACTCTTTTTTGATCGTAAAATTTCTATTACCCATAAAAAAAGCATTCTTTATGGACCACGGAAGAGTGGAAAAAGTCATCTGATTATTGATCATTTAAGTCATTATGAAAAAGGTAGCTACCTTTATATTGATTTTTCCGATGACCGCATTGAGCCTCATTTAGTCGCTGAAAATCTAGCCACTTTTGTGCAAAAAAATCGTATCAAACTACTGGTAATAGAGCATTTTGACTTCTCTTTTGAACTTCCAAACGTCGATGAAATTTTACTGACGACTATCTTTACATGTAAAACACTTAAAGGCTATGATTCACTCATACTTTTTCCACTCGATTTTGAAGAATTTATCTCTTTTGACAAAAAACACTCTAATATTGAACATCTTTTTAACTTTTATACCAACAATGGAACATTTCCACAAATCGTGCAAAATAGTGAACAAAATTCCCAAAAACAGATGCAAGAGATGCTTCACCTAATTTTAGGAGATACCACAACATTTCTCATTTACAAACGTTTATGTGAAATGCAAGGCTCAAAAATTTCACTTTTTCAGATTTATAATCATCTGAAAGTTTTTACAAAAATTTCCAAAGATAAGCTCTATGCCATAACTTCTGAACTCATCGATCAAAATCTTCTTTTTTTAGTAGAAAAATACAATCAACCAAGTAGCACGAAAAAAGTCTATCCCATTGATTTTGCACTCAAAGATGCCCTGACTTTCAAAAAAGACTTTTTGAAGCGTTTTGAAAATATGGTTTTTTTAGAACTCATCAAGCGCGGTAAAAAAGTCTTTTACGAAGAAGGAATTGACTTTTATCTACCCGATGAATCCTTAGCTATTTTATGCGTAGGCTTTGCGACCACAGAGGCGATTGAGATGAAACTTCAAAAGCTTTTACCAACTTTTTGGGCTTTACATGTAAAGCGTATTGAAGTCGTCACGCTGAGCAGTGAAAGTGCCAAAGACATTGAAGGATTTAGCTTTTCCATTGCTCCCTTTTGGGAATGGGCACTACAACTCTAAAAAAGGTGTAATAAATTTTTGAATCGTAATGGCATTACCTTTTTTATTAAAATAGAAGTGATCTAAAAGTTTTCGAATAATCACAAATCCTCTACCATTAAATTTTTCAGCATTAATGACAATGTTTTTCAACACCATCGTATCAAACCCTTCTCCTTGATCACTAATGGTCGCCTCAAAGAGTTGACGCTTTCCGCTTGGAAGAATTCCATACGTTATTTTGATTTTTTTGTGTTGATGTAGTTTTTCAAGACGTGCCATCTCATCATCAAATAAATTATGCTCTATCAAATAATTTTTATGCGCTTTATCAACGCCAAAGCTCCCGTGTTCCAAAGCATTGAGTAACAGCTCTGAAAGTGTGAGCATAATCTGGCTCAACGTTTTACTGTCCACATCATGCTCTTTTAAATACTGCGAAATGGTTGTTAAAGATTCATCAATGGCTTCGTAGGTGCTTGCAATACGTAATGTTTCAAACTCTTTGGATCGTGCAAGCTTTTGAATATAAACGTAGGTCAAATCGTCATCGCCTTTGCCAATACGTGCGCTCACTTTATCGCGAAAGTCTTTGACACAAATCGAATCAATAAAATCCTCCTTCAAGTAGGAAGCATATAACTTACCATCCGAGGTGCTACTCTCACTCAATCCATCACTGTAACAGAGCATTTTAGCAATAGGAATAGAAGGCAGACTCATCGTGCGCACATTCTCGGTAAAAATACTCAGTGGCGGATTATTACTGCGAATTGCTTGAAATTCATTTTCCTCACTTAAAATAAAAAAAGTCGGCATGCCACAAGATGCATACTTGATGATAGATTCTTGTATGTCATACTCAACGAGCACAATACTCATAATTTCTTCATCAAAAAGATTTTTTTGTAAAAATTTCAATGTCTTTTTAATCCAAACATCAAAGACAAAACCCTCTTCATCTTCCAACTCATCAAAAAAATAGTTTAAAAATCGCGTGATCGCCATCGCACTCATCGCCGCGGAGAGTCCTTTACCCATTGCATCGGCGATAAAACCAACCAGTCTTCCGTCATTGGTCTTACGTAAAGAGTAGGTATCTCCGCTGAGTGTGCTGTGTGGTCTATAGGAAATATCCACACGTAAAAGCTCTTTCTTGCCATTTTTAGTAAGATCAATCTGTTGATAATAGAGGTCATTTTTAATGACAAAAAGCTCTTTATTAAATGCTTTTTCAAGATCTTCTTTTTCGTGTAACATGGATAGACTCCTTTGGGACATTTTAGCAAATCTACACTAAACTTCGTTTACATGTAAAGGAGTTTGAATGTTATGTGGTATTGATGAAGCGGGACGTGGATGTTTAGCCGGTCCTTTGGTTGTAGCAGGAGCCATTTTAAAAGAGCCTGTCGTAGGACTTAACGATTCCAAACAACTCAGCGAAAAACAACGTGAAGCTTTTTTTGAGATATTACAGAGCAAAGCAGAATTTAAAATCGTCTTTTGCGATAACCTCATGGTTGATACCAAAGGCTTAAGTGCTTGTCTTAGGTACGCCATAAAAACAATCAAAGCGCATTTTGAAGATCATGATATTTTGATGGATGGTAACTGCAATTTTGGTGTATCTGGCATTACCACCATGATCAAAGCCGATGCCAAAGTGCCTGAAGTGAGTGCGGCAAGTATTTTGGCTAAAGTGAGTCGTGACCGCTATATGTATGAAATTGCCTCTACGTATCCTCAATATGAATTTGAAAAACACAAAGGTTATGGAAGTGCTTTACATGTCGAAAAAATTAAAGCCTTTGGATACTGCGAACTGCACCGTAAATCTTTCAAAATTAAATCCCTCACACAACCTTCTCTATTTTAATAGAGTTCTGCAAGAACTCTTGAGCTATCTTTAATACAAGATCCATACACACTTTTTAAACATTTATTTCAACTTTCTTCTTTTTTACTATTTTATTTAACACAAATTTAATTTAATAATGATTTTTATTTATATAAAAGGAATAGAGTACTATTATTCGATTACGATTATCAATTATAAATACTTAAACGGTTTTAGATAATCCTCGAATAAACAAAAAGGTAACTCAATGAAGTATAAAATGCTCTGCTTATTTTTGCTAGGCTTTCTCCCCTCCCTACTTTTTTCGGCGGCAACAACAAATTATGCTGATATTATAAATAGAATTAATCAAACCTTTAAAGAGAGTTTAGCTCTGTACGAAAAAGGAGCGCAAGAAGAGGCAAAACAAGTGGCACAAAGTGCTTATTTTGAGCTTTTTGAAAATCTTGAAGGTCCTATTCGTATTAATGTATCGGGTAAAAAATCGTATGCGATGGAAGCAGAATTTGTATCGATTCGCAAGCTGATTAATGATGGTGCATCGGTTGCTGAAGTCAAAGCCGTTATGGACAATCTCGCGTCTGAAATGGCAGAAGTACTTCCTAAACTTGAAAAAGGGACACGCCTCATTGGTGAAAAGGGCGATGATAGTCATCTAAAAGCTGTAGAACAAACACCCGAGCCTACATTAGATATCAAATGGAAAACACTCTACAAGCAAATCGAAACCAAATATGCCAAAGCCTTAAATGCTTTCGAAAAAGGCGATAAAGAAGAGACAAAATTTCTCATTACCTCTGCTAAATTTGAAGATTACCGTAACGGCATGATCGAAACAGCGGTACGTAAATACATCTCCAAATGGCGCGATAGCCAAATTCAGCAAGAGATGGGGCGTGTCATTCGCGCTGTGGATGAAGAGATTCACACCAAAGAGGAACTCAAAGAGGAGTTGGAGCGTTTGAAGAGCAACATCTGGCACTCAATGCTTGAACTACCAACAGATGCTGCTAAATTAGCGGTTGTAACTGTTAAAGAAGAGGCTCAAGAAGCGGTCAAAGAAGACTTCACGCCTGTCATGGCAAATCTCAAAGCAAAACTAACAGAAGCACACAAACTCTACAGTGCAGGCGATGCTAAAAAAGCGATGCAACTGGTTCAAAATTCCTATTTTGACATCTTTGAAGCCAGTGGGATGGAAGTCAAAATTGGCGCTGTTGATAGCAATCTAAAAACAAGCATCGAAAGCTCCTTCAGCAAAATCGTAGCGCTGATGAAAAATCAAAGTACACCTGAAAGTGTGTTAAGCGAGATGGATTCACTCAACACGCAAGTTGCAAGTGGCGCTGAAAAGCTCTCGGGTTCGGATTCACCATGGAGTCAATTTCTCTACTCTTTGATCATCATTTTACGCGAAGGCATTGAAGCACTCATCGTTGTCACCGCCGTCATTGCCTACTTAATCAAAAGTGGCAATGCAACACGCCTTAACATCGTTTACAGCGCTTTATGGAGTGCGATTGTACTTAGCTTTGTGACTGCTTTTGTGATGAATTTGATCTTCCAAAATCCAGGAGAATCACGCGAAATGCTAGAAGGTGTGACAATGCTCGTCGCCGTTGGACTACTGTACTACGTGGGCTTCTGGCTTCTCTCCAATGCGCATGCGAAAAAATGGAGTCATTACATTGCGGAAAAAGTCTCGGAATCACTGAGTTCTGGCTCAATTAGGGCACTCTGGTTTACCGTCTTTTTAGCCGTTTACCGTGAAGGTGCGGAGACGGTACTGTTCTATCAAGCACTCATTTTTGATGCAAAAACTCCGCTTGGGTACAGCATGTTAGCCGCAGGTTTTGGCGCGGGCGTCATTGCACTTATCATCCTCTTTTTCCTCCTCAAAGCGGGAGCGATCAGGATTCCAATTAAGCCTTTTTTCATGATTACCAGTGCGATCATTTTTTACATGGCAATCGTCTTTACTGGCAAAGGTATTATGGAACTGGTGGAAGGCAAAGTGTTTCAACCAGCCCTGATTGAGGGCTTTCCAACACTAACGTGGCTTGGAATTTACCCGTATATGCAAAGCCTTATTCTCCAAGCAGTGCTTGTCATTGGGCTGATTGTGGGCTCGTTATACATCATGATTCAAGCGAAAAAAGCTTGAATCTCAAAAAAAGGAGAACGATTTTGAGATCTAAATTTTCTAAGGAGGAACTATGTTAAAAATGTTGGCAAAATCAGTATTAGCGCTGAGCGTAGCCGTTATGTTAGCCCATGCCGCAGAGGCTGAGATGAAAGAGTACCCAATTGGTGAAGAGGTTGTGATGAATCACATGACCGTAGCCGCTGTGTACCTTAAACCGATCGATATGGAGCCAAAAGGTATCGACCTCGCACCTTCACAAGCTGATGTGCATCTTGAAGCAGACATCAGTGCAACGGAAGGTAATACCAACGGTTTTGCAGCAGGTGAATGGGTTCCTTATTTGAGCGTGAGTTATGAGCTTAAAAACCTCGATACCGGCAAAAGTAAAAAAGGTACATTTATGCCAATGGTTGCAGCCGATGGTCCTCACTATGGTGCAAACGTGAAAATGTTGGGTGTTGGTAACTACGAACTGAAATTTACCATCGACAATCCTTCAAAACAAGGTTTTGGAAGACATGCTGATGCAGCATCAGGTGTTGGTAAATGGTTTGAACCGTTCACAACGACATACAAATTTAAATACACAGGTATTAAAGACTAAAAACCCTAAGAAGAGCCTTGGTGCTCTTCTTTTTCTGCCCAAAATTTGCGTCTCTTTTTTTTACATGTAAACGAAAAAAGACGCAAGTTTTTTGTTGAAGGACACGATGCAATGTCGATTTATTTTATCCACGTGATGCAAGCATTACTGGGCTTTACACTTTTGAGTGCTTTATGGAACAAACACATCAGCCTCAAGACCTCTTTTTTAGCCTCTTTTATCGGTATTTGGATAGGTATTGGACTCTTTGAATTCGCCAATCTCTATCTCTGGGACACCACACTTAAACTCTATGCCAACGGTGTTATCGTCGTTTTATTGCTTCTGGGCTGGGCTGTGTGTCTGCTCCCCTTTAAAAGCGTTAAACTGGCGCTCATGGCACTGCTTGCGATCTCTTTTGGTATAGAATACGGCACACTTAGCCGTGATTTTCCATTGCTGAAGGGTGCGCTTTTAGACACGCTTTCCATCGTCTCTTTGGGCATTGTAATTTTGAGCGCCTGTTTGCTCCTACTACTTTTCTGGTTAATGACAAAGGTCAATGAAACACTCAGCCCTAGAGTTCGAAACTCCGCCATTACCCTGAGCACCCTCTTTTTGCTATTAGATATTTGCGGGGAACTTGGCATTGCCTTGATGCGTTTAGGTGTGCTTCCAACCTCAACATGGCTTCTCTCAGCCGTTGCCAAAGTGTTGCACTACTCTTCGTTTTTCACCTATGTTTACCTTGCCATCATCATTGTCTTAAGCGCTCTTTTTCTACGTCAACAACCGCAAAAAGAGCGTAAAGAAGATGTGGGTGTTATCGCTTCTAGACGCATTCGTGCTACGAGGGCGCATCTGCAAAAAGTCTTTACATGTAACATCCTTATAGTGCTAGTGATGAGTACATTTATACTCTATTACGATCTTGTCGCTTCACGTCCGCCAACCATTTCGACACCTACGATTTTAGAACCCGTGAACGGTGAATTTAAAATCCCGATGGAGCTGTTACGCGACAACGACCTACACCGTTTTGCGTACATTACCGATGAGGGCAATAAGATTCGCTTCTTTCTACTTAACCGTTACAAAGAGAAAGACGCACCTGTTGCCGTGTTTGACGCGTGCATGATTTGCGGCGATATGGGCTATGTCAAAAAAGGTGATGAGCTCATTTGTATCTCGTGCAATGTGCGTATTTTTATTCCTTCTGTTGGTAAAGAAGGTGGATGCAACCCTATTCCTTTTCCATATGAATTTGATGGTAAAGAGATCACCATCAAGCTAGAGACGATTCTCAAAGGGGTGAACTAC
Source organism: Sulfurospirillum diekertiae (assembly GCF_011769985.2). Taxonomy (NCBI): domain Bacteria; kingdom Pseudomonadati; phylum Campylobacterota; class Epsilonproteobacteria; order Campylobacterales; family Sulfurospirillaceae; genus Sulfurospirillum; species Sulfurospirillum diekertiae. The sequence goes on from NZ_CP039734.2 coordinate 2,292,951, forward strand.
TTCTCAGAGATCGTGGAAAAAAGTGTGAGTGATCCCGTCAGTGGTGCCAAATTGATTAACCTCAAAGCTCCTAAAACGTATGTTTTTGGTGGAAAAACCTACTACTTTGAAAACAGCGATACGTATGAAAAATTTAAAGAAAATCCTGAACGCTACGTGGGTACTGCCAGTGAATCGCACTGGAGAGCGCAAGGCTACCAAGCGTTAGGAGATGTGAGCAAATGATGGAATACAAACTCCTTAAAAGCGCTCTCTGGGGCAATAAAACTCAAAAGATGCTCGCCTTTTTGACCATCTTTTTAGCCTCTATGTTGGTCGCTTCGATGCTCAACATTACGCTTGGCATTGGCGACAAGGTCGCACTTGAACTTCGCAGTTACGGCTCCAATATCATTGTATTGCCCAAAGGTGGCGCACTGAGTATGGAGATCGAAGGCAAAACCTTTAAGCCTTTGCAAGAAGATGCTTACTTGGATGAGAGCAAACTTCCCAAAATCAAAGAGGTATTTTGGCGCAATAACATCGCCGCGTATGCTCCTTTTTTAGAAGGGAAAGTAGCGTGGTCAAAAGAGTCGATACCTGTTGCCATCGTAGGCACTTATTTTGATAAAAATCTCCCCATTGCGGATGAGCCAAACTACCGCATTGGCGTCAAGTCACTCTACCCGTTTTGGAGTGTTGAGGGAGCGTGGATCGAGGATGATACGGAAGCAAATATTTTAGTCGGTGAAACTCTCGCAAAAGAGCACCACATCGCGGTTGGCGACACGGTTATGCTTGCAGGTAAATCTTTACATGTAAAGGGTATTTTAAAAGGCGCACAAGAGGCGGAGAGCAAGATCATGATGTCCATGGCTCTGGCACAAACACTGCTGGGTAAACCTGAAAAAATATCCCGTGTGGAAGTCTCAGCCCTCACCGTTCCAGAGGATGACCTCTCGATGAAAGCCAAACGTAACCCTGCAGAACTGGACACATTAGAGTATGACCATTGGTACTGTACGGCGTATGTGAGCTCGATTGCCTACCAAATCGAAGAAGAGTACAAAGGTGCTACGGCAAAGGCACTGATGAAAGTGAGTGATGGCGAAAGCAAAGTCGTGAAAAAAATCCAATCGCTGATGGGAATGGTGAGCATCATCGCATTGATTGCGGCGTCCATTGGCATCGCTTCATTGATGGCATCGGAGATTCACCGTCGTAAAAAGGAGATCGGACTTTTAAAGGCGCTAGGAGCGAGCAATCTTGCGATCTATGAGCTTTTCATCGCCGAATCACTGAGTGTCGCCCTCATCGCTGGAGCTGTTGGAGCACTCGTAGGGTATGGGCTTTCGATGCTAATAGCGCTTAGTATCTTCGGGCATGCGGTGGATATTTCATGGATTATTTTACCCCTTACGATCAGTTTTGCGCTCATCATCGCGTTTGTGGGCTCACTGCTCCCCATGCGCGGCGTGATCGATCTTTTACCTGCGGAGGTGCTTTATGGTCGCAAATAAAAAACAGTCCTCACGCAGTACTTTTTTACTTCGTTCGGTATTTAAAAGCCTTCGTTTCAGTTACGATCGTACCCTCATCATTTTTATCTCCATCATGCTAGGGGCGTGCGTAACGGGTGCTTTTGTTAATGCCTATCTGGACATCGACTCTAAAATGCGCAAAGAGCTGAAGGCGTATGGTGCGAATGTGCTTTTCACGCCACAATCGGTTGAAAAATCACTTTTCTTCGATCAAAGCGATTATGAAAAGTCTTTACATGTAATCCCAAAAGGCTCCCTATTAGGTGCCTCACCCTACCTCTTTGGAACGGTTCGTTTAAGTCTGGGTGATGCCGTGATGGCAGGTGTTGACTTTGCAGGAATGAAAGTGGCTAAACCTTTTTTAGAGGTCGTACAAGGAACCTACATCAACGTCGATTTTGATGAACGTAACGCCCTCATTGGTGTAGATCTGGCGAAAAAGATGGAACTCAAAGTGGGTTCAAGCATCAACTTAGTCAATGAGCAGAGTGGCTTTTCCACAACCATTCGCATCAAAGGAATTGTCTCCAGTGGCGATAAAGAAGATGGACTGCTCTTTGTCTCCCTGCCTTTGGCACAAAAAGTTTTAGGCAAATCGGGAAAAATCCATCTGGTTGAGGCGGTCATATTGGGCGATTTTGATCAGATCAATGCGATTAGTTTAGAGCTTTCCAAAGTAGGCAGTTTCAACGCCAAACCTCTTGCGCGTATCTCACTCTCAGAGGGTCTGATCTTAGATAAGATCAAATTCTTAATGGCATTGGTCGCTTTTACCGTACTACTCATCACCTCCATGTGTGTCAATACCACACTGAGTTCCATCATCTTTTCACGCACCAAAGAGATCGCCTTGCTTCGTGCGCTTGGAGCATCGAAGCGCAATGTCGCCACCCTTTTTGGCACGGAAACTTTTTTGATGACACTTTTTGCTTCGGTGTTAGGGGCATTTCTAGGCTTTTTTTTATCCCAATTTTTTGGCACGGTTATCTTTGGCTCAGGCATTGATTTTCGCTTTTTATCGATTCCGATTGCGACCATTTTATCACTACTGTTTGCAGCCATTGCCGCATACTTTCCCATCAAGCGTTCATTGAACTTGCCTGTGGCTACTATTTTAAGAGGAGAATAATTCTTTATGACATCTGTATTAGAACTTAAAAACATTGAAAAAAAATTTGGCGACGTGATCGCATTAGAGGGCATCAACCTCTGTGTACACAAAGGCGAGTGGATCAGCATCATGGGGCCGTCAGGTTCTGGAAAAACAACGCTTCTGAACATTCTCTCGTTGATGGATGCACCCTCAAACGGTGAGTACCTCTTAGGTGGCATAGATGCGGGTTCTTTAGACGAGGCTCAAAAACTGGTTATCAGACGTGAAAAAGTGGGGCTTATCTTTCAACAATTTCACCTCATTCCCTACCTCAGTGCGCTTGAAAATGTCATGCTTGCGCAGTACTACCACAGCAGTGTGGATGAAGAGGACGCCAAAGCAGCGCTTGAAAAAGTAGGACTCTCCCACCGTTTAACGCATCGTCCTTCCGAGCTTTCAGGCGGTGAACAACAACGCTTGTGTATCGCTCGTTCACTCATTAACGACCCTGAAATTCTCCTTGCCGATGAACCAACGGGCAATTTGGATGAACAAAATGAAAAAGTTATCCTCGATCTTTTTTGCCGTTTAAGAGAAGAAGGCAAAACGATCATTTTAATTACACATAACCCAGAATTGGGACGCTATGCGGATCGCATTATCAACCTTCGCCATGGCAAAATGGAGGAGATACCTCATGCATAAATCTGTTTTAACACTACTACTTTTTGCACTGCTTTTCAATGCCTGCTCAGCAGTCCCTCAAAAAGCCAAAATGAATGCACAGGCACCTGAACTCTCGGCTAAAACACTCAGTGGTGATCCTGTTACGCTATCAAATTATGCTGGCAAAGTCATTGTGCTTCGCTTTTGGATGATGGGATGTCCATCGTGTACCGAAGCAATGCCACTGTTAGATCAATTACAAGAGCAATATCCCGATAAATTAGCCATTATTGCGGTGAATTCACTTAATGAAAACAAAGATATTGCCGCTTTTGAAGCCCAGTCAAAATTTCACTATCCGCTTTTAAAAGATGATATTGATATTACCGCAAAACGTTACAATGTACGCTCGGTGCCGATTATGTTTTTGATTGACAATCAAGGTGTTTTAAAAGAGGTCATCCATGGTGAACTGCCATGGAAGGAAGCTCAAAAAATCATTATGAAGTATCTCTAATGCGTTACTTTGCCTGCATTCTGATCTTATTTCTAAGCGGATGTGGTGAAAATCTCACGCAAAAAAATCACATCGTCATTGGTGAGAGTAAACCCATTCAAAGTACGTTTACGCCCAAAGAGGCTCGTCTAAAGCTCTCCTATGAAAAACCCTACCTACTCTTTTTCTTTACCAAAACGTGTGGCGCCTGCAAAGAGGCAATTCCTTACCTGAATGAATTGGCGCAGAAGTATCAAGGTCAAATAGAGGTTATCGGTATTTTAGGAGGAAGTTCACGCAGCGATGATGACATCACCTTTTTAAAAAAGTACAACGTGGCTTTTAAAGTGATCTCAGAGCCCCAATCGAGTGAATATTTTAGCAAAGCAGTGGGCGGTGTTTACGGTGTTCCTCTGTTTGCCTTTTTCTCAGAGGATGGCAAGGAGATGAAGCGCTTTTTAGGGCTTGTTCCAAAATCTCTTCTCGAAGAAACCGCTAAAACGATACTTCCCAACTAGTTATTCAACGATAACTCATATTAAAAGCTGCAAAAAAAGCATCTCCATTTCATATTCAATTTTAATAATCGTTTTTATTTAGATAAAAGGAAGTAGCTTATATAATATCGCTTATGTTATGAGATTAAGAAAGGAATACTTATGGATTTATCGCAAATCAACAAAAATCAAAAAGCGCATATTAAAAGCATTCACGCGCAAAACACCCTCAAAAAACGTCTTCTCTCACTCGGACTGGGCATTGGCAAAGAGGTTGAAGTGGTCGAAACAAGCCTTCAAAAAAATACCATTAAAGTTTCACTGGGTTATAGCTCTATTGCTTTGCGTTTTGATGAAGCCAAACTCATCGAAGTAGAGGTCGCCTAATGCAAAAAATAGTCATAGCTCTCGTAGGACAACCCAATGTGGGCAAAAGCCATCTTGCCAACGCGATGAGTGGATCTAACCTCAAAATCGGTAACTTTGCAGGTGTTACGGTAGAAAAAGCAACCGCTCGTTTAAAAACAGAAGATTTCGCGATTGAGTTTATTGATCTTCCCGGTCTTTATTCTCTTGAAGATTTTTCGGCTGATGAGAAAGTCACCAAAGATTTTTTACAAAAAGGTGAATACGATCTCATATTAAACGTTGTTGATTCTACCAACTTAGAACGCAATTTAATGCTGACAACCGAATTGATGGAGCTTCAAAGAAAGATGGTCATTGCTTTAAATATGGACGATGAAGCCATTAAAGAAGGCATTGACATTGATGCGGAGACTATGAGCAAAATTCTCTCTGTTCCTTGCGTGCGTGTCTCTTCAAAAATCAAAACGAACATTGAAATGTTGATTAATCAGGTTTTACATGTAACCAAAAATGAGTTCATTGCACCCAAATTGGTTTACAGCGATGAAGTCGAAGAACAACTCCAAACGATTGTACGTTTTTTAGAGGATAAACATTTTACAACGCCTCATTTTAGCAACCGTCAAATCGCAGTGGGACTTCTATGGCAAAAAAGAGAAATTTACGCGCTAATGCATGAACAACCTCTGTATGTTGAGCTACATCCTATTCTCAATAATGCCCTTGGACATGTTTACATGTACGCTCAAAGTGAAGATATCGAAGAGATCATCAACCGTCAACATGGAGCGTTTAGTGCAGGGCTGAGTGCCGAAGTGCTTCATGTCACCAAAGTAATACGCAAAAATCTCACACAGACGATTGATGCGATTTTGATTCATAAACTTTTAGGGCTTCCAATCTTTATCTTTTTAATGTGGGGACTGTTTCAACTCACCTTCACGCTAGGGCGAATTCCAATGGACTGGATTGAGGCAAGTTTTGGCTGGCTAGCAGAGACTGTCGGAAATACCATTGATAATGAAGCGATGAAGTCACTGATTGCCGATGGTATTATCGCAGGTGTGGGCAGTGTTGTAATGTTTTTACCCAATATTATGATTCTCTTTTTAGGCATTGCACTACTTGAGACCACTGGGTATATGTCTAGAGCAGCTTTCTTGCTAGATGGCTTCTTCCACAAATTTGGGCTTCATGGCAAAAGCTTTGTTCCCCTTGTAACGGGCTTTGGATGTTCCGTTCCTGCCTATATGGCAGCACGTACTTTGAAAAATAAAAAAGACCGTTTGCTAACGATGTTTATCATTGGGTTTATGAGTTGTGGCGCACGACTTCCTGTGTATGTTCTTTTTGCAGGCGCTTTTTTTGAAGAGAATATGGCGGGAAATGTCTTGTTTGGCATATACATCACAGGGGCACTTTTAGGGCTTATTGCCGCTAAAATTCTTCGTGTGAGTGCGTTCAAAGGCGAAGATGAACCTTTTGTTATGGAGATGCCAAAATATCGCTTACCGAGCTTAAAGCTTTTATGGTTTGTGGTCTATTCAAAATCCCTAATGTATATCAAAAAGGCGGGAACGTTTATTTTGATGGCTTCCATGCTTATCTGGTTTATCAGTTCATACCCCAAAAATAGTCTGATTGAAGAAGAGTATACGACCAAAATTGAAGCGTTACAACCAAGCGTGACTGAAGAACAGAGCAACAGTATTGAAGAGGTTACAAAAACCGTTGAGGAAGATAAAGGTACTTCTCTTGAAGAGGCAACCAAAGCCTTAGAAAATGAAAAACGTGAGAAATTGATGGAGCACACCTACCTTGGCATGATTGGTAGAACGATTGAGCCTGCTTTTGCACCACTGGGCTTTGACTGGAAAATGAGTGTCGCAACGTTCAGTGGACTAGCCGCAAAAGAGGTCATCGTCTCAACGCTGGGAGTTTTGTATTCATTAGGTGATGGTGTCAAAGAAGATGATGGTTCTCTTCGTGCGATCATTACCGCCAATATTAGCTTCCAATCGGCAATGGCATTTATCGTCTTTGTCATGGTGTACTTACCGTGCCTTGCAGCAACCGCAGTCTTTGCCAAAGAGGCAGAAGAGACAAAATATACCGTCTATTTGGTCATCTTTACCTTTGCAACAGCATGGGTGCTGGCCTTCATCACCTACCAAGGATTAATGCTTCTTGCATAAGTGACACGAGGTGGCTACCAACATTGGAAGCCACCTCATTATTTATCGATTGTAAACGTGTTTGAGATGCTCTATTTTAGCTCCAAGGTTCAAAAGAAGCAGATCAGCAATGACTAACGCTGCCATCGATTCAGCAACCACACTGCCTCGCACCGCGATGCACGGATCATGCCTCCCTTTGAGATTACATGTAAGCGCGTTCCCTTCTGTGTCAATCGTCTCTTGTGCGATAAAAATAGACGGTGTCGGTTTGAAATAAACTTTACATGTAATGGTATCGCCATTGCTCATGCCACCCAAAATTCCACCACTATGGTTGGTTACAAAACCCTCTTTGGTGATCGCATCATTATTTTCTGAACCTTTAAGCGAAGAGGCATGAAAACCCTCGCCAATTTCAACCCCTTTAACGCCGTTAATACCCATCATCGCTTCAGCTAACAGAGCATCCAGTTTATAATAAATTGGTTCTCCCAGTCCAGCGGGCGCGCCTACAACATGCACCAAAGCCGCACCACCCACGGAATCATGCGCATTTTTAGCTTCTAAGATAGCCGCTTTTTGTGCCGCTTCAACGCTTTTATCGAGGGCATAAATCTCGCTCTTTGCCACACGCTCAAAATCATAGCTTTTTGCTTCAATATCCCCAATCGCGCAAATACCACTTTGAACCTTTACATGTAAAGTATTTAAAAGCAGTTTTGCAATCGCTCCAGCGGCTACACGCGCGGCAGTTTCCCTGGCACTACTGCGTCCGCCACCTCTATAATCTCGAAGACCATACTTGGCAAAATAGGTAAAGTCTGCATGTCCTGGGCGAAAAAGGTCTTTGACACTGTCATAATCTCCGCTTTTTTGGTTTTCGTTAAAAATAACCATGGCAATGGGAGTTCCCGTGCTTTTGCCTTCAAACACACCGCTTAAAATTTCGATGGTATCGCCTTCTTTGCGTGCGGTAGCAAATTTATTTTGACCGGGCTTTCTTCTATCTAGCTCACGTTGGATAAATGCTTCATCAATTTCTAAACCCGCAGGTACACCATCGACGACACAACCGATTGCCTTTCCATGCGACTCGCCGAAGGTTGTGAAGCTAAACTTTTTGCCAAATGTATTGCTACTCATCGGATCTCTTTTTTTAAAATTTCTAATGCTAACATTGCCGCTTTTTGTTGCGCCTCTTTTTTACTTTTGCCACTGGCAATGGAGAGGTCACGACCACGTACGGAAACAGCGATTTCAAACTCTTTCTTATGATCAGGTCCAAAAGAGCGTACAAGTCGGTACTCTGGTGTCATCCCAAAATGCGCTTGAGTCAGTTCTTGCAAGGTGGTCTTGTGATCTCTGAAGATCGCATCCATATCAATTTTAGGGTACGCCTCTTCCAAAAGAGCAATCGCCAAATTTTTGGCTTTTTCAAGTCCAGCTTCAAGGTAAAGCGCTCCAAGAATGGCTTCAAACGCATTGGAGAGTAAAGAGGGTTTTTCACGTCCATTATTGTTCTCTTCCGCTAAAGAGATGTAGATGTATTCTCCTAAATGCAAAAGGCGCGCAAGTTTTTCAAAGCTTTTTTCATTCACCAAGGAAGCGCGAAGTTTGGAAAGTTCTCCCTCTGCAACCTGTGTAAACTCATGGTAAAGGTACTCCCCAACGATAAGATCAAGCACTGCGTCGCCCAAAAACTCTAAGCGCTCGTTGTTGTAAGGTTGTTTAGAACTTTTATGCGTAAGTGCCTCGATTATCAGGTTTTGATCTTTAAACTGATAACCCAAACGCTTCTGTAACGCCTCTAATTTTTTTTGCATTATCTTTCCTTTGTCATTTTTACAACGCTATTTAGGCAAAGCCTAAAAGCTACGTTAGCCACTAGGGCGCTAAAGCTAGCCTCTTGCGAGGCAGAAAAGCTACTTAACCTATTTTGATTTTAGTTGCTTCTTCTTTAGCGATTCGATCGCACATCTCGTTCTCAGCATGCCCATCATGCCCTCTCACCCAAATGCCATGCACTTTATGAATTTTTGAAACCTCAACATAACGCTGCCACATTTCTGGGTTTTTCACCTTGGCAAAACCTTTGCGTTTCCAGCCTTCAAGCCATTCATTAATGCCTTTAATCACGTAACTCGAATCGCTAATGAGTGTTACATCGCATGGTTCTTTAAGGGCTGCTAAGCCTTCAATAACTGCAAGCAGTTCCATCTGATTATTGGTGGCATTTGCCATTCCACCACTGACCACACGCTCCACATCACCAAAACGTAAAATCGCACAATAGCCCCCAGCCCCAGGATTTCCTAAGGAAGAGCCATCACAGAAAAGAGATATTTTCTTCATCGTCTGCTTTGGTAAGTCTGGTGTGAATTGTTACCGTATTGATGCTTTGGCAATGAGGGCATCTGTAAAAATGGATCGGAAAAACTTGCTTGCACTCAGCGCAAAGGTACTCAAAACCAAGACTTGCTTTGTGATACCCAATACTTTGAAGTTTTCCTAAAACATCAATCGCAAAAGGTGCTTCGCTTTCTAACGCTGCATAAGGGCGAAGTCCCCGTGCCATCGCAATTTGCTGCACTAATGGATCTTTACATGTAAGAATGTCATACACCATCGGATCAACATACCATAAAAGATCAATCATATCCGAAGAAGAGAGTGTTTCAAAAAAAGAAGACTCGATTTTAATGCCATTTTCCTGCAAATATTCAAACAATCTTCGCTTTAAAAAAGGTGCTGTCTTGCAAAGTTCTAAAAGCTTCTCAACTTTTTGGCTCTCTTTAAGATGACTCTCTTTAATCGTTTCTAGTGCTTTAAGATACGTTCTTTGCACACTCACTTTTGCACCCAACTCTTCCAATGAGTCCAAAACCTCTTCGGCTTTAACATACTCTTGGAGCTGTTCATAGGCTACGGTTAAATATTTGAGGGATTCAGCATTTCGGGGATGTAAGCGCAATGACTCTAAAAAGACTTCGGAACTTCGTCGCAAAAAGCCTGCTTTAAAATAAGTCTTTCCAAGGGTTGAAAGAAGGTACTGCTTTTCGTCTTTGCCTTTGACACGCTTTAACGTCACAAGATAGATATTGATCGCTTTTTCATAATCGCCACTTTTGGCATAAGCATGCGCCAGCAACGCTAAAGATTCCAAAGGAATAGAAGCATCTTCTAAAAGCTTTTTATACTCGTTTTCATCGGTGACAATTTCAAATTTTTTAACAAATTTATCGATGCTCTGCTTCTCTTCTTTGTTCTTAAAAACACCCCACCAATAGTTGGAGAAAGAGATCACAAACACAATCGCAAACAAGATAATGACACCAAACAGCGGATCACGATACGCTATAAAAAAATTATCCAAGATATAAACCTTCGCATGTGAAGTTTGAAACAGAATTCTATTATACCAAACTTGCTATAATTTAACCATGATAGATAAAACATCCATAGAGAATCTCAAACAACGTCTTGATATTGTCGACGTCGTAGGCTCCTACTTGGAGCTGAAGAAAAATGGTGCAAACTACAAGTGCGTCTGCCCCTTTCACAACGACACCAGCCCTAGCCTTGTCGTGAGTCCTTCAAAACAAATTTACCACTGTTTTGCCTGTGGCGCAGGAGGAGACAGCATCAAATTTGTGATGGAATACGAAAAGCTCTCCTACCCTGAAACTATCGAAAAACTCGCCAACATGGTTAATTTTTCGCTCTCCTATACCACAACGGATGGAATCAAAAAAGAAGATCGCAAACTTATGGAGAACTTGAATCTTTTCTACGTCAAACAGCTAGATAAGACTCTTTTTGCCAAAGAGTATCTCATCAAGAGAGGCATTTCCGAAGCCTCTGTTGAAAAATTTGAAATCGGTTATGCACCCGCTTCTTTTGCTACGTTGGATTTTTTAAGTTCAAGAGGGTATGCCATGAGTGAAGGGATGGAATATGGAGTAGCCGGCATTGGAGAAAACAATCAGCCGTATGCCCGTTTTATCGAGCGAATCACCTTTCCCATCTATTCACCCAGTAACAGACTTGTTGGTTTTGGAGGACGCACCCTTTCAAACCATCCCGCCAAATATGTAAATTCGCCCCAAACCAAACACTTTAATAAGTCACAACTGCTGTATGGCTATCAGCTCGCCAAAGAGAGCATTTACAAACAAAAAACCATCATCATTACGGAAGGTTATCTGGATGTCATTATGTTGCATCAAGCAGGCTTTACCCATGCGGTTGCTACGCTTGGAACGGCACTTACAAACGAACATATTCCGCTTATTATGCGAGGTGATCCCGAAGTCATTGTGGCGTACGATGGTGATGATGCAGGGATTAACGCAGCACTCAAAGCCTCTTTTTTGCTAAGTGCCCATGGTATCAAAGGTGGCGTTGTGCTCTTTGGCAATGGTATGGATCCTGCTGATATGGTACAAAATGGCCTAATGGATGCGCTCAACCATCTTTTCCGTACCCCTCAACCCTTCATTGAATTTGCATTAGAACGTATGGTTAAAAAGTACAACCTCAAAGACCCTTTAGCCAAACAACAAGCATTAACCGAAGCGATGAGCTATCTTAAAACGCTCCCACAAGCTGTTCAAGAGAGCTATACAGGGATGCTTTCTGAAAAATTGGGGCTTCATCACAATTTGGTAAAAATTCAAAGTCACAAGCCTCAAAGACTCGATAAAAAAGAGCGTGCCTTTGAGGATATGTTAGAGCTTACCATCATCAAAACCATTTTGAGCGAACCTAGTCTGATTGACACGGTGCTGGATACCATCGATAGTTCTATGTTCAAAACCCACCATGAAGAGTTTTCACTACTTTTGGACAATCAATTTGAACATCCGAAACTAAGACGTATTATGTTGTGGGAAGACATCAAGGTGTACGATGAAAAATCTCTGATCGCTTCAATGGTCGCATTTTTGTATCACTACTACAACGAAAAATTCCAAGAAATCAGAATGGCGAAAGAACTCAGCTACGATAAAAAACAGTTTTTAATCCGTAAAATACAAGAAAAAATGATGAAATTAAAACAAGGTGAATTGGTTCCGTATGAAAGCATTAGTACTCTATAGCGGCGGGCTTGATAGCATGCTCGCAATGAAACTTTTAACAAATCAGGGCATTGAAGTGATTGCTCTGCATATCAACATTGGTTTTGGCGTCAAAGAAGACAACTACGATACACTTAAAAGACGTGCTAGCATCGCTGGTGCAACACTGGAAGTCATCGATGTACGCGATGAATACCTCCAAAAAATTCTTTTTAGCCCGAAATACGGCTATGGTAAACAGTTCAACCCATGCATTGACTGTCATGGATTTATGTTTACAGTCGCCAAGGCACTCCTACCTCGTTATGGGGCTTCGTTTATTGCCACAGGTGAAGTCGTTGGACAACGTCCCATGAGTCAAAATAAAGATGCACTAAGATTGGTCAAAAAAATTGCGAATGACATTGATGAAGATTTGATTCTTCGTCCACTCTGTGCCCTCGTGATGGAAGAGACAAAGCCGGAGCGTGAAGGGTGGGTCGATCGCAGTAAACTTTTAGGCTTTAATGGCAGAGGGAGAAATGCTCAACTTTCCCTTGCCAAGGAGTGGGGCTGGGAAGACTACCCTACACCTGCGGGGGGCTGTTTACTGACCGATGTTCAATTTAGTATCCGCTTACGTGATTGTGTAACGCACGAAACGTTTGACAAAGAAGACATCGAAGTGCTTAAAAATGGCAGACATTTTAGATTGCCAGATGGCTCAAAACTCGTTGTGGGGCGTAACGAAAAAGAGAATGATATTATTGATAATCTCAATAACCCTAAATTTAATCTTTTACATGTAAAAGAAGAGATGAATGCCCCTTCTTCCTTACTCTCAAAAAACGCTTCCAGTGCGGATGAAGCTCTAGCATGTCGTATTGTTTTAACTTTTACCAAAGCGTTTCCCGATCAAAACTATGCGCTTTGCATTGGCGAAAAACTTTTTCAATCATCACCGTTTAACACAAAAGAAGATACCAAAAAATATCTTATATAGTTTTTTAAAGATAATTTTTGTACTATATTGCCTTATAGAATTACAATATGAGGATTATGAGATGGGCTTATCAAACAAAATGATTTTTTTAGTCGTGGACGATTCAAAAATATCACGGAAATGGCTCATCGAGATGATTCCAAAGAAAATTGTAGAAAGTGCTGAAATTATCGAAGGATGTAATGGAGAAGAGGCTATTGAGCTGTATAAGCAGCACCAACCCGATATTGTTTTTTTAGATATTACAATGCCCGGAATAGATGGTTTTGAAGCGTTAAAACATATCAAGGAGATCAACGCCGATGCACTTGTGGTCATGGTCTCAGCAGATCGCCAAAAAAGTACCAAAGAAAGAATTTTGAACTTAGGTGCTTCTGCCATTATTTCTAAACCGATTGATGAAGAAGAATTTCGTACAACATTACTAAAGTTGGTATTTTAAATGACAAAATCGTCCTTTAATCCGCAACAAGAAGATATTTTAAAAGAACTCATCAACGTCTCTTTTGGGCTTTCTGCCTCTTTGATTGGTGACATGTTGGATAACCGTGCTAAACTTCATATCCCTGAAATTTCTAGCATTGACATCCAATACTTAGATGATAAAATTATTGAAGTATTGGACAATGACTCTGAATTTTATCTCACAAAACAGCGCTTTTTAGGCTCTTTTAATGGTGAAGTTCTCTTTGTTTTCAATAACTATTCAGCCAAAGTATTTTGTAGCCTTTTACTCAAACAAGAGATCAGTGATGAAAGCGATATTAAATCATCTATTATGGAACTTACTAACATTATCACATCTGCATGCATTGGTAAATTCTGTGAAATTATTCATGGCGAAACCATCTTTAAAGTTCCATCCATTGAAAAACGCGACATCTCAGAAATGGACAAATATGACAAGATTGAGGGGTATGACAATGTTATTGTTATCAAAACAGCCTTGGATATTGAAAAAGAAAATATCTTAGGGCATATGTTTATCCTTCTTAACAACGAAATGTTAGAGCAACTAAAATGCACCATAGATAAGCTAGAACAATGATAAACTGCGAAAAAATAATTGACTCTATCAATTGGGTATCTTGACGGTTGATACAGATCTCAACATCTACTACATTAATAAGTGGTTTGCCGTTCACAATAATGTTGAAGCTGAGCATATTATAGGAAAAAATCTACTCTCGTTATTTGAATTAACTTCAGAGCGATTAAAATCGCTCAAACGTCACATCAAAGCTGCTTTGACACTGAACAGCCCCTCTTTTTTTACAGCAGATTCCAATGACTACCTTTTCCCCGTGAAAAACTCTATGACAACAAAATCTATTTTTGAGTTTATGCAACAAGATGTTACCATCATGCCATACAACCTTGAAACAAAGCAAGTAACGATCCTAATTTATGATCAAACGGGATTAATGGAAGAAAAATCACGCTGCCATAAAGAAAGTGAAGAATTGGCGAAAGCGGTTAAAATTGCCAATGCAACCATTCGAAAACTCGAAACCGCAAAAAGTAAACTTATTAAGCAAAAAGACATCATTTATAAACAAGCGCATTATGACCACTTAACCTCTTTGGCGAATCGTACACTGCTCAATCAAAGACTTCAACTTTTGGTGGAAAATAATCAATACAGTGGCAAAAAATTCGGAGTACTCTTCTTGGATCTGGATAATTTTAAAGAGATTAATGACTCAATGGGCCATGATGTTGGCGATATGATCCTCATTCATGTGGCAAAAACACTCCTTCTCGCTACGCGTAAATCAGATACAGTTGCACGTTTTGGAGGGGATGAATTTATTATTCTTATTGATGAAATAGAAGAAATTAAAGCATTAGAAAATATTGCTCAAAAACTGATTGATGCAATCCAACAACCCATTAGGATACATCATTTAGATATTCATATTACCATGAGCATAGGCATTAGTCTCTTCCCAGACTCAGGAAAAGACTTTAATCAACTGATTAAAAATGCTGACCTAGCACTCTATCTGGCTAAAGAATCAGGAAGAAATAACTTTAAAATATTTTAATATAGATAAATTAAGCTTGTTAAATTTAAAGTTATTAAAAGAATTCTATTTCATCATCTCCACTAACGTCTGCACTTTTATCTTCAAAAATAGCTTCAACTTGGATACAAGAAGAGAGCAATGATGCATCAAGATAGTGGACATCGCGAGCTACTTGAGTGATAAAGACATTTTCCCGCCAAGAAGCAAGATCATGAAGAAGATTCAAAAGCATAGAAGAAAGTTTTTTGACTTTGGTATCTTCAAATTGATCTTCGGTTAAAGTTGTGAGAAAATTTATCAATGTTTGTATCGCAAATCCTAGATGAGCAAAATCCACTAACTCCTCTAAAACATCCGCATACTCTTGGAAATTATCACAAATAATCAGCGCTGTGCGTTTACTAGGAGAGCGTTCAAAATCTAAAATTGCCTTATCTGTTTCATCATTGATGGATTCAAGCCCATCGATTTTACCCATAAATGAAATGGCTGTATTTTCGATGTATTCTGTAGCACAAAGTGCATTATCATGGGTTTTTGCGAGTATCTTTTTGGCTTCTGCACTAACTTCCACACTCTCTTTTTTAACCTCAACACTTGATTTGATATCCATATCTAATTGAAAAGAAAGCATCTCTTTAGATAGGATATATTTAGCTTGGGCAAAATGTTTGAGTAAAAGATTTTTAATGACGATACTTTTAATTGCTCCTTGATGAAGAAGCATCATGTAGACTTTATCACTGCTTTCTTCCATCACGATTGTAAAAGATTGCTCATTTTTGAGCAACCACAATCCAAAACCATAGATTAATCGCACACAATCGCTTAGATCAATGATATTTTTTTCACCCTTAAGCCAATAGTCCCAAAACTCACCCAAAGCCTCTTCTTTGTCAATTCTAAAGGTAGTACTTCTGCTATACACCTTAGCATCAAAGGGATTAAGCACTTGCGAAGTCGTGGAGGTTTCTTTATTTCGCAGTGCAATAATGCGAAGATAATGTCTAACCCTTGTATTAAATAATTCTGCATCAACAGGCTTAGTCAGATAATCCTCAGCCCCCAAAGAGAGCATTTTGTTTTTAGAAGTTTGATCATCAAGTGCGCTAAGTGCAATGATCATACAATTTTTTTGGAGTTGTTTGATAAGTTTGGTTGCTTCAAACCCATCCATGTTGGGCATCATGATATCCATAAAAATAAGGTCAAAGTTTTGTCTTACACACATTTCAACTGCTACTTGACCATCTTCTGCTTCACAGACTTCTACGCCTGCTATATCTTCTAGAAGAAGATTGAGTGTCAGTCTGTTGTTGTCATTGTCGTCAACGATAAGTACTTTAACCATTTTTTAATCCTTCAATTTTTTCGTTACAATAAATTTTGCCCCACCCAAAGAGAGAGAATCTTCGATGACACAGCTAAAGCCAAGATCTGCACAGAGCAATTTGACAAAATTAAGCCCAATGCCCGTACCTTTTTTCTCCATATTGGTATTGCCTCCAGCACTTTGCTCATAAAGTTCAAAAACACCCTCTTTGTCACTAATACCTTTACCGTCATCTTCTACAATAATCTCTATCTTATCTTTATCACTGAGTAAAAAAACTTCTACGGAAGAATTGCCATACTTGATGGCATTAGAGAGTATATTAGCAATGATTTGTTTAAACCTAAATTCGTCACTACTGATGTAAGATTCAATTCCATCATCTTGAAATACAATCTCTTTTTTATTTTCCAACGCTAATGCCTCATGTTTATCGATGACATCTTGAATGCTCTCTTTGAGGTTAAAAAGCGTATAGGTATAATTGATTTTATGGTTTCTAAGTTTACTGAGATCCAAAATACTTGTCACATTTTCCAACATCATAGAAGCACTTTTGTAAATTTGCTCCAATAGATGAATCCGTTTTTCTTTAGGGATTTCTTCTATACGGTGCATGTTTTTATACAAATACTGTGAAAAATTAATGATGGCATTAAGGGGAGTTTTCAGTTCATGGGTGAAGAGAATTAAAAAGGAGTCTTTTGCTTCAGAAAGCTTTGTTTGCTCATTAGCTTTTATCTCACGGGCTTGAATGGCACGACGTTCTTCTAGCATCTGTGTGATATCGCGCCTAATCGCAATGTATTGAATAATTTCACCTGATTTTTCATCTTTAAAAGGAATGATGATAGTATCTGCCCAAAAGTCACTGCCATCTTTATTTTTATTGAGAACCCTCTCTCTCCAAACTTTACCTTGGGTAATCGTCCCCCACATATCTTTAAATATCTCTGGTCCATTAGCGGGATGTCTTAGAATACGATGATTTTTGCCTAGTATCTCTTCTTTGGTATAACCAGTCACTTTGGTAAAATTATCGTTGATATAAGTGACATTGCCTTTTATATCGGACTGCGAAACGACCGATGACTCGATAAGAACATTAAAATATTGCGTATCTTTAAGAAAAATATCTTTATGCGAAATGACATCAAGGCCATCTTTGAAATGTTTAAAAAGATGTTCTTCTTCCTCTTTCATATACAAATATCTGCTACATTTAAGGGCAAGTGCATCATACAAATAATCCACATCTGCCACTTTTAAAAAGAGAATGACTTCCATTTTAGGATTGATTTGCTTAATCTCTTGAAGCACTTTAAGGTACGAAACGCCTTGGCATGAAAGTGTTCCAAAGATAAGGTCAATTTTACTTTCTAAAACCATTTTTTGAATTTGGGGGGCAGATACACTTACATGTAAAGATTTACAAATATTGCGAGCAAGGCCTACAAAATCCTCATCTTGGGCTATATCTCCGATGATAAGTGCTGATAATTGATTTGCTTCGTAAAAAATATGTTTCATATTTAAGCGCTAATGTGATAGTTTTGAGACAACAACACTGCTAATCTCACCAAGCGGCACTACAGAATCAACAGCCCCTAGCTTGATCGCCTCTTTGGGCATGCCAAAGACAACACAGGTCTCTTCAGACTGAGCAATAGTTTTGGCTCCCGCTTGGTGCATATTGAACATACCTTTTGCACCATCACTGCCCATGCCTGTTAAGATAACACCAAGTGCATTTCCACCTGCAACTTTTGCAACAGAGTTAAACAACACATCCACACTTGGACAATGTCCACTCACTTTTTGCCCTGAACCAATTTCAACAAAGTACCTTGCGCCTGAACGACGCAGTACCATATGCAATCCACCTTGTGCAATGTAAGCCGTACCCATCGCTAAGAAATCTCCATTTTTAGCTACTTTAACATCAATTTCACAGAGTGAATCAAGCCTTGAGGCAAATGGCCCTATAAAACTATCTGGCATATGCTGAACGATGATGATAGCCGGTGAGTTTTTAGGCATCCCTTGAAGAACAACTTTAAGCGCTTCTGTTCCTCCCGTGCTAGAGCCAATAGCAATAACTTTATTGGTCGTCTCTGCAATGCTCAGGCGGTTAGTGAGAATGGAAGTGCGAGGAACAACTTTTTGCACCCTTGCATACGAAGCATCGATAACTTTTTGGATGAGTTCATCACGAATTTCATCTTTGCCATCATAGATATTGGAGTGAGGTTTTGCAACATAGTCAACCGCCCCTGCTTCAAGAGCATCGAGTGTCACTTGAGCACTTTTACGCGTCAAAGACGACACCATGACCACAGGAGTAGGAAAATGTGTCATCAGTTTTTGTAAAAAGGTCACACCATCCATACGTGGCATCTCAACATCTAAACAAATCACATTAGGCTTGAGCTCAAGTATCATATCACGTGCAATAAAAGCGTCAGCAGCAAGTCCTACGACTTCAATACGTTTATCGCTCTCTAAAATTTCCCGTAAAATATGCCTCGCTGTGGCACTATCATCGACGATTAAAACCCTAATCATTGTCCATTATCTCATTTTGTACATATTTGAGGATGATTCTGTTAGCATCACTTACCATCATGATGCGTCTGCCATTATTTCCGCCCGTATCTTCGGCTTTGATAGGAATAGTATATTGCTTCAAAATCTCCTTGGCAATCATGATATTTTTTTGCCCTATCATCTGCCCTTCGGTGTTGGTTTTATGGATATTTGCTCCTCCGAAGATTTTCGCTTCCATGTTGCGCCTTGAACATCCAATATTTTCCATATTTTCTATCATCTTAGGAATAGAGATATTGCCAAATTTTGGACTCTCCAATCCATTGCCATTCCATAGTGGTAAAAGATAGTGATTCATTCCACCAATCATTTGCACTTTGTCGTACAAGCAGACTCCAACACAAGAGCCTAAGACTGTGACGATTTCTGTGGGATTGATGGCAACAAAAATCTCTCCTACATGGATAAACTTTCTTGGCAACATTAAAACTCTTTCATATCATCAAAATCATCAAACATAAACTCATTACCACCTTCACCCAAGAGTGCTTCCGCAGCATTTTTATCTTGCAGCTTCAATACAACCGTAAAAGTCGTTCCCTCTTCACTCGATTCATAATCTATCTCACCATCCAATGAATCAACAAGAGCATTAACAACACTGAGCCCTAAGCCAAGGCCCTCAACAGATTCTCGTGCTTTGCTTTTTTTATCCACTTTTTTGAAGCGATTAAAGACTTCTTTTTTATACTAGACATCTTGCAAAACTCAAATAAAAGGCACTAAAAATGCTTGGCAAGAGGCATGAAAAAATATGAACAAATGCAAAAGCATAAACCCAAAGATTTTAAGCGCCATATTGGCGTTAATGAAGAGACATTTAACGCAATGATAGAGGTGTTTAGGCAATACGATGAGAATCGTAAAAAAGGATTAGGTGTAGGAGGGAGGAGATCTCTTTCACCAGAAAATAAAGTACTTTTGATGCTTGGCTATTATCGTGAGTATCGCACCCTTGAACATATTGGATTTGATTATGGTGTGAGTGAATCAACGGCTTCAAGGATTGTATGTGAAGTAGAAGAAGTGTTGATTAAGTCTGGTAGATTTTCATTGCCAAGCAAGAGAGAACTCTATAAAAGTGATGTTGCCCTCTCTTTTGTTGTCATTGATGCGACAGAAACGCCTTGTCAAAGACCCAAAAAAAGCAAAGAGAGTACTACTCAGGTAAGCAAAAGCGTCATACCCTTAAAGGACAGATTGTGATTGATAAAGAGGAGAGGATTATGTGTGTGCATACCGCTAAAGGTACGACACATGATTTTAGACTGTTTCAAGAATCTAATCTCCCCTTGATGCCCAAGACCTGTGTTTATGTTGATTTGGGGATATCTGGGTATTGCCAAAGAACATAGCCATTGTCAAATTCCCCATAAAGCCTCCAAACTTCATCCTTTGAGTGAGGAGCAAAAAGAGGAAAACAGACAAAAAGCAAGTGCTAGAATATGTGTTGAACATGTGAATGCTAAAATCAAAACATTTCAGATACTCACCCAAAAATACAGAAACAGAAGAAAACGATTCAATCTACGCTTTAATTTGATATGTGGATTAATCAACTTTGACCGTGGTTTTGCTGTGGAATACAAATGAGTTTTGCAAGATGTCTACTCTTTTAAAATGACATCACCGATATTGGTGATAGCAATGACAAGATTTTTGCCTTGAATGTCTACTTTAACGGTGATTTTTTTGCCTCTAAAAGAGTACTCACAGGCATTTGAAATGATATTAGAAAAAATACAATGAAGTTTTTTTGTATCACTAATAATGGTCTCTTTCAAGTCAATGTGTGATTCTACTACCAAGGATTTTTCTTCTATCAAGTACACAAATAAGCTCAACACTTCATCAAATAGCTTTTGCACATCAACTTCACTAAAATAACTGCCTATCTCTCCTGCTTCAATTTCAGCAGCAGTGAAAATATTGGTAAGTTGAAAGTTGAGTTTGAGGAGTTCTGTATTTAAAAAACTTTTGATTTTTTCTGTCTTGGGGGAATCTTCGTTTTTTTGCATCATCGAAGAGAGGTTAAGGAGTGAACTTATAGGATTGTTAAACACGTTTTTAATCAGCGATAAAAACTCTCCTTTGACCGAGTCATTTTCTTTGAGTTTTTCATTGAGGTCGTACAACTTTTTGGTGGTAAACTCTAACTCTTCAAGCATCGTATTTTTTTGCTCAAACCGTCTTTCTATCTCGTCAAGTAATGCCTTATCGCTCATGTTTTCAGCCATGTTATACCTTTTGATAAATTGAAGCACTTCTGGATTTAAATCCTGTTTTTATATCGGTCAAGGCTTCAGAACTTCCGATAAAAAGATATCCACCTGGTTGCAACATGTTGTAAAATTTTTGTACCAAGGTCGCTTGTGTTGGTTTGTCAAAATAGATCATGACATTACGACAAAAAATGATATCAAATTTTTTTTCTTTAAAAATATCGTAATTACCCGTTACAAGATTAAATCCTCGAAAAACGATATGACGTTTGATTTTTTCATCGATTGTGTAAACGCTATTCTCGTTATGGTGTACTTTATTAAAATACTTGTTGAGATAAATATTTCCTAATGATTCTACGGCTTTTTCACTGTAAATGCCACCACTGGCTTCTTTTAAAACCCGAGGTGAAACATCGGTCGCTAAAATCTTTATATCAATATTGGGAGCATTTTCTTCTAAAAACATAGCAATACTGTAAGGTTCTTCCCCTGTAGAGCATGCAGCAGACCAAATGCGAAGCTTATTATTTTTCTTCTCCATCATGGTTGATAGATTATTTTTCCAAAACTCCCACTGCTTCGATTCTCTAAAAAAGGACGTCACATTTGTCGAGATTAAAGAACAAAGGTATTCAAGCTCATGTCCAGTTTTATCATTCACTAAAATGTTGTAATACTCGCTAAAATCATTAAGATGCAGCAGCTTAACCCTTTTGGCGAGTCGCGCTTGCACTAAATAAATTTTTTGAGCCCCTAATGAAATACCAATGTGCTCATAAATATAATGTCTAAATAGCTCAAACTCTTTTTTACTGAGAGTGAGCCGCTCCATTAGTACAGTTCTTCTACATTTAAAATCAGAGCAACTTCACCGTTTCCCATGACAGCTCCGCCACTGACACCCTCAGTTTTAGCAAAAAACTTGCCTAATGTTTTAATAACGACCTGTTGTCGACCAACCAGTTCATCTACTAAAAGGGCAAATTTGCCTTTGTCATTTTCAATGCATACCAAAGTTGACTCCCAAGGATTTGGAGAAGTGTGTTCAAGTTCTAAGGCGCGGGCTAATCTTATAATCGGTAATAGTTCAGAACGCAATTGTACAAACTCTTCTTTACCACCAGCAATATGTACGGATTCTTGTTGTGGTCTAAAAGATTCTATGATGGAAAGGGTCGGAATAATATAAATTTTATCCGAACATCGCACGATCATTCCATCAATAATTGCCAACGTTAGAGGTAAAACAATCGAAAAGGTACTCCCTTTTCCCTCAGCGGAGACAATGTCGATTTTACCTCGTACACCCTCAATGGCATTACGTACCACATCAAGCCCTACTCCTCGACCAGAAAGATCGCTAATGGTATCGGCAGTTGAGAAGCCAGGTTGCATAATAAGCCCATAAACTTGTGCGTCACTCAGCTCATCACTTGCATTGATAATACCTCGTTCTAAAGCTTTTTGATACACTTTTTGTTTATTAATACCTCTGCCATCATCGCGCACCTCAATAATGATATTGCCCCCTTTATGATATGCACTCAGTGTTACAACGCCTTCTTCCTCTTTACCTGCTTTTAGTCTATCCGCAGGCGTACTTTCAATGCCATGGTCAATGGAATTTCGAATAATATGAATGAGTGGGTCGGAGAGGGCTTCTACCATTGTCTTGTCAATTTCGGTATCTTCCCCTTCCAGTACAAGATGAATGGGTTTATTGACTTTTTTGGATGAATCTCTCGCCACTCTTTTCATCTTTTCAAAGGTGTCGCGAATAGGGATCATCCTCAGCCCCATCACACGATTTTGAATTAATTTGGTAATTTTTGAGAGATTTTCAATGGTTTTCGTTACTTCAGCATCTTTGACTGCCTTGATTTTACTGTTTTCTCCAAGATAGTTTTGGGCAATAACCAACTCACCAATAGAGTCAAACAATTCATCAAGTTTTTGGGAATCTATCTTTAAAAAACTTTTTTGTGCTACAACGGTTTTGCTCTTTTCTTCTTTTATCTCTTCTTTCACTTCAATTTTTTCTTCATTTTTGAAAACTTCCACCTCTTTTTGATGAGGAGAAACGAGCATTACTTCAAACTCTTCCGTTTCTAAAAAAGCAAATACATCTGCAATATCTTCAACCATTTTAAGACTTGCAAGATAAACCGTCACTTCTTTGATTTCATTATTTTCAGCATTGAAAGACTCAAGGTCATCGCATTGCGGTATCTGCCAAAAAGAGGAGAGGATTCTCCCTACATGTAAAAGGTTTTTGAAAAATAAAAAATGGTCAAAGCCACGTAAATAAATATCTGTATCGAGTTTAAGTGTAATTTTGAAAAGCTTTTCATCTTTTTGTAAAGCACTGAAAAATTCTTCTTCATTCTCTTTTTTTTGAGGAGTCATCTCAAAATCATCATTTCCAAATTCTAAAGCTAAATCATTAGATGTAACGCTTTTGGGTTCTTCTTGACTCTTTACATGTAAAATAATATTACGTATCTTTTCTAAACATGCTTCATAGCCATTAGGGGTGCCACTTTGATCTTCAACTTCATAAACAAGCGTCTCTTTAATAACCGTAACGCCCTCTAAAAAAACGTCGACATGACTAGCATTAGGAGCTACATCACTACTTCTGAAAAAATCTAATACATCTTCAAAGTGATGAACAAATTCTCCAAGGCGGGAAAAGTTAAACGCATTGGCACTTCCCTTGAGCGTATGGACCCCTCTAAATATCTCATTCAAAAGCCCTTTATCACTCGGAGATTCTTCAAAATTAAGAATATCAATATCCATTTTTTCGATAATCTCAGTGGCCTCTTCAATAAATATCTGTTTTAATTTTTCTTTACTCATGCGTATTCCAATACATCATTCCAAAACTTTCTAAATCTAAAGAGAGGGTATTCATAAAATCTATTTTAAGAGAAGGCTTAACCTTCTTCATACAAAAAAGAAGTGAAAAAAGAGCCGAAGTGGTAGGTAAGCCCGTTCCTGAACGAAGCAGTGAAATCTCTTCGATATAACCAAGCCTATCTTTGACAAATACTTGCAATGCTTTGACCTCTTCTAAATCCATCTCTATATCTAATTCTAAGATATCACCATCAATACACATATCAAAACCTTTACTACAAGCTTTTTACAAGGAGATTGTTTCATCTCCTTGTGAAGATTTGTTCTAAAATTCCTTGAGATCGCTTTCTTCTAGAGGAAAAACATCTTCATTAGTGCGTCGTGAAGTTGTGGATGACGGCTTACTTATAGGCTTTTTACTCGTTGTCGACATCGAAAGTCGTTTAGGAGTTATACTCGGAGTTGAAATTCTTTTGATATTCGAAGGAGCGCGATTTTCTTTTCCCATATCAAACCCTGCGAGCAATGCTAATTCTGAGACATTATCAAGCATAGAAAGCGCTTGAGCATTTAGTTCTTCCGCTGCAGCGGCTGTCTCTTCGGAAGCTGAAGCATTTTGTTGTGTGATTTGATCTACTGAACCCATTGCCGTGGCAATTTGATTCATTCCTTCTGCTTGCTCTTTAGCAGAAATAGCAATCTCTCCAATAAGATCTGAAGTCTTTTTAATACCATTTAAAATATCTTCAAAAGACTCTTTGGTTTTATTGGCAACTTCGGTTCCAGCTTTCACTTGATCGATACTCGCTTCAATAATGCCAGTAATCTCTTTAGCAGCCCCAGCACTTCTCTCTGCGAGGTTTTTCACTTCTTCTGCAACTACGGCAAAGCCAAGTCCATGTTCACCCGCACGTGCAGCCTCAACGGCAGCATTGAGTGCCAAAAGATTGGTTTGGAAAGCTATTTCATCAATTGTTTTGATAATTTTGGCTATTTTTTGAGAAGAAGCGGTGATTTGCTCCATCGCACTCATAAGTTCTATCACCCTATGGTTACCGACTTTCGCAGCATCATTGGAGTGTTGTGCCAAAATATTAGCTTCTCGTGAATTATCAGCATTTTGATTATTACTAGCAGTAGCTTCTTCAATAGTGGCGCTGACCTCTTCTACGCTACTCGCCTGAGAACTCGCTCCTTCCGCTAAGGAAACCGAAGCTGAGCTAATTTGCTCGCTGGCGCTCACCACTTGAGTGGTTCCCTCAGAAAGTGATTTCACTGCATCTGTAACTATTTTAACAATACTTCTGATAATAAATAATGCAACAATCGAGCTAATAATCAATGCTACAATCAACCCAACAATCATGATCCAAGAAGCAACACTTAATGAACTATTTGACTCATTAGAGATATCTTTTACATTTTTAAGTCCCAAATCTTGAACAGCTTCGGCAGAATTTAACACATCAATGGATATTCTGACTAAATTTTTGCCTTGATTGGATGATTCTTGCATAATACTTATAAAACCTTTAAGTGCACTTTCATAGGCTTTCGCAGAAGCTTCAATATTTTTAAGTTGTTCCAAGTTAACGGGGCGCACTGTTGTAGCTCTCATTTGTGCAATATTTTTATAGATACTCTCAAATTTACCAACAGCTGTCTCCAACAAAGAAACATCATTCTTCACTTGTGCTCTTTGCCCCGCGATTCTTGCTTCGGTAGCAATTGATATCACATTGTTAATTGAAGCTATTTTTTCATATCGATCCCAAAGTTTTGTCTTATCCGCTTTATCCTCTAAATCTTGCTTAAGTTGTTCTTGCTGAGAATCAACATAGGCTACGGTACTTTTTATAAAAATAGCTGCATTATCAACCATAGCTAAATCTAATATTTTCTTTTTTGCTAAGGTTTTTTCACTTTGCTCTGTCCATGTTTGGTATTCATCTAATGATTTTGAAGCAGATTTCTCTTCCTGTAACAATTCTTTAAGGTTATTTTTTTTACCAAGCTCTTCTGCTTGGGAAAGGTATTTTTTAAGTTCTGCGAAATTTTTCTTAACATTGACAAGAACGGTTTCATCATCATTTAAAACAAATGCGCGCATGTCGTAACGTATTTCATTGGCTGTTTTAAAGATGTTAGAGGCAACATCTACTCCTGGGACATAAACATTTGAGAGTTTTTCAGCCCCGCTTGCCGCATTGCGCATGTTAACAACACCTATAATACCTAACACCACAGTGATAAATACTAAAATGCTAAAGCCAATCGTAATTCTCTTTCCTAACGTCATATTGCTGCCCATTTTCTATCCTTTATCACTGATTGTTTTACTTAAATTTTGAACTAAACTCAACTCTTCTTCACCAAAAAGTGCCACTAAATCAAGTATCATCACGACTTTATTTTTCTGTTTAGCCATATTTTCAATGAATCTTGTATCTATATTGGAACCAAATTCTGGTGGAGGAGAGATATTTTCATCATCTACATTAACCACTTCCTCGACTTTATCGACAATAAAACCAATATTTTTACCCTCAATGGTGATGATAACAATAGCCGTATACATCTGTGGTTCAACTTCTGGCATATCAAACTTAACACGCATATCCACGACAGGAATAATATTACCTCGTAAATTCATGACCCCTTTGATAAATCTGGGTGTTTTAGGCACAGGCGTTGTCTTCATCATCGCAATAATTTCTTTGACATCGGAGATCTTGACACCATAAATCTCCTCTTCAAGATAGAAAGTAAGAAATCGATTTGCCACTCGCCCAACACCTTTGATCTTGTTCTCTTCCATTTTAGAGTCCTAATACCATCGTTATAGCTTTTACAAGCTTTTCATCACTAAAAGGTTTTACCATCCAGCCTGTTACACCGATGGATTTACCTCTTGCCTTCATTTCAGGGGAACTCTCTGTAGTTAAAATAAGTATAGGTCTATTTTTAAATTTTTCATGGGATTTTAACTGCTCTGAAAGGTCAAGCCCACTCATCTGAGCCATATTAATATCACTAATGAGAAGGTCGTAATTTTCAGCACCTCCAAGAAGCGCCTCTAAAAGCTCGGCAGGATTAAGATACGTTGCAAATTCGATAATCCCTTTTCCTATCATATCTTCAAGTGCCATCTCAGCAGTCGCCAAAATTGTTTTAGAATCATCGACCAAAATTACACGTTTACTCACAAAATCTCCTTGCCTATGACATTTACTTAACTATACATGAATGGAAATTAAAAAATAATTAACATTTAGAATCAAAACATTACAGAAATCCTCTAATCTTAAAATAACTATTAAAAAAGGAACTTCTTTTGCTTAAGGTGACGTAGATTGCTTATTAAAAAGGAAAACATATGCGTTTGCATCTGAGTTCTGATTGCATCACGATTAATATCTCTGAATACTCACCATACTTTTTACATGTAAACCAAACGTTGTCCCAAAAATTTACTAAATCTTTTTGGGTCAATGATACACTCATTAATTTTTCGACACCAAAAGAAGCAAAAAAAAGAAAAGAATTTCTGACTTCTTTATACTACACATGTGCTCGTGCCTCACAATCCCAAAACTTGGTATTTTTACAAAAACTTGTCGCAATGTACGATAAACCTATCAAAGTCGTCAAAAAAGTCGTAAAAAAAATGATTATACATCAACCATATACTCTGGATAAATACTATAAAATTCTCGAAGTTTCACAAACAGAAAGTTTACAAACCATTCGTAAGAAATATCTCTGCCTCGCCAAAATATATCATCCAGATCACCAAGATACCTCATCTGTTGAGAAGTTTCAACAAATCCAAGAAGCCTACGAAACTATTAAAGAACAAAAGCGTAAAAAAATAGCTGCTTAGAGCTTTTCTTAAGCTTTGCTTGGTTACAATCATGTCTCTTTTTGGGGTGTTAGCTCAGCTGGGAGAGCGCAACGCTGGCAGCGTTGAGGTCAGGGGTTCGATCCCCCTACACTCCACCATTCTTCAAGTCATTTTCTCAAATATACCTCTTTATGCACGCTGAACAAGTCATTGAACCCTTCTTCTTTCAGCTCATTTGGCAAATTTCATTTCTACACTTTTTATTTTTTTTATAGGCTATAGAGGAGTATACTTAAGCAATTAGTGCACTGGCATTCATTTTTGAGGAGATTATAAAAATGGAAAATACATCCCATAAAATCATCACTATTAGTCGCCAAATAGGTAGTGGTGGTGCTTATGTTGGGCAACAATTGGCGAAAAAACTTAATTTTAGTTATGTTGACCGAGAAATCATCTCTCAAGCAGCTAAAGAATTTTCCATGCTTGAAGAAGATCTAGAATCACGTGATGAAAAAGTACCCTCTTTTTGGCAATCCTTCTTACAATCTAGCATTTGCAGCCCCGATGTTTATCTGCCACCACAAGTTTTTGTTCCCACAGAAGAGGCTATTTTTAAAGTTGAATCTGAAATTATTAAAGGTATTGCCAAAGATCGTTCTGCCATTATTATAGGAAGATGTGGCTCACATATTTTGCGCGACAATCCAAATCATATCAGTATTTTTTTACACGCAGAAAGTCAATTTCGTCAAAAACGCATTAAAGCGTTATACCATCTTTCAAATATTGAAGCACATAAAATGCTGGAGCAAAGCGATGATGAACGCGCTCGTTACCATCAATTACTCACAGGAAAATCATGGAGTGATGCCACACAATACGATCTTTGTATGAATACAAGCAAACTAGGGATTGACTTCAGTATAGAGCTCATTGCACAGATATTAAACACTCATAGCCCTCTTTTAGATTCAAGATAGAGAGACCACAACTCTCTCTATCTTTTCATATTTTAAAACTTATAGGCGATATGCGCTTTAATGGCATTATAGCTTTCATCGTTGTTGTCGTTATCAATATTGGCATAAATCATCGAAGCTTCAAGGTTTTTGATGATCTCATATCCAATAGTCAAGTTAAGCTCTTTCTCTCTGATTTTATCCCCTGAAGTTTCATCTAAATAGCTTGTGCTACCGTAAATGGCACCCAGCTTAATGCCTTCAATTTCATATGCTGCACTTATATAAGGTGTTTTAGCATCTTTATCAAACGTATGATTGTGCTCTTCAAAAGGTAATTGATCGCCAAACTCCCCAAGCCCTGCCATGCCATCTTTATTCACTTTAATATACCCAAGCGCTAATTTCGCACCCAAAAAGTCAACACCTTGTTCTACTTGAGCAAAAGAACCATCCAACGTGCCTACAACATCACTGTTAATCGTTACATAATGCGCCATGGTAATCGTTTTAAACGCTTCACTTGGCTCTAAGGTCACGGTCGCTTTAAGACCGTAAGCACTCAAAAGATTATCGCCATAATAAAGATAAGGATTGAGTTCCAGCGCTTCAATCGGCGTGTATTTGAGATCTAACATATAGATGCCATTGTTATTATTAAGTTTACTAAACGCTTCAGAAACTTCATCGATGTCCACAACCGAGTATTTACGTGCCCATGCCATATTGAAAACAAGACTTTCAATGCCTTTAAATTCAAATGTCGCACCCTCGATATAATCGGTCAACCAATTAAAATCCACTGCTTGGCGACCAAGAACGACTTTTCCCATACCATCATGCTCAATCTTGATGTAAGCTTGAGAAAGGACACTTTTGATCGGCTATAGCATTTTTATAATCACCGTCGTTTTTTTCACTGGCACTGGTTTTGACAGTACCCCATCCAGAAACGCCTAAACTAACGCCGTATAATGGTGCTGTCTCAAACCCCACATTTAAATATCCATTTGAAAAACCACTATCCGCAGTGGTACCTTTGGCATTATTAGATTGCCCAAACCAACCAAGAGTACCTTCTATTTTGCCTTGTGTAAAAACCTCTTCCAAATTGGTAGCCTCGCTTGCGATACTTAAACTACTTCCTAAAACCATCGCCATAATCATATGTGAATAACGTAATTGCATCTATTAACTCCTTTTTATTTTTCGAACATACAACCATTTGGGCTGTATTTTTTACAAAGCTCACAAAAGACAGAACTTTCACTGCGCTTTGCACAGATAAATTCAATGGCCTTTCGTTTTGCCTCGCTTTTAAATTTATTCATCGCATTGTGATTTAGAAAATTCGTCAACATGATGACCAGATGAACATCTTGCGGAATATCTTTTTTCACGACAGAAGGATTTCGCGCATCCCAATGTGTGATTTTCTCAAAAGAGAAATCTTGCAATACCGACGCTATCGAATCAATTTTATCTCCACCTATGACAAGTACTGACATCCTTTCTCCTTTTTGATAATTGTTATTGAAATAATAGAGTATCTTTGCTTAATTTCTTTTAAATTTGATAATAAATATCAAATAATGAACTAAAAAAACTTATTTATCTTTTTCACAATGACGCTTCTGTACAATAACCTTTACTTATTTTGGAGACTCACATGCTTTCATCCCTCGCTATCAGTTTTGCTGAAGCAAACCACTATTTCAATACCGAACTTTCTTCTCATTTCCGAGCCATTGACGATGGAAATCTAATGCCTATGTTGCTTATTTTTCTGCTCTCTTTTGGTTATGGTGTGGTGCATGCCATTGGTCCAGGTCATGGCAAAGCACTTGTTGCGGGTTATCTTTTAG
Source organism: Sulfurospirillum diekertiae (assembly GCF_011769985.2). Taxonomy (NCBI): domain Bacteria; kingdom Pseudomonadati; phylum Campylobacterota; class Epsilonproteobacteria; order Campylobacterales; family Sulfurospirillaceae; genus Sulfurospirillum; species Sulfurospirillum diekertiae. The sequence continues at coordinate 2,323,557 of NZ_CP039734.2, forward strand.
CCAACCCAACTAAACGTGCGCATGTTTTTCAAATAGGCTTTTTAATCGCCATCGTTCATGCGCTTTCAGCCCTTGTGGTGACACTGGCGGCAACGTATCTGATTCAAATCAGTGCGATGAAATTTTTTCGTCAAGTCAATCCACCTCTGTTTCAAATTTCAGGTGCACTGATTGTCCTCATGGGATGCTGGTTACTTTACGATGTTTGGCGCTCACGCACAATGACAAAAGAGAGTGTTCGCCCACAAAAAAGCCGTTTTGGGGTCGTTGTATTAGCCGGTGTCGTTCCTTGCCCTGGCGTTATTACCCTTTGCTTTTTTGCCATTACGTTAGGGCATATTACTATAGGAATGATCGCTGCCATCTTTATGAGCCTTGGTATGGGACTTACCATTTCGCTTGCAGGTTTATTGGTCAATGTCATGCAAAAGACGAAACCTGTTATCGCTCAGCCACGTTGGTTCTGGACATTGCGCCTTTTGGGTGTTCTCATCGTTATAGGACTGGGACTATTGTTTTTGCTCAACCCAGTTTCAACCAGAGCTTTTTAAAGCATGCTTCGAAAGTTTCTCTTAGCCTTTTTGATGCTTGCCCTTCCTTACAACCTTTTTGCCTGTGCATTGTGTGCTTTATACACCCCATCGGCTACCGTTATCATTACAATGAACGGAACGCCTTCAAAAGTTGAAACCATTACCTTTGAATGGACATTTACACAAGATTTCATCAATACTCTCTTAGCACGTTACGATGAAAATCACAATAACAAACTCGATCCCAAAGAGCTAGAGCGCATCAAAATTATTTTGGAAAATTACATCGCAAAGCGCCATTACCTAACAACCATCGAATACCTCAGTGCAGCGCGACCTAATCAAGACGATGTAAAAAAAATACCTTTACATGTAAAAACAAAAAATCTCTTTTTAGACGGTGACACGCTCATTTTTCGTTTCACCACCGAGGTCAATCAAGCAGTGACAGCAGGCGATGAACTCTCCTTTGTGACCGAAGACAAGGAAGAGTATTTTAAATTTTTAGTGCACAATGTGACCTATACGATAGAAAAACCTTTTACTATGGAATTCAATATTTTTAACCATATTGCTTTTACCAAAATTACCACGGGCATGCCAGCGGAGGCAAATATCACCGCGCCCATCATGCCGGCTAAAGAAGCGGCGATACCTCCTGTGATAGAACAACCCAAAGAGCTTCCAGCCCCTATGTCATGGCTTCAATCACGATTAACCCATATGCAGCAGAACATTCAAGAAGCCATCACCGATCTTAAAGAGAAAGGGACACTCTTAGCCTACGCACTTTTTTTAGGAACTTCCTTTTTATACGGTCTGCTTCATGCCGCAGGTCCTGGACACGGTAAAGCCTTGGTCAGCTCTTATCTGTTTGCCTCAGATCATCGCTACACCAAAGCATTGAGCATGGCTGCACTCATTGGCATTGTGCATACGTTTGCCGCTTTTTTGCTCACACTCGTCATTTACGGACTTTTTGATCTCTTCTTTAATGCTTTTTTTACCAACGTGACGTACTATGCGACGAAACTCTCAGCGCTGATGATTATTGCCATTGCGGGTTATTTAGGTTGGCAAAAAATCAAAGCAATGAGGTCGTTTAAACAGACTCCCAAAATCGTCTCATTTTCCGAACACCCTTTTACATGTAAATGCTCCGCCTGTTCACCAAAGTCGCAAAGTACCGATTGGGGCGTAGTTTTAAGCGCTGGAGTCATTCCGTGCCCGGGAACGATTACGATCTTTATTTTTGCACTCAATACGGGAGCGTACCTTCTAGGTTTTTTAGCCGCTCTTAGCATGAGTTTAGGGATGAGTAGCGTCATCGCTATAACAGCGATTGCTTCGGTCTTTACCAAAAATCGTTTTCAAACCAAAAGCCCAAAAATTCTCATTTACAGTGAGAGCATCAGTCTTAGTATTATGCTGATTCTTGGCTTTATTTTATTGATTGCTTAAGGAGTGGTTGTGTTTACTCGCTTCATTTTTTTCATCTGTTGTCTTAACACTTTTTTAGTGGCACATCCGCATATTTTTATTGATACCCAAGTGCAAGTTTTGCCTGAAAAGATCATTATCATATGGAGCTTTGATGAGATGACTTCTGCCATGCTCATGGACGATTACGACAAAAATAAAAACAAAAAGCTCGACCCTGACGAAGTTGCTTTTATGGAAAAAGATCACTTTAGAACGTTAGAGCCTTACAGTTATTTTATCCATATGTCCGATGGGAAAGATGAGTTTGACCTTAAACGTATCATCGAATTCACAGCCTCTTTTGAAAACAAAAAACTCATCTATACCTTCGCCATTCCCAAACCAAAACTGAAAAAATACGAACTGCGTTTTTACGATGCGGAGATGTATGTAGCGCTCATTTTAAAAAATGAGTGGCTTACATGTAAAGAACCCGTTAAGTGTAAAATTGAAGGGTATGATGCCGATTTTTACTACGCCTATAAGGTGATGGTTCAAGAATAATGTCAAAGAGAAGGAGTGTCCTTCCCTTTGTTGATTTAGCATGTACATTTGCAAAAAAGCAGACGCTCTTTCGCACTTTTTTCATGCTTTTCTTCCGTAGGTTTAACCGTTTGAGGTTTTGGATATAAGATACTCATGCACTCACCTTCAAAGAAGCTTCTAATTGATCGCACCATAGTGCTATGCGCCCATCGGTCAGTTCACTTTGATTGTCTTCATCCAGTGCGAGTCCCACAAATTTTCCATCTATAACAGAAGCTGAACTCTCATACGAGTACCCCTCATCTGCCCATGCACCAATGACGTTAGCTCCTTTTTCAACCACTACATCGTAAATCAAGCGCATACCACTGACATAATCACTCCCGTAACCTTCTTGATCACCTAAACCAAAAAGCGCTACGGTTTTACCATGTATGTCGGTTGCTTTTAAAGAACTCATAAAGCTCTCCCAATCATCTTGTAAATCACCATCATACCATGTTGATGTGCCTAAAATGAGTAGATCATATTTGGCAAGATCATCTCCATTTTTGAGCTTTCCCACATCGTAAATATCTGTATTTAAACGTTTTTGAATTTTCAAAGCAACATCGGCAGTATTACCATTGGTGCTTCCATAAAAAATAGCTATTTTCATAAATGCATTCTCCTTTGTAAGATTTAATAGATAGTATAAGGTACTAATTTTAAAGTGTACTCAATGGCTAAGGCATCAAGCTTTGGACTACGAATAGGCACATGTTTCCTGAAATTTTCACTGCGTGGGAAAAGCAGATAAATGTGCTTGCACTCAAATGAGGCGAGTAAATCAATCGCATGGTTGATCTCTTCACGTGCTTCAAGGTCTGCACGTTGCTCAATCGTTTTCCATGTCGGATATAAGTGTAATGACTCAGCACTCTCTTCACTTTGAATCACAATGCACTTTTCCTCTTGCCGAATTTCTTTATCAGGATTTTGACGTTTGACACGATTAAAAACATGGTGCGTAAAGAGTTCATAACTATTGATCGTGAAACACAAATCGGGATGTTTTGCGAGCAATGCCAAATCGTCTTTATCAAAACGACGACTTATTTCATTTAGGGTTGAATACGCTTCAGACATTTTTTACCTTTTAATTTTTCATAATGATAACCGTTTTCAAATAATAAGTCAATATCTTTTTATTCTTTTCGATGTAAAATATAATTTTTAAAAAGGAACTTGCTATGCCACTCGATCTTTGGACATTTTTAATTGCTATTACCTTGCTTACAATGACCCCAGGGGCTGATACGATGATCGTTATTCGCAATACCGTACGTGGTGGGGCAAAAGATGGGCTTGTTTCAAGTTTGGGAATTTGCTCAGGTCTTTTTGTGCATGCAACACTTTCAGCGGTGGGTATTTCAGCGATTTTACTCTATTCAGCAACCGCATTTACTATTTTGAAAAGTGTGGGAGCGCTCTACTTACTTTGGCTGGGATTTAACTCATTCAAATCATTTTGGAATGCAAAAGGCGTTCATCAAAAACACATTGCTCCAAAACCTTTTCGTTTTTTGAGCTCTTTACAAGAGGGGTTTTTATCCAATGTTCTCAATCCCAAAGCGATCATTTTTTATATGGCATTTTTACCACAATTTATTTCACATGAGAGCTCCGTCCTCGGGCAATCACTCTTTCTCGCATTTTTACACTTTGTTGTAGGAACGATCTGGCAGGCAATTTTGGTCTACACCATTGTCTCTGCCAATGGCTTTATCACAAAAAAAAGTGTCCGTCAAAGCTTAGATGCCATCTCAGGAACGGTTATGATAGCGCTTGGTATTACGCTCTTTTTGGAAAAACGCTAAACCAAAATCTTTCGAAGTGAGCTCTCTAAATCGGGATATTGAAACACAAATCCTTTTTCAAGTAAACACTTAGGGTAAACCTCTTTGCTATCCAGTAAAACCGTTGAACCCTCTCCAAAAAGCAGTTTGATTACAAACGTGGGTACGGGCAAAAAAGTGGGGCGATGTAACACTTTACCCAAGGTCTTCGTAAAATCGTAATTACTCAGTGGTTGTGGTGCAGTGGCATTATAAATGCCCTCACATTGATGCTCTAACACAAAAGCGTAAATGGCAACAAGATCATCGAGATCAATCCAGCTGGTCATCATCCATCCATCACCAATGATGCCTCCAAGCCCCAGTTTAAAGGCGGGTAACATTTTGGCAAGTGCACCACCATCCGCACCCAAGACGACACCAAAACGTAAAATGGCCGTGCGTTTCGTACATTTCAAAGCTTCCGCTTCCCAATCCTGCGCCAGTTTTCCTAAAAAATCATCACCAAGTAAGCGCGTGCTCTCATCACACGGCACATTATTCGGGTAAATACCTACCGCAGAAGTGGAGATAAAATGCTCTATTTTGCTTTGATTAATCGCTTCAACCAATTTTTTGGTTGTCTCAATACGACTTGCATAAAGCACTTTTTTATACGCCTCATTCCATCTTGCAACAATGGGCGCACCTGCGAGATTAAAAACTGCGTCTACTCCTTCAAGTTTTTGTTGGATCGCTTTTGCATCATCTTTGCGTTCAATGACTACAAAATCAGGAAATCTCTTTTTCAGTGCATTGGCAACAAAACCGCTCGCTCCGCTGATGGCTACTTTCATTTTAGTGTCCTTGTAAGTGTTGACGTATCTTAGGGTCGCTCATATTTTCACCCCTGAGCATGCGAAGACGCATCTCATTAAAGTCTATTATGCCTTCTTTTTCCTGTTGTTCATACGCCCCAAAGCCATAATGCATAGGGGTTTCATCATTGATCGCGTAAGAGGCTTTGAACGCATCGATATAACGATGGGTGTCATTACTGAATACCCACATCGTAACGCTTTGAGGCTCTATCTTTTGCTCTTTAAGCCATAAAATAGCACACCCAACATCATCAAAAAAGTGTGTTTTAGCATCTTGTGTGATAACTTGTGCCGTGTGTTTTTTACCCACAAGATACATGTGACACTCAGGACATTGAATGGTATTGTCCTTAAATTCTAAGGCGACTTTGGCACTATTGGCTTTATCGGTTGGCAGTTGATGCTTTACATGTAAAAACCAAAAGAGTCCACCGAGGGCAAGAAGCGGAAAGATAATCAGCACACCCATAAAAATAGTTTTTTTCACAACCAAACTCCATTCCGTATAAAATAGATGACAGGGTAACTTGTTATGATCAAGAGATAAAGTGCACACAGTATTAAAGAGACTCTCATAAAACGAGGGTGCGCTTTGTGTGATACCAGCGCTAAAATGCCTCCACCGATGCCGTAAAACGTGCCTGCAAATAAAAGTGTGTAAAGAAGATACCCCACATAATAATAATCTATTTGCAATAAGCAAAACGGACAACGGTGTGTGGGAAGTTCATACACATACGGACTAAAAAAGACAATTAACGCAATGATTGAAAAAATTAAAAACATACCATTGGCAAAAATCATTAAAGGCGTATGTTTCAACCCATACGCAAGCACCATCAGTCCAAAAAAGCCATAGAAAAGCCAAACCCATAATGAAGCGTCTACTGTAAATAACAAAGAGATATACGAACTGCTTGATGCAGAAAAAAGTGTCCCGCAACAACTAACGATCTTACTGATATTCAGCCCTGCAAAGAATGCTATCTCCAATCCGATCTCTGCAAAGAGCGGAACTGAGAAAAGGACAAACAGAATAAATTTGAGCTTGGTGTAAGGGAGTTTCTCATCATGAATATCAGCAGAATGAAGCAATAACCAAAAGCCAAACAGATACAGATTTAAAAGTTTAAACAGTGTCAAATACAACCCAAAGTCCACAGAATTGACCACGCCACTCGCACACATAGCACCGGTGATAATGGTAGAGAGCTTATCGCACGTGTAGATAAAAAAAGCAAACAAAGGCAGTTTGAGCATAAAGATATATTTGATCATGGTCGAAACCAAAGCGCTCTGCTTGGATAGGGTGTATTGAAGGGAGGTAGTTGCTTGATTGTCCCATTTGAGTGCTATGCGAAAGCCAATCACCAAGGCAATCACACCAAAGAAGAGAAAAATAGCATCCAAAATAAGCAGTGAGATAATCTCAGGGGTTAAACTCATACGATAAGCTCGCCATTATGTATTTCAATGATTTTATCCACAAACCCCAAATCAAAAAAGAGCGGATCATGGGTTGCGATGAGGAGGGTCACCCCTTTTTGTTTGAGTTTCTCAAGCGTGGCTATCAGTTCACGGGAAAGCTTTTCATCGAGATTGGCGGTGGGTTCATCGGCTAAGATGATTAAGGGATCGTTGATTAAAGAGCGTGCAATGGCGACACGTTGTTGCTCACCTCCTGAGAGGCGATTGATTTGCATCTTTGCTTTATGCGCTATGCCACACTGCTCCATCACTGCTTTGGCTTTGCTCTCAAGTACATGCCAAGGAAGGTTCTCAGGAATCAAAGGTGTCATGATATTTTCAAGAGCACTCAGATGGGCTATAAGATGATACTTTTGAAAGATAAATCCCATTTTCTGCCGTCGAAGAGCGGCACTAAAATGCTCAGGGAGTTTGGAAATCTCCTTCCCATCCACACGCACTTCACCCTGAGAGGGTTGCATCAGCCCTGCAATTAAAGAGAGTAAGGTACTCTTGCCACTGCCACTGGATCCCTTGAGTACCACACACTCCCCACACTTTACATGTAAAGAGATATTGGTAAGGGCATGAATGCTCTCATCGCCTTGTATAAAGCTTTTACTCACCTCTTTAATCCAAATCATCGCATCACCTCGTCAGCATCTAAGCTTGAAGCTCGCCATGCGGGAATCAAGGTAGCGGCGATGTAAATAGGAACACTTAGTAGAAATAGTAAAAATGGCATTGCAAAATCGATATGAAAAGGTAATATAAAAGCAGGTTTAAGCTCGGAGTAACCCATAAAAACATTACGTAAAAGAGGTGCTTGCATGCCATAGACGTAAAAAAGAGAAAACGCGATGCCGACTAAAAAAGCACTCATAGCAAGGATAAAGCTCTCATAAAACTTCTCTTGTAAAATATCATCACTGCTCCAGCCAATAGCTTTTAAGATACCGATCTCTCTTTTTTCTTCCGAGCTTAACCCACTGGTTTTATCGTAGACAATAATAAAAAAGGCAAAAGCGCAGACACTAAAAAGGGAGAGAAAGAAACCACTTTTATAATCAAACAGGTTCTGGTAACTCACCCTAATGTCATCTTGGGTGATAGCACGTAGATCAGGATACCGTGCGGTAATTTTCTGAACGATGGTGGGAATCTCTTTGACATTGGCGACTTTAACAACCATATCGGTTGCTTTATCGTTGTCCATGCCTAAAATGGTGTAGGCTAATGATTTAGGCATCACGATAAGATCATTAGATTCTAAGGCAAGGTCTGAATGAAAAACGCCTGCGATGGCAACACGTTGCCATTTGCCCTCACTGGTGACAAAGTTGAAAAAGTCGGTGTAGTAATTCTCACTCAAGACTTTTTTAACCCCAACACCGATGATCATTGCTTGTTCACTCTCCAGCAGTTTCAGATCAAAATGCTGTGCGAGTTTCGACAGTGTTTGGGAGTATTGCTCTTCATACGCATCAATACCAACCACCGAGAAATTCACACCCGCGGGCTTGAAGTAGTAGTAGCCCCATACACGAGGGGTAATGGCACTAATCCCTTCAATATCCAAAAGGGCATCCACACGACTGATGGGCACATCCCTCTGTTTCCCCGCAACAAAACGTTGCAAGGTAATCTGTGGCAAGGTTTTAAGGGTTGTATTCAGTTCCAGTTTAATGGCATCGGCGATCATCAACACCGAAGAGAGCAAGAAGATGAGCAGACTTAAGATCAAAAAGATGAAAAAGCTTTTACTCGCACGACGAAGGATCGAGCGAATCGCGTAATCGAGCAGTAAGAGATTAAGTTTAAAAGACACGGTCTATCCTTGAAGGATTTGCATTGGGTGCATAGTGATAGACAAAGGTGGAAGGAAAATACTCTAAGAGTTCAGGGGATTCATTGAAGTAGGAGAAAACATCACTCAGACTTCGGTGACGCACATAGTGTGCTTCACTCACTAAAGCAAGATCGGGTAAGCCTACCAACGCAACCAAATCTTCTTTACATGTAATCATAGAAGACGTGAGCCCTTGTATGTTGGAGAAGTATAACAGTTGTGCCATTATCGTGACGCAAACCGTGAAAAATAGTGTTAAAAACGTGACCCGCGCAACCATCGTATCTCCTCTAACCTAAGCGAAGATTGTACCACATGAACGCTCTTTTATCAATACCCTCTAAGCCATTTTGGATTACAATACCCTCTTTACAAAGCTTCTCTGTTAAGGACGTTTTATGCAACTCGATATTTGGCTCACGATGCTCGTTGCCTCTATTCTTATTAGTGTCTCTCCTGGGGCTGGGGCGGTTGTCTCCATGAACTATGGACTTAAATACGGACTTAAACGCTCATATGCAGCTATTATGGGGCTTCAAGTGGGTCTTTTTGTGCAAACGTTTATTGTCGTCATAGGATTAGGCTCTCTCATCATGAGTTCGCTGCTTCTTTTTAATATCATCAAGTGGATTGGTGTGGTGTACTTGGTCTTTTTGGGAGTTATGAAGTTTATTGAAAAGCCACACTTGCCAGATGACACAGCTAAAATCAAAGCTTTTTCGGCTTCAAAAGCGTTTATTCAAGCCACGCTGATTAACCTGACCAACATCAAAGCAACCGTCTTTTTAGTCGCGTTTATTCCACAGTTTCTGAACCCCAATAAACCACTTCTTGGGCAATTTGCTATTATCTGTGCAACGCTCATTTGTGTGGACATCATCGTCATGACAGGTTATAGCTCGCTCGCTTCCAAGCTTAAAAACGTCATCAAATCTATTCGTGCCATTAAGATTCAAAACCGCCTTACAGGAGCTTTTTTACTCCTTGCTGCCTTTTTTATCTCAACGGCAAAACGCGCTTAAGCAAATTTTTTCGCGTACACTTCTTCATCAAAACCCACTAAAAGCGCTCCATCTTCACACTCGACGATGGGGCGTTTAAACAGCAGTTGCTCTCTTAAAAGCCAACCTCTTTTTTCTGCATCGTCCATCTCTTTACTAAGTCCCAATGTCTTAAACTTCGTCCCTTTGGTATTGAAAATCACCGACATCGGCTGACAACTAAGCCACTCTTGAAGCTTTGCTTCGCTGATCTGTGTACTTTTAAGATCGACAAAGGTATAAGGAACAACCTTCGCTTTAAAAAAAGCAATCGCTTTTTTCACACTTCCACACGTGGTAATACCATACACTTTGATCATACATTCTCCTTATAAAATTCTATGCAATTTCGCCCTTTTTGTTTGGCTTGATACATTGCTTTATCCGCTTCACTAAAAATAGTTTCTTGATGCTGCTTTTTATCGCTAAATAACGTAATTCCAATACTCGCTGTACATTGGTGATGAATGACTTTTTCATCCTCTTCTTCCTGCAATGCAATCACGTACGGTGCGCTTACATGTAAAAGAATAGAAGAAGCAATTTTGATAGCCTCTTCTTGGGCAATATACTCTTCTAGGCTTAAATTTTCCACTGCAATTAAGAATTCATCTCCACCAAAACGAGCAACGACATCCACATCACGCACACATGTTTTTAAGCGTTTAGCTACGTCAATGAGGAGCACATCTCCCGCTTTATGTCCAAAAGCATCGTTAAGGGGTTTGAAATTATCCAAATCCAGTACCAAAAGAGCCCCATACTGTTTTATTCGCTTTGCGTGTGATAGCATCATCGTAAAGCGTTCATGAAACAATCGCCGATTGGGTAACTGCGTTAAAGAATCATGATAAGCGAGCTCACGGATAAGCTCTTCGGTTTTTTTACGCTCTGTAATGTCCGTAGAAATACCACACAATGCGTAGACACTCCCATCTTCACGTAGAAGTGGGATTTTCGTTGAAAGACAGGTTATTGCTCTTTCTGTATGCTTGCTGGTGAGGTGTTCTTCGATCGTCACTTTGCGCCCGTATTCGATGACTTCCCTATCTGCTTTTCGAAGAGCTTGAATGGTTGGCTCATCAAAAAAATCTTCATCGGTTTTTCCAACAACTTCAATTAAATCACAATGCTTTCGGTTAGCATAAATATAACGATACTGTGTATCTTTAATGTAAATAAACGCTTCAAGGCTCTCTAAAATCGTATTGAGTTTCGCTTCACTTTGCATCAATCCTAATGTGCGTTCTTGGATTTTCTCTTCTAACGCTCTATTATTAGAGCGTACATACTCTATCATCGTGCTAAACTGTTGCGAAAGGTCTTTAATTTCAGCACTCCCAACAGGATGAAGGTCAATCTCGTAATGGCCATGTTCAATGGCTTGCATGTTCGTTTTTAAGCGATTCAAAGGATTAAGAATTAACGTGCGTAGCTGGTAACCAACGGCGATCAATGCAATTAAAAAAAGTGCACTGAGGAGGGGAAAGATGGAAAAATCTTTAACCGCATCAAGCTCTTTTGCGTCAATAAGCGTTAAGCTAAACCAATCAATTTCGTGAAGATACGTCAACCCTAAAAGCTTTTTGACATCACCATACTCTACCCAAATAGTACGTATTTCATCGGGATGCGTACTTAAATAACTAACAGCTTCACGGATAGCATCTTTATCTTGCTGACGAACAAACAATGTATCAATCTTTTGATATGTTCCCGTAGTGTTTTTGTGGCTCAGATAATCACTAAGTTTTGTACTGCGTTCCAGTTGAATATCCAAATAACGGTTGATAAAAAAGTTTTGAATTCCCTCTTGTTCAACGCCAACAGACTCTCGTACAAAACGGGTAAAATCCAGTCCCGTCCCAACAACGCCAACCACTTTGTTATGGATTACCACATCATAGTTAAGCCAGATATAGGTATGTTTAAGGACCTCATCGGTATCAACATTAATACGATACGCTTGATTATCGGCGATAACATTATAAAACCATGCATCATTTTTTGAAGCAGGTGAAAGTTTATACTGAAGTTCCTTGCCTGCATAACTATTTTTTGCATCATTAAAATAGTAGTTTTCACTTTTAACAAAAGCAGCAAAATAACTTTTACTTTGAAATTTTTGTCGATACGATTCTAAAATAGCTAAACCATTTTTGCGTTTGCTTTCATTTGTATCATCCAGTGCCATGGCGAGAATAGCAGGCTCATTTGCCATTTCTTGAATAATCTCATGCTCTTGCAATAGAGGAAGAAGGGTGCGATTTTTATCAAAAATAATCTGTTTTTTAATAAACCGTTCTGCCCATTTTTCATTGACCTTATCGAATAATATCTCCGTGTAAAACCAAACACTCAAAGAGAAAAAAAGAAACAGCGCTAGCATAAAAATAAATAGTTTCCCTTTTATACGCATCTGCGTTTCCTTATATTTCTCGTTTTGAACATTATAACAGTTATACGTAACAAATAAAAATCAAAAAATGGTTTTAATTTAGACCTATAAGTATCTTTACCCTATAATAATGAATACTCTTTATAACAAAGTTGGAACAATGAACAATCTCTCGAAAGAGACACAAGGCTACATCTACGCTCTTTTAGCGTTTGTTTTCTGGGGTTTAATCCCGATCTATTTTAAACTGATTGCTTCAGTATCCGCCGCAGAAATACTCGCACACCGTATTATCTGGTCTGTGGTACTGCTCTTTGGTATGATTATTGTAAGTCGTCAATTCGGTGCATTTACCCTTCTGATTCGAGATATTCATAAAATCAAATACCTCGTACTCTCCGCTCTTTTGGTTTCGCTGAATTGGTTGGTATTCATTTGGGCAGTCAGTCATAATATGATTGCCGAATCCAGTCTTGGCTATTACATTAATCCGCTGGTGAATTTTGCTTTGGGCATCCTCTTTTTTAAAGATCGCCCTACGTTTTGGCAAAAAATTGCTATTGCCTTAGCTTTCAGTGCCATTGTGTACCAAGCAGTCACCCTTGGGTCTATTCCTGTCGTTTCATTGGTCTTAGCATTTAGTTTTGGCTTTTATGGACTGATTCGTAAACAGATTAACCTTCCTGCTATGACAGGACTGTATATCGAAACACTGATTTTACTCCCTTTGGCACTGCTCTATTTTGGGTATTTAGTGGCGACACACCAAAATGCGTTTGTCTTTCCTCCCAATGCAATTTCGTGGCTTTTACTTTTAGCCGGTTTTATCACGGTTGTTCCGCTTTTATGGTTTAACGCGGCGGCTACACGCATCTCTCTCATTCACTTAGGCTTTTTCCAGTACATTAGCCCTACCGTTTCCTTTTTGTTAGCTATTTTTGTTTATGATGAGATTTTAGTTCCCGAAAAGCTCACCAGTTTTGTGCTCATTTGGATTGCACTTGCTATCTTTAGCATGGATGGATACCTAAAAAAGAGACGTACCAAAGAGGTCTAAATGAAAGTTTTGATCGTAGAAGATGATACTAAAATCGCCGCTTTTTTAAAAAAAGGGTTAGAGGAAGAGTATTTTTGTGTTGATATCTGCTATAACGGCGAAGATGCCATCTATTTATCAGGGATGAATGCCTACGATGTCATCATCTTGGATATTATGATCAAAGGGCTACAAGGCGATCAAGTTTGTCAAAAATTACGAGAGCAAAAAATTGCTATTCCCATCATTATGCTCAGTGCTAAAAGTACAATCAGCGACAAAGTCAGTCTGCTCAACTTGGGAGCAGATGATTATCTGACCAAACCTTTTAGCTTTGACGAACTACTCGCACGCATTCATGTGCAACTCCGAAAGCATGATCACAAAGAAGTGCTTCTTAACGTAGGCGATCTTATACTTAACCCTCTTACCAAAACCGTCACACGAGGAAGCGAGGCTATTGCTTTAACGGCTAAAGAGTATGTCCTTTTAGAATACCTGATGCGCCATAAAAATGCCATCATTGAAGAACACCTTTTAGAAGAACAAATTTTTAGCATGGAACAGAGTATCCAAAGTAATATACTCAATGTTTACATGTACCGCTTACGCACCAAAATTGATAAAAATTTTGAGCTCAAACTCATTAAAACCTATCGTAACCAAGGATACACGATCAGTGATGCAACGCTTTAAAAACCTCAAGTTCAGACTTCTTGCAACGCTTGGTACTGTTTTATTTGCACTTTTTTATGGCTTTGGGTACATTGTTGTGCATTCGCTTGAAAGCTCTTATCAACAAACATCAGAAGCAACGCTTTTTGCGGTGCTTAAAGATATTAAACATGATTTTAATTTAGATCCTAGCAAAGAGATCATTTTCAATGACAATAAACAAGAATTTAATATGCCCATCTTATACGCACAAGTGGTTGCATATGACAGTTTATCCAATACGCCTACCGTCATTCAACGCTCGAATGATCTTAAAGAAAGAACACTGAAAATAGAACCTAGTATTATTCAACAAATTTTTGAACGCCCAAATGAAATTGTCTTTTCAACCATGTCCGATTCAAATCTAACACAACAAAAAATCTATATTGGCACACTACTCTTAGCACAAAATGAAGACCAAATACTCTTTTTACAGTGTGCTATGCCCTATGACAAGCATACGCCACAAGTCAAAGAGATGACCTCTACCCTTTGGGCGGGACTTTCTTCATTACTTATGATCATTTTAGTATTGGCCTCTATTTTAATCTCAAAATCACTCCAAAATGTTCAAAAGGTGACAAATACTGCCAAAGAAATCAGTACGCAGGATTTGCACTCTACGATTCCTCAAACCCATATTGCCTACGAGATTGATGATTTAATTGCCACATTTAACACACTGCTTAATGAACTTCAAAATGCGTATGCCCAAGTCAAGCAGTTTGGTCAAAATGCTTCTCATGAGCTTAAAACTCCTCTTACAATTATCCAAGGTGAAGTTGATATAGGACTTCGTAAAGAGCGCACTATTGAAGAGTATCAACGTATTTTGCACAAAGTTGCTAAAGAGGTCAGTACCCTTCATGCGGTCATTGAAAAAATTCTCTTTTTGTCCAGTACCACTAAAAACGATCTCAAAAACCATTTTAGTGAAGTCTATTTAGACGAGGTTTTACTGGATGCCATCGAAGAAAAACGTTCTTTAAGTGAGCAGAAAAATCTAACATTACATGTAAACACCCTAGAAGCGGTCAGCGTCTTAGGCAATGCTGCTCTTTTAAAGATTGCCATTGCCAATCTCATCGATAATGCCATCAAATACACGACTGCTCCAGCAACCATTGAGATCGCTCTTTTTACACATGAACTTCAGATTAAAGATGAAGGGTTGGGCATTAAAGAAGAAGAGTTAGCACATATTTTTGAACAGTTTTACAGAGGCGATACCAGTAAGCAAAGTACCCAAGGAAGTGGGCTTGGGCTTGCTATTGTCAAAAATATTCTCGACCTACATAATTTTGGCATTACCGTTCACAGCCAAGAAGGCGTTGGCACACAGATATTGATTACAATCTAATTCATCTTACATTCATCTATTTATACTAAAATGCATCAACTTCATCAGTAAGGATAATACGTATGCCTTTTAAATTTTTTGCATCGCACAGTCAACGAACCATTTTACTACTCTCTTTGGGCATGGTTTCGCTCTACAACATTACTTTCTTTTCAAAAATTTTTACGTTTGCGATGGAGGAAAAAAACTATTTTATTGCTTTCAGTGCACCTTTTATTCTGATGCTTATGTTCATTTGTATCCTCAACTTTCTTCTACTGCTGACACATCGAAAAGCTTTTAGAATGGTCGTTTCCACCCTGATTGTTACAGGAGCGATGTCCAGTTATTTTATCGATACATTTGGAACGGTTATCGATAAAAATATGTTCATCAATGTCATGCAAACCGACAGTGCTGAAGTACTTGATCTTTTTACGCCTAAACTTATCGCCTATTTAACTTGCGCTAGTGCTCTCTCGTTTTGGGTACTGTTTAAAGCACCCATCTCATTTTCAAGTTACGCGAAAGAGTTTGCACAAAAAGCCCTTGTAGGGGTTCTTTCACTGCTGATGGTTGCAGGGCTTTATATGATGGTGAGTAAGTCGTACAGCTCTTTTTTTCGAAATCACCATGAACTCAAAATGTACCTCAATCCCGCTTATCCTATCGCCTCTTTTTCAAAATTTGTCTATGCTAAATTCAAACCAAAGCCTCAGTTTATGGCTATTGCCACCGATGCAACACGCCAAAATAAAGAGAAGAAGAAACTGGTTGTCTTTGTTTTAGGCGAAACAGCGCGTGCTCAAAACTTTTCACTGGGTGGCTATGACGTACCAACCAATCCACTTTTATCGAAACGAGATGACATTGTCTACTTACCAAACTTCGCCTCATGTGGTACGGCAACTGCTATTTCAGTGCCGTGCATGTTTTCAAAATTTGGAAGAAATGATTGGGGCGATGACAAAGAATATTTCGAAAATGCTGTCGATGTACTGGCAAAAACCGGTGTTCGTATCATCTGGAGAGACAATAACTCTGGTGGCGACAAAGAGATCGCTAAACGCATGAGCGATGTTGTTCAATATGGTGGTCAAGGCTTTGATGAAGTGTTGCTCAAAGATTTCCAAGCCAATATCGACAAACACTATGAAGATACGTTCATTGTTCTACATCAAGAGGGCAGTCATGGACCAACCTATTTTAAGCGTTATCCTGAAGCCTTTAAAAAATTTACCCCAACCTGTGACACGCAAGAGCTTGATAAATGTACCCAAGAACAGATTGTGAATACGTATAATAATACGATTCTCTACACCGATTACATCGTCAATGAGACGATTAATCTGCTCCAAGCCAACGAAGACAAATATGAGACAACCCTCATTTATATCTCAGACCATGGTGAATCACTTGGTGAAAATGGTGTTTATCTGCATGGATTACCTTATATGATTGCGCCTGAAGATCAAAAACACGTGCCTGCCCTATTCTATTTCGGCGATAAAGCCAAGCGTGAATTTTTACATGTAAAAGCCAATGAACGCTTTTCACAAGACAATCTTTTCCATACACTCCTAGGTCTTTTTGCTGTCAAAACAAGTGAATACAAGCCAACTCTCGATCTCTTGCACTAGGGCTTTTGATCTTTACATGTAAAGCAAAAAATGTATGAAACACTCGTTTGATCCCATTTACGATACCAACTCGAAAGTGCTTATTTTAGGTACTTTCCCTTCCGTTAAGTCACGTGAACAAAACTTTTATTATGGACATCCACAAAACCGTTTTTGGAAAGTGATTGCCGCATTAACCCACACGCCACTGCCGATAAGCATTGAAGAAAAAAAAGCAATGTTGTTACATCATGGCATTGCACTTTGGGATGTGATTGAAAGTTGTGATATCACAGGCTCAAGCGATAGTAGTATTAAAAATGTGGTGCCGATGGATTTTTCGAACATACTCCATCACACTCCTATAACCCACATTTATGCCAATGGAGCTACCGCGTTTAAACTCTTCCAAAAATACTGTGAAACCGCCACAGGCATCAACATCATTAAACTTCCATCCACGAGTCCTGCCAATGCTGCCTTTTCGTTCGAAAAACTCTTACACGAATGGAGCATTCTCAAAATATAAATAGTATCTTTGATTTTTTTAATCAGCCCCGTGTTATAATAGAAATCATACTATTAAAGGAATTATGCGTGGTTTATGAGCTTATACAAGACAACCGTATTCACATCCATTTTCAACCGATTGTCTCTATCCGCAGTGCCAAAGTCATTGGATATGAAGCACTGATGCGCGCCTTTGATGAAAACAATGAACCCCTCTCCCCTATCTTTGTTTTTGAGCAAGCCAAAAGCGAAAACCTCACGTTTGAACTTGATAAGTACGCACGGATTAAAGCATTAGAGCGTTTTAAGTCCATTTTAGATGCCAATAACGAAGTGCTCTTATTTCTCAATTTTGAATCCCACCTGCTTGATAGCCATATTAGCTTTGCCGACTTTGCTTTTTACACTCTTGCCAATGATCTTGGCATTCCTCCTTCGCGTATTGTGATTGAGATCAAAGAGTACCAAATCAAAGACAGTGAACGTCTCAAACAGTTCTGTGATTTTTACAAAGACCATGGCTTTCTGATCGCCCTTGATGATTTTGGTGCGGGCAATGCCAACTTTGACCGCATCTCTACGGTTCGCCCCCATATTGTCAAAGTCGATCGTTCCATCGTTTTTAATGTACATAACAATTTCATTCACAAAGAGATTTTAAAATCCATCGCCAATATGTGCTTTAATATCGGTGCACTCGTCCTTGCAGAAGGGGTTGAAGAAGAAGAGGAGATCTTACGCTCTTTAAAACTTGATATCGACCTCTTTCAAGGTTTTTGGTTTGCCAGACCTAGTGCCACGATTTGTGACAAAACCCTTTTAGATAAAAAAATTACCTACATTGGAGAAAAGCACACCCAAAATGTTAAAACGTCCATGCAACACAAAGAATTCTTAATCGAAAGTGCTAAAGCCTATACCCATACAATTATTGAGTCCATTAAAACAACCCATCAAACGAATCTTTTTGATTTTCTGAAAAAATTTGACATCATTGAAGCCATTTATTGCATTAATGCCACTACAGGCATCCAAGAGGGTAACACCTTTATCAGTGCCGATACCAACGAGTTTTTCCAACCTGCACGAGACGGCGACAATCATGCGCTCAAAGAGTATTTTTACATTACCAAAGAATCAAAACGGGGCAATTATCTCAGTCAAAAGTACATTTCCCGTGCATCGGGTCGCATGTGTCGTACTTTTGCTCAAAAATTTATCTTAGATAACCATGAGCACATTCTCTGTTTGGATCTTAAAGTACAAACGCTTTAGACATATGTTTGGGTAAACTCAACGTCGGATTGACTAAAAGTGCGGTACTCCAAACACCTGCATCCACCGTTGTCGGAGCAATGATACTCATTTGAGCATATCTCTGTTCACTGTGAGGTGAGATAATATGCGAAAAGCGGTGTTCCTCAATCGCCGTGTAACGTTTGGAATGCCCCGACGTACACAGTGATGCGTCTCTTAACATTACCGTTGCGACATTCACATCAGGTTTTTTGGGGTCTTGAATACCAATACACCAAGACTCATCATGGCACATTCCATACGCCGCAATATCGCCTCCAAAATTCACTAAAGCCGAGCTAATTCCCATCGTTTGAAGTCGCATGATGGTCTGATCTACCGCATACTCTTTGACAATACCTCCCAAATCAATCTGCGTATAAGGATTTGAAAAATAAAGCCTCTCGCCTTCAAGGCTTAATGCAGTAAAGTTAGCAAAAGGTGTTAATTTAGCACTTATCGCTTGGTATTCGTGCAATGAAATTGCTTTTTGCGCTTGTTTGAGTGTTCCTGCCAACGCAATATCAAAAGCACCTTGCGTTAGACGTGCATAAAACAACGCTAACGCTAAAAGGGCGGAAAGCTCTTTGCTAAGAGTGAAGGTATCGCTTTGACGGTGGTTAATCGCATAAATTTCGGAGGTAGATTCAAAAAAACTGTACTGTTTTTGCAGGTATTTGACATCTGCTAACAAAGAAGCAAGGATGCGATCTCCCTCTTCTTTGGTTGCAACGTCAAATTGAAGTTCACACGGTGTTGTAAAGGCTAAAAAATGAGCGATATACACCGTGTTAAGTTTTAGGCGATAAGGCTTGCATTGCTACTTGTGGTTGTATCGGTGCTGCCGTATGCTGCCAAAATCTTTTGTAACAAGCTTGATTGCAAATCTTCAATTGATTTTTGAGTGGATGTTTGTGTTGCAGAAGCATCATCCGATGACTGAGCTTGTTTTAAAGCGCTTAAAAGCTCATCCGAGCTGATCGTACCATCTTTGTTGGTGTCAAGAGCACTAAAGATTTGATCGGTATTGCTAGAACTTGTACTAGTATTGCTCGAATTACCCGACAATGAATCAATAGCTTGTTGAAATTCCGACTTATCAATGCTGTTGTTATTGTTGGTATCCATTGATGTCATCAGTGTTGATGCCATCTGGCTCATAACATTGCCAAAATCTTGTGATGATGAGGACATGCTACTTGCACTGCTTTGACTATGAACATTACTGCTATAAGATGACGTAAGACTATTGCCGATTGTCATATGAAACTCCTCTTTACTGCCATAAAACTTTTACACTATTTTACAGCAACAATAGTAACTGAAAAGTAACAAAAGACTCTCATTACGCATAATACGCTAAAAGAGCCACCCCAAAAAAAATACGATAAATACCAAAAGAGACAAAGGTATAATTTTGTAAAAATCGTACAAAGAGTTTAATGGTGAAATACGCCGTGATGAACGCAACTACAAAACCAACCCCTAAAACGATGAGATTGTCAACATTAAATTCGTTATAATTTTTAACAATACTATACCCTGTTGCAGCACTCATAACAGGAAAAGCGAGTAAAAAGGAAAACTCCGCACTGGCTTTGCGTGTCAATCCTACAAACATAGCGCCCAAGATAGTTGAACCAGCCCTACTTGTTCCAGGAACCAGTCCTGCCAGTTGTGCTAAACCAATGAGAAATGCCTGTTTATAGCTTACTTTTTCGACATCATTGATAAAATGCTCTTTGGGTTTATAGTACTTCTCCGCAATTAAGAAAATCACACCGCCCACAATAAACATCGTCGCAACAATTTCAACACTAAAAAGCGTTTTAATCTGTTTTGCAAATAAAAATCCAACGATACCAATCGGTAAAAATGCGACTGCAAGTTTCTTCCAAAGTTCTATTTTTTTGAGCGTAAACTTCTCTTTGTACGCTAAAACAACTGCCATAATGGCCGCAAACTGAATGATAATCTCATACGCCTTCGTAACCGTGTCCTGTTTAATGCCTAAAAAATCTGCCGTAACGATCATATGCCCCGTTGAAGAAACAGGAAAAAACTCAGTGAAACCCTCTACGATTCCCATAATAATTGATTGCAAAATATCCACGAAAAATCCTACATGTAAAATAAAAAAAGATTGTAACATAAGCAATGTTATAATCTTTTTTAGGCACTAAAACTTTTTACATGTAAAGGAAAACCTATGCTTTTAGATTTCTCAAAACTTGACACCACCAGCATCTATAAACTCATCTCCAACACCGTCACCCCACGTCCTATTGCATGGATCAGCACCGAACACAATGGCATCACCAACCTTGCCCCTTTTAGCTATTTTATTCCCCTCTCGTCCGAGCCTCCAATGCTCATTGTCTCTATCGGTAAAAAAGAAGACGGTAGCCCCAAAGACACGCTGGCTAACTTTTTGAATGGTTCGAAAGCGACGATCAATTTTGTCTCCAAAGAGCTCAAAGATGTCATGAGCCAAAGTGCGACGTCACTTGCGTATGAACAGAGCGAATTTGAGCAATTTGGCATTAGTGGACACAAAGTGTTGCCAAACTACCCGATGGTTGTGGAAGGAACGCATGCTGTGTTCTTTTGCAGTTTTGTCAAAACTATGCCCATCGAAGGCAGTGAAACCACACCGTGTTTGCTGCTTGTGGAGCACGCATATTACGCTGATGGTGTCATTGACAAAGCTTTACATGTAAAGCTGGATAACATAGGACGCGTAGGCTCAAAATTTTTGGTCGATGGCTCGCTCGTATTATAAACTTAAATAAAAATAATTTTTAAAGATTAAACTTTTTTTAATGTCGAGTCGATTACAATACATTCATAATTGCTGTTAGTCTAAGGCTTAGACGTACATGAAGTAGCATCTTTTTTTCTGCTTACCCTCTTTACATGTAAACTCCACAGCACTACATTTTCATACAAGGAAAGACAATGGGTGTTGAACTCCATAAAGATTTACTCTCAAGTATCGGTGTTGATGTTGAACGTCACGCAAAAATGATGGGCATGGGACTTGCAGGCTATCAAGCAGGCTTCATGAGCCAACCCAATCGCCCCAAAGCGATGGCGTATTTTGACTGGTTTATGAGCGAAATCCAAGCCGAGCGTATCGCTGAGATTAACGCGCTCAAAGCACAAAAAAAACCTGCCGTGGGGACGTTTTGTATCTTCGTTCCTGAAGAGATCGTTGTAGGTGCAGGCGGAGCGTGTTTTGGACTCTGTGGAGGAGCCAATCCTCCTATCGCGGACGCGGAGAGCGAACTGCCTCGCAACATCTGTCCCCTCATCAAATCCGCGTACGGTTTTAAACTCCAACACACCTGTGCGTACACACAATCAGCCGATTTTATCTACGGTGAAACCACCTGTGAAGCAAAGAAAAAAACATGGGAACTTCTAGGCAAACACCACCCCGTGCATGTGATGAACATTCCGCACATGAAGCGCGAACGTGACCTTAAAATGTGGCAAGAGGAAATTAAAGAGTTTAAAGAGCACATCGAAGAAGTGAGTGAGCGCAAACTCAGCCTTGCAGAGATGCTTGAGGGCGTTAAAGTCATCAACGCCAAACGTGACGCGATGAAACGCCTTGACACGCTTCGCGGTATGCACCCAGACATCATGCCAATTAGCGGTAAAGACGCACTCTTCATCAGTCAAATGAGCTTTTTAGATGACCCAAAACGCTTTACGCAAAAAGTGAATGAACTCTGCGATGAACTCGATGTTCGCATTAAAGAAAAAGTGAGCGTTTTTCCTGAAAATACGCCTCGCATCATGGTTTTAGGCACGCCTATCGCGCCACCAAACTGGAAACTGCACACCGCTGTTGAGGGTTCTGGTGCGTGCATCATCAACGAAGAAGGCTGCATCGGTCATCGTTACTTTAAAGACAATGTGGATATCGAAGGAGTTCAAAGCGAGGACGAGCTTTACGAGCGTCTGATGAAACGCTACTCCAAAATCGACTGTGCGTGTTTCACGCCAAATCAAGGCAGAACCGACAAAATCATTCAAATGTATAAAGATAGAAAAGCCGATGGCGTCATCTACTACACGCTCTCTTTCTGCCACACCTACAATGTCGAGTCGCATCTTGTAACCGAAGCGCTCGCCAAAGAAGGCATCCCATGCCTCGTCATTGAGTCGGATTACTCGCCAGAAGATGCAGGACAGATCAAAACCCGTGTGGAAGCCTTTTTGGAGAGCATCACGTTTAAACAAAAAGCCGAAGTGTTCGCAAACAAATAATGTTTTGGGGCGTGGATATAGGCTCAACCTATACAAAAATCATCGGCATTGGCAAAGAGCGGGAGATCGTCAATATGACGGTCATCCCGACCATCTTCAATCAAGACAAAATCGTGGGTGAGTATCTAGCAGACAAAGAGGTTAAGATGCTCGTCGCCACGGGCTACGGACGGCATATGCTAGCAGATTCGCATGGCGCACCCGTCATCTCCGAGATCAAAGCCCACGCCAAAGGGGCGTACTTTTTTCATAACGACGTCAAAACCGTCATCGACTTAGGCGGACAAGACAGCAAAGTCATCAAAATGGGCGATGACGGTGGCTTTACCGACTTTCGCATGAACGACAAGTGTGCGGCAGGGACGGGCAAATTCTTAGAAATCGCCGCGAATCGTTTAGGCTTAGACATGCAAACCTTCGCCAACGCAGGCTTTGAACACGACAAGGAACTGACCATTTCGAGCATGTGCGCTGTTTTTGCCGAATCTGAGGTCATCTCGCTGATCGCCAAAAAAGAAAGCTTAGCGAACATCTGCTACGGTGTTCATGAATCCATCGCCTCTAGGCTAGCGTCGATGGCGAAGAAATTTGTACTCAACCCAAACGACTGCATCGTCTTTAGTGGCGGCGGCGCACTCAATCCTTTTTTACACCATATGTTAGAACTCAAACTTGAACGCAAAATCCTCGTACCTGAACATCCACAACTTATCGGTGCAGTGGGTGCGGCACTTTCGGGCTTTGAGGTGGTAAATTAGAGCATCAGAATGATTTTTTGATGTTCTATCCTCTTTACATGTAAAGCTATCGTAGCAAGGTTTTTTCAGCGCCATCTAAAATCATCTTAATCTCATCATCCGATGCCCCATAGTGGTAAAACGTTTTGTAAAACTGCTTGACCTCTTGCTCCATCGAAATATCTGAGAAGCGCTCGGGGTAAAACATTTTCCCAAGCCACAGTGGTTGCAAAGCACCCTCGGCACTGCGGACGGACCAGAGGTAAACACCTGTTGGCACGACATAGACGCGCTTATTTTTGATTGCATCCAGTGTTTGAAAAGCGGGGTTATTCACGATCACATCGCGACTTGTGTTGCTATTGGTGATGATGACATCAGGATTCCAAACTAAAACCTGTTCAGCGTTGATGATCTTCACCATATCATTGGAGTCGATCGCGTAGTCACGCGCAACATTGTTCCCACCTGCGATTTTGATGTACTGCGCACCAATATCACTATCGTTGATTGTTGAGTAATTGCCTGCCGAAAAGTTAAGCGCCAAAACATTGAGTTTTTGGGAAATCGTGGAAGTGTGTCTTTCAACCATTTGAAGCATCATTTCATAGTAGTCGTTGAATACTTGTGCTTTTTGAGGGGCATCGTCTCCTAAAATTTCGGCAATTAAACGAATACTCTCCTTGATCTCCGCAATGGTGGCAAAGTTACTGATCTTAACAACAGCTATGCCTGAAGCTTTAAGTTGCGCAACATTGGCTTCACTGAGAAAAAACGATGTCGGTCCAAAAACAACTTGTGTTTTAGAAGCAATAAGTGATTCAATGCTTGAGGGAAGAGTAGTGCTTGAGCTATTTTGCTTTAAAGAGGGGAAGATTTTGTAAAACATTTCAGAGAGTCTGGGAACACTGGAAGCTATTTTCTGCTCACCGCCCAACATACATGTCACTTGGGCAAAAGCACCAATCAGCGGTGTAACTCTTTTTACATGTAAAGGAACAGCAACTTCTTTTCCATCGCTGTCTTTAACTATGCGAAACCCATCATCGGCGTAACTGAGCGAAGAACAAAGCAAACATACAAACAGTACAATGCCATGCAGTGCTCTCATTGTCTGTCTCAAAGCTTGATTTCGCATGGTTTCCACCACATAACGTAGGTTTTAGTTTTACGAAGTAAATGCACTCTACCATCATCTAAAATATTTAAATAGCGATCTACATTCATACGATACCGCTCTTCATGTTCTGGTAAAATGGTTCCTAAAAAACGCAAATCTTCATACGCCTCTTCATTGGAAGTGTAAAATCGTTCAAACCCATCATCCAAAACCACAACACTAGGATTTGCGCCCATGTCATAGATCATATTAAATGTCACATTATAATCAAGCATGCGCGCATCGGGGCGTGGTTTGAGTGGTGGAATATCAGTGATGCCTTCTAAAAAATCGAGTTGAATTTCGCGAAGACTTGGCGCATTGGCAAAGCTCATGACAAAGACATATTTGGTCGCAATTTGGTTAAGTTTGATAAGATCAAACATTCCTACAGAGCGTGAAGCTACGGCAATATCATGCTTTCCAATTTTTTCTACAGCATCCTCATCGAGCCAACTTTGAAACAGAGGCGTGACATTTTCAAGCCCCTCATTTTTGGCGTTGAACATACAACGCTCTAACATTTTGTCATACGCATCCACGCACGTAACCGATTTAGCTTTTTTTGCCATTGGGACGGTTAATCTTCCAGGTCCACTGCCGATATCCACGACGGTATCTTCTTTTGTAATCAACATGGTATCGACCTGCTTTTGCGTAAATGCCTTTTCTAGCTTTGCCATACCATCGTACATCTCTGTGATTGTATTCCAATCAATCTCTGGCATCTTAAGACCTCCTTGCATCGCAAAACGATTGCGATGCAGGAATTCCCAGTTTACTAAACCATTCATCATGACTTAAAACTTGACTTCGATAGAGGCTGTAACATTGCGACCATCCCCTAAAAACAGTGTTGTCGTACCTGCCGTAGCGTCACCATCTAACCCTGAGACATTACCAGCAAAAATACCTGCCCAATATTTTTCATTGGTAATATTATTGACAGAAAGTCTTAAAATAGTTTTATCTCCAAATAATTGCTTCGTAGCATACCTCGCACCTATATCCGTTGTAAAGTATGAGTCAGCCCACTCAGTATTGGCAGGGTCAATTGCTCTTTTGCCCGTATAGTGAAAATTACTACTCAAGACCAACTCTTTATAACTTGGGACGGTATATTCTGCTAAAAGATTTGCTTGCCATTCAGGCATACCAATGGCTTGTTTATTATCAATATTCGCTATTTTTGCCCCTGTTATGTCTGTATCCATATAGGTAATGCCTCCAAATAAGGCAACCGATTCAGCAACTTTTCCAGAAGCCATAAACTCAACACCTTGGTTAGTTTGGTCGCCTTGTATTTCATAAATACCATCATAACCTAGATAAGCCGTTGGGCGCTTGATTTGGAAAAGAGCCGCGGAGAGATCAACACGGTCTAAAGAGAGTTTAGAACCTATCTCATACTGCTTGCTACGATAGGGATCAAGAATAAACGTTTTACCAGAATACGTCACAGGATCAAACTGCTGTAAACTGTCAGCATACGTGATATAAAAGCTAAGATTTTTCAACGGTTTGTAGATCAAGCTTGCCGCATAGCTGTAACCATCTTTGGATATTTCACTGGTCGTAGCTCCCGTTGTAGCATATGCATCTTTATCGATCCAGCTTTTACTTGTGGAGAGAACCGTCTGCCACTGGTCGTTCAGCTTAATCGTATCCGCTAACGTCAAACTTTCTACATCGGTTGTTGAAGAGACATAGCGTCTAGAGCCATCTGCACCATAAATATCCCAACGATAGCCATTACCGCCTAGGGCAAGGTCATGTTCTAAACCCAAAAAGTTTTGCTCTGTTGTCACATACCCCATCCAACTATCAAGATCAAATCGTGCTGCCATAGGCGATACGGAGACAACAGCTGGCGTATACGTTCCTGCATTAGAATTAAAGGTACTCGAACCAATATACATATTTCTATCTGCTCTTTGATTCAGATAACCTGCCTCCGCATGCCAATTATCGGCTATCTCATATTTGAGTTTGGTACTGTAGGTCGTTGTCGTTATCTCTCGACCTCCATTGTTTGGTCCATACTTTTTGTCAGTAGCATCAAAGGCATCGGGAAGCGTGTATTTTGCTACACCAAGAGCAGTATATGGCATAAGATATGAGCTTGAATAGCCCTCTTTAATGTAATTGTAATAACTAAAGTTCGTCTCTAATGTCAAGCGCTCTGTTAGGTGAAAGTCCAGTCCTAGAGAGACAAGCTTTCTTCGTAAAGCACTATTGTCGACATAACCTTCTCCGTCCCCACCAATCACAACGGCACGGTAACCAATGGCATCATTTGCCATGCCACCAACATCTGCCATTGCTTCGCCGTAGCCTTTGTAACCATAGGTCATTTTTACAGAATTTTCATAATCTGCGGTAGGACGTTTACGTGTAAAACTATAAATTCCTGAGGGGGCTGTTGGACCGTAAAGAGCACCCGCAAGCCCATTGATAATTTGTAAATCATCAAACATTTCCATTGCGGTAGCGGTAGTAGAAACGATATGCAATCCATCCCAGAAACTGTTTGCAACGACTTCTCCGCGCATTCCTCTGGTTTGAGGACGACCAAGGTCTGCCCCACCACGATACTCAATTTGGGCAGAAGGAACGTACTTAATCACATCTTCCAAGCCCATTGCTTGAGCGTTTTCGCTCAAGTCTTTAGGAATCGTATTGATTTGATACGGTGTATCAATCGCTTTTTTCTTGCCCAATGGTCCAACAGTGACGTTTTTATCCAAGAAACCATCCGAAATACCATCGTTATTTACCATATTGACTTGTGTTGCCGTCGTTTCAACTGCATCTAACTTATACACATCCGCATGCAAAGTCAATGGAAATACCACTATGGCTACCATGACGCTTAAATTTAGCCTTTTATTGCTCATAAGTTCATCCATCCTTTTCGTTATTCTTTAAAATATATAACGGTTATTTAACTCTTAAATTACTTAAACATGCGTTAAATACATTTTAAGTGTTTATAAAAAAATCACAAAAATGAATAAAATTTAATCACTTGCTTTAAAAGAGATGAACGAAAAAATTAACCTTTACATGTAAAGATATTGCAACCCTTGAATGCTATAATGAGTCTATAAAATGAGACTTAAACTCAAGGAGCAAATACGTGCGTACTCGAATCGAGCATGATCTTATCGGCGATAAAGAGATTTCCAACGAATGTTATTATGGTGTTCAAACGGCACGTGCTATGGAGAACTTTCACATTACAGGTGTCACGCTTGGAAGCTTCCCCACTTTTCTTGAATCCATTGCCAAAGTTAAAAAAGCGGCGGCTTTGGCCAATTATGAGTTAAATCTTCTGAGCGAACTTAAAAAAAATGCGATTGTTGAGGCGTGCGATGCCATCATTGCAGGTAAATTCCACGATCAATTTGTGGTCGATATGATCCAAGGCGGGGCGGGGACTTCGACCAATATGAATGCTAATGAAGTCATCGCTAACATTGGTTTGGAGATTATGGGGCACGAAAAAGGCGAATACAAATACTTGCATCCTAACAACGATGTCAACCTCTCACAATCCACCAATGATGCCTACCCAACTGCCCTTCGCGTGGCACTCTATGAAAAATTGGGCGAACTCACCGAGTCCATGAGCATCATCAAAAACTCGTTTACCAAAAAATCTGCGGAGTTCAAAGATGTCATTAAAATGGGTCGAACCCAACTGCAAGATGCCGTGCCGATGACGCTTGAGCAAGAGTTTCGCACCTACGCTGTCATGATCGGCGAAGACATACAAAGAGTGCATGAAGCAAGGCAATTGGTGCGCGAGATCAACATGGGTGCAACGGCGATTGGAACGGGCATTAACGCGCATCCTGATTATGCCAAGATGGTTGAAGCCAAACTGCAAGAGGTGACGGGTCGTCCTTTTATTACTGCGGGCGATCTCATTGAAGCGACCCAAGACACAGGTGCATATGTGCAAATTTCTGGTGTTTTAAAACGCGTTGCCACCAAAATGTCTAAAATCTGCAACGATCTTCGCCTTTTAAGTTCAGGGCCACGCACAGGTTTTGGCGAGATCAACCTACCTGCGATGCAACCCGGAAGTTCCATCATGCCAGGAAAAGTCAATCCTGTCATTCCTGAAGTTGTGAACCAAGTCTGTTTTCAAGTCATCGGTACGGACATTGCCGTGACGATGGCGTGCGAAGCGGGACAACTGCAACTCAATGTCTTTGAGCCACTCATTGCTTACAACCTTTTTAACTCGGTCAATATGATGAAAAATGCCTTTGAAGCACTCGCGTACACGTGTGTCGATGGCATTACGGCGAACAAAGAGCGATGTAAAGCTTTGGTGCTTAATAGCATCGGACTTGTCACCGCACTCAATCCGTATTTAGGCTATGAAAACTCGACGATCGTCGCCAAAGAGGCGTTAGAGACAGGCGGTTCTGTCTATGACATCGTTTTAGAAAAAGGCTTACTAGACAAAGAACAACTCGATGAAATCATCAAACCAGAAAACATGATCCAACCCCACAATTTCGGGCTTTCCGAAAAAAGCAAATTTAATAAAGTTTAAGATTGAGGGCGTTTTGCCCTCTTTACATGTAACCATTTTCTACACTTAATTTTTATATATTTCAATTAGTATTATTCTTTCAATTTTTTTTCAAAAAGTCATTTTCAAGTCTCTTTAGAGGTTTAAACTTCCACTACCTTTAAATCTTAAGGAGACAAAATGTCAACTAGAATCGAACACGATCTAATCGGTGATAAAGAAATATCAAATGAGTGTTATTATGGCGTTCAAACAGCTCGCGCTGCTGAGAACTTTCACATTACTGGAATTACGCTTGAAAAATTCCCAACCTTTATTACATGCCTAGCAAAAGTTAAAAAAGCAGCAGCTCTTGCCAACCATGAGCTTGGACTTCTTGCGGAAAACAAAAAAAATGTTATCTGTGAAGCATGTGATGAGATTATCGGTGGTCAATACCATAACCAATTTGTGGTCGACATGTTCCAAGGTGGAGCGGGTACTTCTACAAATATGAACGCAAACGAAGTTATCGCAAATATTGGACTTGAAAAACTAGGTCACAAAAAAGGTGAATACAAATACCTTCACCCAAACAATGATGTTAACCTTTCTCAATCAACTAATGATGCCTACCCAACAGCACTTCGTGTTGCTCTTTTTGAAAAACTCGGTGAACTGACCGTTTCGATGAGCATCATCAAAAATTCATTTGCGAAAAAAGCAGTTGAGTTTAAAGATGTCATTAAAATGGGTCGTACTCAACTTCAAGATGCTGTTCCAATGACTTTGGAGCAAGAATTTCGTACGTATGCCGTTATGATCGGTGAAGATATTCAACGTGTCATCGAAGCACAACAATTGATGCGTGAGATGAACCTTGGCGCAACTGCTATTGGTACTGGTATCAATGCGCACCCAAATTACTCAAAAACCGTTGAAGCCAAACTCCAAGAAGTAACCGGTCGTCCTTTTGTCACAGCAGGTGATCTTGTTGAAGCAACCCAAGATACAGGTGCTTATGTACAAATCTCTGGTGTTCTTAAACGTGTCGCTACCAAAATGTCAAAAATTTGTAATGACCTTCGTCTTTTAAGTTCAGGACCAAGAACTGGCTTTGGCGAAATCAATCTTCCAGCAATGCAACCAGGCAGTTCTATCATGCCAGGTAAAGTCAATCCTGTTATCCCTGAAGTCGTTAACCAAGTCTGTTTCCAAGTCATTGGTACCGATGTTTCCGTTACGATGGCATGTGAAGCAGGTCAACTTCAACTCAACGTATTTGAGCCTGTTATTGCGTACAACCTTTTCACGTCCGTTAACATGATGAAAAACGCATTTGAGACATTGGCATATACCTGTGTTGATGGCATTACAGCTAATCCTGATCGATGTAAAGCACTCGTACTTAACAGTATTGGTCTTGTGACAGCGCTTAATCCATTTATCGGTTATGAAAACTCAACTTCTGTCGCTAAAGAAGCACTAGAAACAGGTGGTTCTGTTTATGACATCGTGCTTGCACGTGGTCTTTTAGCCAAAGCGGAACTTGATGACATTATCAAACCAGAGAACATGATTAAACCTCGTAGTTACGATAAAAAATAGCCTTCCGTGCCACAAGGAAGGCAACTTCCTTTCACACATTACTCACTTCCTTGTGGCCCCTGATTTCTTTGATTACTTCAAAAAAGCGATGAAAGAAGTTTACTAAGAAGATATATTAAAAGGAGTTACCATGTTATGGTTAGAAATTATCGTCGTTCTTGCTGCCATCTTTTTTGGTGCAAGACTAGGTAGTATTGGTATCGGATATGCAGGAGGATTGGGTGTTTTAGTTTTGACACTGGGTCTTGGGCTAAAATTAGGGTCGATTCCTATCGATGTTATTTTGATTATTATGTCTGTTATTGCAGCCATTGGTGCAATGCAAGTAGCGGGCGGACTTGACTATATGGTCAGTATCGCTGAGAAAATCTTGCGTAAAAACCCTAAACAAATCACTATTCTTGCCCCTATCGTAACGTATGTTATGACATTTTTTGCAGGTACGGGCCATACAGCGTTTTCTACGCTTCCCGTTATTGCCGAAGTGGCAAAAGAGCAAGGCATTCGCCCTTCTCGCCCACTGAGCATTGCTGTTGTTGCTTCTCAAGTTGCCATTACAGCTTCTCCAATTTCTGCTGCCGTTGTCTTTTTAAGCGGTGTTATGGAAAAACAAGGTATTGGTTATTTAGAGCTATTAGCCGTTTTAATCCCATCTTCTTTCCTAGCCTGTATGTGTGCGGCGTTTGTGGCGAACTTCTTGGGCAAAGATCTTAAAGATGATCCAATCTATCAAGACAGACTCGCAAAAGGCCTCGTAAAAACCAGAGGCGCTACCCAACTTGAAATCAAACCCGGTGCGAAGCTCTCTGTGGCTATCTTTTTAGTCTCTATTTTAGCCGTTGTTACCTATGCAACCTTAATTAGTGACAAAATAGGTGTAATCAAAAACCCTGTTTTACCACGTAATGAAGCCATTATGCTTTTCATGTTTGCAGCAGCAACGTTTATCTCTTTCTTTACCAAAATCGATGCAGCTCAAGTGCTTAACTCTGCAACGTTTAAATCAGGTATGAGTGCTTGTATTTGTGTTTTGGGTGTTGCATGGCTTGGTGATACCTTTGTTGTCAATCACATCAAAGAGATTAAAGCAATTGCAGGTGATTTATTGAACGTCTATCCTTGGCTACTCGCAGTGGTTCTTTTCTTTGCAAGTACCCTTCTTTATTCTCAAGCATCTACCGCTAAAGCTTTGATTCCAAGTGCTATCTTACTCGGTGTTTCACCACTCACGATTGTTGCTTCATTTGCAGCGGTCAGTGCGCTTTTCGTACTTCCTACGTATCCAACACTGATTGCAGCGGTTGAGATGGATGATACAGGATCAACCCGTATTGGTAAATATGTCTTTAACCATCCATTTGTTATTCCTGGAACCATTGCGATTGCTCTTTCTGTTATTTTTGCCTTTGTTATCGGCGGTATGATCTTATAATTTTTGCCTTCTTATCGGCTCTTGAAGAGCCGATTATGATTACATGTAAAACAACTTTTATAAGGAGTATGGTATGAATTTTTTGAGTAAATCTATCGTAGCGTTGGCACTGGTTGGTGCAACAACGAGTTTAATGGCAAAACCTACTATTGCCATTTTAGCAACAGGAGGTACCATTGCGGGTGCTGGTACATCTGAAATTAAAAGCAGTTACTCAGCAGGTGCGGTTACGGTTGATAAACTTCTTGCAGCAGTCCCAGCTATTAACGATATAGCAACGGTTAAAGGTGAACAAATCTCAAGCATTGGTTCTCAAGAGATGAACAACAAAGTTTGGTTAAAACTCGCAAAAAGAGTCAATGAACTTCTTGCACAATCTGACATTGATGGTGTGGTTATCACTCATGGTACCGATACAATGGAAGAGACAGCTTACTTTCTTGATTTAACTGTAAAAAGCAAAAAACCTGTTGTTTTAGTCGGTGCTATGCGTTCAGGTACATCTATGAGTGCTGATGGTCCTATGAATCTTTTAAATGCTGTTAATGTTGCAACCAATAAAGAGACAACAGGCAAAGGTGTTGTCGTTGTTATGAACGACGAAATCCACAGTGCAAGAGAAGTGACTAAAGTGAATACCAGCTCCGTTAACGCATTTGCTTCTCCAAATGCAGGCAAGATTGGTACTGTTTACTATGGCGACGTGAAGTATTTGATGCAACCAACGCGTAAACACACTGTAACCTCTGAGTTTGACATTAGTAAACTTGAAGATCTACCACGTGTTGACATTCTTTTTGCTCACCCAGAAGATACAGACACTTTAGTCAAAGCGGCTGTTGCTGCTGGTGCTAAAGGTATTATCCATGCAGGTATGGGTAATGGAAATCCATTCCCAACAACGGAAGTAGCTCTTGGTGAAGCCGTTAAAAAAGGTGTTGTTGTCGCTAGAAGTTCACGTGTTCCAACAGGTAGCACCACACTTGAAGGTGAAGTGGATGATGCTAAATTTGGTTTTATCGCGGTTGATAGCCTCAACGCACAAAAAGCACGTGTTCTTTTAATGTTGGGACTCACTAAAACCAACGATAAAAAAGCACTTCAAAAGATGTTTTTAGAGTACTAAGAGTTTACTCCATCTCTCTTGGCGGAGGGATGGAGAACTTTACATGTATGTTATAATATCTATAAAAAAGAGAACACATACTGATGAAAAAATTGATATTATTTTTTTCTGTTCTTCTTTTCCTTAGCCAATCCTCTCTCTTTGCCCACGATAAAAAAATTCTTGTTATCAACTCCTATCATAAAGGTTTTCAGTGGAGCGATGATGTTCTTTCAGGCATGGAAGAGGTCTTTTACAACCATCCTGAAATCACTATCAATATTTTATATATGGATTCTAAGCGTGTCAGTTCGGAAGAGTACTACGCCAAATTAAGAGAGCTTTATAAACTCCAACTCAAAAACCAAAAGTATGACCTCATCGTTGCTGTTGATAAATTTGCCTATGATTTTTTGATTAAATACTACCATGAACTTTTTACAGATGAGCCTATCGTCTTTACGGGGCTTGAACAATTTTTTGTCGAAGATGTCCAAAAACAAGGGCTTGAAGATCGCATATATGGTATTTTAGAAAAGCGATCTATCCCTGAGAGTATTCCCATGATCGCACGCATGATGCCCAATCTTAAAAAACTTTACATTATTAACGATGCAAGTGCCAATGGCGATGACTCTGAGCCGTTTATTCAACAAGCGATGAGTGAGCACAACAGTCAATTTGAGATCGAATACATCCGTCAATCCACACTTGAAGAACTTGAAGAACGTTTTTCCAAGCCCAACAAAGATGAAGCAGTCTTTTTTGTTCGCTTTTATAATGATAAATATGGCAATCTGTATAAAAACAGCCAAATCGCATCCATGATAAACAAAAGCGCTCTACCTGTTTTTATTACCGATACGCTTTTCATTGGTAAAGGAGCATTGGGCGGTAAACTTGTTCCTGTTAAAAATGTTGGTATTGCTACAGGCGAAATGGCGATTGATGTTTTAGATCAAAAAATTCCTCCTTTACATGTAATGACAATGGTGGATTATAGTTACCAATTTGATGTCCAAAAAATTAAACAGTTTGAAGTCTATCCCAATGCAGCAGTCAAAGATTTTGAACTGGTCAATGCACCACTAACCTTTTTTGATAAACACCGTAAATTTATCGATGCTGTTTTTTTAATCTCCCCTTTTCTGCTCTTTCTCATTTTAGGTCTTATCCACAATATCTACATGCGCGTACGCAGTGAAAAAGAGCTCAAAGCGATTGAGCTGCAAAAAAACAAACACCAACAATTCATCATTCAACAATCTAAACTGGCTGAAATTGGTGAAGTTTTTTCTTCCATTGCCCACCAATGGAAAAATCCACTGGTAGAGATTGCCACCCTTACGCAAGAGCATTTTTATAACTATGAAGATGAAGGAGATGAGCAAAGTAACCAGTATGTGCATGACATTATGGTGCAAGTACGTTATATGACAGATACCATCAATGACTTTCAAAAATTTATCATGCCCTCATCCACGAAAACCGTCTTTGATGTGAGTGAAGCCATTGATACTATGCTCAAAATCATCAATCACAATATCAAGTATAACTATATTGATGTGAGCATCGATATAAGCCATGCAACCAATCTCATGGTCAGTGGCTATAAAAATGAGTTTATGCAAACCCTGCTCAATGTGGTGAACAATGCCAAAGATCAGATCAAAGAAAGCAGAGATGCCAAGCATATTCAACGAGGTTCTATTCGTATTATCATCTACAATCACGCAAAAAATGTTATTATTGAAATCCATGACAATGCAGGGGGTATTCCCATTGAATGTATTGCAAATGTTTTTGATGCCTACTTTACCACCAAAGATCATGGACATGGCATCGGACTTTATATGTCAAAGCTCATTATTGAAGATAAAATGGGCGGAAGAATTCAAGCAAGTAATGCAGATGATGGCGCTTGCTTTACAATTACCTTAGGAAACGCAACATGAAAATACTGGTTCTTGAAGATAACGAACGCCTTGCCAATGTCATCAAAAGTGTCCTGATTAAAGAAGGCTATCATGTCGATCTTTTTCTGGATGGTGAAAAAGCATTGGATGCACTCAACAATGGCTATCACTGCTTTATCTTAGATATTAATGTCCCTTCCATCGATGGACTCTCTATCTTAGAGACGGTGCGTATCTACCATAAAGAGATTCCTGCCATCATCATGAGTTCGAACCACGATCTGGAGAAAATACAAGCTTCTTACGAGATCGGCTGTGATGATTACCTCAAAAAACCTTTCTTTATCTACGAATTGGTACAGAAGGTGAAAAAACTCTGTCACAAACCCTCTTCTACGATCGCTTTATGGATCGGATATACCTATGACTATGTCAATCATCGCTTGTTTGATCCAAACAATGAAGAGATAAAATTGGCTAAAAAAGAGGGGAAATTTTTAGACCTTTTCATCAAAGACAGGCACCGTGTCATTACATTTAGCGAACTGGAAGAGTATGTCTGGGAAGGGGAAGAGACGAGTATCCTTAACATGCGAGCTCTCATTAAACGGTTACGCAGAAAATTACCTGATGGAGCAATAGAGATGATTAAAGAGGTTGGATACAGGCTAGGAGAATTGTAAACTTTCAACCATTGTTTAAGCTTGATGACCCCATGCACATATAGTATAGTAAACCCTGTATCCAGAACCCATCACATGAGCGCTTCAATCCACATCACAAGTTTTTGGAAGCTTTCAGGTTCTTTATTGGACAAAAAGAGTGCTGGTTTATTTTTACGATTTTCACTGACATCCGTATGCATTTGAGCCATATCGACCCCTACGTAAGGCGCTAAATCCGTTTTATTGACCACCAAAAGGTCACTGAAAAGCAGCCCTGCCCCTTTTTTGCGAGGAATATCCCCGCCTTGTGCAACATCTATCACATACATGTAATAATCAATCAACTCATACGAAAACGTTGCTGAAAGATTATCCCCGCCACTTTCAACAAAAAGAATGTCTAAAGGAAATTCCTTTTGAAGTGCTTCACAAGCTTTTTGATTCATAGAAATATCATCACGAATTGCCGTATGCGGGCAGCCGCCTGTTTCAACCCCAATGATACGTTCACTTCCAATATCGAGCTTTCCTTTTAAGTAATTCGCATCTTCCATCGTATAAATATCATTGGTCACAATGCCAATCGAATAGTTCGTTTTCAATAAGTTAGTGAGTGTTTCGATGATGGAAGTCTTGCCACTTCCAACAGGCCCTGCTACACCGATTTTAATGGTAGCCATACGTTCTCCTTCATGTCATAAAAAGCTTAGGTTCACACACACGATGTTGATAAATAGTTTGTTCAAATAATGGGTTAAAATTGCCCATCGTTGGAAAATGATGCTTTATTGCATCCAACAAAAAGTTATCCAACTCAAACAAAATTTCTTGAATATCCGAGGGCTTAATACGACTAATCTTTACAGCGCACATCGCAATTCCCATAAGATTTTTTTTGGCCCACATGACCAAAAACAACGCTTTATCCATCCCCAATTCAAAAGCATACGTCGATAATACCGCCAATTCATTACCAACAGCATACTGCATTTTAATTGCATGAAAATAATCCTTGACTATGGCATGATGCGGTAAGGCTTCAATATGCTTGAGATAATTACTGCCAATGTCATGCGAAGCTTGAGCAAAGGCATCGCTGAACATTGCTGAAAATTGGTAATCCAATCGTATCAGCACTTTAAGATTATGCGCCAAGAGATTTTGATAACACTGTGCCACGAAAGGAAATTCACATTGCCTATATTGATCAACAATGTGATTTTCAAGATACTGCTTTAAACTCTCTTTATCGTGCACCATTCCTGAAACAACGTGGGATTCCAGTCCAAATGAGTGCACAAATGAACCTGACGGGAAAGCACTATCGAGTACCTGCATGAAACGAGCGATGGCTTCAATGGGCATGATGTGCTTTTCCACTGGGTTGAAAAAAATCGTGAATCAACTGCACATGAATACCCTGCTTTTCTTTGATACTTTCAATCAAAGGGTGCAAAGCAACATCGTTGAGCACCATGATCGTCAAAGGCATGATACAAATGGGCTGATGGCGATTTCCTATTTCATACGCGATATTTGCAAACGAGATGGCATCATCAAATCTCATCTGAATCACCTCATCCTTTCCTTTTTGAACACAAATACGGTACCCATCTTCACACACCAAAAGATCATTGGCATGAAGATGGGAAGCACTGACTTTGAGGATAAATTCCACGCCTTTGTCACTTACTGCGGAGAGATGTGGCTTTTGCATATCGAACCAACCAAGAACGACAGCATCATCCGCTTCGCCTTCGTGCATAATGTGCGTTACTTTCTTAATCATCTATATCTATGCTCCTAAAAGAGAAAATAGCGTTGAGTCATCGGCAAATGCGTCATCGCCTTAGAATGAATGATGTTTCCATTCACACGCACTTCATAGGTCTCTGGATTGACATGAATATCACCCACAAAATCATTGAGTTTCATAGATTTTTTACTTAAATTTCGCGTGTTTTTAACCGCAACCAAACGCTTAGCAATATGCAATTTTTCCGCTAAATGATTTGTAATGGCCGCTTGAGAAGTAAAGATCACACTGATTTGACTGGGAGCCTTACCCAAAGAGCCAAACATTGGCCGATAAAAATTAGGTTCGGGCGTAGGAATGGAAGCATTGGAGTCACCCATCATACTCAGCGCAATAAAACCACCTTTTAAAATCATTGTGGGCTTTACGCCAAATAAGGCACGATCCCATAGAACTAAATCTGCCATTTTCCCCACCTCAACACTGCCAACAAGTGTATCAATACCACATGCAACAGCTGGATTGATGGTGTATTTGGCGATATAGCGTTTAATGCGAAAATTATCGTTTCGCGCCGTGTCTTCTTCTAAGGAACCTCGTTGTGTCTTCATACTGTGTGCAACTTGCCATGTACGCATAATAACCTCGCCGACTCTTCCCATCGCTTGCGAATCTGAACTTGTCATAGAAATTGCCCCAATATCGTGTAAAACATCCTCTGCTGCAATGGTATTGCCTCGAATCCGCGATTCGGCAAAGCTCACGTCTTCTGGGATTTTTGCACTCAGATGATGGCATACCATTAACATATCCAAATGCTCTTCAATCGTGTTTTTGGTATACGGTAAGGTCGGATTGGTAGAGGAAGGCAAAATGCTCTCTAAACCCGCTACTTTCATAATGTCAGGAGCATGCCCTCCACCTGCACCTTCAGAATGAAAAGTATGAATTGTACGCCCTTTAAAGGCATTAATCGTATCATCCACAAAACCTGATTCATTGAGCGTATCGGTATGAATGGCTACTTGAACATCCATATCATCGGCAACCTGTAAGCATGTGTCAATGGCGTGTGGTGTAGTACCCCAATCTTCATGGAGTTTTAAACCCATTGCACCCCCTTCAATTTGGCTCTTAAGCGCTTCGTAACTGCTGGAGTTTCCTTTGCCCATAAACCCAAAGTTAAGTGGTAAATCATCCACCGATGCAATCATCTTCGCCAGATTCCACTCCCCCGGTGTGCAAGTAGTGGCATTGGTTCCTGTATTGGGTCCCGTACCGCCACCAATCATCGTTGTGATGCCACTGGCAAGTGCTTCATGAATTTGCCCCGGTGAGATAAAATGGATATGTGAATCAATGCCCCCTGCGGTAATAATTTTGCCCTCCGCCGATAAAATCTCCGTATGCGCTCCTATTTCCAAGCCTTCGGTAATACCATCGCAATTATTGGGATTGCCACTTTTGCCAATAGCGCAAATAAGCCCTTCTTTGATGCCAATATCGGCTTTATAAATACCTGTATAATCCATAATAATTGCATTGGTAATAATCAAATCCGCACTGGCTATGGCCGTAGGCGACTGGCTCATCCCATCTCGAATTGTCTTTCCACCACCAAATTTACTCTCTTCGCCGTAAACCGTATAATCTTTTTCAATCTCTGCGATTAAATCTGTATCCGCCAAACGAAATCGGTCATTACATGTAGGCCCATACATTGATGCATATTTTGCTTTGGACAGTTTCATGCCTTACTCCCTAAAAAGACGTTTAAGCGTTGCATTGCAATTTCTTTGGTTTTGAGATCATCCAAATATCCTTCAACCAAACCATTAAATCCGCTGATATACCGTTTTCCACCATACGGAATTAAACTCACCTCTTTAATGGAGCCTGGCTCAAAGCGAACCGAAGTTCCTGAGGGAATATTGAGTCTACACCCATATGCAGAGACTCTTTCAAACGATAATGCACGATTAACTTCAAAAAAATGATAGTGTGAGCCCACTTGAATGGGTCTGTCTCCCTCATTTTTAACCTCCAGAACATGGGCTTCTTTACCTTTGTTGAGTTCGATATCGCCTTCATCAATCAAATATTCTCCTGGTAAGCCCGTCGTTGAAGCATCTATAGCGATGGGTTGATGCACGGTGACAAGCTTTGTGCCATCATTAAAGGTCGCTTCGGTTTGCACCATTTCCATCATAGAAGCGACTCCTTCCATGACATCTGTATGGCTTAAAATATGCCGTGCACTGACCATAAGCTCCGCCACACTTTTACCTTCTCTCGCACCCTCTAAAATGAAGGCGCTAATGATCGCCACAGCCTCTGGAAAATTAAGTTTGAGTCCTTTTGCTTTTCGCTCCCACGCTAATTGTGAAGCAGTGTAAATCATCAATTTTTCTTGTTCACGATATGTTAAAAACACTGTTTTTCTCCTTTACCATTTGCCAAGATGAAACTTAGCTTTTTGATTGATTGTACGATAAATTTGCCATGCCTGCGTCACCTTTTTTTTCACTTCCACCATGCTTGAACCTGAAAAAAGTCCTAAAAGCATTTGACGATTTTGGGTATAGCCAAAGCAGCCAAGTTGTGCATCAAAACAGTTCTTTGCATACGCTTCCAAATGAGCACATTTAACATACACTTTGGCAAAAATCATCTGGGAAGCATGATGGCGTATCAGATACGATTTTATGACTTCCTTGCTTAAATCAAATGCTTCGTGGTACTCTAAAACACCTTCAATACTAAAACGATTGCGTATCACTATACGTTCAAAATCATACGCTTCGAAGCTTCTACCATGGGTTAAAATATCGCTGTAAAAGAAGTCAGAATTTTTGGAAGCTTTTACATGTAAACATTGAATGAGCTTGGCACCTTGAAACAAAATCATCTCGTCATTCATATATTCAAGATTGGAGGAGACTAAATCAAGCTGAATCGCATGAATACCAAATTGCCCCTGCGGAGAAGGATAGACTTTCGTTGCCGATTCACTGGCCACAATACAGCTCGATTGTTGCAGTGAGAAATGAGTTTTAATACGATCCTTAGGGAAAATGCCTTCACCGATAGAAAGCAACTTTACATAGTTTTCCCCTTCATTGAAATGAAAATACCGTGAAGGCAATGTTAGCTTTTGAAGATCAAATCGGTTATGATCAAACGTAATGCTAACACTCATGGCTAAACAGAGAGATACTGGGTTACGGTGGTATCGTTTAGGTCAGCCATCTCACCGTGGGCAACCAAAGTGCCACGCTCTAAAATATTAAAATGATCACCATATTTTCGCGCAAACGGTAATTTTTGCTCAATCAGCATGATCGTGAGTTTCTCTTCATGCGTTAAATAGTGAATTACGCCCCCTATTTGTTGAACGATATTGGGTTGAATTCCTTCCGATGGCTCATCCAAAATTAAAAGTTTGGGTTCAAGACACAATGCACGAGCAATGGCTAATTGCTGCTGTTGCCCGCCTGACAAATCGCCACCTTTTCGCTTCAGCATCTCTTTAAGCACAGGAAAGAGTTCGTAAATTTTCTCTGGTACCTTACGCAATTTATTGCGATTGCCAAGCAATCCAATGTCAAGATTTTCTTTCACACTCAACTGCGGGAAAATTTCTCTGCCTTGCGGCACATAGCCGATGCCCAACCCAGCTCTCTTATCAGCTCCCAATTTGGAGATGTCAGATCCTTCATAATAAATTGCACCCTCCCTGAGAGGCAAAAGTCCCATAATGACTTTGGCAAGTGTCGTTTTACCTACACCATTTCTTCCCATAATGCAGGTACATCTTGAGGGGGATATTTCAAAACTCAGTCCTCTTAAAGTATGGCTTTGTCCGTAATATTGATGGATATTTTCCAAACGTATCATCTCATTCACCTAAATAGACTTTGCGAACTTTTTCGTTCTCTTGGATCATTTTCATTGGACCTTCTGCTAAAACGGAACCTTCATGCAAGACGGTCACTTTTTTAGCAATTTTTCGAATGAACTCCATATCATGTTCTACCACAACCACACTGTGCTCTTTGGCCAAATCAGTCAATATTTCCCCTGTTTTTTCCACTTCGCCAGGCGTCATACCCGCAACCGGCTCATCCACCAACAACAATTTAGGACTTTGCATCAAAAGCATTCCGATTTCCAACCACTGCTTTTGTCCGTGCGATAAAATCCCAGCAGGGGTATGATACAACGCTTGCAAACCAATCAGTTCCATTGTTTTTTCAATCGATATTTTCTCTTCAGGTTGTAATGTAGCAAAGAGTGTTTTAAAAAAACGTTTATCGGCTTTCATCGCCAATTCTAAATTCTCAAAGACGGTGTGATACTCAAATACTGTTGGCTTTTGAAATTTGCGCCCGATACCGAGTTGCGCAATGGAAGGTTCATCCATTTCACGTAAATTAGTGATCTGTCCAAAGATGACTTGCCCTTCATCGGGCTTTGTTTTACCCGTGATTACATCCATCATAGTTGATTTACCAGCACCATTGGCTCCGATAATACAGCGCAACTCTTGGTATTCTATCGTCAAAGACAACGCATTGAGGGCTTTAAAACCATCAAAACTGACCGTAACATTGTCTAAATATAAAATACGATCGCCCTTTTTAAATGTCTCAGGATCATCGTATGTGTGAGGTTTAAGCACGTGCATAGAGTTCTCCTTTACCTTTGAGCCTGAGCTTATGTAACAGGCCAATGACACCTTTAGGCAAAAAGAGTGTGACAAACACAAACAACCCGCCAAGGGCATAGAGCCATACCTCAGGAAGTGCGGAGGTGAAATAGGTACTAGCATAATTGACAATAAATGCACCTAAAATCGCACCATAAAGTGTACCACGCCCTCCAATGGCTACCCAAATGACAATTTCAATGGAAAAAAGTGGCGAAAACACACCCGGATTGATAATACCAACTTGTGGTACATAAAGAGCTCCCGCCACTCCTGCAAGCATTGAGGAAACAACAAAAATAAATAATTTGTATTGCTCCACCCTATAGCCTAAAAAGCGAACGCGACTCTCTTCATCTCGAATCGCTAAACACACACGCCCCAGTTTGGAGTGGATAATATACTGACAGAGGCTATACCCTAACACCAAAGCGATTAACGAAATCACTAAAAGTACGACGCGTGTTACATCACTTTGAAGGTCAAAACCTAAAATATCTTTAAAATCCGTCAAACCATTATTGCCACCAAAGCCCATATCATTTCTAAAAAATGCCAACATCAAGGCATACGTTAAAGCTTGCGTGATGATAGAAAGGTAAACCCCTGTCACGCGTGATCGAAACGCTAACCAACCAAAGAAAAATGCCAGTAATCCAGGGACTAATACCACCATAATGAGCATAACTCCAAAATGGTCAAAGCCATGCCAAAACCATGGGAGTTCTTTTAAGTTCATAAACACCATAAAATCGGGAAGCTCTGGATTGCCATAAACGCCTCTATCGCCAATTTGACGCATCAAATACATTCCCATTGCGTAACCACCCAGTGAGAAAAAAGCCCCATGTCCGAGGCTTAAAATTCCCAAATAGCCCCATACTAAATCTAAGGCTAATGCCAAAAGAGCAAAAGAGAGATATTTACCAAGCAGCGTCACTGTGTATGTTGACATGTAAAAAAAAGACCCTTTAGGCAGTGCTAAATTGGCAAAAGCCACATAAAGAACAACCAAACTTAAAAGGATCAATAAGGTTTGTCCACCTTTATCGTATTCAAATATACGTAAGAGAATCGGTTTTCGTTTCATCGTTTAATCCTGTGCATCTCGGCCTCTTTGAGGGAAAAGCCCTCGAGGTCGTTTTTGTATAAAAAGAATGATGAAGATCAAAATGATCACTTTCGCTAACACCGCACCTGCAACAGGTTCAATAAACTTATTAATCTCACCGAGTGTCATCGCACCAATCAAGGTTCCCCATAGATTTCCAACACCACCAAAGACAACGACCATGAATGAATCCACGATATACGCTTGCCCTAAATTAGGACCAACATTGGTTAATTGACTGAGTGCAACTCCTGCAATACCCGCAATACCCGAACCTAGACCAAAGGTTAGCGCATCAATCCACCCCGTTTTGATTCCCATGGCTTGAGCCATGCGTCTATTTTGCGTTACCGCACGTACTTTTAGCCCTAACGATGTTTTATTAAGGAGTGCTAAAATACCACCAAAAACGATTAAAGAGAAAACAACAATATACAAACGATTGTAAGTTAACGATAAGGCGTTATTGATTTCTAACGTTCCACTCATCCATTGGGGCGTTTTAACCTCTTGATTGAGAGGAGAATAGACACTTCTCACCACTTGTTGTAAAATGAGGCTAATACCAAATGTAGCTAAAAGTGTTTCAAGTGGCCTTCCATAAAGATGACGAATCACTAAACGCTCAATAATAATGCCTACAAGACCGCTTACACAAAAGGCAAGTGGAATCGCTAATAAAACAGAATATTCAATAGCTTGAGGCATCATTTGTTGCAA
Organism: Sulfurospirillum diekertiae; assembly: GCF_011769985.2. Classification (NCBI taxonomy): domain Bacteria; kingdom Pseudomonadati; phylum Campylobacterota; class Epsilonproteobacteria; order Campylobacterales; family Sulfurospirillaceae; genus Sulfurospirillum; species Sulfurospirillum diekertiae. The sequence continues at coordinate 2,367,750 of NZ_CP039734.2, forward strand.
CGTATAAGTAGTATAGGCGCCTAGCATCATCATCTCACCATGCGCCATATTGATGACTTTCATAACACCAAAGGTAATAGCCAAACCAATGGCAGCTAGCAATAAAACCGAACCGAGACTTAAGCCAAAAAACGCTTTTTCTATCCATGCGTAAACGGATCTACTCTGCTCAATAGATGTAACAGATTTTGCGGCTAATGCTTTAAGATTTCCATCTTCACTTGCTACTATAAAGGCATTTAAAGCCTGTAAAGCCTCCGAAGATAATGCATCATTAAGTGCAGTAATCGCCTGCTGTTTCACTTCATCAGATCCAAATTTGACCTTCAAAATCCAATCCGTTTCTTGTAGAACTTTACGTACTGCACTCTCTTTTTCAACAGCGAGTGCTCTGGTAACGAGTTCTATGTTATCTTCGCTTGTATTTTTGAGAATATCTTTAGCCGATTGCAAACGAACAGAAGTTTTTTTAGAAAAAAGATTGAGTTCGGCAAGTTTACTGCGAACAACACTTCTTAATTTATTATTGATTTTAATCTTTTGAAAGGATGCTTTTGGCTGTGCTTCTAAAAGTTGATTTGTCTCTACATTTTTACATTCGAGACTATCCTCTTTTTCGCGCACAACTGCAACGATTTGTCCCAAATCAGCTGTCACATACAAATCACCGTTTAACAATGCTGTAAGAAGGGTTGATAGCCTTTCATCATCACTGTATGATTGGCTCAAATGATCGATGACACTCTCTTTTTGTGTAAAGCTATTCGATGTTAACGCAAGGATATCTTCATGAAAATCACTTGCATTCAGCGGTGAAACCAATAAGAAATAAAAAAGAATAATGCTTACCCATACTGTTTTCATGTGCGCCTCATATCGTCAATACGGAGGGAAACTCCCTCCGTAAAAGACCATTAATAATTTTGTCCGGAACATTTACCGGTTTTAACATTGTAATTACCGCAATGAAGTGGAGATCTCCAATCCGCGATAAGATCTTTACTTCCGGGAAGAAAATCGCTCCATGCATCACCCACAACGGTGTCAGGTGTTTTCCAAACGGTTTCAAATTGACCATTTTCTTGAATTTCACCAATTAAAACAGGTTTGGTTAAGTGATGGTTTGGCATCATCGTAGCATAACCACCAGTGAGGTTGGGTACTGTGATACCGATCATTGCATCAAGGACAGCATCGGTTTTGGTTGTACCTGCTTTTTCCACTGCTTTAACCCACATATTAAACCCAATATACGTTGCTTCCATCGGATCGTTAGTCACACGTTTATCGTTTTTGATATATTTTTTCCACGTAGAAATGAATTGTTTATTGATAGGCGTATCGACACTTTGGAAATAGTTCCAAGCAGCCAAATGTCCAACTAATGGTTTTGTATCTATGCCTGAAAGTTCTTCTTCGCCTACAGAAAATGCTATGACAGGGATATTTTCAGCACTGATGCCTTGGTTAGAGAGTTCTTTGTAAAAAGGAACGTTTGCATCACCATTGATAGTTGAAACAACGGCTGTTTTTTTGCCCGTTGAACCAAATTTCTTGATATCACTTACGATACTTTGCCAGTCAGAATGACTAAACGGTGTATAGTTGATCATAATATCTTCATCTTTTACACCTTTAGATTTAAGGTATGCTTGTAAAATTTTGTTGGTTGTTCGTGGATAAACATAGTCTGTTCCAGCCAATACCCAACGTTTTACGCCCATATCTTTCATCAAATAATCCACAGCAGGAATCGCTTGTTGATTAGGTGCAGCCCCTGTGTAAAATACGTTTTTAGAAGACTCTTCACCCTCATATTGAACAGGGTAAAACAAAATGCCATTTAGCTCTTCCACAACAGGAAGCACAGATTTACGAGAAACGGATGTCCAGCAGCCAAAGGTAACATCGACTTTGTCTTTGGTTAAAAGTCCACGCATTTTTTCAGCAAACAGTGGCCAGTTTGAAGCAGGATCAACGACAACAGGCTCTAGCTTTTTACCTAATACGCCACCTTTTTTATTTTGCTCCTCAATGAGCATTAAAACCGTGTCTTTCAGTGTTGTCTCTGAGATGGCCATGGTTCCTGATAGTGAGTGTAAAACACCAACTTTAATCGTATCTGCCGCTTGTGCCATATATCCCATACCAATGATGGCGGCGATGGATATACTTTTAACAATACTCTTAAGCATTTTGCTTGCCTCCTTATAATTTTCAAAAACAATTATAAAAAAGAAGTGTTGCGCAAGTGTTGTTTTTTCTCTTTCAGAAAGAGTGTGAATGTTTATTTTTTAATCATTGGCAGATTTTAGCGATTTTACCAAAATCAAAACGCTCCAATGCTTCTTGAATTTTTTGCGTAAATTCCTCACTTAGCGTATGCTGAGCAAGAAGCGTTTGAATCATCTCTCCATCCAACCTCATGGAAGCATCCACAAACTGTTTTAAGAGGAGAGGATCAAGACTTTGTTGTACATCTTCGTTTACATGTAAAGGTTTAGACTCTTGCGATGCGTACACCACCGCAAGATGGAGTGCATTGGCAAGTTTTGTCACTAAAGCGTATTCATCAATCGGTTTTTGTAAAAAGTCATGTGCTCCAACGCTTAGGGCTTCTTGCTTATCTTCCGAAAAAACATGGGCGGAGACAATGATAATAGGAATATGCTTGGTTACAGCAGAGACTTTCAGACGCTTTGTGGCTTCTAATCCATCGAGTTTTGGCATCAAGATATCCATAAAAATCAAATCAACGGAATGCAAAGTAGCCTGTTCTATTGCTTCCAAGCCATCACTTGCTTCTAAAAGATTAAAAGAAAATGGCTCTAAAATTTGACGAATAAGAAAGCGGTTTTGAGGCATATCATCAACGATCAAAATTGTTTTTTGAGTATCACTGATAAGCGCTTGAATCGGTTGTTCTTTTACATGTAACGTTGGCTCTTCTAAAGGAATCTCGCCGTCAACCCAAAAACGAAACGTGCTTCCCTTCCCAAACGTACTTTCAAGCTCGATACTGCCTCCCATACGTTCAACCAACTCTTTGGTAATGGCAAGCCCCAATCCTGTTCCACTTTTACTGTACTTATCCGATTCAATTTGTTCGAATGGTTTGAAGATACTCTTTGTATATTTTTCGTCGATTCCAATACCGGTATCGCGTACAAAAATCTTTAATTGGTTCTGTGAAAAGTTTACATGTAAAAGAATAGAGCCATCTTCTGTGAACTTAACTGCATTACCCAAAAGGTTGATAATAATCTGCCTTAGCCTTTGTTCATCACAGATAATCCAACGAGGAACGCTCGGATCAAGTTCAATCTGAAATGCCAACCCTTTATCCTCACAACGGCTTTGAAACATCTGTTGAATCGTTGCAATGCTTTGATAAAAATCAAAGGTCGTTGGTTTAATATAAATCTTCCCCGCTTCAATTTTAGAGAGTTCTAAAATTTCATTAATGAGTTCTAGCAGATGTTTTCCACTGTTTTCAATAATCATGGCATTCTCTTTTTCCACGGCACGAAGATGTGAAGACTGACATAGCAGTGTCGCAAAACCCAAAATTGCATTAAGCGGTGTGCGTAGCTCATGGCTCATATTTGCTAAGAAAACCGATTTGGAGTGATTGGCAGCTTTGGCTTCTTCGGTGGCTTTTTTCAGGGTTTCTTCGTAGCGTTTGCGCTCTGTTATGTCGCTAAAAACAACAACCGCACCTTCAATGTAGCCTTTTTTATTTAACATCGGCGTACTCACATAATCAATAGGGAAAAACACACCCTCTTTTGTTGCAAACTGCATATCAGCTATTTTTTCAAGCATCATACGCTGCGTATAGGTAGATTTTTGATTCATTTTTTCAGAATCAGTCATTTCATAAAGGTATTTTCCAATTAACGTTTCTTGATGCTCATAGCCTAAAAGGCTACACCCCATAGGATTGATAAATTCAATACGCCCTTTTGCATCCAACCCAAAGATACCTTCTGCTGCCAAATCTAAAAGTGATTTATTTTTCTGCTCGCTTTCGATGAGTTTCATAGCATTATCTTTAAATATGGTCATCGTATCGATCATCTCTCCCACTTCATCATGATTTTTATATGTGGGTATAACCGTATCCATATCGTTTTTTGCCAATTGTAGCATTGCGTTTTTAAGTGTCTCTAAGGGATCAATGATGCGCGATAAAATAATAGTGAATGAAAAAAGAACTAAAACAATTAACGCAATAATGACAAAACTGACATAAGTTTCTAATTTTTTAACCCGCTCATGTGCCTCTAAAATTCGTGCTTTTGTCCGTTTTTCAAACGCTTCTAAAAAATGATCAATCGGCTTCATAATCATTATTTTAGCTTTGTGGTATTCATCCGAATGCATAATGCTACGAGCCAAGGCAGGATCAGGTTCTTTGTGCACGGTATAGTTGCCATCTTTATCTTCAAAAATGCCCACAAGTGCATTCATCGCTTTTGTTTCAAGATAGGTTAACTGGTCTGATTTAGCTTTTGAATCATAGAGTAAATCTAACTCTTTTTGTTCAAAACCCGCTTCTTTCATCAATGTTTTAAGGGATATCGCATTACCATCAAACACAGGTTCGCTACCATCTAATGTATAAAAATCCCAGAAAATACGATTGTAGTTTTTAGGCCTCGGTATTAAGCCATCACGAATATCCAAAATTGTTTGAAATTGCTTTTTAAACATCATTTTACCCGTCACGATATAGGTGCGAGCAACGCGCGTTAAATCATCGGAACTTTGACGTAATTCATTGGCAAGTACAAAAGATTTATGTTGCATTTTGTAAGCAGATTCGAGTTGCAGAATAGCTTGATTGTAATCATTGATAATAAAAACAACAAAGCAAAGGAACAACGTATTGATGAAGAAGAGAACAATAAAAAGCTTTTTGAGTTTCATCGTTTAACCTTGAATTCATGTAAATGACTTATAATAACCAAATCCTAATCCAAAAAGCACCCATTATCATGGATAAAAAATATACAATCTTAATTATTGACGATCAACCCGAAAATCTCCACTATTTACGGCGTATTCTTATCCAAGAGGGATACGATATCAAAGCCACTTCGGATGGTTACATGGCGATAGAAGCAACCAAATGGAATATCCCTGATCTTATTTTACTTGATATTAAAATGCCCATCATTGATGGCTTTTCCGTTTGCAAACTGCTCAAAAAGAATCAGCTCCTCGAAGAAATTCCTGTCATCTTTATCAGTGCCTTGGATAATATGGAGTATAAAATACATGCCTTTGAAGAAGGGGGTGTTGATTATATCACCAAACCCTTTGAACCTAAAGAAGTTTTAGCACGCGTTAAAACACAATTGCAAATTCATCAAAATAAATTAATGATTAAAAAGCTTTTGCAGCACCAAGATATTTTTATCAAAAAAATTATGCACGAGATCAACACACCTTTAAGTATTATTTCACTGAATAGTGATGCTCTAGAAAGAGTTTTAGGAGAAAGAGATGAACTCAATGCTATCAAAGCATCCACCAAAACGCTTTCATCTATTTACAGTGACCTTTCGTATTTAGTAAAAAAAGAGTCACGCCACTATGAAACAAAAGAGATTTTCGTGCTTCCTTTTTTGGCATCTCGCATTAGCTTCTTCAATGAAATAGCTCGTATCAAAAATGTACATATCAACTTTGAATATTCCAATGAATTCACAATCATCATCAATGAATATGAGTTAGAGCGTATTATTGATAACACACTTTCCAATGCCATTAAATATTCTAAACCTAATCAAAGCATTGATGTTTTTATGGGAGACTATGAACAAAAGCAAATTATAAAAATTCAAGACCATGGTATGGGAATTGAAGAGGGAGTTGATATTTTTATGCCTTTTTATCAGCAATCCATTGCCAATATTGGTTTAGGACTTGGCTTAACTATCGTCAAAGAAATTTGCAATAAATACGCAATTACAATTGATGTGTCAAGTCAAAAAAATAATGGCACGACCTTTTTATATGATGTGAGTGTACTAAGTCAGAAAGTGAACAATTAATGAAACTTCTTTTACTTGAAGATGATGTAGCACTGAATAAAATCATCAAACAACTCTTGGAACAGCAAAATTATGTAGTAGAAAATTTTTTAGATGGATATAGCGCTTTAGACAAAATTATCCATAGTAGTTATGATATCTATATTTTAGACATTAATGTGCCAGGATTTGATGGTCTTCAAATGCTCGAATTTATCCGCAATCAACACCAATCCCTTCCTGTAATTATCATCAGTGCATTTTCAGATATTGACAACATCAAAAAAGCCTATGATTTAGGGTGTAATGACTATCTGAAAAAACCTTTCACCATTGAAGAACTGCTTGTACGCATTCGCTACCTTATTAAACAACGTTATCCAACGCAAAGCACCTCTACCGTAATACTATTTGGCAATGGTTTTGGCTTTGATGTTGAAAAGCAACAACTTCTCAAAGCTGGTCATGAAATCACATTGACCTATAAGGAAAAATTGCTGCTAGCCTTGTTGATCCAACATCTTAATCAAACAGTATCCATTCAGACTATCCGTGAGTATGTTTGGGATGGCAAAGAGTTGGAAGCCGTTTCTATTCGCTCAATTATTTTCAAATTGCAACAAAAACTTTCTAATGGTATGATTGTTAATGTCAGAAGTGTAGGCTATAAGCTTATTTCAATGCAGTACTGAGATGCATTATGATGGGTCGCGGTAATAAAGCTTCGTTTTGTCTCTCTGGTACGAGCTATACAATTTTTGAAACTCTTTAAACACTTTAGCAGAATAAGGATTGTCATCAATCTTGCCGTTATACGCGTTAATAGCATCTTTGTTATTTTTGTGTCTCGCAAAACAGGTTGCTAAAATGTAAGCTCCCACTTGTATGTTGATCTTGGGATCAAAAAGGTCGTAGAGTGAAATATTGGCTCTATCCAATAAAGGTTTATGAATCGAGTTGATCTGCATAATGCCCATGTCAAAACGCGGGTAGTTATGGGTGTAGAGAAAATGCACCACATGACTGGCTTCATACTTATTTTTACTCTTAATGGCAATGACTTGAGAATACTGTTTACTCTCAATCCCTTTTTGTCTTAAAAAAGTACTGAGTTCTTGCGCTTGCTGTGGAGTCATTTTATTGGCGCTAAAGGCTACCACGTAGCGATCAAGGTCACTTTCGACTTTGGCGATGGAGTATAAAAGACGTGGTTCAATGCCGTAAATTTGCCCCACTTTTACCCAAATATTTTCGCCCGTATTGGGCTGTGCTGCCCATAAAAAAAGAGGAAAAAGGGTTAGTACAATCATGCGTAACATTTTAAGCCTCCTCTTTTTCTAAACTTTGTTTCATTATAAATGAAGCAAACTTTATTCTCTATAAAGACTCTTTTCTTGCGCCATTGGCACTCTTTTGGACCTGTGTGACGCACATCAAACGTATTAGATTTTGTAGATTTTTATCTATTTCGTTAAGGTAGTATTTAAAAAATATTAATTTTGATCCTATAGACTACGGTTAAGAAAAAAATCAAAAAAGGTGATAATGTGGAAAACACACTTCAAGCCATTAAACAAGAGATTAAGAAGGTGATCGTTGGACAAGAAGAACTTGTGGATGCCATGCTCATAGGTCTACTCAGTGGTGGGCATATTTTGGTCGAAGGTGTACCGGGGCTTGCCAAAACGACAGCGATTAATGCGCTCTCAAAAGCACTAGGACTGGATTTTAAACGGGTGCAATTTACGCCTGATTTATTGCCAGCCGATGTCATTGGAACGGAGATTTACGACCAAAAAAATGGTGATTTTAAAATCAAGCATGGCCCTATTTTTACCAATCTTCTCTTAGCCGATGAGATTAACCGAGCGCCTGCTAAAGTGCAATCTGCCCTTTTGGAAGCGATGCAAGAGAAACAAGTGACCATCGGCGATGAGAGTTTTACCCTCTCGCTTCCCTTTTTAGTCATGGCAACGCAAAATCCGCTCGAACACGAAGGCACATACCGTTTGCCCGAAGCGCAACTGGATCGTTTTTTGATGAAAATCATTGTGGGCTATAACAGTTTTGAAGAAGAGATGGAAGTGGTCAATCGTGTCGTACAACGAGGATTTGAGAGCATTGTCAAAGTGGCTGATGCCCAAGACATCTTGCATCTTCAACAGCAACTCTCCACCATCCACATCGATGAAGCCTTGCAAAGGTACATGCTGCAAATCATCTTTGCCACGCGCTCACCTAAAGCGTATGGACTGGAATCCTTAGAAACGTATATTCATTTTGGGGCGAGTCCTAGAGCCTCCATTGATCTGCTTAAAGCCTCTAAAGCGCTAGCACTGATTCGTGGCAAAGATTATGTCTCTCCCTATGATGTGGCAGAGGTGGTATCGGGGGTATTACGTCACCGCATTATCTTAAATTACCAAGCTGAAGCAGAAGATATCAGCGTGGATTTTATCATCAAAAAAATCATGCAGACGATCAAAGTACCGTAAAGGTATCATGATGCAGACTCAAAAAGCCATCTTGGTTAAAACCAAGCGGAAGATTTTCGCACTCCACTCAGGCAATCACCCCTCCATTTTTGAATCACGAGGGATTGATTTTAGAGAGATCAAAGAGTACACCTTTGGCGATGAAATACGCAAAATCAACTGGAAAGTGACCGCACGTGAGCAAAGTCCTTATGTCAACCGCTTCAACGAAGAGCGCGCTTTAAATGTATTGGTCGTTTTTTTAGTGAGCGGAAGCATCTACTTTGGAACGCAAAAACTCAAACAAGAGAGCATGGCAGAAGTACTATCCGCCCTCTCCTTTGCAACACTGCATCAGAGTGATTACTTAAGTACGCTCTTTTTTAGTGATAAAGAGGAGTTTTTTCACGCTCCCACCAAAAACATGGGCTCGTTGGAACGCCTTTTGGATGTGGCCTTAACGCTCAATCCCCTTTCCAAAACCGTGGACTACACAGCGCTTAATACCTACGTGATGAACCGCATCAAACGCAAATCGCTCATGTTTGTCATTGGTGATTTTTACGGCGATGTGGATTTGAGCGCGTTGATGGCACGCAATGAAGTTTATGCCATTATGGTGCGCGACCACTTTGAGGAGTCCCCCAAATTGCAAGGTGAGCACACGCTCATCGACCCTAATACGATGCACCAGAGCTCTTTTTCACTAAGTGGTTCACAACTCAAAGCTTACGCCAAAAAGATGGAAGAGCAAGACGCTCGAACCATCGCGCATTTTAAAAAACATAAAATCAAACACACCAAACTCTATACGGATGAAGAGCCGTATGAGAAGTTGTTTGAACTTTTTAGGGGTTAAGATGGAGCAATTACGTGATATTAAAGGCTTGGTTGAAATTCCTTTTCCCACGCTTTGGCTCATCATCGCAGCTCTTGCCTTGGTGTGCCTTCTGCTTCTTGGAGCATCTCTTTGGTACCGTTCCCATCAGCGCAAAAAAGCACACAGTGTGAGAGCAAAAGCACTTCTTGCGTTGAAGCAGATGGACTTTAGCGATGCCAAAGAAGCGGCGTACTGTTTTACCCACAATGGGTACCTAGTACTGGGCGAAAACTCTTTACATGTAAAGAATTTTGAGACGATTGTGCAAGACCTAGAAGCGTACAAATTTAAAAAAGAAGTTCCTTCGTTGGATGAAGCGATGACGCGTCGTATGCAAGCGTTTATCAAAGAGGTTTCCCATGTTTAGTTTTGAATACCCTTACGCGTTTGCGCTTTTACTCCTCTTTTTCGCTGGCTTCAAGTGGTTTAAAATGCGAAGCTCTATTTTGATTTTTCCCAATCTACCGCTCCTTCAACAGGTCGAACACAAAGGCGGTTATGCAAGACTGATCAGCAAATACCTAGCCATTTTTGCGCTTGTTACCGCTCTTGCTTCGCCTATCATCAAAGATGAGACGATTATTCAGCATGGCAAAGGGTATGAGCTCTCGTTGATTTTAGATGTGAGCGGTTCGATGCATGAGAGCAATAAAATAGGCATCGTCAAATCCATCGTTCAAGAGTTCATCGAAGCGCGCAAAGACGATAAATTAGCCCTCAGTGTTTTTGGCGATTTTGCGTACGTGGCAGTCCCTCTGACCTTTGATAAATCCAGTTTGCTCGACCTGCTCAGTCGCCTTGATGCAGGTGTTGCAGGGGTGCATCAAACCGCACTCTATGAAGCGCTTTATCTCAGCAGTAACATCTTTAAAACCTCGACCTCTAAAAATAAAATTGCGATTTTACTCACTGACGGTATGGATAACGCTGGCACGATTCCCATTGATGTCGCCATTCGCACCGCGCAAAAATACCACATCAAAGTCTACACCATAGGCGTTGGTGGCTCAAACGACTACAATCCAACGGTCTTGCAAACCATCGCCAAAGAGACGGGCGGCATCTTTTTTGAAGCCAATTCCAAACAACGCTTGGAGGAGATTTACCATCAAATTGACAGCCTTGAGAAAAGTGAAATTACCGCCGACAAGTACGTTAAAAAAGAGTACTTTTTTCAGTATTTTCTCATAGGATCCCTTGTATTTATGGGACTTTATATGATACTTTCCAACAAGGAGTAAGGTGTGGAATTTTTAAATCCAGAAGCTTTTTGGGCACTCTTAGCACTGCTACCCTTCAGTTATTTTCTCACACGTCGCAGCAGCAGTCTAGAGTCACTCTTTGCCCCTGAAATCTTTGCCAAAATTAGCTTTTCACGCCAAAGTATTTCGAGGCGTTCGCGCAATGTGTTGATGCTTTTGGCGATGAGTTTTGTCATTATCGCTCTTGCTCGCCCCGTTCTCAAGGAAGGCGAAATCACCGTCGATACCACGTCAATAGATGTCGTTGTGGGCTTTGACCTCTCCGCTTCCATGTTCAGCGATGATGTTTACCCCAGCCGTTTTGCGCTCGCTCAGCAAAAATTTGATGATCTTTTAAATGTCTTTCCTGAAGCCAATGTCGCGGTGATCGGTTTTAGTTCACAAGGCTTTTTGGTCGCTCCACTCAGTCGAGACTTTCACACCTTGCGCTTTTTGGTCGAACACATGAATGCTCGCTCGGTATCGCAAAAAGGAACCAATATCCTCTCCGCCCTTCAAAGTGCGGAAAACTTGATGAAAGAGAGCACACACAAAGCGTTGATTTTACTCACTGATGGTGGCGATACGGAGACCTTTGACAAAGAGATCGCTTATGCAAAAACACACGGCATTAAAGTCTATGTTTATGCTATCGGTACGGAAAAAGGCGGTGCGATTAAGGGTGAAAATGGAATGCTCACCGATGCCAAAGGCAATGTCGTCATCACGCACCTCAACGAGTCGATCAAACAGCTTGCGCTTCAAAGCGATGGAGCCTACTTGCACTACTCGTTACGCCATGATGACATCAAAGCGATGGTGGAAGATATTCGCTCTAAATTTAAAAGCCATACCCGTAAGAGCGATACGATTCACGCCTATCAAGAGCTTTTTTACTACCCATTGATGTTCGGCATCCTCTTCTTGTTGTTGAGTTTGATTTCTTTACCACAAAGGAAAATTCATGGTTAAATCACTCCTTTTACTCATCGGATTGATAAGCATTACGCAAGCGGGGTTACTTGATTTTTGGAATGCAAATCAAGCCAAAGAGGCGTACGCAAAGGGCGATTATTCTAAAGCCTCATCCTTGTATCAAAGCCTAGATCAAACCAACGAGAACGCTGCGTACAATTTGGGCAATGCCTATTACAAAGAAAAAGCCTACGACAAAGCTTTAGAGGCGTATCAGCATGTTAAAGATCCAAAACTTTTGCCTCAAACCTTACATAACATGGGCAATAGCTACGCACAATTACACCAAAATGATCAAGCCATCAAAGCGTACGAATCAGCGCTCAAACTCAAAGAGGACAAAGACACACGGTTCAATTTGGAGCTCTTAAAAAAAGAGCAACAAAAACAAGACCAAAAACAGAATAATTCATCTGAAAACAATCAGAAAAAAGACAACCAACAAAAATCCTCGTCCAAAGAACAACCAAAAGACAGCAATACCTCTCAAAATTCAAGCAATTCTGAACCGCAACAAAGCGACAAACCTGCTCAACATGAGCCAAAAAATGCTAAAGACACCAACACTTCGGCGCAGCAACAGCCCACATCTTCCAAACCTGAAGAGAAGCCTTCGTCTGATACACATGATGCACAAAAGCACGATGCACCCAAAAAAGACGATACGAAAGATGAACAACAGGCGCAAGCGGCTCAAGCAGATGATGCTAGCGCACCTATTAGCAACCATGAAGAGCACCAATGGGACAAAATACTCAATCAAAGAGGGGTCAATACGTTGATGTTGCCGCTAAGCAACAAAGGAGAAAAAGATGATACTTCAAAACCTTGGTAAGATGGCGCTTCTTTGCGTCTGCTTCTGCGCGTTTCTTTTCGCAGACGCTTCCATTCGCGTCGATAAGATGGCGTTGTACCCAGGCGATGCCGTGACCTTTACCCTGAGTGCAGAAGGGAGTGATGTCACCTTTCCAAGCATCAGTTCGGTTGATGAGTTTCCCATTTTGGGCACATCCAGTGCCAACAGCATTCAGATGATCAATGGCGCTACCACCCGAAATATTTCACGCAGTTACACCTTTTCGCCAACGCACGATGTAACCATTCCTGCCTTTTCCGTTACGATAGCAGGCAAAGCGTACAGCACAGAGCCTCAAAAAATATCCGTTTTAACCCCCAAAGCCAGCAAGTCGGGTGAGCCTTTTGTGCTTGAGCTCAAAGCCGATAAAAAGAGTGCGTATGTGGGTGAGCCGATAAAGCTTAGCATGGTTTTCAAACAACAAGTAGGTGCAAAAGCCGATAAGGTCGAAGTGAGCGAGCTTTCACTCAAAGATTTTTGGGTTAAAAAAGAGGAAACACTGCATCAAAATGTCGAAGGCGAGTATGTCACCAAACAGTATGATTACGTGCTGTTTCCTAAAAAAACAGGCGACATTGAGATTCCTGCCATCTTTTCACGCGTCGGAACCGCGGTTAAAACAGACATGGGAGGTGGTGGACTGGATAGCTTTTTTAATGATTCACTGTTCGCTCCCATGCAAATCAAATGGAAACAGGTTTTCTCCAACGCGTTACATGTAAACGTAAAACCTTTACCTTCTAACACCTATCTCTATGGCGATTTTTCCATTGAAGCGAGTGTGGATAAAACGTCCACTGAGCCCAATAAGCCCATCAACCTGATTCTTCACATTAAAGGCAAAGGAAACATCGATGACATCGCCCAGTTCAATCCTTCCATCAACGATGTCGCCATTTATGCCGATGCCCCCAAAGTAGATGCTTCGTTAAACAAAGAGGATTATGAAGGCGAATTTAGCGAGCATATCGCATTGGTCTCCGATAAAGATTTCACGATTCCCTCGTTTGATCTCTCCTACTTTGATGCCAAAACGCATACCGTCGTCACTCAAAAAACCAAAGAAATCCCCATTCACATCATCGGTGCAGTGATAAAAAGTGCTCCTACGTTAGAGAAAAACAAAAGTAGCGAACCAACGGCAGAGCCTGCAACGTCTGATGAGCCGAAAAAACCCTTTTTATTTAAACCGTACATGAACGCTCTTTACGCAGCACTGGGCATTCTTTTCATTCTAGCCTTGGGTGTATGGTTCGCTCAAACCAAAAAAGCGCGCCCCATCTCACAAACACAGGCTTTAGCATCCGCGATTGATAAAGCCAAAAGTGATAAAGCCTTGTTCGATCTCTTGCTTCCTTATGCTAAAAAAGATGCGTTGATTGCGGAGATTTTAGCTAAACTCGAAGCCAATCTTTACGGTGGCGCACAGAACATTATCGACAAAAAAGAGCTCAAACGGTTCGTGGAAGAAAGAGCGATTGGGTAAAATTTTGAAGTTAAAATCGTTGCAAATATTTTTACATGTAAAGATATTTTGAGTGGCTTGGTAAATTTTTGTATAATTTTTTAATGATCAAGGAGCTACACATTGATGAATGACTTTATTTTGGGGTTGATCACTTTTCTAACATCCGTCCTTACAGGTGCGGTAGGAATGGGTGGTGGATTATTAATGATCGCTATTCTTCCATCCTTTTTACCACTCAACGCGCTTATCCCCGTTCATGGACTAACACAAATATCGAGCAATGTATCACGAGCCTATTTTGGACATAAAGATATTCAGTACAGTGTTGTCCCCAAATTCTTGATTGGTTCACTTATTGGTGTTGGCATCTTTGCTTTTTTACTCAATCTTATTACGATCAACTATATCCCATTATTCATTGGAACGTATATCTTGTTATCTTTATGGTCTCAAACCTTTAATGAGAAAATAAAAAAATATGAAAGCTACTACGTCATTGGATTTTTTCAATCAGGACTTTCAGTTGTTGTCGGCACAACGGGTCCACTTGCCATAACAAAACTCCTAAAAGAGTTTGAAGATAATGATAAAGTCGTTGCAACCTCCGCGGTGCTTATGAGCATTACGCATATTTTAAAAGCACTTGTCTATCTCAATTTTGGATTTATCTTTGCTGACTATCTTGGGATGATTTTCTTTATGATTGCCTGCTCTATTTTAGGCTCATACGTAGGTACAAAATTGAGGAATAAGATTGATGGTAAAAAATTATTCTTTGCATTGAGAATAGTGCTCTCTATTATGGCACTCAAATCAATTCTATCGATTTTTCAATAAAGTTCTTGCAAAGCCTACACCTATGCTGCTGTGGCACTAAATCTAGCCTCTTTTGAGACAGAAAGGCTTCTTATAAAACGCTAAGAAGCCTTTTTGCATGTTAATCTCTTATCTTTAAAAAAGCTGAAAGAGCGTAGTCTTTCACTACACTATACATCAATATTTCTTGTTTAGAATCTTTAAATTTTTGATTTTAGTATGCAGAAAATTAGGAGTTGAGGAAAGGGGATATTTACCCATTTTGATCTGTTTTGAAACTTTACATGTAAAGAAAGTTAAAAGTCTACCCCTAACCGATACCTAAGAAAATTCTTAATACAATAGAGAAATTTCTTAAAAGGAAAGACGATGTTTAAGTACCTTATCAACGTTCTCATTGGACTCAGTCTTTTTACAACCCTTGTAAATTCAGCAGAAAAACCACTCATCGTTGGCATGGAGTTGCAGTACCCTCCTTTTGAGATGAGTGATAAAGATGGAACGCCTAGTGGCGTAAGTGTCGATTTGGCAAAGGCACTTGGAAAATACCTTGGACGCGAAGTCACAATCGAAAATATCGCGTGGGATGGGTTGATTCCTTCACTCAAAACAGGGAAAATTGACCTCATTATCTCTTCAATGACGATCACGGATGAGCGTCAAAAAACGATTGATTTTTCGATTCCTTACGCGCAATCCAACTTGGCGATTTTAACCAACAAAACAAGCGGTGTGAAAAGCATTGAGGATTTAAACCAAAAGGGTAAAAAGATTGCTGTGAAAAAAGGTACAACGGGGCATCTTTATGCAAACCAATACCTCAAAAATGCTGAACTGTTAGTCTTTGACAAAGAAAATGCCGCAGTTTTAGAAGTGATCCAAGGCAAAGCGGATGGTTTTTTGTATGACCAGCTAACGATCTATAAAAACTGGGCTAATCATAAAGAGACAACCGTTGCACTGTTAAAACCGTTTCAAGAAAAGCCTGAGTATTGGGGTGCGGCTATTAAAAAAGGTAATGACACACTCAAAGAGCAAGTCAATGCGTTTATCAAACACGCTAAAAGCGACGGCACGTTTGATGCGCTATCGAAAAAGTATCTCACAGAGGCTAGAGCGACGTTCGATGCGCTTGGGATTCCATTTTTCTTTTAAGGCAAAACCATTTTACATGTAAACGATTTTTTCATCCAAGAGATTGACCAAAAAGAGAATGTAAAAAAAAATAAGAGCGTTTATGTCTTTAACTTTTTGGTTCTTTCTTGCATCATCATCGCTGTCTGTTATGGTATGTTTACCTCGGTCTCCTATGAGTTTCATTGGGAGAGCATCTACGCGTACAAACAAAAGTTTATTGATGGCTTTTTTATGACGATCGTTATCTCCTTTTTTGCCTTGATTTTAAGTCTTTTCATTGGAGTTTTTTTTGCGTATGGACAAAATTCTAAAGTGATTCTTTTGCGGTTTTTTTCGCGGTTTTATATCGAGCTTATCAGAGGAACACCACTTTTGGTGCAAATTTTGATCTTTTTCTATGTCTTTGCCAACAATCTTGGCTTTAACAATCGCTATATCGTTGGAACGGTGATTCTTGCGATGTTTTCAGGTGCTTATGTGAGTGAGATTATACGAGCAGGCATCCAAAGTATTCACAAAAGTCAGTACGAATCGGCTCAATCCCTTGGCTTTACCCCGTTTCAAACCTACCGTTATATCATTTTTCCCCAAGCGTACAAAAGGATCATCCCTCCACTTACGGGGCAATTCGCCTCCATCATCAAAGACTCATCCTTGCTTTCGATCATCTCGATCAGTGAGTTTACTATGAATGCCCAAGAGGTCAACGCTTATACTTTTTCAACCTTAGAGAGTTACATACCCCTAGCCATTGGGTATTTGATGCTCACCTACCCTATCTCCTTTTGGGCTAAAAAGCTTGAAGAGCGGATGAAAGACTAATCGGTTTTAAATCTTTACATGTAACGTGAAAGCGAGTAAGAAAAGTAGCCTTGCGCCACTTTTCTTGCTTTACTTTTTTACCAAGAATCGCTACTGGAATCACTCATGCTATCATCCGAAGAGCTATCATCCCATGAACTGTCATCGTTAATGCCAAAGTCATTGTCTCCAAAATCAGAAGAAGACGGTTGTGGGGTAGTGTCCACGGGGGGCGCAGTATGGGCTCCTGCGTTGGGCGTTGAGGCGTTGTTATTGGCAAAATGGTTAAACAACGCTTCACCTGCAGCCACACCAACGCCTGCGGCAAGTCCTGTCGCCAATCCTGAAGCGATGCCACTTCCCATTCCTCCACCTTGTGAACTGGAAGGATTCATAGGAGCGTTATTAGGATAGGGCGCGGTTGGAGGTGTTCCACCGTTCAAGCCATTGTTGGAAGGTGTAGACTTTCGGCTAAACGCTGATCGAATAAGGAAAACAAAGACAAGTGCACCTCCCCCAAAGAGCAATGCGGTTGTCCATGGAAAAGGTTTAGTGGAAGAAGATGCGCTTTGATGCTCATTAGAGAGAGTCTTAGGAGCACCCAAGAGTCCTAGCTTATCTTTAAGCGTTTGAATCGCTTGTGGTTTGGCAAAAGGCAATCCTGGCTCTAACTGCTCAGCAACGCTAAGTTCAGAACGCGCTTGCGTAATTTGACCTTGGGCTGAGAGTATTTCAGCATTGACAAAGTGTGCTTTGGCACTTTGTGGATGTGCTTTTAAAACCTCTTCAACCATTGTGTGTGCTTCACTGAGTTTACCCGCTTGCGCTGCTTCGTAAACTTGGTGTATCGTAGGCTCTGCATGTGCGAAACTCACCACGAAAATGAGAACCGTTAAAAATCCAAATATTTTTTTCACGACAACATTCCTTTAGAGGATAATATAATAGTGAAATAGTAACGCAATAGTTTTAATAGCGATTAAATAGACTTTTACGCATTATCTCTATGGCTTAAAGTTCTTTTGTTTTAGGTGTTCCAAACGCTTTAAACGTTATCAGCAATAACGGTGAGAGCAAGAGATCGGCAACAATGGCAACAAAGATTGTAGCGACAGTCAAAAGTCCAAATACAATGGTTGGAACGAAGTTGGATGTCACCAAAACCATAAACCCTATCACGGTTACGCCAGCGCAATAATACATAGGATTACCAACACTTGCATGCGATCTCACCATTGTGGCAACATAATCACCATCTTTTTTAAGTTCAGCTCTAAATCGCAGATAATAATAAACGGTATTGTTCATCGCCATATCAAAAGCAATGGCAGCAATGGTGATATTCATAATGTCCAGAGGTATTTTAAAGACACCCATAATTCCAAATACGATGCCAATAGGAATAATATTGACAACAATCGCAATAAGCCCTATTTTAACAGACCTAAATAAAAATAAGAACATCAATCCTAGTATAGATATGGTTTCACCTACGGTTAAAATCTGAGTTTGATAGAGGGATTGGAGCATATTATTGTATAAAACCATCATTCCCACAATATCAAAATCACTCTCTTTCAAGCCAATTTCTTTTTCCAATCCTGCTCTTATGGTATTGATTAACTCTTCGCGCCTGAGATCTTTTGAAGAATCTTTGATGCGTATGATAAATCGTGCCTCATCGTTTTCAATGTTAATATACGAATCTAAAAGCATATTTTTATCTTCTTCGGGAAGTGCTTTATAAAGAATTCCCAGTTCAAAACTGTCCAACCCTTGGCCATTTTTAATGATTTTCCCAACCCTTAAGAGTGTTGCAAGCGATGATACATTTCCAACATTATTCATGCTTTCAAGAAATGTTTGAATTTTTAATATTTCTTCCATCTTTTGGTCAGTAAACCAGTATTGCGCTTCACCGCTTTGTTTGTTAAACTCTTCTTCAAAACTATCAAGCACGCTAGGATCTGAACTTTTCTCCATAGATGCCTGTTTCTTAGGGAATCTTACGACCACTTCAAGGGGCGTTGTCCCTCCTAAGTTTTCATCAATTTTTTTCATACCTTGGTAGATTTCTGTTTTATCTCTAAAATAATTAATCATACTGTTTTCAACGATAAGCTGTGTTGTTCCAACGATGCTAAAAATGACAACAGCAAGTGAGCCCAGATAAATTGTTTTCGGATACGCTTTAACGGCATTGGCACACGCCAATGTTAATTTAGTAAATTTGTCATACGTTAAGACAGGAGCTTTTTTCTTCAAAGCCATCAACATTGCAGGTGAAAATATAATGGCAAAAAGGAAAGAGATACACGATGCCACGGCCATCATCCATCCAAAATTCATAACCGGAAGGATACCACTGCTGATAAGCGACATATACGCAACGATTGAACTACATACAACAAACGACATCGGTAAAACCATTTTTTCCATCGTAATGGCGATGATCTCTTTTTGCGATAACTCGGGATTTTTGATGTAGTTTTCACGGTAATTGGAGACAAGGTGGATGGACAAAGAGATCGCCATAATAAGCTGCATGGAGACAAAATTGGAAGAAATAACGGTGACTTCTAGCCCAAAAAGTGTGTAGAGTCCAGCGGTAATCACAACCGCAGAAAATGCCACCGTAACAGGGATCAATACATACCGTAACTGTCTAAAAATGATCCAAAGCACTAAGACCATAATGAGAATAACAGAGATACCATACGTTTTGATGTCATCTTTGACAAAGCTAATCATATCATCCGCAACCATCATAACGCCACCTAAAAAGAGCTGCCCGCTATCCTTATGCATATCGATAATATCTCTGACTTCTTTAATCACGCTATGTGATTTGTCCTTGACGACCTCTCTATACTCTTTAAACTCTTTTTGAATGTGTTTAAGTTGAAGAGATTCCTCTTTGGTGAGTTTTTCTACTTTTTGTTTATCCAGAAGCGCATTGCGAGCTTTGACAAACTCCATGTATTTTGTATCATCTTTTAAATTGATCAGAATGCCCGTTGTTTTAAAATCCGCACTGACAAGATTGTTTTTATAAATAGGGCTGGTTGTAAACTCCTCTTGCACCATAGTCTTATTAATATCTTTGCTTTCAAGCGTTCGTATGTCATCAATAAACTCTTTGATAGACCGAGGTGGACTCTCAAGCAGCGGAACATCCAAAATGCTCACAACACTTTTCACGCTATCCACTTTTAAAAGTGCCTCTTTAAGACTTCTGATCGTATTGAGACTCTTCTCAGAAAGCATAGGATCATTGGGAGAAAAGGAGATGACAAGATAGTCCGAACTGGTATAACGTTTGTGAATCTCTCTGGTAAGTTGAAGGTCTTTATCGTTTTCAAGGAGCAATGTTTCAGCGGAGGCATCTACACTGAGATGTACCGCAAAATACCCAAGGAACAGCGTCACTAAAAGCAAGATTGATAAAACGATTTTATGATTTTTGGTTATAAAGTCCGAATACATTTCTACATATTTTTCCACGAAAATTTTCCATTCAATTTTAATTTTTCAAGCGTTTTGTTGGATAATTTGGAATAACTACCGTTGAGTCTGCAGTATCGTTGCTTTTTCTCTCAAACATTTCGCTATTTTATTTGTTGAATTATATCTTTTTTCAAACACATTTCCTTAATTATGGTTTGATAAAGCACCAAATACAAGCATATCAATCCCCTATAAAGCTCTTTTTTACTTTGACTTCGTTAGAATAATTCACCTTTTGCGGGGGGTATGTGACTCTGGTGTGCACCACGGCCTTCAAAGCCGATTGGGTGGGCGGTTGACCGTCTGCTGGTAGGTTCGATTCCTACACCCTCTCGCCAACTCTCAAACACTACACAACTTTACGACAAACAATGGAACATTATGGGTGAAGAAAACAAAAAGAAGCCCTCATTAAAACGCTCAGTGGCACGGTTCAACTTAAAAGCTGAGCTCATTGAAAAATTTATTAACGACCATTTGATGCAATTAGATGACACAGATGCGATAGAAAGTGCGTTTGAAAGCTTTTGGGATGCCGAGAAAAAGAAGCCTATGAGTCTTTTTGCATTTAAAAATAACCTTAAATACATACTTTGACCATAGGTTATTACCTCCACTTTTAACACTATTTCACCTTTTACTATTTTTTTGAGTAGCTTCATTTCTTATGATACTGGCAAAGATACTATTGCTTTTGTTACAAATACAGAAAAATTTATTCCTATATATATTTAATTTTTAATATTAATATTAAAAGTTTATAAAAGTCATTTTCACGTCGTTTTCATCTGTTAAATTAAGGAGCATTTAAATAAAACTTTAAAAGGAGAAAAGTATGAGACTAGCTAAACTTAGCTTGGTGGCTATCGTAGTTGCTGGACTTGCATCGAGTGCATTTGCAGCTTCAACAACATTGGAGGACGCATTTAAAAATGGTAAAATAAGTGGTGAGCTTAGAGCTTACTATTTTAGTAAAACTGACAGTGCGGGCAACGATAGAGAAGATCTTTTCACGACAGGTATTTTGCTTAACTATAAAACAGATACATTCTATGGTTTGGGGGCTAATTTTACAGCGCAAGGTAACGCTTCACCATTTGCTACAGATGCGGGCAAAGCCAGATTTAATGGCGATGAATACGGCACGGGTGCTGTTCTTTCAGAAGCATATCTTTCATATACCCTCGGCAAAACAACTGCTCAAATTGGCCGTATGTTTATCGATACACCTCTTGTAAGTAGTAGTGGTTCAAGAATGACGAAAGAAGCATTTGAAGGTGTTACTGTCGTAAATACAGACCTACCAAATACAACATTAATTGCTGGTTATGTTCAAAAATTCCAATCTAGAACCGATGGTAAGGGTAATGTTGGTAAATTTACAAAATCATTTGCAACAGGTTCTGCAGATGCTGTTGATCTTGACAATGGTGCTTATACCTTAGTAGTTATCAACAAATCAATTCCTGGATTAACATTAACAGGTGCTTACGCCTATGCAGATGTCGAAGATGTAGATGGTATCCATTTAGGATATGTTGAAGCACTATATACAGGTAAAGCAGGTGATTTTGGGTATACCCTTGCTGCTCAAGACTATTACAATAGCTTCAAAAATGCCGCAGGATTTGCAGATGATTCAATCAATGCATATGGTCTTAAAGCAGGTTTGAGTTTTAAAGGTCTAAATGGTTATGTAGCATACTCTAAAACGAGCAATGACGATGTAGCTAGCGGTAATATTATTTCTGGATTAGGGAATGGTGCTGACCTACTTTATACCGATCCTGTTTTCTCTACTCCAGGATATCAAAAAAATACCGATACGTATGCTGTTGATTTAAATTACGATATTACAGCGGCAGCAAATGTTGGTGCCCGTTATGTAGAGTCTGATTTCAATGACAACACAAAAGGTTCATACACCTCTCTTTACGCTTCTTACAAATTTGACGGTGCTTTGAAAAACTTCAAATTAGGTGCTGAGTTTGAGTCTAAAGGTAAAGACAAAGATGGTGATCAATTGAGATTTAAAGCCAACTACAAATTCTAATTTTTTCTTTCTTAGCCCACTTCATTTTGAAGTGGGTTCCTTTTTAAATAGTCTATTCATGATTTATTCTTTTTCATTCTCCTGTTTCTCAGCCCCACTCCTTATAATATCTATACCGTACTTATCACGTAGTTTGGTCAGTTTCTCAGACAACCGTTTTGACTTCTCGTCCTCCTCTACATGTAAAAGGGAAAAGGTCTTGGTTTGTGAAGGCGTGATGAAGTTTGAAAGCGCCAAGCCTAAATGCAAAATTCCATAATGGGGGTGAGTGTCAAGTGATGAAAACATCTGAACAACCCACTCACGGTACAAACCCTCGCTAAAAGAGCGATCAAGCGTTTGGGAGCTTTTAGAGGAAATGCCATTTTCGTAGCGCAGATATAAATAATAAGTCGTTGGGTGCAAATCCAGCTTCGCAATCGTATACGAGAGATGACGTGAGAGTATAATCGCTCGGCGCAACACCTCATCACGGTTATGAATGACATGAAAATTGCGCGAAATGCCGATGGAACGACGATCTCGCTTGGTCACCACGGGTTCATTATCGACCCCGCTGATGCGCGCAAGCAAGTCTTTACCGATGGTGCCCCACGCGGAAACAAGCTTATGATGCTCCAACACCTCGCCCAAAGTTGCAATACCATAGCTTTCAAACTTTTTCTGAAGCACCCGCCCGATGCCAGGAAAGGTTGCAATGGGCATCAAAGAGATAAACGAAGCGATCTCATGTTGAGGAACTAACGTCAATCCATAGGGTTTGCGAAAATCTGTCGCAAGTTTTGCGATCCACTTGGAACTTGAAGCTCCAATAGAAATGGGCAGATCAAATTTCTCTAAAATCTCTTTTTGCAAGGAGGCAATAAAAGCATGTGTTGCTTCCTCTTTCACCCACCCTTTCAAATCGCCCCAAAACTCATCAATGCTGTACTGCTCCAAGATGGGGATTTTGGTCTGTAAAAAAGCTTTGAGTTTGGTGGAAAGCAGTTGATAAAAAAGATGGTCACTAGGTACAATGAGAAGCTTCGGGCACATCGCGAGTGCATCACGAAGCGAAGTGCCTGTTTTGATGCCGTACTTCTTTGCTTCGTAACTCTTCGCAATCACAATCCCATGAACACGCCCTTTTTCATCCATAAACTCGCTTTTCCACGCCTCTTTATCAAAGCTTGAAAATGTTTTTTTATGTTGAATGAGTCCATTGAAACCACCCACGGACTCGGTCATGACGCTTTCACTATCAAGCGTACTAAAGATTTTAGCATCACTACTTTTGCACACAACAACTGGCTTACCTTTCAAAAAAGGTGTCCTCGTTCGTTCAGCAGAGACAAAAAAACAGTCCAAATCCAGATGAATAATCACGCAAAACCTTTTTACATGTAAAGATAAAAACAGTATAGACGAATTTCAAAAAAAGCTTCAAAAATATTACACTATGAAATTTTTTACTGAGTCAACGTAGCCACAAAATTTTTCATCTCTTGTCACCCATTTATTTAAAAAGTTTAGCTACAATTCTACGCAAATAAAACCACCTAAAAAGAAAGGAGCAGTCATGGACGATCACCCGAGTTCTCGTAAAGTCTGCTCCTTTGTAGGTGGTTTGTTTTTGCCCTGCACAAAACTTTAAATCAGCCGACTCTAAGCCCTAAACCACCTTCTTAACATTATAAGAAGGAATGAACCATGTTCAAATATGACTATTTTTTTCACACCTTAGTGCCTGCATTTTTGCCAAAAAACTTTAAAGCATCCAAGCAAAATATCGCCAGTACACAGTCTAGCACCCACAAACTCAAAGAACTTGCAACCTGCTCCAAAGAGGAGCTCTTTGAAAAGCTTGGTAGCTCTGAAAAAGGGTTAAGCAAGCATGAGGCGCACAAACATCTTTTAAAATTTGGGGCGAATATCATTTTGGAAAACAAAAAAGCCAACCCCTTGCTGGTTATTTTTGAAAATATTAAAAATCCATTGACACTCATGCTTATCGTTCTTGCCAGTGTTTCGCTTTACATGGACGATGTACGAACCGCCGTTGTCGTAGGAGGCATGACGCTTCTGAGTGTTGCTCTCTCTTCCATGCAAGAATTTCGTTCCAGCAAAGCGGCTGAGAAACTCAGCAGTATGGTCTCATCAACAGCAACGGTACTCAGGCAAAATGATGAACCCAGTTCAGATGAAATCACTACCCAATCCAATCATAAAATCCATGAATCTCACTCTCAAACCATTGAAATAGCCATCAAAAAGATTGTACCTGGCGACATTGTCCATCTGAGTGCAGGTGACATCATCCCCGCAGATCTGAGAATCATCAGCTCCAAAGATCTCTTTTTAAATCAAGCCTCGCTGACAGGCGAAGCGATGCCTGTGGAAAAAGTTGCCATCAATGAACCGCATGAAATTGAATCCATGATAAGCGCACATAATATCTGTTTTATGGGTTCCAGTATTGAGAGTGGAACAGCAATTGGCGTTGTGTGTACCACAGGAAAAGAGACCTATCTTGGCTCCATTGCCAAAGTGATTGAGAGTGCGGCGGAACCAACAAGCTTTGATATAGGCATCAAAAAGTTTACATGGTTGATGCTTCGATTTATGTTTATAATGGTGCCGGTGGTGATGCTGGTCAATGGGTTTTTAAAACATGATTGGATGGGTGCATTTTTATTTGGACTCTCTGTTGCCGTGGGGCTTGCTCCTGAAATGCTACCGATGATCGTCACAGTCAATTTAAGCAAAGGTGCCTTCGCGTTATCCAAGCAAAAAGTCATTGTTAAAAAGCTCAGTGCCATTCAAAATTTTGGAGCAATGGATATTTTATGCACCGATAAAACAGGCACACTTACCCAAGATAAAATTATCCTCGAACAACATGTCAACGTCAATGGTGAAAAATGTAACCATGTTTTAGAATTAGCCTACTTAAACAGTTTCCATCAAACTGGCTTGAAAAACCTTCTGGACGTCGCTGTTTTGGAGCATTCTGAAATCGAAGGGTTGGCAGTTAATGAATTTCCCAATAAAGTAGATGAAATTCCTTTTGATTTTAACCGCAAACGAATGTCCGTTGTGGTTGGTAAAACCGACAATTCACATCTTCTCATCACCAAGGGTGCTGTCGAAGAGATGGTTAAAGTCTGCACACATGTTGAAAAAAATGGTGAGATTTTACCACTGGATACTACGATGTACAGTGATATTTTTAATCTGGTTAATGAATACAACAATGATGGTTTTAGGGTTATTGCCGTGGCCTACAAAAACATACCCAATTCTCAACAAGCCTATGCAATCCAAGATGAATCCCAAATGATTTTGGCAGGATTTATGTCCTTTCTTGACCCTCCCAAAGAGAGTGCAAAAAAAGCAATCAAAATGTTAAATGAATACGGCGTCAGCGTTAAAGTTCTCACCGGTGACAATGAACGTGTCACGACAAAAATCTGTAAAGATGTGGGGTTGGAAATTACTGCTATTTACCAAGGAGCTGACATTGATGCGATGAATGAAGAGGAGCTCAAACTTGCTGTTGAAAAAGCCAATGTTTTTGCCAAACTCTCCCCTGACAATAAAGCACGCATTGTCAGTGCACTCAGACAAAATGGTCACACCGTTGGGTTTATGGGTGATGGTATCAATGACGCTCCTGCCCTTAAACTCGCTGACGTGGGTATCTCTGTCGATACCGCCGTAGATATTGCCAAAGAGACTGCTGACATCATCTTACTCGAACGCAGTCTGCTCGTTTTAGAGCAAGGGGTGTTGCTGGGAAGAAAAGTGTTTGCAAATATTATCAAATACATCAAAATGGGTTCAAGTTCAAACTACGGCAATATGTTTAGTGTGGTCGGAGCCAGTGCCCTTTTGCCGTTTATTCCTATGCACCCGATTCAAATCGTCACCAATAACTTTTTATACGATCTTTCTCAGTCCACTACACCCACCGATCATGTGGATGATGAACTCATCAAAAAACCCAAGAAATGGGATATTGCCGATATTAAAAACTTTATGCTTATCGTTGGACCTACGAGTTCGGTGTTTGATTATATTACATTTGGTGTGATGATTTATATCTTTGATGCGTGGCATAATGAAGCACTGTTCCAAACAGGATGGTTTGTGGAGTCTCTCATCTCGCAAACACTGATTGTGCACATTATACGAACCGACAAAATTCCATTTTTTCAAAGTACCGCAAGTTTGCCGGTTATCTTGATGACGGCAAGCATTATGTGTTTGGGAATTTGGTTACCTTTTTCTCCATTTGCCGCATCCTTAGGACTGGTTGCCTTGCCTACTGAGTATTGGAGTATTTTAGGTGTAATGATGATAGGGTATATCTTTTTAACGCAAAGTGTTAAAATGTACTACATCAAAAAATTTGCTAGAATTTAAAACGGGGCGTATAAAGAGGAGTTCATATTGGGAAATTTTACAGAAGAAATGGGGATGGAAGAAGAGAGTACCGCAAAGACCAAAAGAGCTGTTAACAAAAGTATTTGGGTCAGTGCTTTTGTCAACCTCTGTTTATCTATTTGCCAAGTTATTATTGGTATTGTATCAGGTTCACAGGGTTTGATTGCTGATGGTATTCACTCTTTATCAGATCTAGGCGCTGATTTTGTCGCCCTTGTGGCTGCATGGAAAAGCCAAAAGAAGGCAGATACCCATTACCATTATGGTTATAAACGCTATGAAAACTTAGCTTCTATGATTTTAGGGGGATTGCTTTTAGTAGTGGGCATTGGCATGGTCTGGTCGGCGGTGCATAAACTACAATCTCCTGAGTCTATTCCAACGGTGCATCTGATAGCACTTTGGACAGCGCTCGGTTCATTGATGGCGAAAGAGTTGCTCTTTCGTTATATGTTAGCCGTCGCCCAAAAAGTAAAATCAAGCATGTTAATTGCTAACGCTTGGCATGCTAGATCGGACGCGGCATCGTCTTTGGTTGTATCCATCGGTATTATTGGGAACCTTGCGGGTTTTCCCATTCTTGATCCTATTGCAGCTTTGATTGTTGGGTTTGGTGTAAGTAAAATGGGATGGAAGTTTTTATGGGATGCAACGCAAGATTTGTTAGATAAATCCATCAGCGAAGATCAAGTAGCTGCTATTGCTGCTGAAATTGCTGCAACGCCAGGCGTTATCGGATTTCACCAGTTAAAAACACGTAAAGCAGGTGATTTGATTTTGGCTGATGTCCATTTGGATATTGATGGCTCCATTACCGTAGCGGAAGGTCACATCATAGCCAAAGCTGTCAAAGCCAATGTTATGTCCAAGCATCCGGTGCTTTATATTATGATCCATGTGGATCCTGTATTGAAGAAATGAACGTCAAAGAAGTGATAACGTTGTTAAATTTTCTCATTGACTTTTTATTTACAAAAGGTTAATCACACGTTTAATCTATTCTCCTATACTTTCATTACCAAGTCAATAACCTCCTTTTTGTGAAACACTCAATCATTTTAAAAGATGCGCTCAGATTGCCCGGTCTGAGCGTTACTCTTTGCCCTTCTCTTTTTTTTAACATTTCACCTTTTGTAATCAAAATCAACCTTACTTTTAAGTAGAATACGACACTCAAACAGTTAAGGAAACAGTATGCGTTCAATCGGCAACTTTTTATGGTTTATTTTAGGTGGCGTTTTTATGGGACTCTGCTGGTGGATTGTAGGAATATTCGCATTTATCACTATTATCGGCATTCCGTGGGCAAAAGCCTGTTTTATCATCGGTCAATTTACCTTTTTTCCATTTGGCAAAGAAGCCATCAGTCGTAAAGAGCTCCTGCACAAAGACGATATTGGAACCAGTTCCTTTGGGGTCGTGGGTAACGTTATTTGGTTTCTCTTTGCAGGTATTTGGCTTGCTCTTGGTCATGTTTTCTCTGCGATTGCATGTTTTGCCTCGATTATTGGTATTCCTTTTGGCATCCAACACCTCAAACTTGCCGCTATCTCGCTCTTTCCCATTGGTCAAACCATCGTTGATAAAGAGGTTGCAGCAGCCGCTCGAAATTTTAATGCAGAACAAATAGCCGCTTCCATGCGACACAAGAATTAAATAGGCAGATTATGGAAGACTTTTTTATCTCAAGTATGCAAGAGTATGGGTACATTATTCTTTTTTTCTGGAGTATTTTAGAAGGTGAAAGTGGTCTGGTAATGGCTGGACTTTTTAGCCATACAGGAGACATGCAACTTTTTATCGCTATCTTTGTAGCAGGACTGGGTGGTTTTGCAGGAGATCAGATCTATTTTTACATTGGAAGATTTAATAAAAGTTATGTGCATCGCACGCTCAAAAAGCAACGACGCAAATTTGCATTAGCGCATCTCCTGCTTAAAAAGCATGGTTGGCCGATCATTTTTTTACAGCGCTACTTGTACGGGCTTCGCACAATCATTCCTATTGCCATCGGACTAACTGGATACAGCGCTAAAAAATATGCTGTGATCAACCTGTTTGCGGCATGGTGCTGGGCAGCATTGATTATTATCCCAGTGTGGTACTTCGGAAATGAAATTTTAGGTGTCATTAAATGGGCAAAAACACACTGGTACTACGCGCTTCCTCTTGTTGGATTACTCATTGGTGTGGCATACTACTACATTCATACGATCACAGAAAAAACATTAAAAACAAAAGTAGATCAAAAGTAGTATTTTTTTGATAAAATACGCGCGCATTTTTAGATTTTAGAAGAGGATAACCCATGGAAAGTAATGCCATTGAAGAACATTTAAAACAAGTTGAGGAAGCTATTGCTGAGGTAGAACATAAAGAGGAAGAAGTAGAAGGTTGGCTTTCGTATATTTCGCTGAGTACGGCCATTATTGCCATTGTGACAGCCCTCGTTGGTTTGTATGAATCACAAATTACATCGAAAACGATCCTTACCAAAAATGAAGCGGTACTCTACCAAAGTCAAGCATCTGATCAGTGGAATTTTTATCAAGCTAAAAGTGTAAAAGCCCATATTTACACAGTTAATGCGGAAATTTATCCTGATAAAGCAGAAGATTTTAAGAAAAAAGTCGCGGTCTACAAAAAAGAACAAGAAGAGATTAAAGCCGAAGCGGAGCGTATTGAAGGACTGAAAGAATTACGGAATGAGCAGAGTGATCACTACTATCACATTCATCACATTCTTAGCTTTGCAATTACCTTTTTACAAATTTCGATTGCGCTTGCCTCTATTTCAGCACTCACTCGCAATAAAAAGTTTTGGATGGGCTCTTTAGTCTTAAGCGGTATTGGCGCTATTATCGCAGGCTACTGCCTTGTCCTTTAAAAAGAATTTTTTCTTACGTCTTTTTCTCTGCATTTTTTTATGCCACGCTGCCCTCTTTGGAGAGCAGTATGGCGCCATCGAAATAGGAGGAAAAGGCGTTAAAGCCTATGTTATAGAGATAGATAACACTCTTACCAAGATCAATTATCGAAATGCTCTTAACACCGCTCCACAAAGTGGTATAACAGAGCATCACTTAATGACACCAGAGATGATACAACATGTCAGCTCTGACATTGCAATACTTCAAAACATGCTTCTACATGACCAAAATATATCTGAACAGAACATTTTTATTATCGCTAGCAGTGCTATTTATAAAATCAAAAATAGACCCGCGTTAGAGACCAAAGTCAAAAAAATGACGCATCATTCGCTCTATTTTATCAATGAAAAAGAGGAGAGCACGTTCGCTTTTTATGGCTCTGTTCCTAAAGCACAATGGCTGAGTGCTTCTATGATCGATATTGGTGGAGGAAACACAAAAGTAGCTTGGATGGATGCGCAAAATATCATTGATTTTTTTGAAATTCCACTCGGAACGGTTTCCTTAACCCAACAAGCAGACTTACGTGACACCAACACTTCCTTTGAAGAAAAATGTGTCAGTGTAATTCAGAATGAACTCTCGACACTTCAAAAGACTCACACAAAAGAGGCTCTCTACGCCAGTGGTGGTATTTTTTGGGCAACCGCTTATTTGAAAACCAATGGTCATTTAGAGTCGTTTGTTCGTTTAGAAAAAGCGGATTTTGAGAAGGTTGTCGCTCTCTTTTCGCATGAAGAACGCAAAGAGTGTAGTGAAGCTAATGCACAGTGCTTTTTGTTAGGCTATTATGGCGCTAAGAACTTGGTAGCAGGAGCCTTATTGGCAAAAGAAACCATCGATACAATGCAGTTTTT
Organism: Sulfurospirillum diekertiae; assembly: GCF_011769985.2. Lineage (NCBI taxonomy): Bacteria > Pseudomonadati > Campylobacterota > Epsilonproteobacteria > Campylobacterales > Sulfurospirillaceae > Sulfurospirillum > Sulfurospirillum diekertiae. The sequence goes on from NZ_CP039734.2 coordinate 2,398,214, forward strand.
TGATCAAAAAGTCTATTTTGCAAAAGACGGTGCATGGGTCATTGGTTGGCTTTTAGTCCACACCCAATAATCTCACACCACTTTTTTTAAAAAGGCACTTCCACATTTAGGACAATTCCCATCCCACTCTAATAAATGATGTCCATGACACTTCTGACAACTGGGTTTATGCAAAAGTTTTGGAACAAGAGAGGAAGGATTGTGCGTATGCTTTTTAAAAGCAAATTGTTTTACATGTAACCATATAACCTTGAATGCTTGAATCAAAAATCGTTTGGGATGTGGTTTTTCTTGGAGATGTCTGCAATCAAGGCAGACCATCCATTTTTTCTGCAAACGAATATGTCGATGCGTTCGTGCGAGTGTAATATGCTCTGTTTCGTAACTACAAAGAGGGCATAAGAGATAATGCTTGGCTTCCATAAAGTATCCTTTACAAGCGATCCCTGCTTTTGCGATATAATGTATCACATATTAACTCAAGCATTTTAAGTTCCAGATTAATTTTAACTCAAATGGAAATTTGCCGATATAGAGTTAGCTCTTGATAAGGAGTAGATAATGGACGCACTCAATAGTAGCATCCCGTCAAGCACAGAAATTTATGCGATGAAGCAAGCAATGAAGGTTCAAGAACAGATGGTTTCAAAAATGTTGGAATCTCTGCCTCAACCAACAGACACTGCATCAGCACAAGTCTCTGGGCTGGCATCAGAGGGTATTGGGTCAAACCTTGATCTCAAGGCGTAGCCCACAACAGAGATAACCCTTTTGGGTTATCTCATCTTTTTACATGTAAAACAGTGGTTTTTCACCCAAAGGCAAAATTTCCGCGATAATAGCGCTGTACGTTAACCCTTCACTCTGAAGATGATGCAAGAGTTTGGGGGCATCATTTTGAGATACCGCTATCAAAAGTCCGCCAGAAGTTTGTGCATCGTACAAGATAATTTCATCTTTGTGAGGCACTTTGGCTTGTACTTTAGAGCTTAAATAACTTTTGTTCGTATATGCACCTGCAGGAATAATCCCCATATCCGCCATGGCTCTGGCTTCTTCTAAAATCGGAATATTTTTCAGCTCAAAAGCAATCGTAACACGGTTAAAACTCATCTCATACCCATGCCCAAAAAGACCAAATCCCGTTACATCGGTACATGCACTTACGTCGTATTGGCGCATAATGCGTGAGGCTTTGTGATTGAGGGTCGCAAGGATGGACGCCACTTTTTCAATCACTTGAGTCTCAAGCATATCCGCTTTAATCGCCGTCGTTAAGATGCCCATACCCAGAGGTTTGGTCAAAATGAGCACATCACCAATGCGTGGTGTGTTGTTGCGATAGATTTTCTGTGGATGCACAAACCCTGTGACACTCATGCCATAGGTCATCTCAGGCGCTTCGATCGTATGGCCTCCGATGATGATACCACCGCATTCGACCACTTTGCTCTGCCCACCCTCTAAGATTGCTTTGAGAACGGAACGCGGTTGATGACACCCATCAAATCCAACGATATTCATCGCGGTGGCAACTTCGCCACCCATCGCAAAGACATCGCTCAAAGAGTTTGCCGCTGCAATCTGTCCGTACACATAAGGATCATCGACTACAGGCGTGATGATGTCTACCGTTTGTACGAGTGCGCGTTCTTCATCAAGATAATAAACACTGGCATCGTCACTGGTATCCATTCCAACCAAAACATTCTCATGCGTGCAGGAAAGACCGCCTATGGCTTCTGTGAGGTCTCCCGGACCCAGCTTGGCAGCGCAACCAGCAGCTTTGACATATTTGGTCAATTTTGCTTCGTTATTCATTGTGTTCCTATAGACTTATTGTGCCATCTCCACCAAAAAGCATCTCAATCGTGCCAAAAGCATTACCGATTTTACCCACTTTGAGTTTGTCGCTCACACCAAAAAATTCTAAACAAACACCGCAGGAATAAATTTCAACGCCTTTAGCTTCAAGCGCTTTGAGCACTTCCATAATCGGTGCACTCTCATCTGCCGTCGTTAAAAGAACGGCTTGATTGACACAGACAATGCGACGAGGCAGTTTAGGAAGTTCTAATGTTGACTTTAAAAAGCCTACAATCAGTTTTGCACCCAGTTCGCCCTCACCGACTTTATCGCTTTTAAGGAACAAGGTTTTGTCTAAAAACTTCTCATCTTTAGCATCAGCCACAACATTACATGTAAAGCCTTTGACGATCGTAATCAGACTTTTACCCTCCGCCAAATCTTGCACTCTTACATCAAATCCGCCATTTTGTGCAAAACGAGTCACGTTTTCTTTGGAAGCTAAAGAATTGACGATAACCTCTAATACAGAGTCATTTGGGAGTGTTTCCAACGCTTTTTTGGTTTGTAAAACGGGCTCTGGACATGCCAAGCCACTACAATCTATTTTCATGATTTTCTCCAGTAAGTATGATTAAGTTAGTCTAAACCTTAGACCTAAAAAAAAAGAGGGAAGAGAGAATAAAATCCTCTCTTATTTTGCATTCATTATTTTTTCAATCCACGCACTTGCTTTTTCTACACTGTCAAATTTTTGACTTTTTGCCACTTGATTTTGACCTTCGTAAAAACGAACACGAATACCATCTTGCACCTCATCAATTTTGATGCGTGTAATACGATCGGCATTGAGGTAAACTCTATCGTTTAGTTTAACAAACATTGTAAACTCCTTTATCTTTATTGGCTTTATTCTAGCACGATTTTGGTAAATTATGAATTTAGGAAATTGTTTTGTGTTATACTTTAGAATGTGAATATTTTTACAATGAAAAGGTCACAATTATGGCACATGTATTTTGGATCTTTTTGATAGCTTTAACATCAACGTCCACACTCAACGCAGATGTGCTCTCCACAATTTTTGAAACAAAAAAAATACGTGTTTGCATTTGGCCAGAGTATTATGGCATCTCTTATGTCAATCCGCGAACACAAGAGCTTACAGGCATTGATATTGATTTAGCAAAAGAGTTTGCCAAAGATTTGGGTGTCAGTGTAGAGTTTAAATCCAGCTCATTTGCGACACTCATTCAAGATATTAATACACATTATTGCGATATAGCCATGTTTGCCATTGGCCATACGGAAGAACGAAAAAAATACCTTACCCTGACAACACCTCATCTTGCAAGTGATGTCTATGCGATTGCCGCCAAAAGTAATCGCCGTATTCAAACATGGGATGACATCGATAAAGAAGGTGTTGTCGTTGCGGTTGCTAAGGGAACGTATCATGTGAAACTCATGCAAGATTACCTCAAAAATGCCAAACTGCTGATTGTCGATTCTCTTCATGCAAGAGAACAAGAGGTTGAAGCAGGACGTGCTGATGTTTTTATGAGTGACTACCCTTTTGGTATTTATATGCTTGAAGAACAAGAGTGGGCAAAGCTAATCAAACCGACTAAACCATTTCACATCACCCCTTATGGTTGGGCAATAGCACAAAATGAGCCTTCCTTTGAGCACAGAGTTGAAGCCTTTATTAAGGCTATCAAACAGGATGGTAGGCTATTAAGTGCTTCAAAGCGCCACCATTTAGAACCTATTGTCGTGTCCGAGTAATTCGATGAAACAGTTTTTATTAGAGGAGAGAAATGTCACTCGGTATATTATCGCAGCGATTGTCATTTTTGCGATGATTATTGGGTTTATCATTATGGCACTCTCTAGTTTACGCCAAGAAGCCATCCAAACACATCGTCATATTGCCAATCTTCATGCCTACACAATTGAAGAACATTTTTCTCAAATCCTTCAACATGCGAGTATAACAATAGATCGTATCCCACTTTTAAGTAATGAATCAATTTCCGAGGTTGCTCTTGCCCCTGTTTTTACTGAACTTTTGCATAATGCTCCCTATTTACGCTCACTCTCACTTTTAAATGACGAAGGTGTTATCGTAGCAAGTTCTCATGAACTTAATATTGGCAAGAAAGTATCCATAGACAATTTTTTGCCTATTCCTTTTGGAGAAACACCCTTACTACGCATCGGTGTTCCATGGTCTGGAAGAGATTTTGATAATGCCCATTCGAGTAGTATTGAAAAACCTATACCTTCTTCAGAAATAACTTTTTTACCCCTACTCAAAAAAGTTTTTTTCGAAGACACGCTGTATTACGTTATCGCTAACATCAATATTGATTATCTTACCAATCGCTATACAAATACCCTACCCACAGATCAAGGCACCGTCTCTTTGTGGAGACTAGATGGCACTCTTTTAGTCTCAACCAATCCACAATTTTACCTTGGATCTTCACACTACAACATGAACCATCTGCAACACGTCAACGAGGACTTTTTTACCCATCTACAAAAGGAAACCCATACTCTTTTAGATGTTTTTCGTCTCGCCAAAGTTTTTCCTTTTATTGTAGAAATTCAAACGAATGAAGCTAATACCCTTGGTTATTGGGATAAAGAACGTCAAAAGATACTAAGTATCATCACGCTTCTCATTACCCTTACAGGGGTACTGACGTTGGCATTGATTGTGCGTTATTACAATGAAAACAGCCGCCAAAGAGAACAACTCTCCTATGAAAAACAATTCCGCATTGCCATGGAAGCAACACAAACAGGTCTTTGGACATGGAATTTAAAGACAAATCAAGTCACGTGGGATCCACAATGTTTTTTACTCCTTGGTTATCAGCCCAACTCTTTTGAAACGCCATGGGATAAAATCTATGAACTAACCTATCCTGATGATGCGAATGATATGCTATCTTCGATTCAAGATCAGATTCTTGCCCAATCAATCTTTTTAATTGAACGCCGAATGAAAGCGGCTTCTGGTGAGTGGGTCTGGATACAAGTAAGAGGTAAAGTCATTGAATTTTCAGAGCTAAATGAACCTTTACTGCTTACAGGTGTTTACATCAACATTGATACGCAGAAGAAAGTTGAGCAACTCCATCTTTCAGCCGTTGCGTTTGAAACGCAAGAGGCTATTCTTATCACCGATGTTCATGAAAAGATTTTAAAAGTCAATGAAGCTTTTACACGCATTACAGGCTATAGCGACAATGAGATCCTTGGGGCAACACCCCGAATTCTTCATTCAGGCTATCACGATAAAGCTTTTTATCAAGTGATGTGGAAAGCATTACTTGAAGAAGGTTTTTGGCAAGGTGAACTTTGGAATAAGCGAAAAAATGGCGAAATTTATGCAGAATTTATTACCATTACCGCTATTCGCAATGATCAAGGTACCATCACCCACTTTATCGCCAATTTTAACGATATAACCACCAATAAAGTAGAACAACTGAAAATTCAAGAACTGGCTTACTATGATCCTCTAACCCGTCTGGCAAACCGTCGCTTGCTAGAAGAATCTTTGCACAAAACCTTAAAACACTGTCTTTATGAGAACCATTTGGGAGCATTGCTCTTTATTGATTTGGATTATTTCAAAGAGCTCAATGATACCTTTGGGCACGATGCAGGAGATATGCTTCTGATTCAAACGGCAGCACGCCTTAAAGAGACAATCCGAGAGAGTGATCTTGTAGCACGCCTTGGCGGTGATGAGTTTATTGTCTTACTCAAAGATATTGGTAAACAACACGGTAGCGCTAATCATCTGACAGAAAATATTGCCCATAAAATTCTCTCACTTTTATGTCAGCCTTATGCTCTTGCCCATGGAAATTATCAACTGGGAGCAAGTATCGGATGTACTATTTTTGGAAATGATCCTAAAAAAGACAGTACGATGCTTCTCAAAGAGGCTGATCTTGCCATGTACCAAGCCAAAGAAAAAGGGCGCAATCAGGTTTGCTTTTATGAGACCTCTTCTTAACCATATTTTTTAACGCTTCAATAAGTTTGCATATGCAATAATTGCATATGCAAACATTTGGAGTATCTTATGAAAGAAACACTCAACAATACGGTTGGCTTTAGAGTTGCACACGCCGCCAATCATATTAACCAAACCATCAATACCCTTTTAAGTGAATATGGCATTGCACCTGAACAGAGGATTTTACTTGAAATTCTTACCTCATGTGAAAAAGTTAACCAAACAACATTAGCAACACTTTTAAATAAAAGTAACACAACCATCAGCCGAACACTGGATTCACTGGAAAAAAAAGAGTTGATTGTTAAAAAATCGGTTGAAGGCGATAAGCGTGCCAATGTCATTGCTGTAACGCCACAAGGTCAAGCACTTTTAGAAAAAACGGAAGCCTGTGTAATGGCATTTCGAAATACTTTAGCCCAAAAGCTGACTGATGAAGAGCGAAAAACACTCTTCATGCTTCTTGAAAAACTCTCTTAAGGCCTTTTATGAGTCATATACACAGCAATAATCTCGCACAAAAAGTCACTGTTTTTGCAACTTTTCTCGCATTTATGGGCATGGGTGTGGTTGATCCCATTCTTCCTGACATCGCACACCATCTTGGTGCAACCAGCTGGCAAGTCGAACTTCTGTTTACAACGTACATTTTTATGATGGCACTGATTATGATTCCTGCGGGAATGCTTGCCAGTAAATTGGGGGACAAACGCGTCATGGCTTTGGGACTTGCCATTGTCGCAATTTCTGCCCTTTTGTGCGCAACGGCGCAAAATATCTCAATGTTAGCGCTTTTTCGAGCTGGCTGGGGATACGGTAATGCTCACTTTTTTGCAACCGCGCTCATTCTTCTCATTGCACTCTCCAGCGATCACCACAAAGCCATTGGCTTGTTTGAAGGTTCCATCGGATTTGGTATCGCAGCAGGTCCTCTTTTGGGAGGCTTTGTTGGTCAATACTCCTGGCGCTACCCTTTTTTAGTCACGGGTGCTTTAACCGTTGTCGCTTTTTTATTAGTGGTTATTTTTGTTAAAAATCCCAAAGAGAAAAAATCTCATAAACCCGCTGGCATCCAAGAGCTTAAAGCCTTATTTCACGATGCAAAATTCGTCAAAATTTCATTAGCAGCGATGCTCTATTACTATGGTTTTTTTGTGGTACTTGCGTATTCGCCCTTGGTGATTCAGATGACGCCTATTGAGATTGGACTCCTCTTTTTTGGATGGGGATTTGCACTGGCACTTGGTTCGGTGGTACTGAGTACACAGCTTGAACGAAAGTGGAAAGCCAAAGAGATCATTCCTGTTGTTTTGGCTCTTTTTGCCATAGTTTTGATAGCAATGATGTCCGTGAGTTCGCTAACGTTCATGGCAATTTTCATCATTTTAAGCGGTTTACTTTCAGGAATCAATAACTCTTTACTCACGACATACGTTATGGAATCACACTTTGAGCGCAATATTATCTCAGGTGGTTATAATTTTTTACGCTGGATTGGTGCGGCTATCGCTCCCATTGCATCAGGGTTTATCGGCGAAACAGTGGGACTTAAAATTCCTTATCTTGTCGCTGCCTGTTTATCGCTTATGGCATTAGCGCTTATTGTTCACACCAATAAAAAATACCCAAAAACACACTAATCGTACATGTGCCATTGTGTGATATTGATATGAATAAGCAAGGGTAATTTTCATCAAAAAAGCGGATCAAAAATTGCTTTTCGTTGGTAGGTTCCTGCTTCTGCAGGAGTTTTCATGCATCCAAAAGGAAATGCACTATGAAAGTATATGGAATCGTGTTAGCATGTATCACAACCACTTTGTTAGCAGATCTTGCCTATTTTGATCGTGATGTCAATAGTACACAACTGGAACAATGCAAAGCCTTTTTCACAAAAGAGAAAGATATTAAAACGATTCATCTGCTCAATGCTCAAACGTTAGAGTTTAAAGATGAATATCTGGGCGATGACCCTGAGTACAAAACACTCCTCTACACGCTCAAAGGCTGTTTTTTCAAAGAGAAATATCTTATCTACAGTGATTTTATGCCCGATAGCGAAGCCTATTATGCCCTTGATTTACGCGATGGTAAAGAGACACAACTCAATGGTATGCCCTATCTTTCGCCTTCCCATGCTTTTTTTGTCACAGAAGCCATCGAATCACATCGTATCAGCGTTTATGCTTTCAGTAACGAACGCATCGTCAAAGTTTTTTTCCACAGATACCCCGATCAATGCGTCACTCAAAACACCGTATGGATTGATGATCAAACGATTCGCTTCGAGCTTGAATGCGATGGCCTCTTTGATAACGATACCAATACCACCAAAGAAGGCACGAAAGAGACTTTTAAATTGATCCAAAAAGCAGGTAAATGGGAGATCACCCAACCCAATTAAGTGTTGAGTGCATACAAAGGGTTGAGTGTTTTCACAATGGTCGCGTGAATCAACTCCATCGTTTTGGCATCGACCATGCCCAATTTTTCACTAAAACGCTCATGCGAAAAGTTTTTGATTTGAAAACAGTCAACGGCGGAAGTTTTAGAGAGTCCATTGAGCCCAGTTGCTTCAAGTTTCACCATCCACGGATAGTGAGCGTACTGTGCTGACCACTCGGTAATCGGCACAATGGTTTTAAGTGGAAGCCTGCCGATCTCGTTGGAACTAACCACGACAGCAGGGCGAAGTTTGGCGATCTCGCTGCCCACTTTGGGATAAAACTCCACCATCCATATCTCACTTTGAAGGATAGTCATAAAGCTCTCCTCCTACGTCACTCGCCGTGTCCAAATACTTCGTATCACCCGAAGCCAATTCCGCCCCTTTTTGCCACCGCTCACGTTCTTTTTGCTGAATATAGTTTTTGACTGCTTCATTGTAAATGGTCGAAAGTGAGACTTTGAGCTCATCTTTGAGTTGCATCACTTTCTCTTTGAGTTCGACTGGCATGTTGAAAGTTATTTTTTCAGTGCTTAAATTTACCATACAAATCCTCCGTATCTTTTTGGAGTATTATACTCTTTTACACTAAATTCATGCAAGTGGAATTTTTTAATTCGATAGCTAAATCTGCTCTATGTATTTTTATGATGTTATCAAAAATTTCTTGTACAAAATTTGCAACATTATACTGCGAACCCTCAGGTGGTGTTTCACCACAATCTAGATAATCCCTATAATCCGAGGCCATCATATAATGGTCTTTAATTGTAAAGAGCCAAATAAAATGCTTTACAAAAATATCTCTTATATCATTTGATATTTGATCTAAAGTTTCAATTCTTTTTGGATTGTAGATTTCATTGTCATTGAACATCATATATTGAAAAAAATTATAGTGTGTATGATCATTCAATCTTTGTCTTAAGTATGAATAATGTTCTGTATCTAATATCTTGTTAATAGATTGAAGTTTTTTGTGATTATATAAGTAATTGTACATAACTTTATTTGTTGGCAATTTTTCTTTTCCATGTAACCAATTATTGATTTGCTGAACCACCATATTTTCTATACTAAAATGATCATCTAAATATAAATCAGAATATATGTTTATTATGACAGAATCATAATATTTTCTTGTCAATGAACATGCATCATTAAGTCGTCCATTAATTAGTAATGTTTTTATTGACTCTATAGTGCCTTTGACAGAAGATAACAAATAACTTTCATAATTAAAAATACCACCTCTAACTCCCATATTCAACCATTGAAGAATTGAAAAAGATAATCTATCATAGTAGGTTATATAATACTCAAGTTCTCGAAAAATAGAATGGTTGATATACTTTTCACTTTTAATTTCATTAATTGACATAATCTCTACGCCTCCTTAGACGGCACTTTAATCGCTGATTTGGCAAAACTCACATACACATTTTGAGAAGGGTAAAAGTGGTAGCGCTTAAAGTATTCAAAGCTTTCCACGCACTCTAGGGCATGATTGCCGATGACAATTTTGAGTGAAATCTCATTGGTTTTGGTGACATGCAACACATCGCGTATGACGCCGCTCAAACAGACCGTATCGTCTTTACATGTAAAAGGTTCAATCGAAACTGAAATATCACGTGGGTTAATCGCCACACCTCGTTTTTCGCCGATACGATAGCTTTTAGGAAGCGACATACTTTGGGTTTCATCAAAATCAAAAAAGCGTTCATCACCGCTTTCACGCCATTTGCCAACGATGAGATTCGTCGTTGAAAAATCCATCAAACGCCCAAAGTGAAGCCCGACTTTGCGCGTGGCAATTTCACCCAGCCACAAAAGATCATGACTGGCAATGACAATGGTGGTTCCCCACGCTTGATTAGCATGTAAAATAGCATCGGTAAATTGAGGAACACCGCTGTAATCAAGACTATTGGTTGGTTCATCAAGGAGAAGCATCTTTGGATGAAGGACGAGTCTGGAAGCCAGCGCCACACGTTGAGTCTCTCCGCTGGAGAGTTCATGCCATGCCCTATGTAAGAACTTTTTAGGCAGAAGGCCAACCAACTCTAGCGCTTCGTTCATCCGTTCTGACGCATTTTCAAGGGTTCCTCTGATCTTGAGCCCAAAGAGAAGATTCTCCCGCACACTGCGTTTAAGCAGGTATGGTTCAGGCAATAAAATGCCAATTTCGCGTTTTACATGTAAAGGGATGCTGCTCGCATCAAAACCACGATAACGCAGCGTGCCACTCTGTGCAGCTTCCAAGAAAGCGAGGTGGCGCAGAAGCGTACTTTTGCCACTCCCATTTGAACCTACGAGTCCTAAAATTTCGCCCTCATTGACTTGCAGAGCTTGAATATCCAAAACAGGCTTTTCACCATACAGCGTTCGTAAATTTTTAAGTTCATACATTACTGTATTCATACAACAATTCTCGCACGTTTTTTCAAAAAGAAGAGCACAAAATTGAGCAAAAAGGCTATACTGATCAGCACCAACCCTAGCGCAATACCTGTAGCAAATTCACCTTTATTCGTTTCTAATGAGATCGCAGTGGTAATGGTACGTGTAAACCACTTGATATTACCACCAATCATCATCGCAATGCCTACTTCAGCTATGACACGTCCGTACGCGGCAACCGCAACGGCGATCAGTGCATGACGAAGTTCCCAAACCACGCTTCGGATCATCTGTGACATCGTCAATCCAAAGGAAGCGAGTGTGAGGTAAAGCTTCTTCTCCATTCCTTCAACCGCCGTAGCACTTAAAGAGATGATAATGGGTAATGCTAAAAGTGTTTGCCCGATCACAATACCTGATAATGTATAGAGCAGTTCATAACTTCCAAAAGGTCCACGGTTGGAGATAAACGCGTAAACAATCAGACCTACCACTACCGTTGGAATGGCAAGGAGGGTGTCGGAAAGAAGCTTGAAAAATTTTCGCCCAGGGAATTGAAAAAATCCCAAACAAAACCCTAATGGTAGCCCAATAACAATACTAAAAATAATAGAAAGAGTCGAACTTTTTAGCGTCACATCAACCGCTGAAATCGTTTCAGGATCAAGGTTAACAAGCAGCCAAAATGCTTCTTTTAAACCCGATAAAATAAAATCCAAAATTATTCCTACTTTTACATGTAATTTAAAAAAAGATACGCTACACTACAAACATGCTAAATAAACATATATGGAGGATTATTCAATGTTTTCAGTAAAGAACCGCTTAAAAGGGAAAGTGCTTTTCTCGCTTCTTGCCCTCAGTTCGCTACTCTGTGCGGCTGATCTTAAAATGGCAACCACAACGAGTACAGGCGACACAGGCCTTTTAGACGTACTTGTCCCTAAATACAAAGCCGATACGGGTGTTGATCTTAAATGGGTTGCCGTTGGAACGGGTAACGCTTTAAAACTAGGTGAGAACTGCGATGTGAGTGTTCTTTTCGTCCACTCTCCAACGTCAGAAAAAACATATATGGAAAAAGGATTTGGTGTTGAACGAACGCCTGTGATGTACAATGACTTTGTCGTTATTGGAACACCTGACATGAAAGCCAAATTCGCAGGTAAAAGTATTTCAGAAGTTTTCAAAATCATCGAAACTGAACAAATTAAATTCGTCAGTCGTGGTGACAAATCCGGAACACATGATAAAGAAAAAGGTGTTTGGAAAGAGGCTTTAGGTCACACACCTGAAAAACAACCATGGTATCTTGAAGCGGGTCAAGGCATGATCGCTACAATCAACATCGCTGCTGAGCAAAAAGGTGTTACGTTGACAGATCGTGGAACTTACATTAAATACGAAGCAAACTACAAAGGTAACCCACCTTTGGTTATCGTTTATGAAGGTGCTGATGCACTTAAAAATTTCTACTCCGTCATTGCCGTTAACCCAAAAAGATGTGCCAATACCGACTATAAAGGCGCTCTACAATTTATAGAGTGGGTTACATCTGACAAAATTCAAACAGAAATCGCCAACTTTAAACTGATGGATAAACAACTCTTCTATCCAGATTTTAAAACACGCGCAGCGAAGTAATCTTTAGGTTGCCTCCAAAGAGGCAACCTTTTATTTAACGCTCTTCAAACTCTTTTTTATTTCTCGGCTTTAAAAACAACTCTTTAAAACGCTCATTGGCATAGGCTTCAATTTCCGCTTGAAGTTTTCGGTAATTGTCCATAAATTCACGTGCTACAGGAGTCAGTGTTGTTCCTGCATCTTCGCCACCGCCTTGTTTGGTTTGCACCATCGTGTCGTTAATATTTTTTTGCAAGATCTTGATGTGTGTCCATGCTTTTTTATAATTCATGCCAATTTTTTCAGACGCCTTAGAGATAGACCCCTCTTGCTCAATCAACTCCAAGATTTCTGTTTTACCCTTGCCAAAAAGCAATTCGCCCTCAGCATTTTCGATCCATGTTTTGGTTTTGACATACAAACGTGGACGTGTTTTTTCTTTAAAACATCCTAATTCGCAAAACGTGACATCGTAGTTTTTTTCTTTCAACGTACCACGAATTTTTTTAAGCCCAATCCCAGCGGCTGCAGCGCGTGCAGCTTTACATGTAACACGATTTTTTTCATCTAACAGTGGCGTGAGACGATTTTCTGCTTCGACATCGTAGATACCACCTTCAAGTTTCCCAAACTGTCCTAATTCACACGAGTCAATACGTATATCCATTGCTTTGGCACATGCACCCACTTCGAGGGTAGAACACTTTAGTTTTGCTGCGATTTTAAAGCCATCGGTACAGTCTAGTTTGCCTTTTTCATTCAAATATTTTTTGATCAGTTCTTCCATCTCAGACATTTTCTACTCCTCAACGATAATTCGCTGTGGATTGCGGTAAACATTCATCGTATCGCCCCTCACAAATCCAATGAGCGTTAATCCAAATTTCTCAGCAATCATAAGCCCTAAACAGGTTGAAGCCGTACGCGATGCCAAAATAGGAATTTGGTGCATAACTGCTTTAGCAACCATCTCTGACGAGAGTCTACCACTGACCATTAAAAAGGCATTGCGCACATCAACACCTGCTATCTGTGCTTTTCCAACGACTTTATCAATCGTATTGTGCTGTGCAATATCTTCGCCAATAAAATATGTATGCGCATCGGTAAAAAGCTTCGCGGTATGCACACACCCTGTTTGCTCGTACAAAGGACATTCGGTGTAAAACTGTCCCATCTCTTTGCAAAGAAGATCAGCACGGAGTGTAAAATCACTTTTTATGACTTTCGCTTCAATGGCTTCTGGGTCAATATTGGCCGTCATACTTCTGCCACAACCGCTAATAACCACACCTTCAGCATTCAATTTTTTAATGTTTGCAACGTTAACTTTAGCTTCGATATGCACTTGCATGCCATCACCTAGGAGTTTGAGCGAAGTGACATCACTGAATTTTTCGATGATATTCTCACTCATCAAATAACCAATAGCAAGGGCTTCTTGATCCACAGGGGTGCCATAACCGCACCCACTTTTTCGCCATTGACGTAAATTTCTAACTTGATTTCACGAACAAGTATATCGTCTCGCTCAAACTTCTCTTTGCCTTTAATTTTAGTAATCTTGGTTGAATAAACTGGCTCCATACCTTCCCCTTAACGTGCTTGTTTCGCATATTGTAGCACTAAAAAATAAATAAAGAGCAAGAGAATTGCTTCTCGTACTCTTTACATGTAAAGATTATATATAAAAAGAATTATTCGATCATTCTGCCTCGCAAGAGGCAAGCTTTAATGACTCCTACGTAGACTCTTGAGCCATGCCCAAGAGTCCTGTAAACAGATTAGAACTTACCCTGATCTCTGAGTTTCTTATACCATGTACTGTGAAGAATCTTCACTTCTTCTTCTTCCACATACCCTGTAATAATACTATGCACTGCTCCTTTAATAGCGAACATAGACATATACACATGGGTGATGAACATTGCTACGATTGCAAAGCCCATTACATTATGAATAATAGCTGCTGCTCTAAGTAAGTCTATTTGACTTAACCCTGTTAGATCATGCAACATTTGCATTTTAAAGTCTAGGAAGAACATGAATGCTCCACTTAAGATCATGGTAATACCACCTAATATGGCGACCCAGTACCACATCTTTTGACCGGCATTAAACTTATCAGCGAGAATTGGTTTTTTCTCTTTAGAGAGGTAACCTCCTAGGATCATAAACCATTTCACATCTGCGAAGTTAAAGAGAGCCTCTTTAAGCCACATGAGTGCCATAGGAATGACGACAATGGTAAAGGGAATGGTAAAGATACCATGAAGGTTCTTTGCCATCCTCACCAAGGTTCCACCACCAAAGAACTCACCGAAAACGATAATGAATCCTGTGGGTATAATCACCAAGAAGCTAATAGCGGCTACTTGGTGGATAATTCTATTATAGAGATTAAAGGCATAATATTTCTTTGCACTGTGTGGAAAGACTTTAGGACCTATAATCAGGTAATGGATATAGAAAGCTCCAGGAACTCCGATTAGAACGCCTAGGAATATCCATGCAAAGTATTTATTTTGCAGTAGGGTAAACAAAGGTCCTAAGTGGGTACTTCCCTCTTTTCCGTATTCTAAAATATTTTGTATGCGCATCTCACCCCAGATTTGGCTTTCAGTGGCGTATGCCACTGTTGACAAACTCAGAGCTGCAATGATCATCATTAGATTCTTTCTCATTGCTGCTCCTTTCATTGGTTTTTATACGCTTTATCCCATCCGTAAGGAGAGTTAATGCCTTTACCACCACGAGCCATCACACGTGCTCTAAAGACGTTTGATACAGACTCTGCATCACCCACCAAAAGTGCTTTCGTTGAACACATTGCTGCACATACAGGAACTTTACCCTCAGCGATACGGTTTTGACCATAGAGTTCACGCTCATGAAGTGAGTTTGTCTCAAGTGGTCCACCAGCACACATCGTACATTTATCCATAGCTCCCTTAGCACCAAAGGCACCATCTCTTGGGAACTGTGGCGCACCAAATGGGCAAGCATAAAGACAATAGCCACAACCGATACATTTGTTCTTATCATGAAGAACGATGCCGTCCTCTCTGATATAGAAACAATCCACTGGGCACACTTGCGCACATGGCGCGTCCGTACAGTGCATACAAGCAATTGAGGTTGAAAACTCCTTGCCTGGGATGCCTTCATTAATCGTCACAACTTTACGTCTGCTAATACCTACAGGAAGCTCATGCGCTTCGGCACAAGCGACTGAACAGCCATCACACTCAATACATCTGCTCTCATCGCAGTAAAATTTCATTCTTGCGTATTCCATCATCTACCCCCTACGCTTTTTCGATGCGACACAAGCCGCCCTTAGTTTCAGGAATCTGAGTAATGATGTCGTAACCGTAGTTCGTAACGGTATTGACACTCTCGCCGCTTGCATAAGGCTTCGTTCCTGCTGGGAAATTACCCGTTCTATCTGTTCCTTGGAAGTAACCTGCAAAGTGGAATGGCATAAAGACCATATCGGGAAGTACGCTATGAGAATACTTCGCTTTCACTTTAATTTTGGTACCTTCAGGTGAGTGTACCCACATCATTCCACCGTTTCTAATGCCATGTTTGAGCGCTAAATCTGGGTGAATATCACAGAACATCTCAGGTGTTAATGCCGCGATGTACTTAGATGCACGGTTTTCAATACCCGCACCGTTCATCGTGACTAAACGTCCTGTTACCATGTTAATTGGGAACTCTTTTGAATAGTCTTTTGCATTTTGGATAGAAGCGTACTTCGTCATAACACGGAAGTGGTTTGCTTTATCTGCATACGCTGGGTATTTTGCAACCAAATCTTGTCTTGGTGAGTGGAGTGGTTCTCTGTGCATTGGGATATGATCCGGGAAGTTCCAAACAATCGCACGCGCTTTTGCGTTACCGTACGGTGAAAGACCAACTTCAAGCGCCAATTCAATTAACTTGCCAGTAGAACATACTTTCCAGTTTGCACCACACGCTACTTTTTCTTCTTCTGTCAATGGACGACCAAGGAGTTTCTCAATATTCGCTTTTGTAACTTCTTCGTATCCAGTTTCAATGCTAGAACCCTTAGGTGCTGAACTTTTTTCTGCCAAGAGATTAACACCGTCTTTTTCCAAGCCAAAGTTATTTCTAAAGCCCATACCACCATCTTTAACAGCGATGCTGGTATCGTAAAGGTTTGGCGAACCGCCGTGTTTTGTTGTCCAGCAAGGCCATGGTAACCCATAGTACTCACCTTTCATTGGTCCAAAACCTGCACCGCTGACTTCATCAAACATATGCCAGTTATCGGTATGCTTTTTAATACGCTCTGCTGTCCAACCTACTAAACCAATGGTTCGAATGGTACGTGCAATTTCATTGGTTGCATCTTCTGGCCACTGGAACGTTGTTTTACCAGGAATTGGCTCAAGTACACCTGTTTTAGGATTGATTTGCATTAACATGGTTTTAGTGTATTGCTCGTAGAAGCCTAAATGTTTTGCTAAAGCAAACATAATTTCTTGATCCGGTTTGCTCTCATACATAGGCTCAACAACTTTGTATCTCCACTGTGCACTTCTGTTGGTTGCAACACAATAACCACTGGTCTCAAACTGAGTTGCTGCAGGGAGAATAAAGACGTTGTCTTTTTTATCGGTTAAAATAGCCGCTTCGTTGACAAACGGGTCTGCAAGAACTAACAAATCAAGATTGTCTAAGCCTTCTTTAATTTTTGCTTGTTGTGCAACAGAAGTAATACCGTTACCCATAACAATCAATGCTTTGAGGTGTGTGCCTGCATTTTCGATTTTTTCATCGGATTTTACATTTTGAACACCAGCCCACCATCTTGCAAGTGAGAAACCAGTTTTTGTCATCCATGTTGCGTCTTTGAATTGCTTGACAAGGTAATCGTATTCAACGCCCCACATACGAGCAAAGTATTTCCATGAACCTTCTGCTAATCCATAATAGCCTGGAAGTGAATCAGAGAGACATCCCATATCGGTAGCACCTTGAACGTTATCGTGTCCACGTAAGATGTTTGTACCACCCCCTGCTACACCCATGTTACCAAGAGCTAACTGGAGAATTGGAGCCATACGCGTATTGGAAGTACCAATTGAGTGTTGTGTAAGACCCATAGCCCAAATCAATGAACCAGGACGATTTTTTGCATAGATATTAGTGATTTGAATGAGTTTTTCAGCTGGAACGCCTGTAACATCTGCTACAACTTCTGGTGTCCACTTTTTAGCTTCTTCACGAATTTTATCCATACCAAATACACGGTCATCTATATACTTTTTATCTTCCCAACCATTTGCAAAAATGATGTTAAGCATACCGTACATAAACGGAATATCTGTACCGGGGCGAATTTGTGCATAGATATCAGCTTTAGCAGCTGTTTTGGTAAATCGTGGATCAATAACGATAATTTGTGTATTGTTGCGCTCTTTTGCTTTCAATAAATGTTGGAAACCTACAGGGTGATTAACCGCAGGGTTAGATCCGAAAATAATAATTGCTTTTGACTTTTGCATATCTCCAAGAGAGTTTGTCATAGCACCGTATCCAAATGTATTCGCCACACCGGCGACTGTGGAAGAGTGTCAGATTCTAGCTTGGTGATCTGTGTTATTTGTCCCAAAGAATGCAGCGAACTTTCTAAAATAGTACGCTTGCTCATTGCTCATCTTAGCAGAACCTAAGAATTGAACAGAATCAGGACCATCTTTTTTCTTAAGTTCTGCCAATTTATTGGCAATACGGTTAAGCGCATCGTCCCAAGAAAGACGTTTCCACTGACCATTTTCTTTAACCATTGGATACTTAAGGCGTACTTCAGATCTGACCATATCGATCATATCTGCACCTTTACAGCAATGTCCTCCAAGGCTAATTGGGTGGTCTTGAGCAACTTCTTGACGAACCCATACTCCATTTTGAACTTCTGCAATTACACCACACCCTACTGAACATGATGTACAGATGGTTTTAACTTTTTTGCTTCCAGGAAATGGGTTTTTAACCTCTTCCTCTGTTGCAGCTCGTGTCACATTCTCACCAGCAAACCCTGAAGTAGCGCCAAATACGCTAGCAACGGCTGCCATTTTGAGGAATGACCTTCGACCTACGGTCGTTGTTAGAGCACGTTCGGTTGTTTTTTCCATAACTCTATGCCTCCTCTTTTATAGGGCAGATTTGTAATAATCTTCCCATGCTTGTGTTTTCTTATAAGTAATCTCTTTCTTTTTAGATTTACCTACAACAACGCCATTTGAACCTTTTGAACTAGAAGAACTTGCTTGTGCACCCACTACACCAACGGCAGCGACAGCACCCACAAGTGCAGCTTTTGCGACAAAGCCACGTCTGCTCTCATTCATACAATGCTCCTTGTATACATTAATCCCTTTTGCAAGAGATTGCTCAAAAAAATCACTATTTTCTTGAGCAACCTCTTTCGTTGCTAGCGCAGGGTACGCTCTACTTTTGCATCCAGTCCCGCTATCTTTTTAGCTTTATTGTCCGCTCTTCGTTTTGCTTCTGCTCCAGAGATCACTTCCACAGGCTTTTGAACCCTAATTTTTTCTTTGAGAGGTGGTTTTGCGACTTCAAAATACATACGCTCAAATGCCATAAACGCATTAAGAACAATTGCAATAGATTGGTATGTTTTTGACATCGGGTGCTCATAGACATTGATGATAAACTCATCCACGAAAGGGTTAATCACTTCGGTGAAAAGACAGTGCTGGATAGTTTCATACTCTTTTTGATTTTTCATAATAAGTTCAATGAGCTCGTGCATAAAGGTAAAGATAAACCCAACGCTGTCTTCGTTCTCTTTGAAGTTTGTTTCATCCCGTCTGATTTTTGTTTTGGCTAAGAAATTTTTAACAGCTAAGCGTTGATGCCCACTCTCAACACCCTCATCGTAATAGGACGCGGTATTGCGAACGACTTTATAGGCAGGATTATGGAAGATGTCATCGTACTCTTGAATCAGTGCATTTTGACCTTTTTCAACCAAAAATATTTTAATTTCTTTGAGTGCTTCAGCGGAATTTTCATCAATCGGGTTTTCGATCATCACATCAAGCGCTTCTGAAACACCTTTATAACGATCTATACTTGTTGTAAAAACAAATATTTTGCTCAAGAAGCCATAGTAGAGTGAGCGGGCTTTATTAACAGATTCTTTATTTATCATTTTTTTGTTCCTCATTTCTTAAAGTCAACAAAACTAGACCAATTGAGTCCAGATTCATTGAAACAGCTTAAAAAGCTCGAAAACAAGGGGAAACACGGTATCTTTGTAGAGACAAGACCCTCTTTTTACGATGCGTTATGTGATTTTAGTAAACAACTGTTTACCGATTTGTAGTAAATTTACCACAGATTTGCTTAGGTGAAAATGGTAAAAAAAGAGTAGTTTAAAAACTTAAAAGTAACTTAAATATTCAAATTAAGCATATTGCTTGGAGGTTTATAGCAGTGAAAGAAAGTATAGTTCAGAGAACATTAAAGCTCTCTGAACTGTTTTACATGTAAAAAATAATTTTAGAAGCTATAACGCGCATTAGCGTAGTAACTTCGGCCTTCTTGAGGATAGCCATAGCTATAAAAATAATCTCGATCAAAGATATTTTTAACGCCAACAGCCAGCTCAAGAGCTTTAACTGGGCGATAGGCAACTTTCAAATCCATTAAGAAAAAATCTTTGGTTTGATAATCACCATATCGGTAATCATTGCTTACATAACGTTCACTTTCATAACGAACTTGAGGAATAATATCAACCATTGCGATTGGAGAATATTTTAAACGTCCAGCAAAGCTATGTTTTGGTATATCCGTAACGTAAGGATTGATTGGATTATCTTTAATATCTGCATCAATATAGGTATAGGATACGCTACTACTTAAATATTCATCCCAAAAAGAATCTAAAGAGACTTCAACGCCTTTATGTTCTTCTTTCCCTATATTTTGACTTTGCTTGCATTTACCACCTGTACAAATACCTGCGACATCTGGAACATTCACGGAAGCGATATAATCATCCGATTCGGATAAGAAAAGAGCTACATGCGCCACGTGTGCATCCGTTAATTTTTGGTCAATACCCACTTCATAATTAATAGATTGTTCCGCTTTTAAATCAGGATTGGGGATATACGTACCCAGTTTAGTTGAATATCTATCTTTTAAGGTAGGCATATTACTTTTTTTGGCAATACTTCCATAAAGAGTCGTCGCATCACTGAGTTTATAGTAGAGTGCTGTTTCTGGATTAAACGCATCAGTATCATATTTTGGGAACTCTTTAATGGCTGTACCACTACGATATTCTGCTTTATCAATTTTATTCTCATCATAAGAGGCGCCCGTAACCCATGTGATTTGATCAGTCACTTTTAATGAATATTCTAATCCATAAGAAGTTGTTGTTCCCTCAGCTTTTATATCAACACCTGGTGTAGCAGAATCAATGTCTTTATGATAATCTTTTTTTTGCGTAACCGATAATTTTAACATTTGGGCTTCTGTTAACTTAAAATCTAACTCAGCATTACCGCCTAATGTATAATCATCATACTCCGTTACTTCCGTTATTTTAGAGCTTGTTGAAGGTAAATTATTGTACCAATTTATCTTATTATAAAACTCATCTCTGTACCAACGCGTCTTTAACATAATTGCATCATTGAGTGCTGTTTTTGTCAAGAAATAATAACTGGTTTTGTCCCAATCTGGCCAATACCAATGTCTATTTGTTGCCATAGCAACTGGTGCCGTTATATCGCTAGCAAAATACGGTTGCCCTTTTTCTCCACGTTGTGCAATATAATTAAAAGCATATTCATCTGTATCGTTGGGTGTATATCCAACTTTAATATTTATTTTTCGATCTTGGGAATCTGAGTTTTCTCGTTTACCGCCATTTTCATACCCATTGGCAGTATAATCATTTGATAATTTAAAATAATCTCTTTCGTAGTTTGAAACAGAGATTAACCCATAATATTTCCCTTGATTGGTTCCCATTGTTAAATACTCTTCTTGCCCATTACCGCTAAAAACACCTGCACCCACTTCGCCTTCAAACTCTTTCGTTGGTTTTTTGGTGATAAGGTTAACAGCTCCACCCATTGTATTTGCCCCATACATTGGAGATACATAGCCTTTTGATACATCAATCTCATCAATATCATAGGTTGTGAAGCGACTTAAATCCGTTGTTTTATCATATGGTACATAAACAGGAATACCATCTACATAGATAGGCACACGACTTTGATTAAAGCCTCGGATACGAATACCTGTATCGTTTCTAGCACCTGTTTGTTGAATATAAGTACCTGGAATGTTTTCCAATGCTTGAGCAACTGTTTTACTCTCTGTATCTTTTATTGTTTGTGCATCTACAGATTCTGTCGTCTGATTTGCACTAATATCTTTTGATTCACTGACCTCAATTTTTCCTAACTCAAATGTCTCACCCATCAACACGGATGCGGTGATCAATGAAAGCGCTAAGCCAACGTTGTATTTCATATTTTCTCCTTTTAAATGTTTAGCAAACATAGTATTTTATTTTATATAACGATAGATCTGCC
This sequence comes from Sulfurospirillum diekertiae, assembly GCF_011769985.2. Classification (NCBI taxonomy): domain Bacteria; kingdom Pseudomonadati; phylum Campylobacterota; class Epsilonproteobacteria; order Campylobacterales; family Sulfurospirillaceae; genus Sulfurospirillum; species Sulfurospirillum diekertiae. Next base: position 2,420,157 of record NZ_CP039734.2, read on the forward strand.
CTGCCCAAAAACCGACCAACCTCCTATACTTTAGAATTATGAACAAACGAAGGGATACATACAGGATAGCCACACGAAGTCTGTTTGAGCTCAATATCCGTATGATAAAGTTCGTTGATAAGCTCTTGTGTAATTGTTTTACATGTAAGCCCGTGTGCCAAAATGTGACCATCTTTCAGCGCATAGGTATAACCACCGAGCATTAAAGCATGTTCGGGGAAATGGGTTGATTTTAAAAAGGTGTAACCCTCTTTGGAGAGGTTCATAATCGTTTCCAAAAGGCGCAGCTGATTGCCATAATCCAGCCCCGAAACCGGCTCATCCATGACCAAGATTTTTGCCCCTTGCGCTAAAGAACGGGCAATGAGAACCAACTGTTTTTCCCCACCACTCAGGGTTTGGAATGTGCGTTTTTCCAAATGTAAAATACCCAACCGCTCCATCGCCTCGCGTGCCAAGTGTATGTCAGCTTGACTTGGCTTTTTAAACCATGTCTCAAAAGCGATGCGACCCATAAGCACAATATCGAGGGCAAAAAAGGCAAATGCCACTTGTGTGCTTTGCGGAACATAGCTTACATGTAAAGCGCGCTCTTTAATAGAATAATTCTGTAATGTTTTGCCTTTTAAGATCACTTTGCCACTTTTTGGGGTTAAAAGCCCCAAAAAGAGTTTCATCAATGTACTTTTTCCTGTTCCATTGGGACCTAAAAGTGAGACTATACTGCCTTCTTCAATCGAAAGGTCAACACCTTGTAAAACGGGTTTGTCATTGTAAGAAAAAAAGATATTTTCCGCTTGGTAAAAACTCATGCAAATCCTTTTTTCGCGTTTTTAAGCGCAAAGACAAAAATCGGAATACCAATCAGTGATGTAGCAATGCCGATGGGAATTTCAACACTCATCGAAGTACGGCATAACGTATCAACGACCACTAAAAATGTCGCACCCAAAAGGGCACACATGGGAAGCAAAATGCGGTTATCTGCTCCTACCAAAAAACGTGCGATATGCGGAATGATAAGCCCTACCCAACCAATCATACCTGCAACGACTACTGTGAGCGTACTCAGAAGCGTGGCGAGTAAAATGGCACTGTTACGCACCCACGTTACCCGTATACCAAGCGCTTTGGCATCATCATCACCAAGGCTTAAGACATTGAGGTATTTACCCATTAATGAAAGCACAATCGTGCTCAGAATCAGAGGCATTGCAACACTAGAGAGTGTTTTCATATCTACCGCGCTGAAAGAGCCCATCAGCCAGTAAACAATGGTCGGAAGTTTATTGTAAGGATCCGCAACATACTTCACCGTAGAAAGCAGTGCAGAGAAAAGTGAACTAGAAATAACACCACCTAAGACTAAAAGAATGGTCTGTGAGCCACTTCGACCATAAATCTTTGCCACGCCAAGTGCCACTAAAACCGCCACAAAACCAAAAACAAACGAAAAGAGTTGCACCCCAAGCCAGCTATTGGAAATCATAATGCCAAGGGCTGCACCAAAAGAAGCCCCCGCAAGCACACCTAAAATTCCAGGAGAAACCAGAGGATTCACAAACATCGCTTGAAACGCTCCACCTGAAACCGAGAGGGCTGCTCCCACAAGAACAACGGCTAAAATACGTGGTAAACGTATATCAAAAACAATATTTGAAAGTAGTGCTACTTCGTTAGGCGCACTGCCTATGGTAAAAAATTTCCATAATAAAAGCTGCAAAAGGGTACCAAGATCGATCTCATAGCGACCAAGGGCGAGCGAAATGAGCAGGCTTGCGCTCAGTGTTGCGATCATCATGCTAAAAAGAAGCGAGTTTTTCATACAGTGCCCAAAATAGAATTGATTTGCGTATCGTTCAAATTAATATTTAAAAAGAGTTTGTAAAATTCACGCATTTCTTGTGTAAATTGCTCTGAATTTGGCGTATTGTAAAGGATATGTGTTAACCATCTTACCCCTAAAAGGCGCATAAAGGATGGTGGACGATCAATCCAGTTAAACGGTACCTTCGGAACTAAAAAAATCTTACCCTCACGAACGGCCTTGATAGAGTTCCACCTTGCATCGCTTTTGACTTTCTCAACAAATTCTCGCTCTTGCGCCACAATGACATCAGGATTGTAGAGGATGACTTGCTCTAAAGAGACTTTTTCCATCCCCATGCCACTTTTAGTGGTGCATAAATGCGGGTTAATACCCCCTGCAAATTTGATTGCTTCATAATGAAACGATTGGTCGCACTCGGTGGCAAGTCCATCCGCCCCCTCAGCGTAGTAAACAACAGGGCGTTTAGCGGCATTGGTTTTGACAACCTCTTTTGTTTTTTCAAGTGCTTTTGTTGCATAGTCTGAAAGTATCTTCGCTCTTTGCTCTTTGCCTAAAACCTCACCAAAGAAGAGATAGGCTTTCGGTAAACTCTCAACACTTTCAAGATCAACATCAATGCTCGGAATTTTGCTACTTTCAAAGAGATACTGCGCCAGTTGGCTAGAAGCATCGTTATTCCACAAAAAGACGATATCGGGATGCAACGAGAGCAAGGTTTCACGGTTCATGCTGTTCCCTCCCCCTTGAAGACCTCCCACAACAGGAAGCGCCATAAAGCGAGGATCGAGCATGTTGGAGGATTCATTATTCCCACGGGCATGGTTAAAGTTAAGCCCCACAATCAGTGAAGAATCAATCGTATAGATCATGTAAGTTGAAGGCGGTGACGTACCAAACACTTTGGTAATGACATCAGGAATTTCGACTTTTTTACCACCCATATCGACAATTTCACGCGCACTTAGGCTTAAAAGTAAACACAAAAGTACCCACACTATTTTTTTCATACCAGTTCCTTTTTTTCATTGCAATAAGGGCGTACCGCTTCATTGAATGTTCGTAAAAGCGTTATATTTTCAAAGAGATCAACACCAAGTGGTTTAAGCGTTATCGTGACATTGTCTAAACATGCTTGAATGGCTTTGATTTTAGAAATACATGTTTTTGTATCGCCGATAATGCCACAATCAAAAAATTTCTGCCCATCAAAAAAGGTGCTCCGTTCAGCTATAAGCTGTTTGTATCTGCTTTGATCAAAATGGGGAGATTTATGGAATGAAGATGCCGCACGCATTGACTTCGCAAAATGGTCAATCGCAGGACGTGCTTTATAAGCGGCTTCTTCATCACTTTTGGCAACATAAAATGTCCGCAAAAGTACGATCTGTGGTTTAAATCCAGCAATGGTTTCATACGCTTGGCTTACGCGTGCACATTCATCTAAGTCAACCCCTTGCGAAAGCATCAGCCCAAAACCTTTTCTGGCTGCATATGCGATGGTTTCATCTGAGGCAAACGTTGCAATGTACGTGGGAATCTTTGCTTGAAACGGTTTTGGCTCAATATCAACTTCTGAAAAATTAATAAATTTACCCTCAAAACCAACGGGTTTATCCTTTACATGTAAAAGCTGTGTAACAGCATCCACACACTCAAACATCATCGGGCGAAGGTTTTCCACCGTGACATTAAAATGCTTTGAATCGGGTGCAAAAGCGCCTTTGGCAAAGCCTAGATTGATTCTACCTTGACTTAAGTGATCTAGCGTTGCGACCTCTTCCGCTAAGCGAATCGCGTCGTAAAAAGGGGCTAAAAAACCAGCACATCCCAGCCTCACATACTTCGTTCGTGCCGTAGTGTACGCTAAAAGAAGTGACGGAGAGGGGCAAATGCTAAAATCATTAAAGTGGTGCTCTCCCAGCCAAACTTCATCAAAACGCATTGCATCGACCAATTCAATCAGTTTGAGCTGATTTTCAATCGCTTGGTTGGCATTGACATTAAAGCGCTCAAAGAGGCAAAAAATTCCCCATTTCATAGAATCCCAAACTCCTCTTTCATATCTTTATACAAAAAACGCTTCATGGGTCTTGTCGAACTTCGACGGTTCACCATTCGCATGGAAAAAGGCTCTATCCAGTTCCAAAACTCTTCGATCAACTCTTTAGGAAAATCAAGATCATGAAGCGTTTGCTTGTACATCATAAGCCATACTTCCCTACTTTCATCGTCAATAGCAAAAGGAGCATGGGTGCGACAAAGGGCAGGTGGACCATAACTATACGTATAGGTTTTTTCACCCCCTAAGGCTTGAATCAGAAAATGACTCGCTTTGGTCACACCTTCTAAAAAATGAGCATCATCGGTTGGGTACATCTGGGCAATAGCACTTTTTTGCAGCAAGCGATGGTGATGTAATACAATTTTAGGAATAGTTTCAGCGCCCACTTTGTCTAAGAAACTGGGCGTTGGGAAAATAATCGGAGGTAAAGAAGCTTTGAGATCAAAGCTACTCCATTTAAGGGTTTCGCTTTTTTTGGGAGTAGCCAGTTTATGAAGAAAGTGATGACCATTGCACATAAAATTTCCTTAGGATTTGAGCTTGAAAACAACCGGTATTGCGATTTCTAACTCCTCTTTGGGTGGGAGTTCAAAAGGAATAGCATCTAAGACAGCATCCATGGCATTACGATCTAAAATCGCTTTACCACTTGATTTTGCAATCTTAATAGACGATGCATCTACCATACCATTGGCATGAATCAAAAACTGCACAACCGCCTCACCCTCTAAGCCCATTTTTTTAGCCATTGAAGGATAACGAAGACTCTCTTGGATCTTATGCCTTACTTTGGCGAGATAGATAGAGAGTAGATCATCATTATGAGGGGAAGATGGCGCAGAAGCTTTTTCTTGCGTTTTGGCACTTACGGGTATTTGCACTGTTTGTTCAACAAAAGAGTCACTTGATGGAGCTGACGATATGATAGGCTCTTGAATGTGTTTTTGAATGGGTACGGTTTTAACAGGCTCTTTTTGAACTTTTTTTTCAGGTTTTTTTTCTATGATTGATTCATGTTTAAGGGGAACTTCTGGTTTAATCTCTTCTGCAGGTGGTGTAGGTTTTGGCTCTTCTAAGAAGCTTACCTGTGTCACGACAAATTCGTGTATAGCAGGTTTTGGAATCATCATACTCCCCATAATAAGGGCATACGCAATCATTACACATGTAAAAAGAGTGTTCCAAAAGAGGCGACGAAAAAATGCGATGCTTTCATGCACCCCCCTTAGTCGTTTGAATTGCAAACGTACTGATACGATGTTTTTTGCAAATATCAATTACTTTGACGACATATTCAAATGGCGTTTTAGCGTCACTGCGAAGTACAATATGAGGTTCTTTCCCCGTAACCTGTGCGATTTTTGCATCCAAATCATCCAGTGAAAGTGCCTCATCATCCGTAATAAAGTTCTCCCGTTTCACTCAAAGAGAGCGTGATGGGCTTTTGGTCATCTTTGTGATTTTCAGCATTCGTTGCTTGTGGCAAATTCAAAGGGATTTTACCTTGTGTTACAAAGGTAGCTGTTACCATAAAAATAACCAAGATAACCAGCACAATATCGACAAAAGGAGTCATATTGATCTCAGCAATATCACTCTCGTAGACAGGTTCACGCCTCATTGAGTTGCGCTTCTTTCTGTGTTAAAACCACCTTCACACGTCGGGTAAAATAGTTATACGCAATCACACACGGAATAGCAACAAATAACCCTGTTGCAGTTGCAATCAAAGCTTCAGAAATCCCTTGCATAATGGGCTGTACATCAAAAGCGTTGGAAGAGCCTATCATATGAAACGCTTGAATAATGCCCAAAACGGTTCCAAAAAGTCCTATAAAAGGGGCGTTATTACCAAATGTGGCTAAAATACCTAAATGGGCTTCAAGACTCAAACGTAATGTATAATAATCAATACTTTGATAGTTTTTTTGAATCGCTCCAAATGCCAATAAACGCTCAATTATCACTCCAACGGCAATGACACTCATGGAAACCAACACCCAAAGTACTGGGTCGATTCCTACAAGAGCGAATGATAATAATTTTTCACTGAGCATTTTTTCTCCTTACAACAAATACAAAACCCTTTTCGCTCAATCGCTATATACTATACCTAATAACGGTTGAGCGAAAAAAAGCAGACAACAAGAAACGAGAACATTATATCGCAATATATTTACAAATACAACGTAAAATATACACTTTACAGTATTCATTCTGTTTAAAAAATAGGCATGCTATACTGAAAAAAACACACGAAGAGCGCTTCATTCGACTTTTGTGCTATACTTATTTCTTAATTTCACCTCTAAAATAGATAGGAATACCATGTTAGAAGCACGACTTTGGATGAAAAAAAGCGATAAAAATTATCTGGGTAAAGGGCGTATAGAGCTTTTAGAACACATTCGAGAACATGGCTCCATTCATGCGGCAGCTAAAGCGATGAAGATGAGTTATAAGGCTGCTTGGGATTCAGTGGATGCGATGAACAACCTTTCTGAAATTCCACTGGTGCAAAAAACAAGCGGTGGTAAAGGCGGTGGAGGAACACTTCTAACCCCTAAAGGTGAAGAGGTCATCGCAGCATTTCACAACTTACAAGAAAAACATCAACAATTTTTAGATCTTTTTGCAAACAGTGAAGACCTACTTACTATCGTTCAAACACTCAGTCGTCTCTCTTTAAAGCTCAGCGCACGCAACCAACTGATAGGTACTATTAGTGCTATTAATGAAGATGCGGTGAATGTTGCCATTGAACTTACCATTAAAGCTGCTGATAAAATTTACGCAAGCATCACTAAAAACAGTTATCAAGAACTTGGTCTTCATCTAGGGGAGAATGCTATTGCTATCATTAAAGCAAGTTCAGTGTTGCTTTCTAAGAGCAAACCCGCTATTGCCTGTGAAAATTTACTTAAAGGGACTATTATTCAAATTCTTAGTGATACCTCCAATACAGAAGTCACGTTGGAGCTTGAAAGTAAAAGTACCATCACTGCTACCATTGCCAATGATGCGTTTGAGCCATTAAACCTCAAAGTCAATGCAGAGGCCTATGCCTTTTTCAAAGCATCTAATGTTATCTTAGGCGTTTAAAACTGTTTTAACGCCTCTTCTCTCTTTCAAAATGCTTAAATAGTAACCATTTTATTGCACACTAAATAATTCCTATCCCTTTTATCTCTTTAAACTCTTGCCATATACATTTTTTCCTGCTACCATTATGTTTTAATTTATATAACGAATGTGAGTAAAAATTATCAACTATTTTAATAGTTCAAGGAGACACTATGCCCGTTATGATTGATGGTGTTCAAGTACAACTCTTTAGTGAATGTAACCCCAACGCCCCTTTCCCCCAAACCGATGAAAATCCAAGACGTGCCCACCCAAAGATTGATGTGATCTTTCCAGAACTTTTTTTTCCTTCCAATAAAACTTATCTAGCAATTGGGGAAGCCAAAATTCGTGAAGTGGTTAAACGACATCATGATCTCGTACGTAAAAGCAAAATAGGTCATCTTTATCCTCAAGATGAAGCTGCTTTTATTGCAGCCACAACCAAAATTGAAGATTTTTTTGTGCAAATGTTAGGCGGTGCTGATCTGACCCTATACCTCCAAACAAGGCCATCCAAAACTCAGAGAGCGTCACTTTCCCTTTGAAGTCACTGAAACAGGGCGTGACATCTGGCTGATGTGTTTTAAAAAAGCACTCAAACAAGCTCACGTTCCTAAAGAGCTCTTACCCGAAATTTGGAATTGGGTTGAGTCCATCTCAATGCGTATGATCAATAGACGCACCAGTATGGAGATGCTCAAACGTTATCCTTATGAAAGCATACAATCTTATTTTGATGCTTAATGCTCTTTACATGTAAAAATTATCCAAAGGATTTTTGATGCGCTATTTACTGCTCTTTTTACTTTTTTTTAGCTCACTTTTTGCCAATAATACACGCACATTTACTGATATTTCGGGCAAAACGATCAACTTGCCTGAACATATCACACGTATTTATGGCTCAGCACCTCCTATCACTTTTATGCTCTATGTCATCGATGACGCACCGTTGATTGGTGTAAATTTTCCACAGACAAACAAAGACAATAGTGATGGTGAGAAATTTTTGAGCAAACACTTCATGAGCCTTCCCGTGCTAGGGGGATGGCATGGAAACAACACCCCTAACTTAGAGGCAATTATCGCAGTAAAACCAGATGTCATTGTGACATGGGATACGCCACTTCTCAATGAAAAAACGTCCAAAGATTTAGCACGCATCAACATCCCTGCTCTTAAAGTGAATATTGATGACTCTCGTAATTACCCTGAAGTCTTTCGCTATCTTGGAAAAGTGATGCACAAGGAAGAGCGTGCCAATCAGCTCGCAAATATGGCACAAAATTATTTGGACGAGCTTAAAAATTTTGTAGCAACTGTTCCTGAACAAGAGCGTACCAAAGTTTATTACGCCGAAGGTGATTTCGGACTTCAAACAGAGTGTGACGTCTCATTTCACTCTGAACCTCTAACGCTTGCTGGAGGAAATTTAGTCCATAAATGTATTCAAAACAGTGTTATTGGATTGCAAGAAGTTAGTTTTGAGCAAGTTCTCATCTATGCTCCTGATGTCATTATTGTGCAAAATCCTGCTTTTTATAAAACGATTTTTACCGATAAAAAATGGACTATGCTTAAAGCAGTTCAAACCAAAAGAGTGTACTTAGTACCAAAATCCCCTTTTAATTGGACAGATCGCCCCCCTTCCTTTATGCGTATTATTGGGGCACATTGGATTGCAAGTAAACTCTATCCAACACGTTATCCTTTTAAGATTCAAGAGAAAGTGAGAGCATTTTACCAACTCTTCTTTGGCGTTGCACTAAGTGACGAAGATCTCAAAACTTATTTTGAGCTTTAAAGGCTAAGGCTCTCTCATCGAACCTTTTAGAGAGCCTTTGGTTTGTAATAAAACCTACTTTTGATGAAAGGAACACCCTATGATCTGCTCAATTTGTGAACGAAGATGCCGTGTTGAAGAGAACAATATTGGTGCGTGTGGACGTTATCAATGTCACAACAATACCATGATCGAACGCTTCCCCAATTCCTATCTTGTAGTAGCTCCTATTTCTGCTGAGACGATGCCCGTGCTTCATTTTCATCCCCGTGCAAAATTTTTACAAATTAGTACCACAGGGTGTAATTTTGACTGTTTGGGGTGTATTTCAACGGTAGTTGCCAAAGAGATGGATGTGCAAAGTCCCGCGCTTAAAAAACTCTCTCCCATACAAATTGTGAACAAAGCGTTGGAGCAAGAGTGCGATGGTATTGCTTTTTTAATGAACGATCCCCTCGCCTCTTTTTATAGCTTTCTTGAAATCTGCACTCTTGCCAAAGAGTGTGGGCTACTGACAGGCTGTTCCACCAATGGCTATTTCACACCCGAATCGCTTAATCTCCTCGCTCCACATTTGGATTTTGTCAATATTGGACTTAAAGGCTTGTGCAATGACGTCTACAAAAGTTGTGGCGCAAACAGTTACAAACCCGTTTTACGCAATATTGAGCTCTTTTACCGTAAAGGTGTGCATGTTGAAGTGGCGTGTATTCATAAAAAAGATAATGATGATGAAGTCCTTGCTATTGCAGATACTATAGCAAAGATTTCAAAAGAGATTCCGCTTCAAATCATGCGGTTTATTCCCATTGATGATGCCAGTATTAACCTTGAGCCATCTATCTTAGCTTCTGAAAAGCTTTATAAAAAACTCACATCCCACCTTGATTATGTCTACCTTTTTAACTCCCCAGGCTCAGAGTGCCTGAACACCTATTGCCCCGAATGTGGTGCGCTCATTTTTGAGCGAGATTTTTACGGTCCAATGGGTTCCAAATTAAGAACGATCAGCCACCACTATCAGAACAATACCTGTTCGCACTGTCATCACAAACTGCCTATCGTAGGAAACCCTTGCCAAAAAGTGTTTGATGAAGATGGTTTTGAAGGTGGATACCCTCTTACTAGAGCACTCGAAATTGTCGAAGGAACACTCGCAACACTCGGAGTGACAGAGCAAAAAGAGGTTACAAGATGTTGGGAAGAACTTTTACGTGGAGATGGACTAAAACGTTTACATGTAAACATTCAAAATTTTGAAGATTATGCCAACACCATCCATTATCTTGCCACAATGACCCACACAGAACCTACCGCCAAAAAACTTTTAACCTTTATGCGAGATAAAATTGCCATGATTGCGCAAGAACTCCCCAAGGTAGTAACAAAGCCACATGTTTATTACGTGATGGGCAAACCTTTATTTGCACTCGAAGAGGAGCGACTTGAAAATCAATTGGTCGAGATGGCGGGTGGTATTAGTGTCAATAAAACGCTCAGTTTAAAAGGAAGACCCGGACGGAAAATCTCTGTTGAAACACTCAATGAACTCAACCCAGACGTTATGTTTATCTCTTCTTTTTTGGATTGTCCGTTGGACGAGTTTTACACTTTTTGTGAAGAGCAAGGTATTGTTGTCAATGCTGTAAAGAGTAAACGCATCTATACACACCTAGCCCCTTGCTTTGATTTTGGGAGCCCCCGATGGATTTTAGGCTTGATGCACATCGCCAATATGTTGCATCCTGAACTTTATCATTTTGATGTTTTACACGAAGCAAAGGTCTTTTATCAGGAGTTTTATGACACACCATTAAATATACCTTCTATCAATCGCTCCTTTGCAAAACCAAGTCCATACCACAAGATGCTTCATATTTAAGCAGTACCCTCTTGTACTTATGGTTAAATTTCGTTATAGTTCCAAGTATATAACGTATAAAGGATGTTTTATGGAACCAGCGTTTAATTTTTGGGACAACATGGCGAAGCGCTACCCACGCTTTAACGATATAACAATGAGTCAAGACGTCAATCATATTTTAAATTGGTGCCAAAATAAAAATGTTTCATTTGAGGGTGCTTCTATTTTAGATATTGGGGCAGGAACTGGAACCATTGCCATTCCGTTGGCACAAAAAGGCGCACAGGTAACTGCTATGGATATTTCAGAAGGAATGTTGGCAGCACTCAATGAAGATGCAAAAGAACAAGGACTCAGTGCAAAAGTTTCTACGCACCAAAGTGATTGGGACTCATTTCCATTAAACCAAAAATACGACATTGTCATCGCTTCAATGACTCCTGCGATTAGTGACCTACAAAAAATTGAAAAAATGCTTGGAGCTACAAAAGGGATAGGTATCTATGTTGGTTGGGGAAAATACCGCATTAATAAATTGGTAGAAGCTCTCGTGAAAGCTCATACAAAAGAAGAAGAGGATTGCGCATCAGGTGGCTGTATCAAAGCCAATCAATTTATTGAAATTTTAAAAGAGAAAAATATTCCTTTTGAGAGCGATTTTTTTGCAACATCTTGGGTCGATATGTACACTTTTGATGAGGCAAAAGAGTATTCTTATGATCAACTCAAACGTAAAGAGATAACCCCTGATGAAGAGATTGTAGAATCTATTTTAGTCTCGTTTCTTAAGGATGATAAAGTCCATGTAAAAACGGAAGCAGAAAAAGGGATGGTTTTGTGGAACGTCGCTTAAGAAGATACCCTTAATTGGGCATCTTCTTTTTTATTTATTCTTTAATCAATAAAACGTTAACGGCTTTAACAATGACTTTGACTTTATCACCCTCTTTGAGTCCCATCTCTTCGATGGATTCCATGGTCATAACGGAGCTCATTTTGTTAGCAATAATATCACCAACATCAACCTGACACATCACTTCGCCTTTTTTGATCTTCTTAACTGTTGCTATAATTTCATTTCGTGCGCCGTATTTCATTGTCATACTCCTCGGTTTAAATAGAACAAAATGCTACTCCAAAGCCTTATAACCTGTCAATTCCAAACGCTTTACATGTAAAAATTTTAAATGACATAATCATTCCATAAAGCCTCATTCGTATAGATGCGTGCACTCTCAAAATGGACAAACAAAGCGCCATTTTCATACGCTTTAATTGCTTGCCATTCGGTTTTTGAAATCTCAGCTTCCACCTTTTGGCGCTCATGCAGTGTTTCAAGCTCTACCCTCACGCGAGGACCTACCAGTCTCCAGCCAATCAGTTTCGCTTCAATGCCACCACCAAGGGCGTTATCAATACTAATGTGAATCTCATGCGGACGAACAAAAAGCGATGCTTCTTTGGAGCTCCCAAGATCGGGCGTATTTAGCTCGGTGTTTTCAAGATGGAGTGAGCCTTGCTCCACGCGGGCGTGAAACAGATTGACATTGCCCAAAAAGCCATAGACAAACGGATTAGCAGGTCGGTCATACACCTCTTCGGGCATGCCAATTTGCTCGATTTTGCCTTGATTCATCACAACGATTTTATCGGAAACTTCAAGTGCTTCTTCTTGGTCGTGGGTCACAAAGACACTGGTAATGTGAATTTCATCGTGCAGATTACGAAGCCATTGGCGCAGTTCTTGGCGCACTTTAGCATCGAGCGCACCAAAAGGCTCATCCAGTAACAATACTTTTGGCTCCACTGCAAGGGCACGCGCTAAAGCGACACGTTGACGTTGACCACCTGAGAGTTGTGAGGGATAGCGATTAGCAATCCAATCTAGCTGAATGAGTTTCAGCAGTTTATGGACCCGCTCTGTAATCTCCTCTTCACTCGGACGTGTTGCTTTGGGACGCACACGAAGTCCAAAGGCAACATTTTCAAACACACTCATATGGCGAAAAAGCGCGTAGTGCTGAAATACAAACCCCACTCCCCGATCACGCACATGCGTTGCGGTCGTATCTTCACCGTTAAAATAAATCGTTCCACTATCCGCCTCTTCTAGTCCTGCAATGATGCGAAGCAGGGTCGTTTTCCCTGAGCCTGAAGGGCCAAGAAGCGCTACAAGTTCACCATCGGGAATGGTCAAATTGATGTTATCGAGGGCTGTAAAAGTATCAAAACGTTTATTAATATTTGAAATCTGAATACTCATTCTTTATCCTTAATGCGCGAGTGAGCGTTTTTTACCGATGCGCCACTCAATGAAACTTTTTAGCACCAACGTTACCAGTGCTAAAAGGGTTAAAAGTGAAGCAACCGCAAAGGCCGCGGTGAAAAGGTACTCGCCATATAAAATCTCTACATGTAAAGGCATTGTGGTAGTCAAACCCCTGATGTGACCTGAAACAACTGCAACCGCACCAAACTCGCCCATCGCTCTGGCGTTACTTAAAATCACGCCATACAGCAGTCCCCATTTGATGTTAGGAAGCGTCACTTTCCAAAAGGTTTGCCACCCTGTTGCTCCCAGCGTTAAAGCAGATTCTTCTTCATCTTTGCCTTGCTCTTGCATCAAAGGAATGATCTCACGTGCCACAAACGGTGAGGTGATAAACAAGGTTGCAAGGATAATGCCGGGTGTGGCAAATACAATGCGTATATCATGCTCCCCAAGCCACGCGCCAAACCAACCTTGACTTCCAAATAACAGCACAAAAATCAGACCTGCAATGACGGGTGAAACGGCAAAAGGCAGATCAATCAGAGTAATTAAAAACCCTTTACCCCGAAATTCAAACTTGGCAATCAACCAAGCCGTGGCAACACCAAAAACGGTATTGAGCGGAACGGTAATGAGCACGACTAAAAGGGTTAGCTTAATCGCAGCAATGGCGTCAGGTTCACTGATAGATTCCCAGTAGATTTTCCACCCTTTTGCAAGCGCTTCACTAAAAACAACCGCCAAAGGAAGCGCTAAAAAAATGCCTAAAAAAAGAAGCGTAATACCCAATAAAAGCGGTTTCAGCCACTTCGGTTCTAAACGATGTTCTGTTTGCATCTTCTCTTCCTATAAACTTTTTTCACGACTGTAAATCTGAATCGCATTGATCAAAAATAAAATGATAAATGTGGCAAGTAACATCACCGTTCCCACCGCTGTTGCGCCCACATAATCAAATTGTGAAAGCTTAGTTACGATGATCAGTGGCACGATTTCACTCACAAAGGGCATATTGCTTGAGATAAAAATAATCGAACCATACTCTCCCAGTGCCCTTGCAAATGAGAGTGCAAATCCTGTTAGAAGTGCTGGCAATAAAGAGGGTAAAATCACTCTTGTAAACGTTTGCACCCACGATGCACCCAAACTTGTCGCTGCTTCTTCAAACTCTTTTTCAAACTCTTCAATGACAGGCTGAACGGTACGCACCACAAAAGGAAGCCCGATGAAGATGAGTGCGACCACAACACCTGCCCTAGAATAGGCGATCACGATGCCTAAGGGATCTAAGAGTCTTCCAATCCAACCTGTTTGTGCAAAAATAGCCGCAAGGGCAATACCCGCAACCGCTGTGGGAAGGGCAAAAGGCAAATCAACCAGTGCATCAACAATTTTTTTACCCAAAAAGTTATAACGCGCTAATGCCCATGCGATAATTAGTCCAAAAAAGAGGTTGATAACTGCCGCAATCAGACTCGCTCCAAAACTCAGTTTAAACGAAGCTAATACTCTAGGGTCTATAATGACCGCACTAAATTCGCTCCATGAAAGTTTGGTCGTATAAAGCAGTAACCCTCCCAGTGGAATGAGCACTAGGAGGGTTACGTAAGTCAGGCTAAAGCCAAGCGTTAAGCCAAACCCTGGCAAAACACTGGGCTTTCTAAAGCGCCATTTCATCGCTTAATTGAAGCGAAGATCTTGTCAAACTCGCCACCGTCCGCAAAGTGTTTCTTTTGAGCTTCCCCCCATCCGTTAAAGAGCGCATCAATCGTAAAGAGTTTTAGTTTTGGAAATGTTGATTCACTCTCTTTAATAATTTCAGGATCGGTTGGACGGTAGTAATTTTTAGCCGCAATTCTCTGTCCTTCTTTAGAGTAGAGGTACTCTAAGTAGGCGGTTGCTACCTCTTTCGTTCCTTTTTTCTCAACGTTTTTATCCACAATGCTCACACTTGGCTCAGCTAGAATACTAATACTGGGAACAACGATGTCAAATTTATCGGGACCTAATTCTTTAATTGACAAGATCGCTTCATTTTCCCAAGCAATTAAGACATCGCCCAAACCTCTTTGAACGAAGGTATTGGTAGCTCCTCTAGCGCCTGAGTCAAGGACGGGGACGTTGGCGTAAATTTTAGAGACAAACTCTCTGGCTTTCTCTTCACTGCCGTATTTTTCAAGCCCATAGCCCCACGCCGCTAAATGGTTCCAACGTGCTCCACCTGAAGTTTTAGGATTGGGCGTTATAACTTTAACATCGGGCTTTGCTAAATCATCCCAGTCATGAATTCCTTTAGGATTGCCTTTTCGTACTAAGAAGACAATGGTAGAGGTATAAGGGGCACTGTTATGAGTAAATCGTTTTTGCCAATTAGGATCAATCGCATGCGCTTTTTCAGCAATCGCATCGACATCGTACGCAAGAGCTAAGGTAACCACATCTGCATCCAAACCATCGATAACACTTCTGGCTTGCGCACCTGAACCACCATGTGACTGACGTACGGTTACGTTGTCACCTTTAATCTCTTTCCAATGTTTAGCAAAGGCTTGGTTATACTCTTTGTAAAACTCTCTAGTTGGGTCGTACGAGACGTTAAGCAAGGAGATATCTGCGGCGTGAATGGAAGGCACGATAAGTGCCAAAACTGCAACAGCTAATGAAAAAAGACGTTGTGTGTATAAGAATTTCATGTTTTTTCTTTCTGATTTTTTTCTGGAGTTCTCAAAGAACTCTTGTGATGACTCTTGAGTCAAGCTCAAAAGCTCTGCTAAACGCTACTTGCCTCTTACACAAAGAAATTTTGCACAACTGAATGCATTTCTTTTTACATGTAAGACGTTTTTTTAGCAACACATCAGACAAAAAACATGAGTACTCTTTCCATGAACAATGGCTTGTTTAGACTTCATGGTTTACCTCCTTGTTTTAAAGTGACGAAATAATAGCAGAATTATTTTTTATTGTCAATAATACCAAGCGATTTACTAATGTATTATGGGTTTTCTCATCTCTTTTAATGCAGTTATGTTATAATCTCATCAAATTCACTCAAAGGTCTCTTTGATGTTTTATACCGTTTTGGCTATTTTTTCAGGTGCTGGTTTTGGTGCACTTTTGCGTTGGTTTTTAGGAACAAAACTGAACAGCATTTACCCGTCCATTCCTCTTGGAACACTCAGTGCCAATCTTATTGGCGGTTATCTCATCGGATTATTCATTGCTTTTTTTGCTTCCAATACAGCCTTAGCACCAGAATGGCGACTTTTCATCATCACAGGTTTTTTAGGCGGACTTACAACGTTTAGCACGTTTAGTGCCGAGATCGTCTCCCTTATTCAAGAAGGGCGTCTTAGTATGAGTATCGTTGCCGTTCTTTTACATGTCATGGGTTCTATCGCTATGACATTTTTGGGTATTGCCAGTTACACCCTACTTCAAAAAGGAAGTTTATGAAAGGTTTTCAACTTATTTTTTCAACATTACAAAGTCGCAAACACCCCAATGGTGAGCACATTAGCCATTGGCTCGTTGAAGTTACCGAAAAAATTGGCATTAAAGGCGTCACGATTTTAAACGCTGCACAGGGGATCGGTCGTGACGGAAAACTCCATTCATCAACCTTTTTTGAGCTTGCGGATGAACCACTTGAAATCATCATGAACGTAAGCGATGCAGAATGTGAAAAACTCTTTACTCTTTTAAATGAAGAAAAATTAGGACTTTTTTACACAAAAACTGCTATCGAGTATGGAACAGTTTGAGCATACACTATATTATTTAGATAAATAATTCTCTTTTCAATATTCATCATAGACTATAAATTTATATTATATTTACCCACTTATAAATAGACGAATTTTATATTTATCATTTTTCTATCAATTATTTCAAACACAAATAACTAGTGTTATATACTTTTCATAACCATATCAAGTATATTTTATTAAATATACTAAAAGCATAAGAATACAAAAACACAATTATGTTCTAAAAGTACCATAAAAACGCTCTAAAATGTATATTTTAGACACTAAAAAGACACTTTTAGTACAAAATGTGGGCTTAAAAGTACAATCATTTCTCTCTAAAATCCATTTCTATTGAACTTACCTATCTGATATACTTCACAAAAATATAGAAATATTAAGATTTCGTTATTCTTTTTTTGCACATTACTGACGAAAAAAATATAACTAATTTAATGTATCTATACATTTTAATCCATCAAATTTTTCCAAATAAGGAGGGAATGATGACACTACCTATCTTTACGATTAAAGAAGACCATTTTAAAATAGATAAAATAGACTATCTTTCTCCTGTGCCTAGGCATAAACATGATTGTTATGAGCTTTTCTTTATTTTTAAAGGAGAGGGAACATTTTATGTTGATTGTCAAAGTTATGAAATTCACGAGAATTCATTTTTTTTAGTATCTCCTAATCAAATCCATGGATGGGAATATACACAAAATCTTCATGGTTATCTTCTCAAGTTTGATATGTCTTTCTTTTCAGAAAGGTCATTTATTGAATATCTGTCTATTTTCCACTTTGATACGGTCAATGTTAGCGAGTCAGAATTTTTATCCTTTGAAACTATTTTGAAAAGCTTACATGTAGAATATAGGATGACAAAATCATTTAAAGAGTGCACGATTACGAATCTCATTCAAATTTTGCTCATCTATGTAAAACGCGCCTTGCCTGCTAAACCAGCATCTGTCATGACAAATACACTCTTTACAAAGCTCAATGATCTTATGCATGAAAATAACTATCAACTCACACCTGTGACTTACTATGCAAAAAAATTAAAAACAAGTATTAAATTGCTGAATCAAGCAATTAAAGAGAGTACCGGGTTTAATTGCAGTGAGTTTATTCGTTCAAAAACAATACAAGAAGCCAAAAGACTTCTCAAATATGACACGATGTCTTGCAATGAAATTGCTGACCATTTAGGCTTTATCGACCCCGCTTATTTCAGTCGTTTCTTCAAAAGAGAGGTTGGTACTTCTCCTAAAAGCTTTCGAAATGAATTGGACGAAAAGTACAATTTTTAATAATGAAAATCCATTTTAAAAATAAATGTTACAAGTTATAATTTATCTGAAATTAAATTTTGGAGGAATTACAATGAAAAAATTCGCTGTTGTACTTTTAAGTACCGTTGTTTGTGGCACTTTGGCGAGTGCTAAGATTGTTCAACAATTTGAACCAGAAAAAGACACTTCTGCTTTTAAAGGTAAACCAGAAGTCAGTTTTGCAGTTGACTTATCTTTCTATTATCAAGGAATAGACCAAGCGTGGAGTGCCTCTAAGTATGCACCTCATGTTGATGCTAATACATGGAATGTTCCAGGTAATACAGGTGCAGGAGTTGGTGATGCAGAGTCAGCTTTAAGCTTGCCAAGTGCCAACTTAGATATCAATGCAAAAGTGATGAGCGGCTTTAATGTTAAGTTACAAACTATGCTAGCATCTCACCATCACAATGAGACTTATGTTAAAGGTGGTTATGCAACCATTGATAACCTTGATTTTATCGCTCCCGGATTCCTATCTGGCTTTATGAAAGATGCAACCATTAAAATTGGTGTTAATGACATTGACTATGGTGATGATCAATATAGAAGAACCGATAATGCAAACGTAATGAGAAATCCATTTATTAATAATTTAGCTGTTGATGCTGAAGATCAAGGCACTCACATTGAATTACTTTATCGTATTCCTGCGATTAGTTCTTTTGTCGTAATGGGTGTTACCAATGGTCAAGCCAATCCTCAAGATACAGCAGAAAGTGATACCTATGGTACGACAAGTAATACCTATGCAGTCTATGGAAAAATAGGCTTTGATCATGAATATACTGATGACTTAAGACTCAGAATTACAGAATCTGTTTACAATGTTTCTGGTGTCAATAGACAAGATTTATATGAAGGTGATAAAGCAGGTAATGTTATTCGAAATGTTTATGGTACTGTTAATTCAGCTGTTTTATCTTCTGGTTGGGATCCTACGAGAAATTATGTTAATTATAAGGGCACAAAACAATTTTCATCTGCTCCAGATCTTTTAGCCTCTAAAACCAATCTTTTTATAAAATATCAAGATACAGAATTATACGGAATGTATGAAATTATGGATGCTGTCAAGCGAAGCGCAGAACTGGTCAGTTTATAGTGTAAAAAAGTTGCGAATTGAAACTTAAACCACCTCTTGATTTTGACCTTCTATGTTTGAAGATTTAGCTTCAAACTTATAGATTTCTGAGTGTAAAACTCCTGTTTGTTTCTTCTCTTTAAGTCGGTAGCTATCTCCTTGAATATTGATGATATGTGAGTGATGTAACACTCGATCTAATATAGCGGTTGTAACGATTTTATCTCCTGCAAAGACTTGAACCCATTTACTAAATACAAGATTTGAAGTAAAAATGGTAGAGCTTTTTTCATAGCGTTTAGAAATAATTTGAAAAAAGTGATTGGCTTCTTCTTTGCTCATATTGAAATATCCAATCTCATCAATGACAAGTACCGATGGAGAGGCGATAGATTTCAAGAAGCTATCATATTTTTCTCTTTTTTGGCTCTATTTGCATTACTTAAAAGCTCACTTATGGTGGTAAATCTTACTTTATAGCGATGTTGCACCGCTTTGAGTGCTAGCGCAATAGCAAGATGTGTTTTACCCACACCACTTTCACCTAAGAGGATGATGTTCTCATACTTTTTAACAAATATTAGGCTTGAGAGTTCTTCAATCTGTTTACGGTTCACGCCAACGGAGAAAGTGTAATCAAACTGCTCTAATGTCTTAATAACTGGGAATCCTGCGAGTTTGGTCAACATATTTTTAGACCTTCCTAGTCTATTATCTACTTCCACTCGTAATACCTCCTCCAAGAACTGTGTATATTGCCAATTCTCTTTAGCTGCCATACTGGCAATATCATGATATTTTTCGCCTATGATAGAGAGCTTGAGTTCTTTACATAACTCATCGATAGAGGTATCTAACTCCATAATGCACCACCATAAAATCCAACAGGAAGGATGATGTTTGCAACCATGGGTATAAACTCATCGTAACATTGAATGTCTCTATTGGGGATATATAATTTTTCCAAGTCTTTGTGAGAATTGATTGGGGAATATTTTTAGCTACACTTTCAATCAAAGCTTTAGGGTGGATTCCTTGATAGGCTTTAGGCACAGGAAGTAGCTGTAACTGCTCCTGTGCTAACAACTCAAATGGCATCTGTAATGTCGTTTGGTGGATGCGTTTATTGGCGGTATTGTCCAACCATTTTAGAACTTCCGCATTTGCATTATCAAGCGTTAATGTGTAATGTTTCATAGAGAGTCTCACTCGTAATCCATTATGAAAGTTATACCGCAGATAATGGTTAAATCTCTCAACTTTTCCTTTGGTTTTAGCGCGATAGGGTTTGCATACTTTGATACTAAATCCACAGTGTTTGGCAAAGTCAGCAAACAAGGGATTGAATCTATGATCACCTTACCATAGTCATTTCGTGACAATATGACAGTTTTCATATTGTCATATAAACACTCTTTTGGAACACCACCAAAGTAGGCAAAAGCGTTCATATGGCACCCTATCAAGGTCTCAATCTTCTCATTATTAACGTATTCCACATAAGATGCTCTAGAGTAACCCATCGTCGCTACAAAGGCGGATAAATTATCCTTGGGAAACTCTACCCAGTCAACTTGCATCTGCTGGGCTGGTTTGGTTTCAAAGCGTATAATAGGCTCATCTAATTTGGCTCGAGCTCTAAGCTCATATCTTAGTATGACTTGTTGAAGCCACCTTAGACTTCCATCATATCCAAGCTTCTTAATCTCTTCATAAATGACGGTTAAGGGTATTTCACTTTTCTGCTGCTCTGCCGTCTCTAACATCTTGGCGATATGTGGCAAATAAGGATCAACACTGTTAATCACAGGAGGTCTATTGATATGGGGAATATAATCATCTGGAAGATTGGCATAGCGCCTTACAGTTTCTCTTGAAATACCTAACTTTCTAGCAATGGCACTTTTACTAAACCCTTCAGCTAAAAACTTCTTTATCATTTTAATTTCACCTTTTTTTAACATTCAACTCCTTTCCAAAAAATTGAAAATGGAGTTTAACCAATTTAACTTGGTTCTTTAAGGTTTTAAATCAAAATGCAACTCTCAAATTACATTTTCTACTGACCAGTTTAGCAGTTCGTTTGACACACATCGGTACTTTCCCCTCTGCGATACGGTTTTGACCGTAAAGTTCTCGTTCATGAACCGAGTTTGTCTCAAGCGGTCCACCAGCACACATCGTACATTTATCCATAGCTCCCTTAGCGCCAAATGCGCCATCTCTTGGGAACTGCGGCGCACCGAATGGACATGCGTACAAGCAGTAACCACAACCGATACATTTGTTTTTATCATGAAGCACGATACCGTCTTCACGAATGTAGAAACAATCTACCGGACAGACTTGCTCACAAGGAGCATCGGTACAGTGCATACAAGCGATTGAGGTTGACATTTCTTTCCCCTCAACACCATCTTGCAATGTAATGACCTTACGTCGGCTAATACCTGTTGGAAGATCATGCGCTTCGGCACACGCAACAGAACAAGCAAAACATTCGATACAACGATTCGTATCACAATAAAATTTCATTCTTGATAATTCACTCATCATCCACCCCCTATGCTTTCTCGACGCGGCATAGACCGGCGTTGAACTCTGAAATTTGTGTGATCACATCAAAACCATAGTTTGTGATAGTATTTGAACTCTCACCGATAGCATACGGCTTCGTACCTTCTGGATAATTCGCACTCAAATCGATTCCTTGGAAAATACCCGCAAAGTTGTACGGCATACAGATACGATCCGGTGTTACACTGTGATTATGGTATGCTTTAACCTTAATTTTTGTACCTTGAGGCGCGTGAATCCACATCATATCGCGATCTTTAATGCCATGTTTCAGTGCCAAATCTGGGTGAATGTTACAGAACATCTCTGGCGTAATGGCGGAGAGGTATTTACTGGTTCGCTCTAGCATACCCGCACCGGAGAGGTTAACAACTCTCATACTGACCAACATGGTTGGGAACTCTTTAGACCAGTCTTGCTTTTGTTGCTCAGACTTAAATTTTGTCTCAACACGGAAGTTTTTAGGCTGATCATCATAGGTCGGATATTTCGCGACCAAATCCCAGCGTGGTGAGTGGATCGGCTCTCTATGCAATGGTACTGGATCTGGGAATTCCCAAACAATCGTACGTGCTCTTGCATTTCCATACACACAAACCCCTGCTTCACGTGCTTTTTGCTGAATGAGTCCACTAAAGTCCATCGCCCAGCTTCCACCCATTTGCGCTTTTTCTTCTTCAGTTAAAGTAATGCCAAGCACTTTTTCGATGTTCTCTTTGGTAAGTTGTGGATAACCACCCTCGACTTTTGAGCCCGCAACCGTGACACTCTTATCGGCCAATTGGCTGACACCATTGTGCTCTAAACCAAAGCGATTTCTAAAGCCCATACCGCCCTCAGCCACAGGCACATCACGACGATAAAGAATCGGAGAGCCCGGGTGTTTGTCATCCCAACACGGCCATGGAAGTCCATAATACTGACCTTTCATCGGTCCTTGTCCTTCTAAGGTAACAGGATCGAACATGTGCCAGTTCTCTTGGTGTGCACGAAGACGCTCAGGTGTCCAACCGCTTAGACCAATCGATTTGATCGTTCTGGCGATTTCTCTTTGCGCATCATCTGGCCATTTAAAGTCATTTTTCACTTGAACGACTTTGCCATCTTTGACATCCATCTTCATACCCTGAACAAACTGGTCATAGAAGCCAAATTTTTTCGCAAAAAGGAACATAACCTCTTCATCTGTTTTGCTCTCATAAAGAGGCTCAACGACTTTGGTTCTCCATTGAGATGAACGGTTTGTTGCAGTTACGGTTCCTTCAGACTCAAATTGTGTTGCCACTGGAAGAATGTAAATGCCATCTTTGCGACTGCTAAGCACAGCGGCTTCATTGACAAATGGCTCTGCAATAACCACAAGATCAAGTTTGTCCAATGCTTCTTTAATTTTCGCTTGTTGAGACATGGAAGTAATACCCGTTCCTTGAATCCAAACAGCGCGAACAGGGCTCGAAGAGTATGTTTTTACCTCTTGAAGAACACCTTGCCACCATTGAGAAAGCGAGTAACCTTTTTCATTCATCCATTTTTTCTCAAAGAATCTGCCTTTGAGCCATTCGTAATCCACACCCCAAGACTGCGCGAAGTATTTCCAAGCACCATCATCAAGACCATAATAGCCTGAAAGTGAGTCTGCAAGGTTACCCATATCGGTTGCGCCTTGAACGTTGTCATGTCCACGAATGATGTAAAGACCACCACCTTTTTTACCCATATTGCCAAGAGCAATTTGAAGGATTGGAAGGATTCTGGTATTCGATGAACCAACACTGTGTTGTGTAATACCCAGTGACCATGCAATAGCGCTTGGAGTATTTTTAGCAAAAAGTGTTGTTGCTTGAATGATTTGATCGACCGGGATGCCTGTAACATCAGAAGTGAGTTCTGGTGTCCATTTAGCAGCTTCTGCACGGATTTGATCCATCGCATAAGAGCGTGTGTCGATAAATTCTTTATCTTCCCAACCATTTTTAAAGATGATGTGAAGCATACCGTACACAAACGCGATATCTGTACCTGAACGAATACGTAGGTAAAGATCTGCTTTTGCAGCACTTCTGGTATAAATTGGATCAACAACGATCAATTTCGTTCCAGCTCGATCTTTTGCTTGTAAGAAGTGTTTAAATCCAATAGGGTTCGCAACCGCTGAGTTTGCACCAATCATCATAATGACTTTTGCATTAACCGCATCACCAAATTGTTGTGTCATAGCACCGTATCCAAATGTATTCGCAGCACCTGCGACGGAAGCACTATGTCAAATTCGAGCGACGTGATCTATATTGTTTGTTCCCCACATTGCAGCAAATTTTCTAAAATAGAAAGATTGTTGCAAGCTGAATTTTGCAGAACCTAGAAACTCTACAATGTCTGGGCCATTTTCGGCGCGCATTTTAAGCATCTTGTCTGAAATCTCGTTAACGGCTTGATCCCAACTGATACGTTGCCATTTTCCATCGACTTTTTTCAAAGGATACTTAATACGTTGTTTGCTCTTAATCAAATCAATCTGGTCAATACCTTTACAACAATGACTACCTTGACTAATCGGGTGATCTTGTGCCACATCTTGGCGAACCCACACACCATTTTGAACTTCAGCGATAATACCGCAACCTGCAGAACAAATACTACAAATCGTTTTGACTTTCTTCGAACCTGGGAATGGATTTTTCACTTCTTCTTCGGTAGCTGGTCTGATTGAATCACTGGATGCAAACGCACTGCCTGCTCCAAAACTCGCTCCGATCGCTGCCATTTTAAGAAATGATCGTCTTCCCATGTGCAAAGAGGCGTCTTTTAACATCTCTTTACTCATCTAATCTCCTTAGACTGCCGCGTGATAATACGCGTCCCAATTAGCTGTTTTTTTGTAGAGAATCTCTTTTTTCTTCGATTTTCCCTTAACAACACCATTACTTCCTGCTATTGTGACACCGCTTTCGTTAGCAATTGCACTAACGCCAACAGCGGCAACAACAGCACTTGCGCCTAGAGTTTTTTTAAGAAAACTCCTTCTTTGATCTTGCATGGTCATTTTCTCCTTGCAGAATTTCTCTTTGGAGTACAAAGAGAGAGCTAAAAAAACCGTGATTTCCTTAGCTCAACCTCTTTACATGTAAAGATTTTAACTATGCAAAATAAGCATATTAATAGAACATAGAGCACCAAAGGTGCGTGGGCTTTCTGCTAAAGATTGCCCAGTGTTAACGTAGTCTTTAGAGCTTTGCTTTAAAGACGTATCAAGAGTTTTTTAAAGGACAAACTCTTCCATATTTTTCTTCGGTCTTGGCGTCAGTGGTTTATGGGGTTTCTTAAACTCTTTGGTAAACACTCTTGGCGCTTCACTCTCGCGTAATGGTTTTTTCACATCCAGATAAAGCCTCTCAAGCGCGACAAACGATTGCATAATGATTGCGACATCTTCGTAAAAATGGCTGTCCTCATGGATATGAAGGGCGGCGATAAACTCATCAATAAAGGGATTTAAAATCTTCTCAAAAACTTCACGTCCTAGTTGTGCGCTCTTCTCATTACCCAATAACTCATCTTCGATCATTTTTTGCATAAACAAAACAATAAAACCGATGTGATCTTCTAACTCTTTAAATTTTTCGTTATCGCGTCTATAATTGGAACTTAAAACATATTTCACCATTTCTTGACGCATTTTGCCATCGTCTCTGTTCTCTACAAAAAACGAAGCGGTGACAGGAATATACGCTGAATAGGGACTAAAAAAGACTTTGTCGCTTTCCTCTTTTAAAAGCGTATAGCCTCCAGTAATAAGCAAATTTTGCATATTGCTAAACGCCAAATGACTCTCTTCATCCAGTGGATTCTGCGCTAGTACATCAATCGTTTTTTGAATCATTCCAAGATCACTTGAATTGTCAAAAAACGTTAAAAGGGAGGCAAAGAGCCCATAATAAACGGCTCTTGCTTTATTGATCGCCTCTTTATTCATACGTTCATTCCTTTCATTTCGTTTTCCATGTGTGCTTTAAACATCACTTTGGGTTTGCATGCCGCACAGCAGTAGAGTGTTCGGAGTTTTACCTCATCATTGCCAAAAAGTGGTGTCATGACCGCTGCAATTTTTTCAACGGCTTTAACGGTCGCAAACGGCATTCCACACTCAAGACAGGTAAAAAGTTCGTCTTTTGCCATAATACGTTGGCTAAACCAACTTGGTTTCAAACTGATCTCATCGCGCACAACGGTTAAACACTCTTGCTCAGGACAGGTCACTTCACAATAGGTACAATTTGTACAAATCGAAGCATTAAAACGAAGGGAATTGTCTTCTGGATGAGCCGTTAAAGCGCGAACATTACAAGCACCCACACAACTAAGGCACAATGTACATTTACTCTCATCAATTTTGATGTCACCGTAATGAACATGCTCACCCGCTTTAACCACACCTAAATCTTCATCACCCACTAAGTGAGCAAGGCGTGCAGAGAAAATTTCACGTTTGCGAAGTCCATCCTCATTGATGCCATACATACACTCAGGAAAACTTTCCATCGTTTCAAAAATACGCGCTAAATCAGCTGTGTCTTCACACACATAGATCGCTTTTTTATGGTACTTTCGCTCAAAAATCTCATTGATCATGCGAATGACATCGCCCGTGCCTTTCGAGATAAAGTCCGTGTAAAAGATAATTGGATTGCCACTGGTTTGCAAAAGCGTCATTAAATGCGCTTCGTGCAAATACTTCTCACCTTCGATCATTAAAGGCAATACGCCCTCATACAGAGGAATATCAATCAAGCCTAAATCCATTTTATGAGGAATAATCAGTGCCGTTGCACCTTTAAAATACGCACATAAATGTGAAAAAGCAATGCGTGGCATTTGGGTATAATCAAGCGCGCCACTGGGGCATACGCTAATACATCCACCACATCCATGACAATCAATGTGCGAAAAGACTAAATGCTTCGTTTCATCTTCTTTCAAAATAGCGACGGTGGGACAAACCTCAGCACATTTGCCGCAAATCTCTTCGCGTCTTTCATGATACTGACAAATGGAAGGATCGTAATTAATATAATTTTTATAGTGGTACTCACCTTTGTTGTCACGAAGCTTTTTGAGCGCACCTTCTAAACCAAGAAGTGCTGGGTCATACACACCACTTTGTTTCATGGCAAAACTAGGAGCATTCCACCAAATGATCTGATCGCACTCTAATTCAAGAAGTTCATCCTCTTTTTTCAGCGTTACATGTAAATCCCCAATGTGTCCATTCACATCTAAAATCATCGAAGGGGAAAGAAGCATGACCGTAAAATCATCCTCTCTTAACTCCTCTTTCAATGCTTCATGGCTTGCATCTTCACTGACGATTAAAACCTTACCGCCGACCTCTTGTGAATAGTCCATATCTTGTGCAAAATCAAATCCAAGCGCACGCATCGCGTAAAGTTTTGTAACATTATTTATTTTTTGTGCAATGGTATCATTGGATTGTTTGAGGTAAAAATTGATCTCTGGCGCGTAAATAATCGCTTCTGCCTCAGGGTGATTGGAGACAAGATACTCGCCTTTAGAAGCCACTTTGACAAGCTCTATCTCTTCACTCAGTGGAAAATCTAAGCCGATGTTATCGTAAAAAATATATTCTTTTTGCATTTTGTTTCCCATATTGGTAAATCATTGTTTACCTAATTGTAAAATGAATTGGTTTAAACGGATCTTAACAAGAGAAAGTTTATCCGCTTGAATATCGTTATATATATATTTATATAACAAATTATAGGGGCTTCTTTCACTATAGGTTGCGTTAATCTTCTTCCGCTATAATAGCTATCATCAAATAATGAAGGTGACTTTATTTTGGTAAACAAAAACTTTCTGATAATGAGCTTTTTTGCTCTATTTCTTATCCTATTTTATTTTATGGTCGCTCCACAGTATCAAACCTATGAAAAAAATACGATTCTATTGGGCGCTTCACTTCCGCTAAGCGGTATCAATAGCCATTTAGGGAAAGATATTGTTGTGGGTGCAAATACGTATTTTAGCCATACCAACGCTAGAGGTGGTATTCAAGGTAAAAAGATAGAATTTATCCAATATGACGATAAATATGAGCCAGAAAATACGTTTAGTAACACGATCAAACTTATTACCAAAGACGAAGTTTTTGCTCTTTTTGGCTTTGTAGGCACACCAACGGTTAAACGAGTACTTCCCCTCATTATAGAAAGCAACATTCCTTTCATTGCGCCCTACACGGGTGCTTCGTTTTTACGTACCAAAGATACCGATAACATTGTTAATTTTAGAAGCTCGTATACCAATGAGCTTGATGCCTTAGTGGAGTATCTTACGAAGCAAAAAAACATTACGCGCTTTGCGATCTTCTATCAAAATGATGACTATGGAGAAGAGGGGTACATCGCACTCACAAACGCACTCTCCAAACGCAACTTATCACTTATCGCAGAAGGCACCTACAAACGTAATACCCTCTCCATTCGTCATGCCATCCATGAAATTGAAGCGGCAAAACCTGAAGCTATCATCTTAGTCGGTGCGTATAAACCAACGGCACGTTTTATTGAGAAAGTCAAAGAGTATGGTTCTTCCAAAATTATTTTTTGTCCCATTTCCTTTGTCAATGCAGATGCTTTAATGGGAGAACTACAGGGAAAAGGCGACAATATTCTCTTCTCGCAAACCGTTCCCTCTTATGATGATTTTTACTCCAAAGAAGCGGTAGAGTACCTCAGAAACCTCGCATTTTACTACCCTGAGGAGAAACCTTCTTTGGTCTCATACGAAGCGTACCTTTCCGCCAAAACAACCGTTGCAGCACTGCGATCGATTAACGGAACCATTACCCGTAGCAAATTTCTAGACAAACTCAAACATGTTTCACCTCGCACACTGGATAACATTCCTCTTTTGTACCACAATGCTCAACTTTTAAACCAAGTGTATCTTTCAAACTACGTCAATGGCAAATTTGAGATTATTCAAAAGTATGAGTATTAAGATGACTTTCTTTCAATTTATTAACCAAAAACTAGAAACGATCAAGTTTTCCAATAAAACAAAAATTCTCATCTTTATCATCTTAAGTGGCACGATGACGATTGGTTTTTTGATGTTCGTCTCTATTTTTGCGCTCAAATATGACTACGAGACACTGTTTCAAAAACACACCCAACCTCAAGTTGATTTGGAAGAGATTAAAGACAGTTACAGAGTCAATATCGCTGAAACACTCCATGACATACGCGAAAAGCAGATTAGTAATGATGATGCTATTGAAGTCATCTATCTGAGTCAACAGATCATCCACAAACAATGGAATAGCTACCAATTTGCCACCAATCGCCATATTGGTGGGCTTCCTTATTACGCGAGTAAATGGCTCAGCCTCTTTTTGGTGACTCCCGATATTCCTGAAAAAACACTCTTTCAACAAGGTATTGTGGAAAAGGTGAGTGTCAAAATGCAAAATATCGATAGCAAAATCAATATTATGCTTGAACTGTTAAAATACTCTAAAAATGAGCAAGCTAGTTTTTTAATCGACGATATTCTTTTAGAAACCAACTCTTTGAATATCTACCTCTCTAGCCTGATTACCACGCATCTTAAACAGTCCATTACCGAAAAACAGGTCAATGACAGTCTCTTTCAAACCAGTACGGTGATGCTCATTCTTCTCATCGGTATGATCTTCTTTTTTATTACCATGGTGCTTCTCATCATCATCAACCATTTTAAAAATCTGCACAATTACCTTGAAGAGAACGTCTTGATTAAAACCAAAGAACTCCGTGATCTCAATGATTCGCTCGAACTTCGCATCAGACGTGAAGTCGAAAATAGCCGTAAAAAAGACAATATTATGTTCCAACAAGCCAGACTTGCGAGTCTGGGCGAAATGCTGCAAAACATTGCCCATCAATGGAGGCAACCGCTGGGGTCTTTGATGATGATTATCCAAAGTTTTGAAAGCAAATTTTTTGCCAAGAAACTCGATGAAACCTTCATTGCTTCACGTGTTAAAGATGCACAACTGCTCTCTTCCACGATGTCAGATACCTTAGAAGATTTTCGTACCTTCTTTAATCCGAACAAAAGTAAAAAAGAGTTTAGCATCAACGCTGTCATTCAAAAAGCGATTGACCTCTCCAAATATCAACTAGAGCGTGAGGAAATCACCCTTGAATTGTTTATCAAAGATGATCTAGAAGTCTTTGGCTTTAAAAATGAACTGATCCATGTTTTGCTCAATCTTATTGGCAATTCTAAAGATATTTTAGCAACCAAAACCGATCAATCAGCCAAGATCATACATATCATTGCCAAGCAAAATTCTGAGCGTATTTACATCAATGTTATTGATAATGGTGGTGGAATAAAAAGTGATATAATACCCAAAGTTTTTGACCCCTATTTTACGACCAAACACAAGAGTGTAGGTACTGGAATTGGGCTTTATATGTCCAAACAGATGGTCGAAAAACATATGCACGGTAAGATTACATGTAAAAATATTCGCCATAAATTAGGAACAAAACTTTTTTGGGCGTGTACGATGTTTACGATAGAAATACCAAAAAATTACATCAATACAAATGAGGGTGATGACGATGAACAAGCGCAATTTTGAATTACTTGGGAGCTTCACGATTCTTTACATTGAAGACGAGGCTGATCTACTGAAGCACACGACAGCTGTTCTTGAAGATTTTGTGAAAAAAATCTACCCCGTTCAAACCATTGAAGAAGCTTTGAAAATTATACAAAGCGAAAAAATAGACGTCATCGTCGCCGATATTCACCTCAAATACAGTAATGGTCTTGACTTCTTGCGTACCCTCAAAGATGATCTTGAAATTGAACTTCCCTGCATTGTGACGACCGCTTTTACCGATACGGAATATCTACTTGATGCGATTAAACTCCATGTCGATAATTACATCATCAAACCCGTTAACATCAAAGAACTTTTAAATTCCTTACACGATGTGCTGCTTCCTAAAATTCAAGCCAAAGAGATTGAGCGCTCTTACAATATCATCAAAACCATTTCTGCCGTAACCGATAGTAAGCAAGTGGAGATCATTCGATTTATCATTAAAAATTTGGACTATGAGAACATACTCAACTATTCGTATAGCGAGATTATGGAACAAGTTAATGTGAGTAAACCTACGGTTATTAAACTCTTTAAACAACTGAGTGACCAAGGAATTCTAACGAAGATTCAAAACAAAAAATACCTTTTTGATGAGACCAAACTACCGCTTCCGGTGAATGCATGAATAGCCTAAGAGCCCTTCCTAAAGTAGACAAATGCGTTGCACACTCCCTTTTTGAAGGCTGTAATGCAACCTTAGTGATGAAAATTGCTAGAACAAAAATCGAAGAAATACGCCAAAAACTAATCCACAAAGAGATCGAAAGCTTTGATGAAGAAGCTTTGATGCACGAGATCAAAAAGGCATATGATGCCCTTTTTGAGCCTTCCTTGATACCCCTCATCAATGCCACAGGTGTTATTTTACACACCAATATGGGCAGAAGCCTCATCTCTAAAGCCTTGCTGGATCGCGCGAGCGAAGTCATCTGCAACTACTCTAATTTAGAGTATAACGTCGCATTAGGAAGTCGCGGAGAGCGCTACGAACATGTTAGCACGCATCTGAAAGAACTTTTGAATGTTGAAGATGTACTGGTCGTCAATAACAATGCCGCAGCCGTTTTTTTGATCTTAAATACTTTTGCCAAGAACAGAGAAGTGGTCGTTTCACGAGGTGAGCTTGTTGAAATCGGTGGCAGCTTTCGCATCCCTGAAGTGATGAAACAAAGTGGCGCTATTTTGAATGAAGTTGGAGCAACCAATAAAACCAAAATCATCGACTACGCCAACGCCATTAATCAAAACACGGCAATGCTGATGAAAGTGCATCAGTCCAACTTCTCTATCGAAGGTTTTAGCGAAGCGGTAGAGTATGAAACACTCAAACAACTGGCTTCAAACAATAATCTTTTGGACTACTACGATCTAGGAAGCGGCTATGTCCCCAAACTGCCCTACAACCTCGGTAACCGTGAGCACTCCTTAGAAGAAATTCTTGCATGTCATCCTTCCTTGATTAGCTTTAGCGGTGACAAACTCTTTGGAAGTGTACAAGCGGGCATTATCGCGGGACGCGCTGATTTGATCGCAAAATTGAAAAAGAACCAACTTCTTCGTATGCTTCGTGTCGATAAAATCACGCTGAGCTTACTTGAAGAGAGCATCAAAGCGTATCTGGCAGAAGAGTATGAGCAAATTCCTACCCTTTGGCTTCTGTTTCGAAGTGTCGAAGCATTGAAGCAAAGAGCGTTACATGTCAAAGAGAGTGTCGGCAAAAATACATGTGAAGTTATCGAGAGTGAAACGTACATGGGCGGAGGTACATTGCCCAACCGACGCTTCCCCACAATCGCTTTACATGTAAAGGGTAAAGCGACTGCGTTGGAGAGACAATTTCGTGAAAAGCATGTCATCGGGCGCATTGAAAATGATCAATTTTTGCTCGACTTTCGCACCATTCTTCCAAACATTGAAGAAAAACTCATTGAAATCATCAAAAGTATTGTAGGCAAGCAGTAATGGAATATAGCATCATTGGAACCGCAGGACACGTCGATCATGGTAAAACAGCCCTTATAACCGCGCTTACAGGCTTTGAGGGGGACAGTTTAGAAGAGGAAAAACGTCGAGGCATCACCATCAACCTCAGTTTTTCCAGTATGCAAGATGAGACCAAAAACGTCGCGTTTATCGACGTTCCAGGGCATGAAAAGCTGTTAAAAAATATGATTGCTGGAGCGTTTGGATTTGATGCAAGCTTGGTGGTGGTTGATGCCAATGAAGGTATTATGCCACAAACCAAAGAGCATTTAGAGATCTTAAATCTTTTACATGTAAAGAATATTATCGTAGCACTGACTAAAAAAGATCTTGCAACCCCAGAGATTCTTGAACAACAAAAATACGAAATCACCGAACATCTCAAAACATTGAAAAACCTTCATTTGGTAGAGATTATCCCCGTCAGTATTTATGAGCCTTCCTCCATTCAAACCCTTAAAAACGCGCTTTTTGCGCTACCCGTAACGCCTAAAAAAAGTAATGGACTTTTTCGTTACTACGTCGATCGCTCTTTCTCCATTGCAGGAGCGGGAACGGTTGTGACGGGAACAGTGCTTGATGGAACCATTAAAGTCGGTGAAAAGCTTTTTGCACCTGAACTGGAGAAAGAGTTCGTCATCCGTAACCTTCAAGTCCACGACCACGACGTTGAGAGTGCCTACTCCTCTCAGCGAACCGCAATTAATCTTCAAAATGCTCAAAAAACCTCTTTCGAAAAAGGGGCATTGCTGTGCAAAAAAGGGTTTATTCGTGGCTTTGACTGTGCCGATGTGTGGGTTGAAAGCATTGGAGGACATTCTCTCAAACACAATGCTAAAGTGATTTTGTATGTGGGTACGAAGCAAGTGGAAGCACGCATTTTGTTTTACGAACATGACGATAAAGCGGACAAAGGCTATGCTAAACTGCAATTTAACCATAAACTCTTTTTAGTCCACGATGAGCCGTTTATCCTCTGCTCCAGTGGTCGCACAATCGGTGGTGGACGCGTACTGAACCCAATCAATGACCCGATGAAGAAAAGGGTTAAATTAGAGCTTCTCAAAGCACTGGATACTAAAGATTTTAAAACGACATTTACCATTTTAGTGGAAATGCACAAGCACGGTTTTGGACTCATCTCGTCTAATCAACGCTTTGGACTGAACCACGAAGAAGCCAAAGAGATTGCCAACGAAATGAGTGATGTTTTTGTCGATGAAAAGGGCTTAGTCCTCTACCCTATAACGATGCAAGAAGAGTTGGGACGCATCGTTCAAGCCATTTACGCTAAAAATGCATATGCCCTCCTCTCAGCGAACTCTCTCTCTTTAAAACTCAAATGGGCGAGTGTTGCTTTAGTGGAGAGTGTGTTACAAAATCTTTGTGATGAAGGTATCCTTGATTTTGTGAATGGTGTCTATAAAAATGCGCAAATCGATATCGACAATATCGAAACCCTTATCGAAGATAAACTCTATGACACCTTGCTCAAAGCTGAATTTACACCCGAAGCACCCTATAACATTTACGATGAACTCGACATCGACCGTAAAATGGGTGATGATGCACTCAAAAGCCTCACCCGTGCTAAAAAGGTCGTACGCTTAGAGCATAACCTCTTTGTCACCACCATTGCATTAAGTGCCATGATGGCGCATCTAAGAGACATTATGCGCAAAGAAAACGGCATCGACATCAAAGCCTTTAAAGAGCACTTCGATATCAGCCGCAAATACTTAGTTGCCTACCTTGATTATCTCGATAATTTTGAAGATGTAAGAAAAGAGGGAAACAGAAGAGTTTTAGGGTAAAAATGGTTGGAAATTCACTATTTTTACCCAAATAGTGTCATTGAGAAGCTTTACATGTAAAGCTTCCTTTCATTTGCTATTCTCCCGCTTTAATGCATTTTTCGCATTTTTCCCGCTCCCACTTGTGCTTCATCCCTTTGATGTAGACAATTAAGATAAAAAAGAGTGCAGAAGTAACGCCCAGCACGAGTAAAAGCAGTGTTTCAGAAGGGTCTGTTTCTAGTAAGATGAGCTTTCGCACCAACACGACAAACGAAATCTCAAGAAAGGTCACGGCATAGTCAAACCCATCTTGTATAAAGAGCGTTTTGACAATCGCCAAAACAATCAAGATAAACAAACCATCGGTCAAAATGATCTTGATAGAGCTAAAATCAAGTGCCCCTTGTGAAATGGTAAAGGAAATCATCTTATAGCCAAGACTGATAAGACACTGCCCCAAATAGACAATCATCATAACAATAAAGACATAACGCGCGATATTGAGAACATTGAGCAGTAATTTTTCTACTTTACCCTCTAAAAATTCATTGAATGCGAACACTTTACTTGAGATATTTTCATTGCATTTTTCGTTATTTTTTTCTTCCATCGTTTCTCCTAGTGCATTTTACTTGGTAAAATGCGGCGCAATTATATAATAATTTCTGTGAATTCAGTTCTCATTTCCAGTCAAAATGACATTTTTGTTCTTTTTGAAGAAAAAATTCATTTTACTCTTGACATTATTACTAATTAGTAATATAATTTCGGCAAAGGAAGGAAAAAGATGAAACTGAGATCAAATGTGAAAAGCTATGGTGAACGCACCGATAGAAGTATGCAAACCTGGATTCAAATCCTACGTGCATTTCAGAAAATCCGTGCCAAAGAGTTGAAGTACATCAACGCATCAGGCTTAAGCATGAATCAATTTGAAGTCTTAGAAGTCCTTTACCACCGTGGCGATTTGAATATAGGTGCTATCACCAAATTGATCGAAAGCACGCCTGGCAATGTCACCGTGGTTGTGAAAAATCTCATACGAGATGGTTTAATCGAAGCACTGCCCTCACCTGAAGATAGCCGTGTACGCATTGTCAGCATTACCGAGAAGGGAAAAGAACTCATCGGGAGCATGTTTCCTCAGCATGCAAGCAATCTGCAAAGCTATTTTGACGTGTTGAGCGATGAAGAGTTGATCGCATTGTACGATCTGTTACGTAAATTGCAAAAAGCGCAATAGGCTTCGTGTAAGCACGCATTTTTTTGCTCAAATACTACTAATTAGTAAAAAAGGAACTATTATGAAAATTAAAACATTACTCGCATCTTCTTTGTTGGCAGGAACTGCCCTATTTGCCGGAAACTATAACGTTGATCCTATGCATTCCAGTGCAGATTTTAGTGTTAAACACGCCATGATTTCAACCGTCAAAGGAAATTTTTCAACATTTAACGGAAGTTTTGTATACGATGAAGCAACCAAAACGCTTAAATCTCTCAATGGAACGATTCAAGCCGCAACTATCGATACAGGCATTAAAGACAGAGACGATCATTTACGTTCTGCTGATCTTTTTGATGTTGCAAAGTATCCAACCATTACGTTTGTACTTGACGAAGTTAAAGGTGACAAAGCGTATGGAAAATTGACTATGAAAGGGGTTACAAAACCCGTTGTGTTAGCTTTTGAAAACGGTGGCGCTGCAACGGATTTATACGGTAACAAACGTGTAGGACTGGGTCTTACTGGTAAAATCAACCGAAGCGATTTTGGTATCTCATGGAACAAAGCCCTTGAAACAGGCGGTGTGATCGTGGGTGAAGAGGTGAAAATTGATGTTGCCTTAGAGGGAATTTTACAAAAATAGTTTTCCTTATTATTCAATGTGTGGGCTCTCTGCCGAAGAGAACCCAGTGTTAGCGTAGTTTTTAAAGCTCAACTTTAAAAACGTGTCAAAATAGTTTACATGTAAAGAGGAGTCAACCATGTCATTGTCCATTCATAAAGCCAACCAAAGAGGCGTTGCAGAGCATGGTTGGCTTCACAGCCGTTTTAGTTTTTCCTTTGCCGAGTACTACAATCCTTCCCGTATGGGATTTGGCGCGCTTCGCGTTATCAATGACGACATCATCGAAAAAGGCGAAGGATTTGGGATGCACCCGCATCGCGACATGGAGATCATCTCCATCGTGACACAAGGGGTTTTGATTCACAAAGACTCTTTTGGTAATCATGGTGAAATTCATGCCGGTGAAATTCAGTATATGAGCGCAGGCGAAGGGGTATATCACTCCGAATTTGCCTCAAAAGATGAGACAACGGCTCTGTTTCAAATTTGGATACACCCCAATCAAAAAGGCGGAATTCCACTCTACAATCAACGCGATTTTAGAGATGTCACTAAAAAAAATCAATGGGTTACACTGGTTTCTCCTGATGGTAGAGAGAGTTCTATTGCGATCAAACAAGAGGCGTTTATCGCCACTACCGAGTTAGAAGAAGGTAAAACTATTTCCTTAGCACCTTCTACTCCAAATCGTGGTAAACTCGTACTTGTTGTCGAAGGAAGCATTGAAATCGATGGTGTCGTACTTGAGAAAAGAGATGAAGTACAAATGACCGAAAGTAAAGCTTATGAGATAAAAGCGTTGAAACCCGCGTGGGTTTTAGTTTTTGATGTGCCGATGCACTAAATTACGTAAGGAATAAAAATGTCACCTGTTAAAATGTCACTCGAAGCCAACAAAGAGTATCACTTCTGCACCTGTGGTAAAAGTGCAACAAAAGTTTTATGTGATGGTAGCCATAAAGGCTCAGGTTTTACACCCAAAGCGTTCACGGTTACGGAAGCAAAAGAGTACTATCTTTGCGCCTGTAAAAAAAGTGCCAATGCTCCTTTTTGTGATGGAAGTCACGCTAAATAACCAAACGCTCTTGAAGTCGCAAAGAGATCTTTGCGACTCTTCTTTTTCTGCTCCTTTGAAAATCCTTTTATTCGTGTATAATTGTTAAAAACAATACAAAGGTCTCGTTTCATGCCAAAACATCCAACTCTTTTACACCAATTTCGCTCTTTTTGTCTCCAAAATCATGCCGATGATATGGAAAAAGCCATTGAGTATTTTTCTGTATTTGGAGGGACAAGCTGGAAAGTGGATATGCACAAGCCTCTTTTAGAGCTTATGGAGACTAAGATTTTCAAAAATTATCCCTACATTCACAGTGACATTGCCAAAATAACCTTCAGCAACAAGCTCAGTCATACGCTTTTAAGCGCTATGGCAACGGGAGATCGTCGGGTGCATTCAACCTTTAAGAGAGCACACATTAGCCGAGAAGAAGGCGAATCTGCACTCGATACCCTTTTAGACAGTGCGCTGATTCGTTTTGAGTATTCACTGGAGCGTCCTGTCAATATCGACGACGATAACTCCGATAAACTCAGTTTCATGACCCCTTTTATGCGCTTTTGGTTTGCCTTTGTCTCACCGTTTTATAAGACAATCAAAGAGGGTGATTACAGTGAAGTTGAAAAATCATTTGCTTCTCGCGAACAAGAATTTTATGAACTTATCTTTAAAAAACTCTCATTTGAGCTTTTGCGAAAACTAATGCCTGATGACCCGATTGTGGAAGTGGGAAGCTATTGGGATAAAAACGCTGAAATTGATATTTTGGCTAAGACAGTCTCAGGAAAGCTCATCGCAGGAAGTACCAAATACAAAAATACCAAGGTGAAAAAAACCGAACTTACCAAACTTAAAGAGCAATGTGCCAAAGCAGACTTTGAGCCTGATCTGTTTGTGATTCTTTCCAAAAGTGGATTTACTTCTGAACTTAAAGCGCTTAAAGGTGACGATCTAAAACTCTTCACGATTAAAAGCATGAAAGCGTTGGTGGAAGATGTGAGTGAAAAAGAGTTAATTCCGTGTGAGGGGAAAAAATATTAACACGTATCAAAAAGGGATTTGACTCCCTTTTTGATACGATTGCCCTTGATAAATTATCGCGCTAGAACAACACAGGTTGCGACAAAGGCGACGACCTCAGGGGTGTATTTGATATAGTTTATCCATACACGCATGACTCATCCTTTTGTTGTGATATTTACAACCTAAGCATACTTCGTTCCAAAGCGTTACATGTAAAGTGGATATGCCTCAATTTTTTCATGCAGTTTATGGGCTAAATAGTAATGCGCATAGCCAAGTTCGCTCAAAATCAACTTCGCTTCTTCAAGGTATTTTTGTTTTTTTGCTTTATCCCAGTGTTTGGGAGGCACACCCAAATTGGTAATGCGATCGGCAAGTTTGACCAGTGCTACGCAGTTTTGACGCTTTTTCAGTCGCTCAAGACTGTCTCGCATCTGCGCCTCTTTAGAAGGCAGGGTTTTATCTTTGGTAAGCGCTTGTACCCCTTTGGCGATCACTTCACTATTGCCTGCTAAAAAACTCTCTTTGGTAATTTGAGTGGTTGTATCTTCATTGACATCATGCAAAAGCGCGCACGCAATGGCAACATTGTTTTCATCGAAACTCAGTGGTTCCATATAAAGAGCGTTAATCACTTCACTAGCAACACTTAAAAGGTGCATCGAGTAAGGCAAGCCGTGTGGGGTTTTTTGCTCACCGTGCGCGAGAAGAGCAAACGCGAGATTTTCTTTAAAAAAATCCACACTAAAAAGCTCTTTAGGCAAAGACTCTTCACTGCGTTTGACCTGTGGTAATGAGGGTTTTTTATCTTTTTCGATTTTGGCATAGTGTGCCTCTTCCTCATCCTCGCTGAAGAAAAACAGATAACTGCCTTTTTCACAGACAAACTCCAACTCTTCAAAACGCTCATGCTCACCAACAGTGGCATAAAGGTTTACATGTAAAATCTTTGTGAACATTTCACTCGGAGAATAAGGCATTTTTGCAGGGGGAAGTGGAATGCTGTCGAACTTAAAAAACTCAAAATAGCCCAAAGAACCACCTGCAACATGAAAATTAATGGTGAGGCTTTTAGGTTTCCCCTCTTTGAGATAAACAATTTCGATGAGCGCATGCAGCGTATAAAGACCGATGACTTCACACCCTTCAATGTCGTTTAAATAAGCCCATTTTTTATCCATAAGTGACCTTTACATGTAAAGAGTGTAACTACTTTTTACAGAGTTCATCAAACCATGCGTCATTTTCAGAGGAACGGTTCATTTTGGAGCGTAAAAGCGTTTCGCGTACTGAGACCAAATCGTCTAATTCTAAGAACTCTAACATTGAAAAGGAAGAAATTGGAGCATTTGGATCAGATTCTATCAATTTTTCGATTTCTTCTATAAGTGCCATTTTGTCGGCATTCTCTGGCATACATTGACCTTTCGTTAACAAACTATGACTCTTTTTATTGTATAATACCTTACATTTCATGCAGATTAGTTTCTGTAACTTATAAGGAAAATGAATGAAAAAACACATTTTATGGTTAGTTGCGCTTCTTTCTAGCACACTTTTTGCCGCAACAGACGCACAGATTGTTGAACACTTTAAATCAACGATTCAAGTACCCAATATTACCATTGAAGTTGTCTCTCGCAAAAGCGTTGATGGCATTGATGGCATGGATTTCGTGACTCTCAATCTTACCGATGGAACACGTTCACAAAAACTCAGCATCTTTACCAAAGATGATTTGATTTTCCCTGATGTTATCAGCATCAAACAAGGCGGAAGCATCAAAGAGATGATGGAGATGGCAGAGCTTCAGAAAAAGCTTTCAGCAATCTACAAAAAAGAGGAAAAGAAAAATATAATCTCTTTAGGTAATGATCCTAAAAAAGATACCTTGGTCGTTTTTACCGATCCTGAGTGCCCTTACTGCAGACAAGAGCTTGCTCAAATCGAACAAAGACTTACAACTAATAACCTTAAGTTGATTTTCACACCGGTTCATGAGCGAAGCTCTCTTGAAAAAGCAGCTGTTATCTACACGGAAACTGCCAAAGTCAAAACCGATGCAGAAAAAATCAAAATCTTGAAAAAATACTACGATGAAAACATCAAATTTGATCAAAAAGTTAGCGATGCTGAAGTCGCTCACATTGATGAACTTAAAAACAAATACTTTGGTGCTGGTATCAAAGGCGTTCCATTCATCGTTAAAGAGAAAGAGCTTTTAAAATAGTCTTCGCCTTTCTATCCCGCTTCTAAAGGCGGGATAACTCTAGTTCAAAGAGGTTTGTATGACAGAGATTGCCCTTTTTGCGTGCATTGGTGTGTTACTGGCTTCTACTACAACTCTGTTTATACTTCTTCAAAATCAAAAAAAA
Organism: Sulfurospirillum diekertiae; assembly: GCF_011769985.2. Taxonomy (NCBI): domain Bacteria; kingdom Pseudomonadati; phylum Campylobacterota; class Epsilonproteobacteria; order Campylobacterales; family Sulfurospirillaceae; genus Sulfurospirillum; species Sulfurospirillum diekertiae. The sequence continues at coordinate 2,460,618 of NZ_CP039734.2, forward strand.
CAAACAACACCTCAGAATGTTGCCTCTTTCGATGATATTTTTCAATCCATTCCCCTTCCCTTTCTCTACAAAAAAGAGAATAGACTTTATTACAATAAAGCGTTTGAAAAAGCGTTTGGATCTTTTTTGAAAGCAACCATAGATCGTATTAGTACACTTCCCAAAAGTGGTGAACACCCTCTTCTACTCACCTTTGACAACAATATACCTAAGCAAACAACCGTTCATATGTCAACCCTCTTTGATGCTCAAAATAGTATTATAGGCTTTGCATCACTGATAGTTGACATCTCTGCACTGCATAAAAGCAAAGAGCTTCTTTTAACGCAAAAAGAGAGATTGGAACTTGCGCTTGAAGGAAGTGATGAAGCTTTTTGGGATTGGGATATGAAAAGTGACGATGTCTTTTACTCTCCAAAATGGAAACAGCTCATGGGCTATCATGAGACTGAAACCCCTTCAACACTCTCCTCATGGCTAAATTTAGTCCATTCTAAAGATATGGCTCTGGTCAACGAACGTCTTAAAGCGCACTTGGATGGTCATAGCGAATACTTCATGGTTGATCATCGCATTCGTCAAAGTGAGCCTCTTCGTTGGGTGAAAGTTCGTGGTCGCGTTATTCGTGGGAAAAATGATCGCAATATCCGTATGGTTGGTATTATTCGTGATATAAGCCAACAAAAAGCCAGTGCCGCTCAAGAAACTATAGAACATGAACGGTTTATCGCTTTTGTGGAGCATATTCCCGCTCCCGCTTTTATCAAAAATGCGCAAGGGAAGTATCTTTATATGAACCAAGCGTATCAAAAATTTATCGGCTTCAAAACATGGAAAAACAGAAATGCCGCCGATATTTTTGACTCTCATACGGCAGAAGAAATTGCCGAAACAGACCGTCTTTCTCTTTATGAAGGAATCGTGACACACGATATTAGCTTACCGACTGCAGAGGGAGCTAAGAGTTATTTTCATCTTTATAAATTTGGTATTGAAAGCGAAAATGAAAAATTACTCTGTGGCTTTGGTATTAACAAACCGTTCAAAGAGTAAGTGTATTATTTGACAAGATTTTGGGCAGAGGTCTTCTCCAGCCAACCGTCTTGGCATAGCAAAGACTTTTGATACATGCCCCTATAAAATCACGATAGGACAAAACCATGCAACCCAACCTTTTAATGATTGAAGATGATGTCGAACTTGCAGAAATTTTATGCAATTTTTTAAAACGCTACAACATCATCGTCACCAACTATGAAGACCCCTATCTAGGCATTAGTGCCTTAAGCCTCACCAAATATGACCTGCTGATTTTAGACCTTTCTCTGCCAGGGATGGATGGATTAGAAATTTGTAAAGAGGTGCGTTCTAAAAGCGATATTCCTATCATCATCTCCTCTGCTCGTAGCGATTTGGAAGATAAAATCATAGGTTTAGAGCTGGGAGCAGATGATTATTTGCCCAAACCTTATGAGCCCAAAGAGCTTTATGCACGCATTATGAGTGTACTCAGACGCTATAAAAAAAGTCACTCTACCACCGAAGACGTCTCATCATCTGCCCTTTTACTGAAAGAAGAGAGTCATACTATTTTATTTAACAACACCCCGCTTACCCTCACCCCTGCAGAGTACGATGTCTTAGGTCACCTCATCAAAAAAAATAACTGTGTTGTTTCTCGAACGGAACTCCTCAATAGCACACTTAGCCTGAACGAAGATAACGAAAGTAGAAGCCTTGATGTCCTTATTAGTCGCATCCGAACCAAATTAGGAGAAAGTTCTAAAGAACCTCATTTTATTCACTCGGTACGTGGCATCGGTTATAGGCTTCAAGCATGAGATGGTATCATTCGATTATTACGCGTATTACGCTTATCTTTGCGCTCGCGCTTATCGGCATTGGCGCTATCTTTTTTTCACTTACCATGCATGAGCGAGAGACCAATCTAAGACGCATGCACGATTATTCGCATCTTGCTGTGCGTTCCGCCATTGATCCTTCCACCAAACAACTTGATTTTAGTAAACTTGATGAAATGGGCTTTATTCTCGTAGAAGATAAAAAACTTCGGGAGAAGCTTCTTTCCTTGCCTAAACCGCCTCGTCCTTTTCCTATAATCAGACAAATGGAAGAGAAGATGCGACTGGGACTCGATGTCATTCCCTATGGCATTCATATCTATGCTATTTTACAAAAAAGGAACGATGAGCCTGTGATCTTAGAAGTGCCTTTTGAAAAAGAGGTTTTTCCTCAAATTCTTTTTCCGTTCCTCACCTTTGCCTTTGTGATTTTCCTTTACATTGGCATTATTCGAAGTATTCTTCCTCTTAAAACGCTCAGGGAGAAGATCAAACACTTCGCCAATGGTGATTATGACATTACATGTAATAGTACGAAAAAAGATGAAATAGCTATGCTTGCCAACGAATTTGAAAGTGCCGTCATTAAAATAAAAGCGCTGCGTGATTCGCGGCAACTCTTTTTGCGTAACATTATGCACGAGCTGAAAACACCGATTACCAAGGGAAAACTTGCCGCTGAGATGATCGAAGATGCGACCTACACCAAGATATTGCAAAATGTTTTCAAACGCCAAGAAGCTCTGTTAGAAGAGTTCTCGCGCATTGAAAAGTTAAGCTCAGATGAACTTAAACTGGAGATCAAACACTATCACATCGAAGATGTGGTAGACTTTGCGCTTGATATTTTAGATGATAAGCAAGAAAACATTACATGTAAACTCACCCCCGTGGAACTCAATGTTGATTTTGAGCTTTTTGGTGTAGCACTGAAAAATCTTTTAGACAACGGTGTTAACTACGCCACAGACCACCATGTCTTCTTGTGCAATGATGCTAAAAGTATCACCATTTCCAACAAAGGTCCTGACTTGGAGTTCTCACTAGAGCGTTACGCAGAGCCTTATTTTTTAGAAGGCAAAAAACAAAAAAGCTCCCGTGGACTTGGTTTTGGTCTGTTTATTACCTGGCACGTCATTCGGTTACATGGCATGAAACTTGCCTATAAACATGAAGGCGATACCAACTATTTTTATATTTACATGTAACGTTAAGAAGGAGAGAAATTTATGGCATATTCAGTGGGTATTTTTATCTTTGACAATGTTGAAGTCCTTGATTTTGCAGGTCCTTATGAAGTTTTTACCACCGCATCACGTGTCTTTAACAAAACGGCTTCTTCTCCAGAGAACCTTGCCTTTGAAGTCTTTACGGTTGGTAAAACCAAACAATCCATTTATGCAAGAGCTGGGCTCAAACTGCATCCTGATTATTCCATTACTTCACATCCAACACCCGATCTTTTACTGATTCCCGGTGGCGTGGTCACTAAAGAGCTTGAAGACAACGATATCGTTTCATGGATCAGAAGTACCTCGTCCCATACCACGATCACCGCTTCTATCTGTACGGGTGCATTTTTACTCGCAAAAGCTGGACTCCTAGAAGGCAAATCCTCAATAACCCATTGGGAAGACATTGACGATCTTCGTGCCATGTTTCCCACTTTACATGTAAAAGAAAACAGGCGCTGGGTCGATGAAGGAAACATTGTCACATCCGCAGGCATTTCAGCAGGCATTGATATGAGCTTGCATCTTGTGGAACGCCTGATGGGAAGAGAACTTGCTCTTCAGACCGCCAAACAAATGGAATTTGACTGGACGCAAAATGTGCCACTGCTCTCATAAATACACTCTTTTAAGCTCATATTTTAACTAGATTTATATAATACGCTTGTTTGTTTTAGAATCGCTGCAAGGAGTGTATGATACTCAACCATTTGTATACGCTTACATGTAAAGAAGGGACACGCTTTTGTGTGAGACTCAGCGATGCGTCACACCCCATTTTTCAAGCGCATTTTCCTACAAATCCTATTCTTCCCGGGTTTATCTTGCTTGATTTAAGTGCAGAAATTTTAGGAATTGAAATTGTAAAAATTCAAAAAGCAAAATTTTTAAAAAATATTACGCCTCTTAGTGTGCTTTGGTTCGACACGCAAACGCATGAAAAAACACTCAAAATTCGTGTCACACAAAATGAACAAAAAGTAGCAGAACTCACGTATGAAAAAAGATGATATCGTTGTTGTGATTCCTACGTACAATAATCCTCTTACCATTGAGAAAGTGGCACAAGACGTTTTAACACACGGGTATGCTTTGATTATTGTGGATGATGGCTCTGAGATCAACGTAGCTGACATCATTCCAAAACCGCATGAAAAACTCACGATTATCAGGCATCTCGCCAACCAAGGTAAAGGCGCTGCCATCATGACAGGTGCTCACGAAGCTCAAAAACGCGGGTTTGACTTCTTTATCAGCCTAGATGGCGATGGACAACATCTGGCTTCTCAAATTGAAAAGATATGCGACGCCTGTGATGGTAAAGATCAAATTATCATCGGAGCACGTAACTTTGAGATCAACGATGTTCCCAATGGCTCCAAATTTGGCAGATGGTTTAGCAACTTTTGGGCCTGTTGGGACACCGAGCAGAGTATTACCGACTCACTTTCTGGATTTAGACTCTACCCCACTTCCATCCTAGACCTCATCATCCAAACCAAACGGTTTGACTGGGAAATGGAAGTGCTTGTCAAACACGCATGGAAAGGTCGCCTCATCAAAGAGGTGAGCATTGAATGCTATTACCCTACCCCAGAAGAGAGGGTGAGTCACTTTAAAAAATTTTGGGATACCGCGGCGATTGTCATGGTACATGTCAAACTTTTGCCGTGGAAATTTTTTCTCAAGAAAAAGTACCAATGAACACGAAACAGCGAGGAAGCGGCTGGAGTATCAAACTCGTTTTTACCTTTTACAGACTCTTTGGCTACACGTTTATCTATTACCTGATGTATCCTGTAACCTTTTTCTATTTTTTAGTTGCGGGCAATGTCAAAGAGGCACTCAAAGATTACTATGCGCATATCAACCAGCCATTTAACAACGGAGTCTATTTTGAACACTTACGTCACTTTGCAATCACCATGTGTGACCGTTTTGTCTCCAAAGTGAGCCCTCAAGATTACACTTTTGAAATAGCCAACAAAGAAGCCTTGATGAACCATCTTCATCAAGGTGGCATCTTGCTTTTATCGCATTTTGGCGGATGGGCGAGTGCTGGTAACTGTTTTTCAGATCTTAAAATCAACATTGTCATGCAAGAATCACTCATCGCACCCATCAAGTGTATTGAAGACAACCTCGAAACCAAAAATCCACATCTCAACATCATCAACCTCTCCAAAGGGGGAGTGTATGTCACCATGAAAATTGCAACAGCCCTTCTCAATAACGAAATTGTAGCGATGATGGCAGATCGTGCAACGGAAGCCAAAAACAGAGAGTGTGTCACTTTTTTTGGCAAAAACGCAGCATTCAATAAAAACCCTTTTAGCATCGCTTATAAAACCGAAAAACCGCTCATGGGTATTGCCTTTAGTTATCAAAAGCCCCAACATTACCGTATCGAATTTATTGAAATCACCATGAACAAAAACAACCATGCAGAAGAAGAGATCCACAAAGCCATGCAAACTTATGCCGATTTTTTTGCATCGCATGTTCGTGCGTACCCTAATCAATGGTTCAATCTATACCCTTTTTGGAAAGAGGAAGTACCTTTATGAAAAAAGTCTTAGTCACCGGAGCAACAGGTAGTCTTGGCGAGGCCATTGTGCGCTATTTTGCCAAAGAGGGTTACTTTGTGTATATCCACTACAAAAGCCACAAAGAGAAGGCTCTTGCACTGCTTGATGAGATCAAACATGGGGAGATTCTCCAATTTGACATTACTCAAAAAGAGGAAGTGAAACTCGCCTTAGAATCTTTACATGTAAACGTGTTGGTGAACAATGCGGGCATCACCAAAGATAAGCTTTTTTTCTTTATGGAAGACGAAGCGTGGAGTGATGTCATGGATGTTAACCTTAACAGCCTTTTTTATGTCACCAAACAAATTCTGCCGAATATGATCAAAGAAAAAGCAGGCTCCATCGTCAATGTCTCCTCCATTTCTGGTCTCGTAGGAAATGTGGGGCAAGTGAACTATTCAGCTGCAAAAGGTGGCATCATCGCTTTTACTAAGGCGCTTTGTGCGGAAGTAGCACGCTATAATATCAGAGTCAATGCCGTAGCGCCGGGTGTGATTGAATCTGAGATGGTTCACGCTGTGGATAAAAACATCACCGATCTGATTCCCTGTGAACGTCTCGGTCGTCCCGAAGAAGTCGCTGAAGTCGTCTTTTTTTTAGGCGATAAAGCAACCTATGTGAATGGTGAAGTGATCAATATTAGTGGAGGAATGGTAAGGTAATGCATATACTTTTTTCGTTTTTATACGCACCCATCGTTGTGGTGCTCCTTGGTTATTTTGATATTAAAACTGTCGCTATAGGACTCTTTGGCTTTGGTGTTCTTTGGCTTTTGAGTCAAAAAAAACGCGAGATCAAAACCACAATTTTTCCTCTTTTTTACATGGCGGTAGCACTAGGAGCCTATTTTTTAGATGACTTTTTGGTGCTCAAATTTCTACCCCTTTTGATTTCTTTGGCATTTATCTTTTTCTTGATTGCAAGCTATTTTGATAACGACTCCATCATTTTACACTTTGCGCGCAAAATCCATAAACGTTCTCTTAGCGTCGCAGAAGAAGCATACGTCAACCGTTCAACGATTTTTTGGATAGCCCTTGCAAGTGTCAATATCCTTTTACATGTCAGCATACTGCTTCTTAAAAATGACCACTATTGGATTATTTACTCTTCCTTTGGCTGGTATTTGGTTTTTATCCTAGGCGGCATTGTGCAGTTCTTGCACCGCCATTTTATCTTTCTAAAACGGTTGTGATCCATGAAAGTCATTGTTTTAGGCTGTCTCTTTTTTCTGTCTCTTTTTGCCAATGATAGCGCTGCTTTCAAAGAGACACGCTACCTCTATGCGCTTGATAAGAACGTCACCTTAGAGGGGTATATCACTTTTGGAGAGCAAAATATTGTTATCGAATACGTCAAACCTGAGCCTAAAGTCTTGACCTATTTTGAAGAAAAGCTCACCATTCAAGATGCCAAAGGCTATCACGTCATTGATGCGCAAAGTATGCCTTCCATGAACTATTTTTTTATGATTATCAAAGCGGTTCATGATGAAAACACACTCTTGCTCAATTCCTTTTTTGATGCAACAACACAAGGCGATGAGACCCTCTTAACCCCCAAAGGCGTAGCGGCGGAAGTGCTTGAGGAAGTGCGTATTGTACGGCATGAAAAGAAGCTTCACTCTTTACATGTAAAGATTAAAAACGGCGATAGGATCACCATTGAAGTTCTGGACTAAAACCCTCAATTTTTTTCTATTTGCCATCGTTGGCACACTTTTTTTCGTTTACCAAAGCACCGTGCATGTTTCCACCAATTTACTCTCTTTTTTACCTGAGAGTAAGGGTAAAGAGGCACTGGAAATCTATTCACAGTTCAAAAATTCTAAAGAAATTCTGATCGCTTCGGAAGGGTTCGATAAAGAGTCTCTTGCCAAAATAAAAACCATCGAAGATACACTGCTCGCTTCCAATCTTGTAAAATTGGAAAGTAGCATAACGCCGAATGCAAAGCTGATCGAATACACCAAAAATAATGCTTTTTACCTCAAAAACCTCAATAAAGACGACTCAGTCAGTATCCACGAGAAGCTAAGTTCGCTTTATGAAAAAATGACAAATAATCCCTACTATACGGCGATAGACGCCTCTGATCCGCTGGGGTATTTTACACCCAAAGAGAAACCCATCACGATGAGCATTCGCGATGGTCACTTAGCCTTAGGTGACTTTGGGTATTTTAGTGTTTTTAGCATCAAAGACACGTCCAACACGATAGAGAGTTACAAAACCGTTTACGATCTTGTGCATCAAGAACTCAAAGGTATGCAAAATGTCCGCGTCTTTAGTCCGACCTTTTACTTTGTGGAAAACTCTCAAAAAATTCAAGAGGATGTCAATTTTTTAATTGCTCTCTCGACTGTTTTACTTCTGATACTCTATATTTTCATCATTAAAAACATCTACCTTCTTATTAATACCATTGTGACGCTTACCACCTCAACGCTTCTTGCATTTTTGCTCATGGGTATGATTTGGAGTGAAGTCTCCGTCTTTGTGTTAGCCTTTGGTAATGCCATTGGCGCACTGGCGATTGATTACATGTTTCTCTACTACTTTTGCGGTCATTACGAACACAAAAAAGGGTTTAACACCTCCGCTTTTTATGGCTTTTTAACGACATTTGGCGGGTTTATGGTCTTTTCATGGATCAATTTTCCCCTCATCCAACAAGTGTGTGTGTTTGCGATGTTTTCACTCTCACTCTCTTATCTTCAATTTGTTTTTCTCTTTCCGCGTATTGGGTTTAAAAAGGCTCAACCCTTTGCAAATTTCACCTTCTCACTTCCACTTCCTTACCGCGCCATCGCCTTGCTTTCTTTGGTAGCCATCACCGTTTCCGTCTATTTTTTACAGGTCGATACCAACATCAAAAAGCTGGATTACCAAAATGTAACCCTGATGCAAGAGGAAAAATTCTTTAAAGACGCGATTAAAAAAGAGGGCTATACACCAATTTTAATCGAAGCTAACTCGATTGATGAGCTTATAGCGCATAGTAACGCCATCAAAAATCGTTTTAAAAATGCCACGGTTCCGCTCTCCTACTTTTTCGATAGAGCCTTTTACGAAGAGCGAAAACAAGAGCTTGAAGCTTTACATGTAAAAGAGAAAAAAGTGCACATCGAAGAGGAAGCCACGAAGATTGGTTTTCGTGAAGGCTTCTTTAAAAACGCCTATAACGATCAACTTTTATCTCCAAGTTACCCAAATCTTGAGCTCGAAACGCTGAATGCGATGGGGTTTGATGTCGTACACAAAGAGGGTCAATATTTCACGTACGCGCTTGTTAAAAACAGTGAGCGAGGGTTATTGGAAAAGCTTGACTTTGCTTACTCCATTGATGCGAAAGGGATGTTCCTCGTCGCACTTCAAAAAATCATGCACCAATTACTTCTTAGTGGAGCGTTAAGTGTTGCTTTTAACGCCTTCATACTTTTTGCCGTTTGCCGCAAAACATTGGCACTGAGTTCGAGTTATGTTTTACTCCCCTCTGCCCTTATTTTAATGCTTTTAGGGCTTAATTTTACGATTATTCATCTTTTTATGCTGTTTATTGTGATCTCCTTTGGAATTGACTATGGCATTTATATGGGAAGCAGAAAACATCTTGAAAGCGAGACTAAAAGTACGATCGTAGCTTCTCTCATCAGTGCTTTCGCTGGCTTTGGTGTCTTGGTCTTTAGCGACATTGGAGCACTTCATTATATGGGTTTAGTTTCATGTATTGGCATAGGCGCTATTGTCGTTTTATTAATGGGGAGGACAAGTCATTGAGAATGATCGTACAAAACGATGATGGTAGCAAAAACATTTACGAGAGTGAGAGCCTCGTTAACACAACACTCAAAAACAAAGTCATCCTTGTTCCCTCCAAAAGCAAAGAAGCAAATGCCATTGAGATTTTAAGAGCTTACCTTTCAGGTGCAAAACCTATTTTATACGACCAAGAAAATCTCTCACTCAAAGAAAAAATCGAATCACTGGGCGCTGAAACATTCAACGACATTGACTTTGCCGCCATGTTTTTCACCTCAGGTAGTACGGGATTTCCAACGGGAGCCTTTAAAAGCAGAGAGAACATCGAAACCGATATGGAAGCCTTACTGTTAGAATTTGGAAATTTTGAGATTCAAACAGTGATTGCAACCGTTCCTTTCATTCATATCTATGGTTTTTTAGCCGCCCTTTTGCTACCGCTTAAACTGAATGTCGATTTACTCTTTAAAGAGCATTTCCTGCCGCACGATCTACTGGCATCTGCCAAACCTCACCACCTTATCGTGACCACACCCCTTTACATCAAATCGCTTTTGAGGTTGGATGAAACCAAGGATTTGAGCCAGACGATTTTCATAAGTTCTACAGGTCCTTTGCCCACTGAAATCGCCAAAGAATTTACCGATAAATTCAACACCACGCTCATTCAACTCTTTGGCTCGACTGAATGTGGAAGTATCGCTTTTAAAAAACAAGACGATACCTTTTGGACACCTTTTCAAGGAGTAGAGATAACGCTCAATGCCGAAGGACTTTTACATGTAAAGTCTCCGTTTATCTCAAAAACCTTGTGGCAAGAGGGTTTGCTGCAAACAGGTGGGGAGATTCAGAGCTTTGATTATGCAATCCTTGAAAAGGGAAAGTTTCAACTCATTGGGCGAAGCAGTAACATTGTCAAAATCGCAGGAAAACGTTATGCAACGGCGCAGATCGAAGAGATTTTAGAAGCACTGGAAGGTATTTCTAAAGCGCTGGTACATGTCAAACACAACAATGCGGAGCTGAAAGATGAAATGGTGGTGATTTTCTTAGAAACGACTCAGCCGATCACGCTAAAAACAGTCAAAAGCACGCTTAAACACCGTATTGGAAAGATCAATTTGCCTATCGAATTGCACATTGTGGATAAAATCTCTACCACGCTGATGGGGAAAAAATGTATGCCTCTACTCTAAAAGGATGGCAAGCTTGCCATCCTCTTTGGTGTATTAGAGCAAGCTAAGTTGTACTTGAATGGCCTTGTTAAGGTTTTGAATCCATCCGTTGTAATTACTGTGAATCGTATTGTTTTCCGCGTTATAATCTAAATTAATACTGCTTTCGTAGTTAATACTATATTCTTGTGTATTGTACGTAATCGCAACCACAGCAGTATGCGTTCTTAAAACAAGCGTACCCTTTAGCAAACCCTCTTTCTCTTTTTTGATAATCCAGCCAAGTCCTCCGCCCGCACGGATAATGGCTTTTTCAACATCAGACATGCTTGCTTTTTTATCTGCTGTTACAGCAATGGCATTGTTATTAACATTATAAACAGGTGGTGTTCCACAACCCAAGAAAGTGACACTTAAGACAAAGGCAATCGTTAACATCAGAAGCTTTTTCATTACCATCCTTTAGAAAAATTTAAATTCATTCTATTGACATTAAGATTAAATTTTACTGAGTTTGTAGTATTTAAAAGCCTAAAATAGGCACTTATCACTTAATGTAGCCCTAAAATTTCTTTTCCATGAATTAGTTTGTTGTTGATTTGACACAGCGAATAAAATACCATCGAAGTCGAGAGTGCCTCAATAGGTTTTCCAAAGGTATCCATCGTAATGCCCAAGAGATGAAGTTTGGTATTTTGCAGTTTAATTCTACCCGAAATATCACTGGCAACAATAAAAACTTTCGCATTTTGAGCCGATAGTACCACCGCTTTTGTACTTTTAATGGTACTGTTGATAATCTTTACATCTGAATTAATAATTCCCAATTCTTCAATCACCGCATCTTTAATGATGATTTTTTGAGAATTAATGATGCTCATATTCCCAATTCTTCCTGTGTAAACTCTACCATCGATATCTCTAATGGTGGCACTATAGTTGGGAGCATTGGGGGGCACGGTAGGTCGCACAATTCCTTCTTGATTTAAAAGATGTGCCTCAAGAAGATTTAAAAAGGTTTCTTCATTACTGATCATAGGAACATGCCCCGTACGTGGGAGTATTTTCAAAGAGGCATTGGGCATCAGTTTATGCAGAACATAGCCTGTTTCTATGGGAGCAACAGTGTCTGCTTCACCCCAAATAATCGTCGTTCTTGTGTTAATTTTTTGAGGAATTCCGTTAAAATTCTCCTCTACCAACGCTACGGCGGCAATGCTATAAGGGCTTCCACCTAGAATGGTAGCACGCAAATCTTCACTGGAGAGAACCACCTCCATATCTAAAGACATTTTACGATCAATTTTTTCTGCGATTTTATCAATAAACGAGGTTACTTTTTGCGTTTGAAGCCCTTGTATCAGACCATTTTGCTCATCAAAAAAAGCATTGACACCATTTTGCACTAAAAAGTTATTGTACTCAGAGCGATGCAGTATCCCCGCCGCATCCACAAGCACTAAACTCTCCACGTCGGAAGGATACATACTGGTATATTTCAGCGCTATCGCCCCACCCATCGAGTGACCTACCAAATGAAACGGCTTTTTCACATATGTTTGAGTGATGTAATGAATAAACTTGGCATAATTAAGCGGAGAATAGAGTTCATTGGATTTACTCGATTGCCCAAATCCGGGAAGATCAAATGTCACCACAAAGTAGTCATCTTTCAACCGCTCAATACTGCCCTCCCAAATGGTAGACGCTTCATCTCCCAACCCATGCACTAAAACGACTGCTGGATTGTCAGGATTACCGACGGTTTGCAGATAAACAGAAGCATTAAAAATAGGCTCGGTAATAAACGTTCCACGGAACTCTTCCGCATGAAGTCCTACAATAAAAACCCACATCAGCACAAAAATTTTCATACACTACCCTCTTCAAGCACAACCATCAATGATCCACTCGCAGACATCATCCCACCCTCTTTTTCAAACACCTCAAAGTAAAACTCGCTCGAATTTCCAAGCGATGTACGCGCTTCAATGATAATGACACAGGTTAAGCTTTGTACCTTTACATGTAAAGAGACATCTTTGATCAAAACCAAAAAACCGTTTTGGAGTGTATCTGATTTGGCAAAGGCTGATGAGGCTTGAGCGGCGGCTTCTATGAGCATGGGAAGCGTTGGTAAACATGGAAATTCACACAACACCGTGGCATGTTTATCGTTACATGTAAAGACTTCTTTGACAAAACGAATCGGTGGAAGATGGGGTAAATTCATAAATTCACCTCGATAATGGCACGCTCTAATTGCGGTGCATTTTGCGCTACATGTAACATCTCACTGATAGAGTTTGGAATACCTTTCAGTTCACTTTTTTGAAGCCTTAAAGTCGCTTCTCTTTCCGTCACACGCACCACTAACGCCACCCCACTTTCAAGGTAATCAATACAGTGATTGACCTGTTCAATACCTGTAATATCTAAGGTTTCAAAGCATAAAAGAAGCAGTGTATCACCATCCAATGCTTTCAGCGCTCCGGCTTTAAGAACATTGAGTGCCGTCTTATCGCCACTGGAGATGGTTAAAATTTCATTCTGGTTGTGGTACAAAATGGAGAGGTATGAAACTGCGGTATTGTAAACTGAATTTTGAAAATCGGTGGGACTAAGAGGCTCTTCCTTGTCGATCGCATTTAAAATATTTGCCGTCGTTTCAAGCTCGCCAAATGCACTCCCGCACAAAATGCGACCGCCTTCAAAATGCTCCACACTGTGCAACAACTCTACACATATTTTAGCCGCTTTGGTCAAACGGCGACGCGTCATCATGTGAGGTACCAACTCTTTGATGCGAGTTAGTTCCAAACTATTACCACCGAGCAGATAAGCACTGCTTAAAATCTCTAAATTGACCTTCATTGGGGTAGTCCAAAAAGAAGTGCCGTGTTATTGCCACCAAATGCAAGTGAATTGCTCAAAGCGTAACGAAGTGTTCGGGATTTGGCAGCGTTTACCAAGTTAAGCGTTTTATTTTCAGGCTCAAAAAGATTGGTGTTAGGTGGAAGTATCTGTTTTTGAAGTGCCATAGCACAAACGATCGCTTCCAGTGCGCCTGCTGCTCCTAAGGTATGCCCCGTAATCGATTTGGTGGAGCTGACAGACACTTTGTCTCCAAACAATCTCGCAATGGCACACGCTTCACTGGTATCGTTTGCCTGCGTTCCAGTACCGTGCGCGTTGATGTACCCTACTTCTGATGGCATAATGTGAGCACATTGAAGCGCTTTTTGCATTGCGAGGAGTGCTCCTTCTCCATCAGGACTTGGGTGCGCCATATGATGCGCATCCGAGCTGTACCCCGCACCCAAAAACTCAATGCTCTCTTTGCAAGGCGTGTTTTGCAGCAACACAACAGCGATGCCTTCCGCCACATTCATGCCATCACGATTCATATCAAAAGGCTGACACGGACGCGAACTTAGCACGCCAAGTGCATCAAAGCCTCGTATGGTTGTCAATGAGAGCGTATCAATCCCTACCACCAAAACACTCTCATACACCCCTTTAGCGATCATCTCATAGCCATACCCCAAAGCATTGGCACTGGAGGTGCAGGCGGTTGAAAAGGAGATGTCATCTTTAAATGTGAAGTGTTGGGAAAGGATGTGCGCGATGGCATCAATCGCATGCAGTTTTGGGTCAATGTTGGCATAGTGATGGTCTCGTAAAAAAAGGAGTTCGCTTCTTTGCATTCCACCCACGGAAGAGCCGACAACCAGGAGTGTATTTTCAAAATTTTCAAGGCTACTTTGGACTAAAACCTTTTTACATGTAACCGCTAAAAGGGATTCAATGGAAAAAGGTTTTTCGATTTTACCTAAAGCGATGGACTTGTTAGGAATGAATTCATTGAAAGATTTAATGCCACTTTGATGCGTACAAATAGCCTCAAACAGTGCTTCACTACTTTCGCCTGCACAGCAAACCGACTCAAAGCAATTAACATAAACACTATTTGTGGGCATTAATAAAATCTAATAAACTTTGAACATTTGCAAATATTTTTTCGTATTCTTTGGAGTCAGAAATTTTGACACCAAATTCTTTGTCAATGGTTAAAACAAGCTCAATGGAATCCACAGAATCGAGCCCTAAACCATTCTCTCCAAAAAGTGGCATCGTGTCATCTATATCTTCAGGTTTCATATCTTCTAATTTCAAATTTTTAATCAAAATCTCTTTCAGTGTTCGTATATCCACCATTGTTTATTGACCTTTAACTATAGCGTTTAATTTTAATTTCAAGTGTACTTTAACCTATCTTGTACTTTTATAAAAAAGCCAATAAATAGCAGGATACTGGCATTTTATGTCACTCTTTTGGCAAGCATTCAGTCGTGAAAAACCAAACCAGTTACAAACCTTAATATTGTTTTAAATAATTTCCACTATAATGCTCGTAATTTCAAGACTTCATTAAGAAACAAAGAACTTCACCTAAAACCTACCAGATTTGAGAAATCCTCAGTGAGTATGTAGGTTTTTGCATACGATATTGACGGGTTCGTCCCCCATTAAAATTTTTATGTACATAAGTTTTGTGCCTAGTCGCACGTTAGTATTGTTTTGGAAAAATCACATACATGGAAAACACATGGAAAATAACACAACCACATTTGAATCATTTGGCTTAAACCCAGAGATTCTTAAAGCCGTCGTAGAGGCTGGCTTTACAGAACCAAGTCCCGTACAAGTCGAGGCGATCCCTTTAGTACTAGCGGGTAACGACATCGTTGCTCAAGCACAAACCGGTACCGGTAAAACGGCCGCTTTTGGTCTCCCAACACTCAGTATGCTCGACCAACACCTTAATAAAGTACAACTTTTAGTCATTACACCAACACGTGAACTTGCAACGCAAGTCAGTGATGAGCTCTACTCACTCGGTCGTTTTTGCGGTATTAAAACCGTTACCATCTATGGTGGTAGTTCGTATTCACGTCAAATTGGCTTGATCGAAAAAGGTGCAAGCGTTATCGTTGCCACACCGGGTCGTATGCTTGATCTTCTTAAAAATGGCAGACTTCCAGGTTTTGCTCCTAAGATGGTCGTTTTAGATGAAGCGGATGAGATGCTTGATATGGGCTTTTTAGAAGACATTGAAGAGATTTTTACTTACCTTCCCAAAGAGCGTCAAACCCTACTTTTTTCTGCAACGATGCCAGATCCTATCAAACGTCTTGCTAGCAAAATCTTACATGAGCCAAAATTTGTCAGCATTACGCCAAAAGATCACACCACCAATGAAGACATTGAACAACTTTACTACGTGATCAACGAGTATGAGAGAGACGATGCAATGATTCGTCTTTTGGACGCTTTAGAGCCTGAAAAATCCATCGTTTTCTGCCGTACCAAAAAAGAGGTTGACAGACTTTCAACCCAACTCATGGCAGTCGGTCATGCAGCCAAAGGGTTGCATGGCGATATGGAACAAAATCAACGTGAGAGCGTGATTAAAGCATTCCGTAGTTCACAAATCGAAATCCTTGTGGCAACCGATGTTGCGGCACGTGGTTTGAATGTTGCTGACATCAGCCACGTTTTTAACTACCACATGCCATTTGATCCAGAGAGTTATGTTCACCGTATCGGTAGAACCGGACGTGCGGGCAAAAAAGGGACTGCGATTACCTTGGTAACCCCAATTGAATTTCACTCCATGCAACGCATCGGTAAAAAAGTTGGCTCTAAAATCGAACACAGAATTGTTCCAAGTTTACGCGATGTAAAAGAGAACAAGCTTGTTAAAATTGCCGATGATATTAAAAATGCAGATCTTAACGAAAATGCAAGCAAACTGCTTTCAATTCTTGAAGAAGAGATGGATATGTCGCAAATTGCGCTTAAACTGCTTTCAAATCTTCTCAAAGAAAACACTCCAGTCGGTCCTGATAAAATCGGTTTAGATAAAAAAACCTTAGAGTCCGTCGTTAAAAACATCGAAGAGCGTGATGGTGGTCGTGGCGGCAGAAGTGGCGGTTACAGAGGAAACTCTGGCGGCGGTTACAGAGGCTCACGTGATGGTGGCGGTTATAGAGGAAACTCTTCACGCGACGGCGGTGGTTACAGAGGTACATCATCCACAGGTTCTCGTGATGGTGGCGGCTACAAAGGGGCTAACCCACGTGATGGCGGAAGCAGAGATGCTCGCCCTCCAAGAGGTGATGGTGTGCCTAGAAGTGATAGCAGAGGCGAAAGCCGTAACCCTTTTGCCAAAGAGGGAAGCAGTTCAACACCACGCGAAGGTGGGTACAAAGGCAACCGTGATAGCGGTGATAGCAGACCACCACGCGCGCCAAGAGCCGATAGACCCAGTGCTCCACGCTCTGATGCAGGACGCGCTCCCAAAGCCGCTCCAAGAAACGCATACAAAAAAGACTAATAACGTCTAGAGTTTGGCTTCGCAAGAAGCTAGACTCTGGCTTGTAATACAATGGCGTGATGTTTATCACGCCATCGCTCCTCGTTTAATTTTCCTTCTCGATCATTGCCTTCAACGCTTCAGCGTTTTCAATATACGCCACTTTTTCAACCTGTTTATTTTTCAGTGTTACCACCGTAATGCCATCCACTTTTGCCCCTTTTTTCAAAGAGGTAGCAATCGTCTCATCCAAAATGAGATTGACACTGTAAGGTTGTGTTTTAAGATCAGGAAGTGCAAACGTATTGCGTATCACCACAGGCATCGGACTGATGTCCGCCACAAACGCCGCATGATGCGTCGTGAGATAATCCGCACTTTGCGCCCCAAGAAACGCTTTAACCGCATGTCCCGTATCTTTTGCAAATACTAAAATGAGCGTATGAATCGAATCATCGAGCGTATGTGCTTTGCCAAATTGATCAAAAAGCGTGTACGAGATCGTCGAGCCGACATTGAGCCCATCGCTCAGCGACACCGAAGACGTATGCCCCTCATACGTATCTTTACCTTTCAACAAAAACAGCACTCCCGCCGCAACGACAAGAAGCGCCAACGCACCTAGTAATATCTTTTTCATATCAAACCTTGTATGCTAAATTTACGAAAGATTGTACCGTAACCCATCTTTGCTTTTTTTCGCACTCGTAACTACACCCTATCGAGCGCTAATTTAAGACCTAAAATACCGAGTACGCTTCCTGCGATTCTATCGATGTATTTCTTTGTGCGCAAGTAAATCTTTTGCGCTTTTTGCGTTGATAAAAGTCCGACAACACACGAGTACCACGAAGCATCAATGATAAACGCGATAAGGCAAATAAACAGCGTTCCAAAAGGCGGTACCTCTTTGGGAAGCAAAGCGGCAAAAATACTTCCGATGATGATCGCCGTTTTTGGGTTGCTCATCTGTGTGGCAAAACCAAATAAAACGGCCTTAAAAAAACTCTTTGGTTTGTGCTCTAAACTGAGCTTAGTCTCTAAAGGTGTGGCGGCGTATTTCCACATTTTATAGGCTAAATAGACAAGGTACATGCCTCCTGCTACTTTTAAAGCGCCGTACAAAAAAGGCACGGTTTCTAAAATGGCGTAGAGTCCAAAAATGGCTAACAGTGAAAACACAACCGCACCCATGCCCAAACCAATCGCCACGCCAAAGCCCTCTTTGCGAGACTTGGAAACAGCCGTTTTGGCAATCAAAATAAAACTAGGTCCCGGACTCATCGTCCCTAACATAAATACCGTCGCTATCGCTAAAAGAAAAGCATACTCACCCATGATGTGCCTTTACATGTAAAAATTTTAACCAAAATTTTGGCTTGTGAAAGTTTAGCATGTGAATGTGGATAGGGAGATAAGAGAGGTTGTTTAAATGGTTTTTTTGATAAGATTTCTTGGAAAGTTTTACATGTAAAGATGGAGATGCAATGGAGATATTGACAAAAATATATGAAGATGCAAAACAAAACCCATTCATTACTATTGTTGTATTCATTTGTGGTGTTGGTGTTGGCGCATTCGGGTATAGCAAAATTTTGGATAATTTCGGTATAGATAGAATCTCAAAGAATAGTTACTTAACTATTGACAAAATCAATGAAAACTATGTCGAGAAATCAGAATTTACGAAATTAAAAGAAAGCGTAAATAATTCTACTGTTTTAAACTCAAAATTACTTCAAGCAGAAAATGCTCTTAATGAAGGAAAACGTGTACTAGAAAAGTGTCAAATCCAGAATAATCAACTTTCAAATGAATCTCAACTATTAAATACCAAAATAAGTAATTTTAATCAACAATCTCAGCTTGAAGAACAAAAAAAAGAAATTTATAGAGAAATTCGTAGATTGTCTCGATTTAGTGATTTTGACAATGGAATTTCACCTGCTAATCAAAAGCAAATTGAGATATACATAAAAGAAGCAGATCAAATACAAGCACAAATTTTAAATCTTATGAATCAAAATATTAAACAATAAATTAAAAAATTAGCCTACTCCTTCAAATGCTTACGTGAAACCATCACGCCCTCATACCCTGTCGTTTTCACCGCTTCTAAAAACGTCTTATCGTCAACACCATCTTTGGCAATGACGACCGCTAATTTCGTCTCTAACGTCACTTTAGATGACTCAACACCCTCGACACTTTTCAGTGCTTTTTTAACCGCGGTGGTGCACATTGGGCAGTGCATTTCAGCGACTTTGATGACCACTTCTTCTTTGGCAAAGAGCATCAACGGCAAAAGGAGTATCAACCATTTCTTCATTCATCATTTCCTATCAGTAAATTTGCCCATTCAGGGTAGAGCAATATCAATACAATAACGCCTAAAATCAGCGAATAAAACAAAACATAACGCTTCCTCTTTTGAGGGTTACATGTAAAGGTGTGATGCGTGTAACTTCGCCATGAAAGCCACAAAACAAAGAGCGATAATAAGGAGAGTGGTATGCGAAACGGGGTGAGGACTTCCAAGAAACTTAAAAATCCAAAAGAGATTCCAAAGAGTAAAAACAGCAGTGGTGGCAGACAACACGCCGTTGCGGCAAAGGCTGAGAGCAGTGCTGTTAGTACGCCTAGAATCTCTTTTTTCATCGCTTAGAGTTTTTCTTGAGAAACAAAACTATAACTGAACGCCGCAGGAGCGTAATAGTCTAGCACTTCATCTTCGACTTCGCCGTACGGGTAACCAAACATATTGAGTGGTTTTTGCGCTGGTGTTGGAGAGAGCACGAAATCACGCGCTGTGTTGTAACCCATCCAGTTCATCTCCCAGTTGCCGAAGAAATACTCACGGACTTCTTTCACAAGTGGATCGTTCAGCGTCATTTTCTCTGTCAAGATGACTTTAGCCACATCGGCAGGATCGCATGGAACCCAGCCTGCGCCATCAAGGTAAAACTCAGCTCTACAATGCTCGCCTCCGGTGATTTTTGACAAACCTTTTTCATCACTGCTTCCGCATGCTTTGGAGTAACGCGAACTGCCTAAACGAATACCAAACACTTCACGAGCCGGCACGCCCACACTTCTCATAAGCGCGACAAAAACAGAGCTGATGTCCGTACATTTTCCACCCATGATGTTATTTTCAATTGCTTTGCCCGCGTCGCCTAAACCACAACCGACGACGGCATTGTCACGGTACATATTTTCAGTGACCCATGCGTAAATTGCTTTGGCTTTTTCAAGAGGTGTTTTAGACGTAGCGGTAATTTTAAGCGCTAGCTCTTTAACTTTTCCACTGGTGGGGATATGCGCGGTTGGTTTGAGGTAGTGCGCGACATCTTTAGGGTATTTGGTTGAAGCGGTTGCTTTTGAGAGGTCAGTATTGCGCTCATTCGTCGTAATCGTGTAGGTCACTTCGAGAAGTTTTTCGCCACCATTTTTCCACTCAGCGTAAAGCGTTCGGGCTTTGTAGCTATTTTTGTCGGTCACATACGCATTGGTTGCGTTAGAACTAAATTTAAAATCGCTCACTTTTTGATAACTTGTTTCTTGAGGGAGAGGAATCCAAAGTTTCGTCAAACCATTTTTATTTTCGTGTTTGAGGTTGTAACTGTTTGTGACGAAAAAAATACGTGTTTTTGATTTTGGTTCACTGGCTTCCAAAATTGAAACCTGAGGTAAAATAACGGAGCTAGCACCAAGTGCAACACACCCTTTCATAAACGTTCTTCTTTGCATAGAAAATCCTTACATGTAAAGTGGCACGCGAAGAGGGGAAAACATAAAAGTAGGTAAAAAGTGCTTATTACGATTATGTTTGTCTAAACCTTAGACGTCGTGCATTGGAGGGATTTTACAGTGGATTAGCTTAAAAATAAACCTAGAAGTTCTGATAGTTTAACACTACCAGAACTTGCTTAAGCCTTACGCAACTTTAGATGATTTTTTTTTGGTCTTCTTAGAAGCTACGTGATGTTTAGGGGTGCTTTTTTTAGCAGCTGTTACTTTTTTTGCAGTTTTTGTTTTTACAGTTTTTGTTTTTGTTGGTGCTGCATCTTCTGACGAAAGATAGCTTTGAGCAAATACTGATGATGATAAAAATGCAACCATAGCCATGACTAGTGTTAAACGTTTCAACATGTTTTCTCCTTTCTTAGAAATAAAAGCGCTATTGTACACTGTAAAATCTAAATTTTTTCCAAAATATGAAGATGCTCGTAGTTTAGGCGTTTTTTGAGCCTATTTTGATAGGATTTAAAGCGTTGATGCGGCACTTTTACGTTATTATATTTTCCATACTTTTTCATCATGGAAGCAATCTCCTCACAAGCGATTAATCCTTCATCATTGTAGCTCAAAAAAATATACGAAAACTGTGCCTCTTGAATCAATTTTTCTAATGCACGCAACGCCGTTATGGGTTTACAAAAAGATGAACTTTCATAGCTCCTGACACCTGTTTTACCTTTAGGGTTAAAATGATCATAATGTGCAATCGTATTTAAAATATGATAATTCGCCCCATATTGGCGACGATTATACGGTGGATCAAGGTAGAGAATATCGCCCTTTAGTTTTGAGATAAGCACATTGGCATCTTCACAAAAAATCTGATGAGGCTTTTGCGTTGGCTGATAATCCAATGGTTCAAACGATAATGAAATTTGGGCTAAAGGCTTTAAATGCTTTAAAAAAGCGCTGTACACTGAAGCCGTATTTGCAACTTTATCGGCACTGAGCAACAAGGATGCTAACAGAAAAAAGTAGTGTTTTTCATCTTTTTTATACGCTTCAATCCCTTGGCGCAAGGCATCTATTTTTTTGCCATTTTCATCACTAAAATAGTTTCTACCACTTCCGCTACCGTGACAATAATAGTCATAAATTAGCCCCTCTTTAAGAGGTAATTCATTCAGCGATTCCATGATGTTAGAGACATCATCAAGCACGCCTGTTTGCAAAAGTGCCTGATTGAGGACATAGCTGTAGTATTCAAGATCGTTGCTCAAAATCGTGCACCCTTTTTGCGCAAATGAGTGCCCAACGATGCCGCTACCCGCAAAAAGATCACAAAAGACTGTGGAAGAGAGATCATGCCCCACAAAAGCTTCTATGGTGGCATGAATGAAAGGAAGAAGCTTTGCTTTTGAACCAATATAGTTCATCTCTTTTCCTCAAAATTTTCCATATCATAGCAAAAGTAGAACACTTTTTGCTTAGGTATATATAAGAATTTTTCAAAGGATAAAACATGCATTTTTTAGTGGTTGATGATAGCTCAACAATGCGCAGAATTTTGTGCAACACCTTAGGCAGTATCGGGTACAGTACAACAGAAGCAGAAGACGGACTGGATGCGCTTAAAAAAATCAAAAATCAAAAATTTGATGCCATCATGACTGACTGGAATATGCCTAAAATGAACGGCTTAGAGCTTGTACGCAACCTTCGAGCCATGGAAGAATATAAATACACTCCCATCATTATGGTCACAACCGAAGGCGGCAAACGTGAAGTGATTACGGCGATCAAAGAAGGTGTCAATAATTATATTGTCAAACCTTTTACGGCTAATGTTCTTCGTGAAAAGCTGAAAGAGATCGTCTAAAATTCTTTCTCTTTTGCTCACGTGAGCAAAAGAGAAAGACCGCTCTTAATCTTTACATGTAAGATAGTTTCGCCATCCACCATATTGACTGATTTCTTTCGCGCCTTTCAGAGCATCCGCTTCACATAAAAAGCCATACACACTGCTTCCATCTTCTAACACAACCGTACCAATGCACAAAGGAGAAGCGATCTGCACCATAAATGCTCCAAAATTTTCCAGTGGCATTTCCCACACTTCCAGCTCTAGCGCGTATGAGCTCGTGCTGTCTTTGAGCATTCCTGGTCGGGGTGGTACTTTTTGGGGAACATCAAAGAGACGATACCCAGCAAGCGTTTTGCACGTTTTGACAAACACGGCGTCTAGGCTAAGCAGTTGATGATTGAGTGGCAGACCTTGCATATGTGCGCCACATACGGCAATTTGAATGGTTTTTTTCATATGGACTCCTTCATATAGCGTTCACCCATCTCCAGTAACGCTTCATCGTTAAAATGATCGGCAAAAATCGTAATGCCAAAAGGCAGATGATTGCTGCGTTCTCCTGCTGGCAAAGCATACGCCGCAAGATCGAGAAGGTTCATAAAATTGGTGTAATAGCCCAAATTGCTATTGAGCGTTATCGGGTCAGCTTGAATGGCTTCGATGGTATAAATCGTTCCCGTGGTCGGTGTTACACAAAAGTCCACTTCGGCCAAAATCTTCTCCGCCGCTCTGCGGTAAGCCTTGAGTTGATACTCTGCTTCAAAATACTCACTCGCTTTTTTTGCCTCACCTTGAGCAATAATGGCACGGGTTACCTCTAAAAAGCTCTTAGGCGATGTGTGAAGCAGTGTTTGAGTCGCAACATAACGTTCGCTTACCCAAGGTCCACTGTACAGGAGATTGGCCGCTTCTAAAAATGGGGTAAAGTCAATTTCCTTAGGCACTCCACCTAAGCCAATCAAACGCTCTATACTCTTCTCAAACAGCACTTTTGCCTCTGTATCGCCAAAAAATTGAAGATCGCTCGCTTTGGGGACACCAAAGGTAAAGTTTAAAGGTATCGCACGCTTTTGGGGCGGTAACGCTCTAGCATAGACATCTTCTTCATCAAACGACGCCATAATCTCGAAGATCGCAGAAACATCGCTTGCCTCTTTACAAAACAATGAGACACAGTCCAAACTGCGACACGCGGGTACTACACCGGAGGTACTCACGACCCCTTTGCTGGCTTTAAAACCACAGAGATTATTAAACGCCGCAGGCACTCTGCCCGAACCTGCTGTATCGGTTCCTAAAGAAAAAACGACCATATCAAGCGCAACACTCACCGCACTGCCTGAACTAGAACCGCCTGAAATATACGCAGAATCAATGCTATTTTGACATGCGCCATACGGCGAACGCGTACCCACAAGTCCTGTGGCAAATTGATCCAGATTGGTTTTGCCGATGGGAATCGCGCCCGCTTCAATCAGTTTTTCGACCACAAAAGCAGATCGCTCTGGCACATAGGTAAAATCAGGACACGCCGCAGTGGTAGGAATGCCCGCTAAGTCAATGTTGTCTTTAATCGCAAAAGGAACACCGTAAAGCGGTAATGCTTCCATCGAAGCTTGCTCCAGTCTCGTCAAGTAAGGCTCTAACTCCGTATCGCTTAACACATGCAACCAGATAGGATTGTCTGAAAAGTGTGCGATGCGCTCTTTAATCTGTTGCACCAATTCTCGTGGTGTACACGCATTTTGAGCGTAATTTTGCTTTACATGTAAAAGTGTCATGCTCTCTCCTTTGTCTCATCTTCTTGGTTTCGCACCGCTTCGATGAGCGCCGCACTGAGGATTAAAAATCCACCGATATATTCTCTCAAATCCATCGTTTCGCCTGCAATGATAGTTGCCGAAATGGCTGCAGTGATCAGCTCCATAATGATAATAATGGACGAACGCCCCGCTTCCATATGGGTCACGCCCCATTGTGAACCGATATTGGCAAGCAACAACCAAAGCAGTGCATACAAGCCAAGCGCTCCCCAAGCGTGAATTCCAACATTCATAACAAAAGGTTCCACATGGACTAAAAGTAAAAGTCCCGCTAACGCAAAACAGCCGTAAAACATGGCTCCGATTTTAGATGCCACGGGAACACTTTGCGCAAAACGAAATAGCAAGTTATTGAGCGCAAACAACAGTCCTGAAAGAAGCGCCAACGCATCCATCCAAGAAGGCGGTGTCTCTAAGATTTTAAAGCCGCCTAAAATTAAAAATGCCCCTAAAACAGCCGCAACAACTCCAAACCAACGCCATCTATCAATACGCTCTTTTAAAAAAAAGTAGCCCCCTAAAACGCCCCATACGGGCAAAAGGTAAAAGAGTACCATGACGCGTATGACGTCACCATTGATGAGCGAATAGGTAAACGCAAGGTTTGCCCCTCCGCCAAAGAGCGCGATGAGAAACATCACTTTGCGATGGCTCCACCAGACTCTGCGTTGCCTTAAGAGTTGTGGACTCATCACCAAAGCGATGATGCCATACGCTCCTAAACTCAGCGTAATCCCTTGTATGCCCATCGCATTGATGGCTTTTAAGGGAATCCATGAAAGTCCCCATAAAATGGAAGCTCCGAATAAAACAATGACGGGTAAATAGGCTTTCATGATGCCTACGCTTTCAAAGGCTCTAAGATAAAAAGTTGTTTGCCCGCATAAATACTCTCACCCTCTTCGCACAAAATGTCGACAATCACGCCATCTTCTGGCGATTCGATTTCCACTTCCATCTTCATCGACTCAACGATAGCGAGGCTTTCACCCTCTTTCACCGTGTCGCCTACTTTGGCTAAAATCTTCCATAGATTGCCTTGAATTGGAGATTCAACGGCTTCTTTATCGTCATCAATCACCACAGAAGCACTCTCATCATGGTGCTCTTCGTGTGCGCTTTGTGAGGTAAAATTGGCAAGACCTGTGCGCTCCCACATGGTGCGTTCTTCTTCAAATGCGTTTTGTTGCGTGGCTTTAAAAGCTTTAATCGTGCTCTCATTTTCTTCTAAAAATGCTTGGTATTTTTTAAGGCTGAACGTCGTCTCTTCGATGCGCAGTTTGGCTCGTCCTCGTGGGAAATCCTCACGCAAACGCAGTAACTCTTCCGCACTCACTTCGTAAAAACGGATTTGGTCAAAAAAGCGCAATAACCAAGGTTTGCCTTCTTTAAAATCTTGGGTTTGACGGTGGCGATTCCACATTTGAACCGTGCGCCCTACAAACTGATAACCTCCTGGCCCTTCCATGCCGTACACACACATATACGCTCCACCAATGCCCACCGCATTTTCAGGTGTCCATGTTCGGGCGGGATTGTATTTAGTCGTGACCAAGCGGTGCCTTGGATCAAGCGGTGTCGCCACGGGAGCGCCTAGATAGACATCGCCCAAGCCCATAACCAAATAGCTCGCTTCAAACAAAATGCGCTTCACCTCATCAATGCTCTCTAAACCGTTGATGCGACGGATAAATTCAATATTGCTCGGACACCAAGGTGCATCAGGGCGGACGATTTTCATATACTTATCAATCGCAATGCATGTTTGTTCATCATCCCATGAAAGCGGTAAATGCACAATGCGCGCAGGCACTTCAATATCTTCAATCGACGGTAAAGAGAGCTCTAAGCGCTGTACTGTTTGCATCAATACCTCGCGCTCACACAAGCGAGGATTAAAATGAATTTGCAAGGAGCGAATCCCCGGGGTTAATTCAATGACACCCTTAATATTGGCATCCATAACGGCTTGCATCAACACATGTATGCGAAAACGCAAGCTAATATCGAGTTGCATTTCACCGTATTCAATCAGTAAGTTACTATCTCCTGATTGGCGAAAGGTTACACTTGGCAGAAGAGCACTGCTCTCATCGTGATACAAAATAGGCGAGCCTATCTCTTTTTCGTGGAGCATTAAGCGTTCATCGTATGTGGAAAGAGAGGCTATCGCCTCCTCTTGCAAACGAAGCATTTGCATCGCTTCATCATGGCAGATAGGCACAAACGTGATGGTGTCTCCCGCGCGCAACTGTCCTATCTTCCAAAGCTCTGCACTCACAATCGTCACAGGACAGACAAAACCGCCTAAACTTGGTCCATCAGGCCCTAAAATGACGGGCATATCACCCGTAAAATCCACTGCACCTATGGCATAGGCGGTATCGTGAATATTAGACGGATGTAACCCCGCTTCTCCCCCATCATTGCGCGCCCATGAAGGTTTAGGACCTATGAGTCTCACTCCCGTGCGATTGGAGTTGTAATGCACTTCCCAACGTGCTTCAAAAAAGGATTTGATATCTTCATCCGTAAAAAAATCAGGTGCGCCATGCGGTCCATACAACACCCCAATGCGCCACTCATTTCCAAACGCTCTATAAGGTGTCATGGCTTCAAAATGGGCATTTTTGGCAACCATTGCATCGACATGCAAAACGTCTCCTGCAAGCAAAGCTCTTCCCGCATGCCCTCCAAAAAGGCCTAAAGAGAACGTCGAACGACTGCCAAGGTACAAAGGTACATCAATGCCCCCTCGTACCGCAAGGTAGGTTCGAAAGCCTTTAGTGTGCACTTTTTTCAGTTTTAAAACACTCCCAGCCTTTACATGTAACGCTTGGTTCATCCCCACTTTAATGCCATCTAAAAAAGCATCGATCACCGCACCGCACAACGCGATAACACCTTCGTAATTAAACCGAAGCGTAGGCCCTGCAATGGCAATTTCAAATCCAGCAGCATCTTCACTATTGCCCACAAGGGCATTGGCATAGCGAAAACTGAGATTATCAAATGGACCACTGGGCGGCACGCCAATATCCCAATATCCGATTCTTCCCGGATAATCTTGTATCGTTGTATGGGTTCCCGGACGCAATACATCAATACTCTGAGGCGCAAAACGAAAGTGATTCAAAAACTTAGTGGTTTGCTTCCCTGCTTGAAAAACCTCACCTTCGACAATCGCGCCAAGGTAGTCTAAATTGGTTTCAATCCCATCAATGCGCGTCTCTTTAATTGCCTGCGCCATTTTGGCTAACGCGTTTTCTCGTGTATTTTCTTTCACAATAAGCTTTGCAATCATCGGGTCATAAAACGAAGAGACATTCAAACCCGTTTCAATAAACGTATCGCAACGAATATGCGGTGCAAAATGCACGTGGGTGAGCACACCAGAGCTGGGTTGAAAGTTTTTCATTGGATCTTCAGCATACACACGCACTTGGATAGAATGCCCATGAGGCATGTGCTTATAATCGTACAATTCAGGATTATACCCAGACGCTTGATTCACCATCCACTGCACTAAGTCGATGCCACTGACCTCTTCGGTGACACCGTGTTCGACTTGCAAACGGGTATTGACTTCCAAAAAGTAAAACTGCTCACTTTGCGTATCATAGACAAATTCAACCGTACCGGCGGAGAGATACTTGACCGACTCACACAAAGTACGCGCCGCACTCAAAAGCGCTTCGCGTGTCTTTACATGTAAAAAAGGTGCAGGTGTTTCTTCAATGACTTTTTGATTACGGCGTTGTACTGAACAGTCTCTCTCCCCAAGTGTTGCCACATAGCCTTTGCCATCACCAAAGACTTGCACCTCGATATGGCGCGCATGTTCAACGTATTTTTCTAAGAACATTCCGCCATTGGAGAAATTGTTTTCACTGAGGCGTTTGACCGAAGCATACGCATCGCAAAGGGCTTGTTCGTCATAACACAACTGCATCCCGATGCCACCACCGCCTGCTGTACTTTTAAGCATTACAGGGTAACCGATACGTTTGGCTTCCACTATTGCTTCATCTAAATCCAAGAGCAGTGAAGAGCCGGGAAGGAGAGGTACATGATTAGATTCTGCAAGAGCGCGTGCGGTATGCTTGAGCCCAAAAGCTTCCATATGTTCAGCCCGTGGCCCAATAAAGACAATGCCCTTTTCTTCACACGCTTTGGCAAACGCGGCATTTTCACTTAAAAATCCATACCCTGGATGAATCGCCTCCGTGCCACTTTTACAAACCACATCAAAGATTTTTTGGGTGTTCAGGTAACTCTCGCTGGCTAATCCTTCACCGATACAATATGCCTCATCGGCTAAGCTTACATGTAAAGAATCTTCATCGGCTTTGGTGTACAAGGCAACAGAAGCAATGCCCATCTTTTTGAGTGTGCGTATGACGCGACACGCGATTTCGCCTCGGTTGGCGATCAGTATTTTTGAAAACATTTCTCATCCTGTATGATGGTTTTGGGTCGTCCCAAGTTCATCTCTTTTCTAGGCCGTCCTAGCAAAGAAGAAGATACGCTCTTCTAGGCGGTTATGCGATCACTCTTTATCCCAGACGATCATCTGAATGGGTGTTGGATTAAATCCATTGCACGGATTGTTGAGCTGTGGGCAGTTGGAAACTAGGACTAAGGTATCCATTACCGCTGTCATTTCGACATAATCGCCCGGTTTGGAGATACCATCGACAATCGCTAAGTGACCGTTTTCTTCCACGGGGACATTCATAAAAAAGTTAATATTATTGGTCAGATCACGAGGATTCATCTCCAATTCACCGACTTCAAACAAAAAGTTATCGCGACAACTGTGCATGTACTTTTTATCATGCCCAAAACGTACCGTATTGCTCTCGGCACTGCAATGTCCACCAAGGGTATCATGGTTTCCACAGGTATCTGCTACCACTTCCATGAGTACGTTATCATCACTGGAGATCAGTTTCGTTCCTGTGGTGATAAAGATACTGCCTTGCTCTCGTATCGTATCGGACGCACTGTAACGCTCTTCATGATCATTTGCATTATAAAACAGTGTATCAACCGCTTGACATCCCTCTAAATCCACAATGCGCAAAGTTTGCCCTTTATAAATGACTTTTGACCATGGAATGCCAGAAGGCACATGTTCGTTGTAAATGGCGGTTTGAATTTCTCTTTTCATCACATCTCCTTACGCAAAATAGCGGGCATTGTTCTCAAAACCACGTTTGGCTTCGGGACTAAAATTCATACAAAAATCATCTTCACTCAAAGGAGCGCCTTGGTAAATCGTGATTTGCACATCACTGGGGTTATAGACTCCTTTTTCCATCACATGCGGTGTGTTGGAGAGCACTAAAAGCACATTCATCTCTGCTCTAAGTTCAATATAACCACATGGCTCTGGGCGCAACGGTGAGAGAGAAAGTTTGCTCCCCTCTTTCACATCGACTTTACGAAACAGATTCAGACACGCAACGATGTCTCGTTTTCCCATACCGTATTTTCCAAGTTCTACCAAAAAATTTTCACGATCACTCTTGTAGTAGCGGTTGCGTATATCGTTAAATGAGCCTTCGCCAAAATTCTCTTTGACAAGGCGTGGATTGCTCATGCCCGCCACTGTATCCATGAGTCCGTTGGTCGTATCTTCGGTAATAGAAAAGAGAATATGTCCGAGTTCTGAAAACAGAACTTTGCCTTTTCCTAAAAATGCGTTCCATTGAATTTTAACCGTATCGGCAAAGTTATAACGCTCGGCTGTATTATCGGCATTGTAAAAAAGAGCACTGACGGCTCCTTTGCCATCTTCCGTACTGATACGTACTTTTTGACCTCGCTTGATGATTTTAGACCATTTTGCACCGCCGGGCAATACTTCATCCAGCACAATACACTCTTGCTTAAGATTGAGATGTTTGCTTATCATAATGCTTCCCTCGTTATCGTTTGATTAATTTTTTTAAACACAGTTTCCTTCTCCTTTTTATCGTGAAGAGGAATATCATAGGTTATTTTCGCACCAAAGGCATTCGGTGCTTGTGGGTCAAGGCGTACTTTATCGAACACCAGAAGCCTTGTTCCTAAGTAAAATCCTTCGTGAAGATCATGCGTGACCATCACGACCGTTAAATTATTTTTTTTCCATAAATCCAAAATGAGTGCGTGCATATCAGCCCTGATACCCGGATCAAGTGCACCAAAGGGCTCATCGAGAAGCAACAGTTTTGGCTTTTTCACCAACGATTGCGCGATGGAGAGACGCTGCTGCATACCGCCTGAGAGTTGACTTGGATAGTGATGTAACACATCACCTAATCCCACAGCTTCAAGCATCGCTATCGCCTCTTCACGTGCTCTTTTCTTCGCTTTACCAAAGAGTTTGCCCAAAAGAGGCGAAGCCCCTAGTTCAATGCCGAGCATCACATTTTCCAATACACTCAGATGCGAAAAGAGTGAATAGCGCTGAAAAACAATACCTCGCTCAGCGCTCGGCTCGGTAGGAAACGGTTTGCCTTCAAATAGAAACAGACCTTTTGTCGGGCTCTCTTCCCCTAAGAGCATTTTTAAAAACGTACTCTTGCCACAGCCTGAAGGACCAACCAGCGTACAAAATTCTCCTGCTTCAATATTTAAGGAGAGGTTTTCCAACACAACCGTTTCACCATAGCGTTTCCACAGGTTCTTAATGGTGATTAAACTCATGCTTTATCCTTATTTTCGTACCATGGGAAAAGTTTACATGTAAACTTTTTGAGTAGAAAATCTGCTAAAAAAGCCAACAACGTAATCCAAATAACATAGGGTAAAATCATATCCATTGCCAAATAACGACGCACCAAAAAGATGCGATACCCAAGCCCCTCCGTTGCAGCAATAGCTTCTGAGGAGATCAAAAATATCCACGCGGTTCCTAAGGTCAAACGCACCGAATCTAAAAGACGCGGAAGCATTTGCGGAAGGATGATGCGAATTACAAGCGTCCATGTCGAAGCGCCCAATGTTTGCGCTTTAATCAGCTGCTCTTTGGAAAACTCCTCCACTCGGTGTTGTAAATCACGCACAATAAGCGGTGTAACCCCGATAACAATGAGTGCCACTTTTGCCACTTCCCCCATCCCAAATATAATAAAAAGGATAGGCAAAATGGCAATCGGTGGCACCATTGAAAAAGCGGCGATAAACGGTGAAAAACCCGCCCTGACCAACGGAATAAGCCCTAGAGGAATGCTAATGATAAGCCCCAAAAGAGCGCTAATTACCACGCCAATGCCTAAACGTTTGAGCGAGGAGAGCGTATCATTGATAAAAATAACCTCTCCTGAGCGCTTGCTAGGAGTTAAGGCCGATTTTTCCATCGTGTCAACCATATGCGAAAAGGAAGGTAAGAGTTTATCATCTTCATTTTCCTGTAGCCTTGCATTCGATGCAAAAACATACATTAACACAATCAGTAAAAAAGGCATCAGTCCTAGCACAAGAGCTTTGGAATGGGAAGGCTTTTGGTTAATCAGTCGCATAGTTCATCCTCTTTGATCGAGAGTTTTAACAAAACCCTTACAGTTTACCTTCACTCGCTAATTTCATATATTCATCGCTAAAACGAAGCTTGATATTGCTTGCACTGCCATACGCTTTTCCATTTGGAAATGCCATACCGACAAACGTTGCATCTTTAGCGCCATCACCTAAAATGCCATGCTCAAAGGAAAACTCACTTACTTTTTGCATTGTTGCAGGCAGTGCCGCACTGGTTGAAAAGGCTAAAGCATCTTTCGCATCGTAAAACATTTTGGTGGTTTTAAGTTGGCTGTTAAAACCCACGACATCCGTTCCAGAAGCTTTTGCCATCATGCTAATCGCTTGTGCATCACCTTTTTTCATTTGTGCCATCACTTCATACCATGCGCCTGTAAGTGCTTTAGCAAGCTTTGGATTATCTTGCATCGTTTTGGTGTTTAACACAAGCATATCGATAATTTCGCCAGGGATTTTGCTGGAATCAAAAGCCAAGGTTGCACCTTTCATCGCTTTGATTTCACTGAGTTGTGGATTCCATGTAACTAAAGATGTCACATCTTTAGAAGAAAAAGCAGCCACGATATCGGCATCAGAGGTGTTAACCACTTTCACATCTTTTTCGCTCATCCCAACCGATTCAAGTCCACGTGCTAAAAGATAGTGAGAAACAGAGAGTTCCACTAAATTGACATTTTGACCTTTGATATCGGAGAGTTTTTTCTTATCTTTGAGGATAATACCATCGTTTCCATTGGAGAAATCGCCAATGATAACCGCTGTTGAATCCACACCACCCGCTGCTGGGATAGTCAATGCATCCATATTGGTCATCACACAGCCATCAAATTTGCCTGCGGTATATTGATTGATGGATTCGACATAGTCATTGACTTGTACCATCTTTATCTCAATACCGTATTTTTTAGCCCATTTGTCAATAATGCCAGATTGCTCAGCATAATCCCAAGGCATCCAGCCAACGTAAATGGTCCAAGCCACTTGAAATTTATCTTTAACTTCTGCTGCAAGAGTAGAAGCACCAATGGACATAGCCAGCGTTGCGGCAACTAATAACTTAAGGGTGGGTGAGAAGAAAGAGTTCATAAGAGGCTCCTGAGTAGATAAGATTAACACGCCAAGAGGTTGAGAAACCTCCCGGGCTTTTATCCCTCCGTGAACCTCTACTCAAGAGGTTGATAGCTCTCGGACCAGACACAAATTGCTTTGTCGGAACCCTAGCTACCTATTAGTGTGCGAGGCCTCACAGCCTCATGACATGTTTTCTGAGGTAAGTATAACAAACACTCGTATAAAAAAGAAGAGCCTAAATGATTAAAAAATAGGCAATTAACTGAATTTATTTTACATGTAACGCATTGGGTGAGAAATGAATCGTAAAATGGTTTAGCCCTTCTACATGTAAATAGCTCAAACAGAATCCATGCTTTTCAACAATAGCGTTAGCAATGTAAAGCCCCAACCCTAAACCCGTGCTAGACCCCTCAACTGTTCGATTAAACGCGCGTGAAAAATCGAGTCGCTCGTTCGGTATTTTTTCACCAAAACTACAGATGCTGATACTTTCCAGATCAATATCGACGTCAACGTCTCCGCTTGAGTGTTTGAGTGCATTGTCCAGTATATTTTTAATGGCCGTGGCAAAAAGTTCAAAGTCAACGTTGACCAAAGGTGCCATTTCTTGTGGTGCAATGTGAATACGCTTCGTGTCACTCAAAAGGAGTAAATCCATGGCATGATCAAGGACATCAACCAAACGGTACTCTTGCGTCTCCAAAATCCATTCATCTGAGCTTAGTTTTTCGACTTTGACCATCTCTCCCAAAAGGGTTTCTAAACGTTCAAAAATACGCTCCATTTGAGATTGTTGTTTGAGATCAAGGATAGAACTTGAAAGAATCTTACCCTTCATAATAGGTGTTTTAAGCTCATGCAAGATATTGCGTAGAAAAAGGGTACGCGCTTCTTTTAAGAGATGAATTTTTTCCATGGCTAAATTAAATTCTAATGCGATTTCGCCTAATTCATCTTGACTATCCACTCCAATCGCTTGAAATTTTTTCGTATTGCCAAAGGTACGAATGGCACTTTTCAGATTACTCAGACGCAATACTTTTCGAAGCACAATTCCAAAAAAGAGGAGTAAAAGAGCGTTGGTGATACTCCCTAAAATAATCAGCCTGTAAAACGATGTCTCTTCTACATTCTCCAATACTGGAGGCTCTTCCCTTCTCATCTTCGGTGGTGGTGGCGGTGGAGGAAAAGGAAATGCCCCTTCTCTCATAAACGGTTCATTAGGAGGGGGAGGATGCGGAAGCTTCCTCGGAACAAGGTAGAGCTTTTTCTCGTATAAAATCATATCGGCAAAAGCGTCTTCTAAGAGCTTTTTACCCTCTTGTAGTAAGATGTTCTTATCGTGATCACTAATGCGAATACCCAGCTTTGCAAGCGTTGCATTGCGATCAGGCACATTGTCATGCATCATCTTCATCGCGACTAAAAAACGTCGAAAGGTGAAAAACTCTTGGTCGCTTATTTGGCGTTTATATTCGATGACAAAGGCAATGTTTATGACAACAAAGCTCAGTGCGAAAAAAATAGAGATAAGGGTAACGATCGATATTTTACGCATTAACAAATTTATACCCGACACCTCGCACAGAGAGAACATAACGAGGTTTTCGAGGGTCATCCCCTATTTTTTGACGAATTCTACCCATGATGACATCGATGCTTTTCAAACTACTTTCATATTTGATCGAACCAATATTAAGTAAAATTTCTTCTCTTGAAATTACAAAACCCTCTTTTTTTAACATATACGCCACAATGTCATACTCTGCCATGGTAAGTTTTAGCTCATTTTGCCCTCGCTTGATGATGTGCCTCTCTTCATCAAGGCTAAAGGTATGATACGTGGGTTCATTAAGCGTTGAGCCTCTTCGCAAAATCGCACGAAGCCTGTAAGCAAGCTCTCTTGGGTCATACGGTTTGGGTAAAAAATCATCCGCTCCACGCTCAAAGCCCATCACTTTATCACCCATATCGGATCTAGCTGAGGAGATAATAATGGGGAGTGTAGGAATGGCTTCATGGACAATGCGACAAATCTCTAACCCATCAATTTGAGGTAAAGAAAGATCAAGGACAAGTGCATCAAAGATATCGTGTTGAAGTGCTGTTAATCCATCTAAAGGGGTAAAGGCGAGGATGGTTTCAATCTCTTCTTTGAAAAGAGATTCTTGAAGCAGTTGTGCGAGTTCAACATCATCTTCGATCATTAAAATTTTAATCATAGTTGATTATAACGAAGATAAAGTAAATGAAAAGTAACATAAAACCACGCCTTGCTTAGAGCGTGGTTTTAAACTTAGGCACTAAAACTAACAGAACTACTTGAAAGAGTATTTTGGGTAGCGTAATTCGAGATGATTTGCGCTAAAAGTGCTTTCATCAAGGAATTTTCAGTCGTACTCTCATCGGTTGTTACAGAAGCACTGGTTGTTGTACCAATACTTGCCGCTTTCGTAGAGTCTTGGTATGCCTTCGCTTCAGCAGAAGTCACTTTGCCATCGCCGTTGCTATCAGCCGCATCGAAATTCTGAGCCAATGTATCAAAAAGAGAAGCAAGGTCACTATCGGTTGATGAAGTATCACTCGCCATAGCGGTAAGTTCATCTTTCGTATAGCCCGTATCTTCTTGTGTAGAAGAGGACGGTGGCGGAGGAGGTGGGGGCATACTTCCTGACGCTGCAACGTTACTTGCATCGGTTGTTCCACTGGTTGTCGTATCTTGTTGCGTTGATTGCTGATAAGCCATAGCTTCAGCAGAGGTTACCTTACCATCACCATTGGTATCAGCTGCTGAGAAATTCTCAACCACTGAAGAAAGTAATGAGGCAAGATTGCTGTCTGTAGATGAAACTTCACTCGCCATAGCGGTAAGCTCATCTGCCGTATAACCTGTATCTGTTTGCGTAGAAGAAGACGATGACGGAGGAGGTGGGGGCGTACTTCCTGCCGCTGCTGTAGACTGCTGCGCGGATAGCATAGACGTTAATTCATCTACACTGATCTTGCCGTCTCCATTACTATCAAGTGCTTTAAAAGCGTTATTGACTGTGCTTTCATCAGCATTTGAAAGTTTTAGAGCAGCACTGCTAAACTCAGTACTGTCCACAGAACCACTCGAATCACTATCCATAGAAGTAAGCAACTCTTCTGCGAATTTTGACATTAACGAGCTAGTACTGCTGGTACTGCTGCCATACGTCGCGTACGATGACGTTCCGTAAAGAGAATTTGAACTTATAGTCATATTCTCCTCCTTTATTTGGCTTGGGGATATCCCAGTAGCAATGCTAACGCTAAAGCAGTAAACAAAGAGTAACATAATGAAAAATCGTAACAATGGGCGAACAATCAAAAAAGTTGATCTTTTGCTTCAAAAATTTTTAATTTTTAGGAGAGTAGAATGAATATACTTTAGGACAATATTTTATCTTGCCTTCAAGAGGAGTCACAACATGCATCTTTTTCTCAAACGCTTCTTCTCTTTCTTGATCGCCTTTATTCCCACGTTTATGTTGGCCGATATCAACGATGAAATCAGTGCTGCACATCTGCTCATCTACCAAGGCAAATATGCCCAAGCCGAAACAACCTATACGCAACTTATGACGCCGGCATCGGAAGAATTTATTGCCGGAACCGCTTTAGTCGATATGCTCCATTTTTATCGAGGAACAGCTCGATTGATCCAACACAAAAATCAATCAGCTCAAGAAGATATCGAAGCAGCTTTGCATCCTCAAAGCAGTATGATGTACGATGACACCGGATATATGCTTCGCGCGAGACTCCGCTTGATGCAAGGCGATACCAAAGGTGCTTTCGAGGACTATGATGCCCTTCTTAAAACCACGCAAAAAGGTATCGCAAACGGTTATCGCTTGTCAATGGCTCTAGCTCAGCGCGGTTGGGCGTATATCCTTTTAGGAGAACAAGAAGCAGCTAAAAAAGATTTTCTGGCTGCTATTGCAACTGAGACAACTATGATCGGCATGGAGTTAAACTCTCTCCAAAAACCGTTTTGGCAAGCCGTCGTGCAGGAAATCATTCCTCTTGTCGGTACGCACAATGATGTGTTGATCATCAAAACACTTGACGATATTTTAAAGAAACAACAACTAACAACCTATCCTTTT
Organism: Sulfurospirillum diekertiae; assembly: GCF_011769985.2. Taxonomy (NCBI): domain Bacteria; kingdom Pseudomonadati; phylum Campylobacterota; class Epsilonproteobacteria; order Campylobacterales; family Sulfurospirillaceae; genus Sulfurospirillum; species Sulfurospirillum diekertiae. The sequence continues at coordinate 2,497,783 of NZ_CP039734.2, forward strand.
ACGGATGATCGAAGTGTACACGACGAAAGAAATTTTTCGAATGTTATTTTGATGTATGAAGTCTACGGTCCTGCTTTTTTACTACGAGAAAAAATACAAAAAGAAAAAGCACAAACATACCAAGCCAACGTCAATACCCTTTTTGCTTCCGCGCAACAATCTCTTTTAAAAGGCGACAAACTCGGTGCATTCAATAGTTTTGTGAATGCTTTCCAACATTCAGCGCCAGAAGATCAAACCAGTCGTACAACTGCTGTGCAAGGGATGTCAGGCATTATTCGCTCCGGGTTTACGCCACCCGCACCTACAGAAAGTTCACGTAAACTTGCCATTAAAGCACAAGTCGTTGCTCAAGAAAAAGCGTATCAAGAGGCGATCGAACTCTATGCCCAAGCCATCAATGAAACACCTTGGGTTGCCAATTTTTACTATGATCATGCTTTATTGATAGCCGAGGCGGTGCAAAAAAGCGACGATTATAATGCCGCCATCGCCGAAATGAAACGTTTTATTCTCCTTTCTACCAATGCTTTGGAAATTCGAGAAGCACAAGATCGAATTTATCAATGGGAAGTCAAACGAGACCGAAGCGCACAAAAACAAAATGCTGCACCGCAAGGTCCGCATCTCTCATCCAGCGCAACAGGGAGTTCCAGCGATTGTTTTATCGCAACAGCGGCATATGGCTCTTTTCTCGATCCCCATGTCGTCACTTTAAGACATTTTCGTGACCGCTATCTCCTTACGAATGCACCAGGTCAATGGGTCGTCGAGAATTATTATCACTACTCGCCACCTATTGCCGATAGTATCCGGAAAAACTCTGCTTTACGATTATTGACACAAATGGTTTTAACGCCCATTGTTTTTTGCATCGAATATCCAATTTTTTTGAGTATTCTTATCAGTAGCTTTGGCCTTTTGTTTTGGTTTAAAAAGCGCTCTTCTAGGTTCATTATCCGATGAAACGCTTTATATTCTGTTTGAGTCTATGGCTTACTTCGCAGACACTTGATGCGGAAAGCGCTCTACAGCAACTCTACGATGCCGGCGGTTCGCCCCCTGAAGTTCCAATGCCACAGCTGAAAACACAACCGTATAATAGCGGTACTTCTTCGACATCCTCGTCATCAACGCCTCGAAGTACGTCGCCAAAACCTTCTCGCGCACCCAGTCCGGCAGCCACCGTCGGAGCTACCGTCTTTGGAGCCCTTTTAGAGAGCGTCCTTTTTGACACTCCATCCAATGCGCCAGATCCCGAAACGTTACGCCAACAAGAAGAGGAACAACGACAAGCGCAAGAAGCCGCAAAAAAACAAGAACAAGAGGCGCAAAAACAACATCAAAACCTGATGCACTCTTTCAAAAGTGTTCCCGTTGCAACAACAACCACAGAGACAACCTCACCCTCTTCTGGACTTTTGTTTAAATCTGCACAAACCTTGAAAGAGACAAAAATTGACACGAGTTCAAACGAAGCAATGAGAGAATCTGCTTCTAGACCTTTTGACGGAGGCACTTCGCATATGGCTTTGCCATTGACATGGAAACCTTATCCACTTGGAAAAACGCCCGTCTCTTTTTCAAAACCAAGTGTATTATGTCAAAACAAAGCCTGTACATGGCCGAAAGCAACACCTCTTAACACGACGCTTCCCAAAGCAACTGTACGTCACACGCCGATCAATCTTGCTCAAATAGGCGTACCTACGGCACCCAATCCCAGTACGCTTCTTAAAACCATTTTAGCTTCCAAAGAACAAGATACAACGCAATTTTACGTTATTCTCAATCGCTTAAGTTATTTTGGTAAAGAGATCGGTAAAGAACTTTTAACAAGTATCGCCATGAAACTTTTAGAGTCAACACCTGCGGGAGAAAAAATCGCTTTAATGAAAGAGGTACACGATCTAGCGACCAACGATATGGAGGATGCTAACAAAGTTGCGTTATGGCTTGGATCAACAAATATTGACCAACCTCCTGAAATTACCTCATTGGCAGATGATGCTAAACCTTTTTTAATACGCGGCATCAGCACCCAAGAGTCCTTTGAAAAGTTAGGCGAACTGATCAGCGATACCAACGACGTGTTTGACATGTCGGCAAAATTTTCCGATATTATTAAGAATATGCCATGAAATATCTCATCATTTCCCTTCTTTTTTCATTGCTCTCATACGCATCGGAAATCGAATTAGCACCGAAATTAATGTTAAATAGTATGCCAAAAGCACTAATCGATAAAATTGATTGGTGTCAAAACACCCAACTTCACGTCGATGCGAACGGATTGTGGATTTTGTCGCAAACCAACCTATTAAGGCTTGATAAACCGGGGAAAGCATTGATGGCGCCATTGCACACCACTTCGTTTAGCCTCGCCAAAAGTGGTCATCCCATCGCTGTCGTCGATGATCGATTAGGACTCATTCGCCACGGCATTTTTCTGCCGGGACCAAAACTTCCCGATGCTAACTATGTTCTTGCACAAGGGCAAAATGACACGCTGTATGTGTATAATCCACAAAAAGTAACTCCCATATATCGTTTTGACGGTCAAATGATTCGTTCGATTGCTCAGCCTAGCCAACCTGTTTTAGCACTGAGTGCTTTAGGCGACAGTATTGTATTTGCAACCAAAGAGGGAATTTTTACGCTTCAAGAAAATAAGCCGTTAGGCCTTGTGATGCCTTTAGCCGAGTTTGGTCCCATCACTTCCCTTGCAGTCAACACCCAAACAGCAGAAATTTTTGTCGGTACGCCCCATGCCGTTTACAGTCTTCAGACGAATGTCATGGTTCCTTTAGTGACCGGAATCGGAGGAACGATTGCTTTTTACGACAATCGCTTATGGATCGCCGATGCTTCTTTGCATCAGCTCTATATTTTAACGCCAAAGTAGATATTAATTGCGTCTTTTGTATTCATCATACCCAAACTGGCTCGTCACTTCGTAGCGTCCATCTTTGTGAAGAACGGCTAAATCGGGCAGTTTCACGCCATTAAATGTGGTGTTTTTAACGATGGTATAGTGGATCATATCTTCAAAAATCAGTTTGTCACCAATTTTGAGTGGTGCATCAAAACTGTAATCGCCCATGATGTCGCCTGCCAAGCACGTTGGCCCTCCAAGGCGGTACACGTACGGTTTTTCACCCACTTCTCCCGCACCGCGAATCTGTGCGCGATACGGCATTGCTAAGGTGTCAGGCATATGCGCTTCGGCGGAAATGTCTAAAATGGCGATGTCCATGCCATTGTGCACGATGTCTAAAACACTCGCTACCAATGGTCCTGTTTGCCACCCCACCGCTTCACCCGGTTCCAAATACACTTTAATGCCATTATATCGCGCTCTAAAATCGTTAATGATTTTGATAAGTTTTTCCACATCATACCCATCTCGAGTGATGTGATGCCCTCCTCCAAAATTGACCCATTTCATGCGAGGAATCAACGCTCCAAAACGCTCCTCAAAGCCTTTTAAAACTTCTTCAAGCGCACTGGCATCTTGCTCACAAAGGGCGTGAAAATGAAGTCCTTCAATGCCTTCAAGATTGTCATACTGCATGTTCTCTTTCGTAATACCCAAGCGACTGTAAAGCCCACAAGGATTGTAAAGATCGACGGGGCTGGAAGAGACTTCAGGGTTAAGACGTAAACCACAACTCGTTTTTCCAAGTGCTTTTGCTTTGTATTTTTCCCATTGATGGAACGAATTAAAAATAAGATGGTCACTTAACGCGATCACCTCATCAATATCCTCTTCTTTATACGCGGGCGAATAGGTATGAATTGTACCTTTAAAATACTCTTTCGCAAATTTAGCTTCGTGAAGTCCACTGCAGGTACAGCCGCTCAAATAGCGATCGACCAAAGGAGCAAGTGCTTTAAATGCAAAGCCTTTAAGAGCGAGTAAAACGGTAGCACCTGAACGTTTGGCAACCTCTTCTAAAAGAGTCAAGTTTTGTTCTAATAACTGCTCTTCACACACATACACCGGTGTTTTAATCTCATGTAAAATAGTTTCGATACGACTTATTTTTAACATACTTTTCTCGAAATTACACATGAAATGTAACATTTTTTGCCTTAATGGAAAAAAACACCTATAAATATCATCATTTTGTATCATAATGCCGATAGTATAATAGTGATATTCCACTCAAGGATAAGATATGTATCATCTAAGCATTAAAATAAAAGCGCTCTTGTTATTTACACTAACGATTTTTTTTGTTGCTGGGACTTCTTTGCTCGTTATGGCCTATAAATCGAATGAACTTAGAAAAGCACAAACAAAAGATACCGAAGAGCTTATTTTAGATCTCAGCAAAAATGAGCTGAAAGCGTATACGCGTATGGCAGAAAATGCCATTAGCACCTTTTACGAAGCCTCTTCTTCTGAAGCAAACATCGCGCAAAATATTACATCAGACGCTATGAGTTTGAAAAAGACACTGGATGATGTTTACCAAAACAATAAAGATAAACTCTCCAGTAACGAGCTTAGAACCATGCTTTTAAGCCTCATCAATGGGTATCGTTATAACAACGATATTGGCTACTTTTATGCCTACACAACGGAGGGTATCAATGTAGTCCATCCCATTAACAGAGCGCTTGTCGGCAAAAATCTTATGGATATGAAAGATAAAGAAGGAAACTTTGTCATTAAAGACCTTATCAAAGCTGCCAAAGAGGGAACAGGAGTCACGCGTTTTATTTGGCCTCATCCTGTCACCAAAGTCGATGAGCCAAAGCTTTCTTACAACTTTTACTATGAACCGCTTGATTTGGTGATTGGTACAGGCGATTATGCGTCAAGTATTAAGGAGCGCTACCAAAATGAAGCCATTAAAGTTTTAGAAAAACTCCGTTATGCAGACGATGGTTATTTTTATGCCATCAAAAAAACAGATAAAGGGTATGCCTATGCCTTTCATGCAACAAATCCTTCACAAAAGAACAAAGAGTTTAAACTCGGCATCAAAGATTCCCACGGCAATATGTACCGTGATGAAATCGTTCAAAATGTAGCCAAAAATATGGAAGAAGGTACCTTTGTACCGTACTATTTTGAACATCCAACAACCAAAAAAGATGCTCCTAAAATCGCCTATGCTAAGTATTTTAAAGCGTGGGATTGGATCATAGTTTCAGGTTTATACACGGACTCCATTGAAGCATACACGGCAACACAAGATAAAAAGGTCAACTCCAATATCAATGCTATGCTGATTGGGACGATTGTATCGGGAGCTATTGTGGCACTTTTGACCATTTTTGCCATTTATTTTCTTATTACGGGACTTATCGCAACACCTCTGCTCAATCTTAAAGCAACCGCCCACAACCTTGCAGAAGGGGATGGTGATCTTACCAAACAATTAGCAATCATACACAACGATGAGATTGGTGGTGCATCCAAAGAGATTAATAATTTTATTGAAAAAGTGCGTGCAACCATTGCGCTTGCCAAAGATACCAGTAGCGAAAATGCTTCCATTGCACATGAGCTCTCTGTCACAACCTTACAAGTCGGTAAACGTGTCGAGGACTCAACCACTATCATTAACCAAACAACTCAAATGTCCACTATCATCAAAAAAGAGATCAGTGTGTCAGTGGAAGAAGCAAAAGCCTCTAAAGAAGAGGTCATCAAAGCGAACCAAGAACTAAAAACGGCTCGCGGGTTTGTCCAACAGTTAGGGGAGCGTGTTCAAAACAGTGCCCACACGGAAATGGAACTTGCACAGAAAATCCAACAGCTTAGCAGTGATGCCGATCAAGTCAAAAATGTTCTGACGGTTATTAGCGATATTGCCGATCAAACCAACCTTCTTGCACTCAATGCTGCCATTGAAGCGGCACGCGCGGGGGAACACGGAAGGGGATTTGCGGTTGTTGCCGATGAAGTGCGCACATTAGCAGAACGTACCCAAAAAAGTTTAGTGGAGATCAATGCTACCATTAACGTCATCGTACAAGCGATTATGGACAGCAGTGAGCAGATGAATCATAATTCTAAAGAGGTACAAGAACTCGCTGTGATTGCGGAAGATGTGGGTAAAAAAATCAACATAACCGTTGATATGATGAATATTGCGACTAATTTGAACGATAAAACCGTCACCGATTATATTAAAACAGGGGCAAAAATAGAAGAGATTGTCTCCAAAATTGAAGAGATCAATGCACTCTCCACGCAAAATACCAGAAGTGTGGAGGAGATAGCAGGTGCAAGTGAGCATCTCAACTCATTGACTGAAAAACTCAACGCAATTCTCAATAAATTTAGAACCTGATAAGAGGTCTCTTTTGAGACTTCTTATTCCCCCGCTTTTCTGGCGATCGAATCCATAATACATGTCGGTAAAATGCGTTTTAAGACGGTAAAAAGTTTGGTAGGAAATGTAACGGGGTAGCGAAATTTTGGTTTTGCAGACTCCATCGCTTCAACCAAGACTTTTAAAACTGCCACAGCTCCTAAAGTAAAAGCGCTGTCACCACTTTTTTGAAGGCGCTCAAGTGTTTTTTCATAAATTGCTTTGTGAGCAGAACGCTCTTGGTCAATGTTGGCAAGAAACTTCGCCAGCGCATTTTTACGAAAATGGCTACGAATCGGACCTGGCTCAATCAAAACAACGTCAACGCCACTGCCATGAAGTTCCAGTCGTAACGTATCGGCTAAGCCTTCAATCGCAAATTTTGAAGCGTTGTATGCTCCTCGGTAACTCATCGCCACAAACCCTAAAATGGAGCTGTTGAAAATAATCCGTCCATGCCCTTGTTTTCGCATATAAGGAAGTACTAAATTGGTCAGTTCAACGCTTCCAAAGACATTGGTTTCAAACTGTTCTCGTAATACATCTCGTTTGAGGTCTTCCACGGCTCCTGGTTGTCCAAAAGAGGCATTATTAAAGAGCACATCAATGCGCCCATCAGTTTGCGAGAGCATCCACGCAAGCGCTACATGTAAACTACCAGAATCGCAAAGATCGAGTTTACAAGCATTCAAACCTTCCGCTTGCAAACGCTTCACATCTTCATCTTTTCGACACGTGGCAAAAACATTATAACCTTGCTTTTGCAATCCATGTGCGCAGGTGTAGCCAATGCCCGAAGAACAGCCCGTTATCAGGATAGATCGTGCTTTTTTCATACGCTGAGAATGGTTTCACCAGAGTTGATCCACGCACTCAAAAGTTCGCCCGTGTAATAAACATCAATGCCACAGGTTTGCAAAGGAGTCGTAATGTCCATCGTGTCGGCACATTTCAGACATGCGATCATTTTGACACCATCTTTGATCATCGCTTCCACTTTGGCTCGCACCTCAGCATCTTCGGCAATCAAACGTTGCGAAGCGCCCCAGACGAGCACTTCAACTTCGTCCATCCAGCCTTTTAAAAGTGCATTGTGCGCATAAAGGCAAACCATATGCAAGGCGGTTTCTTTGTTATCTGTGGTCCATAAGATTTTTGCTTTTTTTGACATAATCATCCTTTACATGTAAAGTTGTCAAAGAGGAGGCTCAAAACTTTACATGTAAAGCTTTGAGCAAGAGACATTATATTTTTATAACGCTTTTTAGGCAAAGCCTAAAAAAGCTACGCTAGCCGCTGTGGCACTAAAGCTTGCCTTTACAAGGCAGAGGTTTCTTGCAATTATGCAAGAAACTTACTTAACTTCGAACGTTTCCTCAGGTTTCATTTCGATGATTTTCCAAGGAAGCCCTTGAGTGTTCAGTTCATCCATAAAGGGTTTTGCGTCGAATTGTTCCATATTGAAAACACCTTTGCCACTCCATTTTCCTTCCAACATCATCTTTGCCCCGATCATCGCTGGCACACCTGTGGTGTAACTGACCGCTTGAGCACCTGTTTCGCGGTAACATTCTTGATGGTCACACACATTGTAAATGTACACTTTGCGTTTTTGACCATCTTTAAATCCTTCAAAGACACAACCGATGTTCGTAAAGCCAACGGTTCTAGGTCCCAAACTTGCAGGATCGGGAAGCAGTGCTTTTAAGAGTTGGATTGGCACGATTTTCACACCATCGACCTCAACTTCATCAATGCGAAGCATGCCCACGTTTTCCAAGCATTTCATATGGGTGAGGTAGCTTTGACCAAACGTCATAAAGAAACGAATACGTTTTAGCCCTTTGATGTTTTGAACGAGGGATTCTAACTCTTCATGGTAAAGCAAATAACTGTCTTTTGGTCCAACTTCTGGGTAATCCCACACCATCTTCACAGAAACAGGCTCAGTCTCGATCCACTTACCCTCTTCCCAATAACGTCCTTTGGAGCTGACTTCTCTAAGGTTGATCTCGGGGTTAAAGTTCGTTGCAAACGCATACCCATGATCGCCCGCGTTACAATCTAAAATATCGATAGAGTTGATCTCATCAAAGAGATATTGCTGTGCGTAAGCGCAGTAAACATTGGTGACACCTGGGTCAAAACCACTGCCCAAAAGCGCCATAATACCCGCATCTTTAAACGCTTTATCTCTTGCCCATTGCTCTTTGTACTCAAATTTTGCAAGGTCTGGATGCTCATAGTTTGCGGTATCGAGGTAAGGTACTTTGGTTTTAATGCACGCATCCATGATCGTCAAATCTTGATACGGAAGAGCAATGTTCATCACTAAAGCGGGTTTTACTTTTTCGATTAACGCGACCAACGCAGAGACATCATCCGCGTCGATCGCAGCCGTCTCGATGTTTACATGTAAAGACTCTTTGATCTCATTGGCGATTTGATCGCACTTTGATTTCGTACGACTTGCCAAGACAATGTGTGAAAATACCGCACTGTTCATCGCACATTTTTTGGTGACCACACGGCTCACTCCACCCGCACCAATAATTAATACTGTTGCCATTTCTATCCTTTGAGGTTTCATTATGAGGCTTCTTTAATAAGCGCTATGAACCATAGCCATTATCAAAAAAGCCTAGTCTACTTATTTTTCAATACGCTTTTAAAGCAAAGCTCCAAAAGCTACGCTAACGCTAAGTTCACGTAGACACTGAGCCCACGCACTTTCGTGCTTTTCTTTTACAAACAAATGTTGTAAAAGTGTAATCAGTTTTGATTACATTTTTATTTCAAGCTTTTCAGTACGATGTACGCGAGCTCCAACGCACGTGCTCGGTGCGAAAAGGCTTTTTTCACGCTCTCATCCAACTCTCCCAAAGTTTGTTTGTATCCGCAGGGGATAAACATCGGATCATACCCAAAACCGTTGTTTCCACGCGCATCAGCAATCGCTTCGCCGTGCATCCAACCGTGAACGCAAAATTCACCTTTGGCGCAAACAAGCGCAATCGCTGCCGTGTAAAACGCGGGTGTTTTCTCGATACCATTTTCTTTTAGGGTCGCAATCAATTTGGCAAGATTCTCTTTAGCATTGGCATTGATCCCAGCATATCGCGCACTGTAAATCCCAGGAATACCTCCCAGTGCGGGCACGCTAATGCCGCTATCATCGCTTAAAACGATGTCGTTTTTACTCTCCAGTTTTTCATACACGGCGCGTGCTTTAATGAGGGCATTTTCTTTAAAGGTTGAGCCCGTTTCCTCAATCTCAAAAGGAGCCATAATGTCGCTGTACGCGACTACTTCGTAATCGCTGATCCACGATTGAAACTCTTTGACTTTACCCTGATTGGACGTGGCTAAAATAATTCTCAAATGCTGCTCCACAAAACGAAATAAGGTTTTATTCTACCTATTTTTTGTTTAAAACTTCGGTTGCATGATCCACACTTCCAGTGGAGCTTTCAGCTCGCCTGCTATCCATTGTGCCCTCTCGCCATAACCCATAAACATATCCGCACGATTTGGTCCTTTAATGGCGCCTCCCGTGTCTTGGGCAAAGACAAATTTATCGACTTTGTAGTTGGGGGATTCACTCTTGAGCGCTAAAAGAGAGCCTAGAGGAATGTAACTGCGATCTACCGCAACGGAGCGTTCAGGCGTTAAAACCAAGCCTAAACTTCCCGTAGCACGTTGTTCCATTTTGCGAAAGAAAACATAACTTGGGTTGGTATTGAGCAGTGCGTCAATTTGGCTAGGATGCGCCACAAGCCACGCTTTGATGCTCTGCAAAGAGATATCTTCCAGATTGGTAAAAATACCCCGATTGAACATCTCTCGACCGAGTGATTTGTACGGATGCCCATTTGAATCAGCATAGCCTATAAAGACAACTTTACCATCTTCAAATTCAACCCTGCCAGAACCTTGCACTTCCATAAAGAAAAGATCGATTTTATCGTCCACATAACAGAGTACTTCGGCGTTAATTTTATGCTTTTCGATCTCTGCACGGGTATAGTACGGAAGCATTTTGCCTTTCACGGAGCGTCCACGCATTTTTTTGTCGCGTTCTCCCACAATGGCAACCAAATCTTTGGGCTTGGCATACACAGGGTATTTAAACCGTGCGCTTTTTTTCAAACTGCCATGCAATAAAGGCTCATAATACCCTGTCAGCATTGAACGTTGCTCATTGGGCTGAATCTTTTTGAGCTCAAAAGAGTTTTGAAAAAATGCTCTGGCGTCTTTTACATGTAAAGATTGTTCACAGACATTGGGATACGCTTTTTTGCTCAGTGGCGCGGCGCAATTTTGGCGGAAAAGCGAAAGAAGTTCATCAAAATTCTCATGCTCCGCAAGCGCGTTAAAGCGTTCATTTTGGGCTTTCAAAGAGGAGACAAAGGCTTCATCTTGAGGCGTAGGAGCAGATTTTGGAGCACAACCGCTCAACACAAACAGTAGACAGATCAAAAGGGGGAGACTATATCGCATCACAATCCATTACAAGAGCTACCCTTAAAGGTATCTCATCATTTTTTTAACTTGTTGAGCTTGACAAAAGCCATTTTGGGAGTATCAAACGCAATAAATGTATCGAAAAATTATAACATAAAACAACCTTGCTCTAAATTCACCCAAAATTATCTATAGAATTTTCAAAGTTTAACAAGGGTAAAATTGTCTTTAATTAATCTTGAGGAATTTTTGCACCCATGTTTAAAACTATTTTCCCCCTTAGCCTTATCATTTCACTCCGTTTCTTAGGTCTCTTCATCGTCCTACCCGTTCTCTCCGTTTACGCACTTCACTTGGAGGGCTCCAACGAATTTTTAGTGGGCATTACCATTGGTGGGTATGCACTCACACAGATGTTTTTGCAAATTCCTTTTGGGATTTTATCCGATAAAATTGGACGTAAAATCACTATTTTTGTGGGGCTCATTGTTTTTCTAATTGGCTCACTTGTGTGTGCGTATAGTACCACCATCTACGGACTGATGATCGGACGCTTTTTGCAAGGAGCGGCGGCGATTGGTGCTGTTGGAACGGCGATGATCAGTGACATGGTCAAAGAAGAAGTGCGCGGACACGCTATGGCGATTATGGGAGGCTGTATCGCGGCAAGCTTTGCGATTTCCATGATGTTAGGTTCTGTCATTGGTGGTTATTATGGGGTCGATAAACTCTTCTTTATTACCGCCGCCCTTTCCGTTTTTGCGATGATCGTACTCTACACCAAAGTGCCTAACCCACCCAAGATCATTCACAACTACGGTGCCGATGAGACGCAACTGAGACATATTCTCAAAGATAAAGACCTCATGAAGATGAACATCACCAACATGCTTCAAAAGGGAATGATGACGCTTGCATTTATGGTCATTCCTATCATCATGGTACAACAATTTGACTTTGCTAAAAAAGAGCTTTGGATGGTTTATCTGCCTGCGATGCTCTGTGGTGTGCTTGCGATGGGACCTTCTGCCATTTTGGGAGAAAAAAAACATAAAGCCAAAGAGATGCTGATGATTGGTGTAGCACTTTTTGCGATCAGCTACGTCATGATGGGCTACGCGCACAAAGCTCCATGGTTTATCGTGGGTGTAGTTATTTTCTTCATCGGCTTTAATATGCACGAACCGCTCATGCAATCCATGGCAAGCAAATACGCTAAAGTCCATCAAAAAGGTGCAGCCCTTGGCGTGTTTAACACCTTTGGTTACGGTGGAACGTTTGTAGGTGGTGTGTTTGGTGGTTATTTCCTACAACATTTTGGCATTATGGAGATTGCGTGGGTGATCTTTATCATCTGTATTCTTTGGCTCTTTTTGATCGCCAGTCTTAAAAACCCAAGCCACAACAAAAACATTTATTTACCTTATGGCGAATTTGATATTTCACGTGTGGAGCACCTCAAAGGACTTAAAGGCGTTGTGGAGTGGTATCGCAACGAGAGTGAGCACATCTTGGTCGTCAAATACGATGCTAACCTCACCGACAAAGAGACGATTTTAGCGGTCATTTCCTAATCAGTGAGTTATCTCTCTCTTTTTTTAACAAGTTTCGCCTCTGCCACGTTACTACCTGGTGGAAGCGAAGCGCTTTTTCTCTATCTTCTTAGCCTTCATCTAAACCCTTTTTTACTGCTTCTCATCGCAACACTGGGCAATACACTGGGCGCATTTGTTAACTATCTGCTTGGAAAATACGCTACAGACTTCGCCCTTCGCAAAAACTATATGAGCGAAAAACACCTCCAAAAAGCCTCCACTCTTTTTGAAAAATACGGCGCTTGGAGTTTGCTTTTTTCATGGCTTCCCATCATTGGCGATCCACTTACGTTTGTTGCAGGTGTCGTACGTTATGAGTGGTGGAAGTTTATTATCATCGTTGGCTTTGCCAAATTGGCACGGTATATTTTTGTTTATCTTGGATTTTTGGCGGTAACACAATGAACGCACCCATCTCCTGCGAATTTTATGACCAACTTATGGTCGCCATAGAACGTAAAATTCCCTCCACCATTGTCTATCTGGAAAACGAGCAAAGCACCACACTTAAAGGGGTAGTCACAGAATTAATGATGATTGAGTATGAAGAGTTTTTGATGTTAAAAGGTGGAAAAAAGATCAATCTTCAAACAATTTTTTCGTTTAATGGCAAAAGGCATAAAGAGGTTTCGTTTTTACATGTAAAGGGAGATAATTTCACAGAATAATGCCCTATTCGTCAATAATTTACGAATCGTTAACAGAACAGACTTATAATAGATCAAGATAATTTTAAAATATGAATTTTGGAGCTTCAACAATGTTGTACCCTACTAAATCAAAACTAAACAGCCTTTGCATCAGCAAAAGTTTTATGATCACGCTAGGCATATTTTCCCTAATCACTCCATCACTTTTTGGAGCAGGTTATATCTTACCAAGTGGCACAGTTGTATATGACAACACAGCAGACCAAACCATGTACAGAGTCGAAAGAGTTTCACCTATGCCCCCTTCTTCGCACGTTATCGTAGAAGGATCTCCTATGCAGACTACAACGGTTATGGTTGAAGATAGAGTCGTGACCTATGATCGACCTGTTATTATTAGAGAACGAATCATTGACAGAGGTCCTGTTTATGATGTTGTCGATGCGGCAGGTACTGTCCTCTTTTACGGGCTATTATATGATGCCTTAGGACATGGCTTTTACCATTACGGACCTCATCGACATTATGACCGTTTCGATCACTACAGAAGATAAGTCGACTCAAAAGAGCTAAACGTTTAACTGACATCCTTTTCTTTACATGTAAAAATTTTGCCTTCCAAGATTGCGCTTATTTTGAAAAAGCGCAATCTCAAAGTTATTTAGCTCCACTCTTTTTCCTCCTAGAAAAACTGGTCATTTCACACCAAACCTCTGAAAATATAACTTTTTTTTATTCCTCAAATTTAAGGATTCTTATCTTATTCTACTTCAAGAATCAAATTTAATATTTTTAATCTTTACTATAAGTAATTTTTCTATTTCTCTCATCTGACATCTAAAGTGTATACCAGGAGGTTATATGTTTAATACGAAGAAGATGATTTTTATTGTTTTGGCGTTAGTCGCTATGCTCTCCATGATTTATCTCACACCAGAAATGCCGGGACTCAATTTTAAAGGAAAAGTAGCGCTGGGTGTTGGCATCTTTGCTATCATCGTCTGGATTACACAAGCCCTTGATGACGCACAGAGCGGTTTCTTAATCATTGCTTTTTTAGTTTTGTTTGGTGCAGGAAAAATTGGAGAAGCATTGATCGGTTACTCTTCTACGGGCGTTTGGATTGTCGTTTTGGGTATGATTATGGCAGCGTGTATGGGCGATACGGGACTTTCTAAAAGACTCGCTCTCATTATCGTGAGCAAAATCGGAAAATCTGCCATTAATTTGTATTGGGCGATCTCACTTGTGACGCTGATTATGACCTTTTTTATTCCTTCTCTTGCAGCAAAAACTCTTTTGGTTTTGCCGATTATCACCTCGATGGGTTTGGCATTTGGTGCCGAAAAAGGGCAAAGTACCCTCGTAAAAGGGTTAATTTATATTGTCACTATTGCGGGAACGATGTACTGTATGGGCATTATGACCTCTCATGCCGCCAATCCTATCTCCGTCAGTCTTATCAAAAATGCAACAGGCGTTGACGTCAGCTGGATGGAGTGGTTTAAAATCGGTATGCCGCCCGCTTTACTCATGGGTTTAATTGCAACCTATATCATCATTAAGATGTTTCCACCTGATATTGAAGACATATCTGCTGGTCGCGATGTGATGAATCAACAATTAAACGAGATGGGAAAAATGAGTCCAAAAGAGATTTATGCTTTTGTCATTTTCATCGCAACACTTCTTCTGTGGGCGACCGATAAACTGCACGGTCTCAATGCAACCCTTGTTGCTATGCTTGCCGTTGCCGCAATGATCGCTCCCGTTCCTACACAAGTCATGACATGGAAAGAGGCTGAAAAGAAAGTGCCTTGGAATGTTTTTATCGTGTATGGCGCTGGTTTGTCCATGGGTTCCCTGCTCGTTAAAACGGGAGCTGCCGCATGGCTTGCCAGCACGTTTTTTCATCCGTTACTTAGTCTTGATGTCAAACTTCAAGTCGTCATTTTCATCTGGCTGATGCTGGCACTTCAAGTCTTGTTCACAGGGGCAGGTCCTAAAACAACAGCATTGACACCCGTTGTCATCGCTCATGCCATCGCCGTTGCAGCGCTTCCTGCCAATGCGGGCATGCAAGTCACCGCATTTGTTCTCTTGGTTGCCATGAATATGCTCCACCAATACCTACTCCCCGTCTCCAATCTCCCGAACATCATCGGTCTGGCAACGGAAGAGATCACCTCAAGTGAATTAATCAAAGTGGGTGCGATCATGAGCCTCTTTGGTGCGGTTTTTTGTACGATTATGGTTTACACGTATTGGAGTTGGATAGGGCTATTTTGATACGATTAGCTTAAAATTGGGTGTTCCATTAAAGCCCCTATTTAATGGAACACTATAAAGAAATGAAAAAAGTAGATAAAAAACGTTAAGAAGCTTGCATTCTTAACGTTTACATGTAAAAATTTTGAAGGTCATTATTTTTAATTCCAAAACTAACCTACCATTGAATTTTAAGCTCAATAGGCGTTTGATAAAGGATGCAGTCATCAATCGTCTCAATATCTACTTTATTTTTGCGGAGGAATCCCTTTGATAATCATTTTTGCCTCTTCTTTACTTAACGGATAGTCAAAAAAGCGTGTGTAAAAAGCAATGGTTTCTTGTTCGATGTCAAACTCTTTAAATTTTTCAGGATAAAAAATCTGTGCTGCCCATTGCACTTGTAAAATGGCTTCGGCACTGTATCTGTCCCAGAAAAACATCCCTTTTGGGTTGATGTAGACGCGTTTGGATAAGGTTGCGGAAGTATTTTTAAACATCGGATTATTGAGAAAATCACTCGCTTGAACCTCACTAGAGGTGGAACCAATGATGACAATATCGGGATTCCATGCAATGATTTGTTCGGCTGAGACGGTTTTACTGGGGCCTTGAAGTGCACTAGCGACGTTAATGCCTCCCGCTAGTCGTATCCAAGAGTCCATCATGGAACCTGCACCATCCACCACAAACGAGGTGCTAATATTGCTCAGATGCAACACTTTGGGTCTTTGCTGAGCGGGGACATCTTTGAGCCTCTCATCAATCTTCTGCGTGACTTGATCTAAATAGAGCGCATACTGTTCCGCTTTCGCGAATGCGGCTTTGCCCAAAATTTTGCCTGTCAGTAAAACGCACTCTCGTAAGGAAGGAAAATCTACAAGCGAAAGTTCGATAATAGGCACGCCTAAATTTCGAAATACCCCAATATTTTTATTGCCTACAAAGGTGAAAACAACGTCAGGTTTGGCTTTTAACAACTCTTCTATGGAGCTCATCGCAACGGTATTATTACTAAAAACAACGGCCGCTTGGCGCATGTGTGGGTTGATCTTATAGAGCCACGGACACATCTGCTCTGTCACAATGGTTGCTACAATTTTATCGCCAGCTCCGAGCATCGTCACAATCGCATTATGCGCAGGCCATGCATCGGCGATGCGTCCAATGGAATCGGGAATATTCGTATGCGTCGTGTTGGCGTTATCGGTAAATGTTTGTTCTGCAAGAAGAGATGTACAGCTTAACGCGAAAATCATCAGTAGATAAATAAAGTATTTCATAAGGTATCTCCAAATCAAGAGGCTTTACATGTAAAGATTTTAGCTTAAAATTCATTGCCCTCTACACGGTTAATACGAACATCCACAGACTCATCATTTTTGGATGCAATGTAAATTTCGATGGGACGACAGCAGACGTAACAGTCTTCAATATAACTCTCGCCCGTTTCACTACTTGGCTCAATAAAAATGGAAAAACTTTCCCAGCAGTAAGGGCAGGTGATAGTTTTGTCAAAGAGGGTGTTATTCATAAAAACCTTTCAGAACACAGCGGTCATAATTCAATTTCTATCTTTACATGTAAAGATAGAAATGAGGTTTTTTGGGTATTGCCAAACTCTTACAAGTCTAGCAATACAATATCAACCATCTCGCCTTTTTCAATTTTTTGGACATCTTTTTCAACGCGTAAAAGAACGGGATTTTCTAAGAGGTTATTGAGGATGGCACTACTGCCCTCTTTTTTGCCCTCTAAATCAACAACAAGCTGACCCTCAATAAATCGAAGATTGCACGCGGTAAATTCCACAAATTTGGAGCGTTTTTTATAGAGCTCGCCCATGTAAGCTTTAATCGTTGGCAAGGCAAACGTTTGTGCGCGCATTTTACGAAGCAATGGAGCGATGAATAAAAAGGTACAGACCGAAGCACTGTACGGAAAGCCTGGGAGTGCGTAGATATATTTGTGACCTGTTTTAACAACACGTATATGGCGCCCCGGTTTCATGTACGAACCATCGATGATATTTTCGATTTTCATATCGGTGAGAATGCTCTGTAAAAAGTCAAAATCTCCGACACTTCCGCCACCTGTGGTGATCACGATGTCACTCCACATGAGCGCTTGTCTGAGTTGTTGCTCGATCACATCTCGATCATCTCGGATAAGTTTAAAACGCATACACTCACAGCCGAGTTGGCGCAAAATCGCTTCAACCGTAACGTGGTTGGAACTGCGAATTTGAGCACTTGAGACTTTTGGCTCACCGAAGTCCAAGATTTCATTGCCCGTGGAGAGAATGGCGATACGAGGTTTCATAAAGACTTCAACCTGCACCATACCCACTTCTGCCATCACACCAATTTCCGCAAAACCGATCTTCGTGCCTTTTTTGATGAGCACTTCACCCGCTTTATAGTTCTCTCCCACAGGACGAACTGCAAAGCCTTTGGAGACGGCGGAGGTAATGTGAATCTTGCCTTCTTTGACCTCAACATTTTCAATGGGAATCAGCGTATCGCTACCTTCGCTCATCAAGGTGCCCGTAAAAGTTTTAACACATTCACCTTTGTTCACGACACCGTGCGTCTCAGTCCCAGCTGGGATAAAATCGCTAATGATCAACGAACCTAGTTGCTGATCAACAAAGCGAATGGCGTAGCCATCCATCGAAGAAGTTGCATGCGTTGGATTGTTTTCAGGAGCTACAATATCAACGGCAAGAAAACGACCCAACGCGTCACCAATAAAAATATTTTCAATGCCAATTTCGGTTTTTACAGAGTTTTCAAGCGCCTTCAGCGTCTCATCAAAAGGAGGAAATGTATGGCTCATGCGTCCGCCTTTAATAGACCTGATCCACTCAAAATGTGAGATCGCTCTTTGGCATACACACGTTTTCCGTCCACCAAATCATACTTCCAAATGGGAGCGTTGGCTTTAAAATCTTCGACAAAATCATTAATCATTTTGAGGGCTACCTTTCGTTTGGGAGAAACAACAGCGGCAATATAACTTGAAGTATGGTTAGGTACATCACCACGGGAATGTGCCATAAGAAGATACGCATTTTGCGCTTTGGCTTTTTCTTGCCACGCGTTAAACCAGTTATTTAAAATAGGCTCGTAAATATCAAAACTAAGCCCTTCAATGCCATCTTCATCTCTGACAATTCCCACAAAAGGAATGAACGCACCATAGTTTTTATCGCTAATTTTGGCGTACCAATCTGCCAAAATCGTGTTTACATGTAAAGATCCATTGTGAAGTTCTACCATAGATCAACCTCCACAAACAGGAGGGAGAAGTGAGATTTTATCGTTTTTGGAAAGGGGAATATTGAGGTCGCAAACAAGGGTGTCATTGACAGCGACGGCGCAGATAGCAAGCCAATCTTGAAGTTCTTTGTCTTCTTTAAAAAAGGTTTTGAGTTCACTAAGATTTGAGATATCCACCTCAATACTGGGGCGACCAAGGGGTCCTAAAAATTCGACTTTTGCCACATCTTTTCCTTATTACATGTAAGAAATTTCGAAAGATTAGGAGGGGAGGAAAAACTCCTCCCAATCTTTTAGATAGGTAATATTCGTATATTTTTACTTAATTTCTCTTGTAGGACAGCTTCAATCGCAAAAAGCGTGCCTGTAGAGCTACTTGCACAGCCGCTGCAAGCGCCAAGGTATCGGATATACACATCACTCACGCCACCATCACCCTCTTTAATGTCGAGGATTTCAAGGTTACCGCCATCCATAACCAGCATTGGACGAATGTTTTCATCAATGATTGATTCAATCGCTTGGAATTTTTTAACGATGGTCAGATCATCAAAGTCAACGGTATTGCTACCTTCGATTTTGGAGTTAGAGATAGCTAACAAATGGTCATGTTCCATTTCCGCTCTGGTATCTCTTAAAATGTCAACCAAGTAATGTTCTCTTGCCTCATGCCCACCTGGTTTGATACACGATTTACAAAACGCACCTGCTTTGGTGTAGTTGGTAATCTCTTCAACCGTTTTAAGGTCATTAATTTTAATTACTTCTTTAATCGTTCCAAGGCTGACACGTGCACATTCACACACAATGATGTCATCTTCAAAGGAAGCCGCATCAACGCCTTTATACGAAGCTGCTGCTGCTTTAATAACGTCGTATGCCATAACCGAACAGTGCATTTTTTGAGGTGGAACTGCAGGAACATCAGGGGTATCGCGCATTGCATGTTCAACATCAATATTGGTAATTTTAACCGCTTCAGAAACCGTTTTACCGATACAGAGTTCTGCCATAGTGTCAGAACTTGCGATCGCTGTACCACAACCAAAACTTTTAAATTTTGCTGCCTTGATGATTTCGGTTGCTTCATCAACGATCCAGTAAAGTCTTACGGCATCGCCACAACTCTCTGCACCAAAATCAGCAATGATGAGCTTGCCACCCATATTTTTTGCATCTTCTTCGGTCAACTCACCCATATTTTGTGGATGGTTCATCAAATCTTGTACTTTTTGGCTGTATTCCTCCCAGATGGAGCCGCCAATCAAACTATTTTTTGCCATTTTTTTATCCTCTATCGTTATTGAATTATAATTTACTAACGTGCCATGATGGCGCGTATGCATATGTGCTTGAAATAGCACGAAGGCGTGTTACTGCATTGTTTAAAACTTCTATTGTATAGTCTATCTCTTCCTCCGTTGTAAAACGTGAAAGAGAGAGTCTTAATGCCGTATGAGCCAAATCAGCCTCTGCTCCAATAGCTTCCATAACAGGATTAGACTCTAAGGCTTCACTTGCACACGCACTTCCTGTACTAGCAGCAATGCCACTTTTATTTAAATCCCATAACATCGCTTCACCTTCAATACCTTTGACGCTAACCAAAATGGTATTAGGAACTCTTTGCTCTTTAGTACCAATCACTAACGTTTCGGGTATAAGCGCAATAGCATCTTCAAGTTTATCGCGAAGGCGTCGGACATTATTTTTTTCAAAATCAAGGCTTTCAACAGCAAGTTCCATCGCTTTTCCCATGCCTACGATGCTTGGAACATTGAGCGTACCACTACGACGTCCACCCATGTGCTCTCCACCATGAAAGAAAGGAGTCAGTTGTTGTCCCCCTCGAATATAAAGCCCACCAATACCTTTAGGTCCGTGGAATTTATGTGCAGAAAAACTCAGAAAATCAACATTGGCTTTTTTCACATCCACAGGAATTTTACCAACGGCTTGAACAGCATCGGTATGAAAAAGCACACCTCTTTCTTTACAAATCGCACCAATCTCTTCGATAGGGAAAATCATACCGGTTTCATTGTTTGCCCACATAATAGAAACAAGTGCTGTTTTATCAGTAATAGCATTTTTAAGGTCTTCGACGTTGATAACACCATTGGTATCAACAGGTAAATAGGTGACTTTAACACCAAGCGTTTCTAAAAATTTACAGGAAGCGCCCACAGCGGGATGTTCGACTTCGCTGGTAATGATATGGTCTTTATCACCATTCAAAATATAGTCGTTATAGATACTTTTAATCACCCAGTTATTGCTTTCGGTAGCACAGGATGTAACAACAATATCATCGTCATCACTTGCATTAATGCCCGCATAGAGTTGATCCATCGCTTTGCGAAGTGCGGGATGACTCTCACTACCAAATTGGTGCAAAGAATTTGGGTTACCATACATCTGACAAAAATAAGGAACCATCTCTGCAAAAACTTTAGGATCAACTATGGTTGTCGCGTTATTATCTAAATAGACTCTCATTGTCTTCTCTCTCCATTTCTATATAGGATAAAGTTTATCCTAATTAATTTTTGAATACTATTACTTTCTATATTAAAAAATACTAAAGAAATTTAGGCAATGATCTGTTTTAACTCAGCAACCGTTGCTTCAAACTCAAAAACCTCTTCTGGAGCTTGTTGCAAAAAGCCATTCATTTTCTCTTTTTTATTAATTGCCATATCTAACTCTTTATCGTTCCCTTTTTCGTATGCACCGATGCGAATGAGAACTTCGTTCTCTTTTAAAATGGAATTGAGCCGTTTAAAACGCATTGCTGCTTTTTTATGCTCGCCATCAATGACATCACCCATAACCCTTGATGCACTGTTTTGAATGCTAATCGGCGGGTAGATACCATAATCTGTCAATTCGCGACTGAGCACAATATGCCCATCCAAAATACTTCTGGATTGATCCGCAATCGGATCACTGAGGTCATCACCCTCAACCAATACGGTAAAGAACGCTGTAATCGAACCTTTCCCCTCTTCTTTTCCCGCTCGCTCCATGAGTTGCGGCAAAAGTGCCAAAACAGATGGTGGATAGCCTTTAGACGTTGGAGGTTCGCCTAAAGCAAGACCAATTTCACGCTGTGCCATCGCAAACCGTGTCACAGAATCCATCATAAACAAAACATCTCTGCCTTGATTTTTGAAATACTCGGCAATGCTCATCGCACTAAACGCACCGTATTTTCGCATCAAAGGAGAATCATCACTGGTGGCAACAACGATTACGGTATTTTCAAGATTGCCCCCCAAGTTTTTTTCAATAAACTCAGGAACCTCACGTCCACGTTCCCCTATGAGTGCCACCACTTTAATTGAGGCTTCCGCACCACGAACGATCATACCCATGAGTGTGGACTTACCCACACCACTTCCTGCAAAAATACCCATTTTCTGACCCTTGCCACACGTCAAAAGACCATCAATGGTTTTCACCCCCACACGAAACGGCTCATTAATTAACCCTCTTTTCATAGGATCCAATGGAGCTTTCATAATAGGTGCCATAGACTTTGCACCTATTGTTCCTTTGCCATCTTTTGGGCGAATAAAAGGGTCAACCACGCGTCCAAGCAACTCTTCTCCTACGGGGATCATCATGCCTTGCTCGCTAATAAACACTTTATCGCCTGTTTTAAACCCTTCAATAAAACCAAAAGGTGAGATAAAAAAGGAGTTTCGATCGACTTCAGTGACCATTCCAAGCTCACTTTTTTTACCATCTAAGGAGGCAATTTTAACAATGTCACCAATACTCGGTCTAAGTCCACACGCCTCAATGGTCGTGGAGCTAATTTTGGTGATCGTGCCAAACATGGGAGAGAGGCTTTTGCCGTGAAGTTTTTCTTTAAGGCGAGCTAATGGCATTAGTAACGATTAGCCTGTGGTGCGTTGATAATATCAAAAAACTCTTTTCTCGTGTCTGCTTTAAGAAAGAGTCCACGAAGTGCGGAGGTTGTAGTGTTGGAGTGTGTTTTTTCAACGCCTCGCATCTCCATACACATATGGCGCGCTTGAATAACGACACCTACCCCTTTGGGAGCAATCACATCATCGATCGCTTTAGCAATTTGTTCGGTCAGTTGTTCTTGAATTTGAAGACGGCGTGCAAAAATATCCACCATACGAGGAATTTTAGAAAGTCCAACAACTTTTCCATCGGGAATGTAGGCAACATGAGCTCGTCCAATAATCGGTAAAAGGTGATGTTCACACATCGAATAAAACTCTATATCTTTAATCAATACCATTTGATTATTGTCGCTCTTAAAAAGTGCTTCGCCGAGAACTTCATTTGGGCTTTGGGCATAGCCTTGCGTCATATATTCATACGCTTTAAACACACGCTCTGGTGTTTTTAAAAGCCCTTCGCGATGGGTATTTTCCCCAATAATTTCAAGCATCGTTTTGACGGCTTGTTCAAACTCTTCTCTTCGTTGCATTTTGATTCACTTCTGTTAAAATTAAGACGAGATATTTTATCTCCATTTTGCTTTTTAATGGATAAAAAGCGACTTAAAAGCAAATTTTTGCTATATTTGAGCAAAATTTTATATCGAAAAGGGATTTTATGCAAATTAAAGTTAACCGTACAAATAGTGCTAATGCTGCAGTTGAGGCAACCATTTCACCCGCGCTATTACAAAAAAAAGAAGAAAAGATGATTGCATCTGCGGCTTCAAATATGAAAGTTGATGGTTTTAGAAAAGGAAAAGTTCCTGCACATATCGTTAAAGCACGCTACGGCAAACAACTCAAAGAAGATGCACAAACAGAAGCACTGAGAGAGCTTTTCACTAAAGCATTGACTGAGCTTGACATCAAAGCTGACCTTGTCGTTGGCGAGCCAAGTTTCTCAAAATTTGAAGAGAAAGATGGCGGGCTAGAGCTTGTTATGAAACTTTCATTTAAACCAACGATTGTTGTTGAAGGATACAAAGAGTGTGTGCCTGAGTACAAAACTCCAAAAGTAACCAAAAAAGAGATTAGTGAGCGATTGGATAAAACATTAGCTCTTGTTGCAGAGCTTAAAACGGTCGAAGAAAAACGTGCTGTTAAATCAGGTGATTTTGTTGTGATTGATTTTGAAGGCTTTATCGATGGCGTCGCATTTGAAGGTGGCAAAGCAGAAGGATATACACTTGAAATTGGAAGTGGTTCATTTATCCCTGGTTTTGAAGATGGCATTATCGGACTCAAAGTCAGCAGTAAAAGCAAAGATATCGAAGTAACATTCCCAGAAACATATGGCAATAAAGACCTTGCAGGAAAACCAACGGTATTTAAAGTCACCGTTAAAGAGATTAAAGTTAAAGATATTCCGGAAACTCCAAATGAAGAGATGATCAAAAAATTGCTTCCAGGTGTTGAAAATCCAACACTTGAAACACTAGAAGGTCAAATCGAAGATGAAATCCGCAATGAGAAATTAGCAAAACTTTTCAATGAAGATGTTAAACCTAAGTTTGTTGAAAATGTTTTAGAGAAAATCACATTCGACCTTCCTGAGAATATTGTTGATCAAGAGATTGACCTACAAATGAGAAGCGTTTTTAGTAAACTCAGTGAAGATGAAATTAAAGAATATTCTACTAACCCAGAAAAAATTAAAGAAAAAAGAGAAGAGTTTAGAGCAGAGTCAGAAAAAAGTGTTAAACTCACTTTCATTGTTGATGAGTTAGCAAAGCAAGAAAGTATCAATGTGAGTGATCAAGAAGTGCTTCAAATGATCTACTTTGAAGCAATGCAACAAGGTGCAAATCCAAAAGAATACTTAGAATATTATGAGAAACAAGGTGTTCTTCCAGCGATTAAAATGTCTATTATTGAAGAGAGACTCTTCACAAAGCTTTTTACAAAAGGTAAATAATGAGCTACTATGTTCCTGTCGTTATAGAAAAAACGGGTCGCGGTGAGAGAAGTTACGATATTTACTCTCGCCTTTTAAAAGATCGTATTATTATGCTCAGCGGTGAGATCAATGATGTTGTTGCTTCTTCAATCGTAGCTCAACTTTTGTTCCTTGAAGCAGAAGACCCTGAAAAAGATATCTATCTTTATATCAACTCCCCAGGTGGCGTTATTACGAGCGGTTTTAGCATCTATGACACGATGAATTATGTCAGACCAGACATTAGCACGATTTGTATTGGTCAAGCAGCATCCATGGGAGCGTTTTTACTCAGTTCTGGAGCTAAAGGTAAGCGTTATGCGCTTCCTAATGCACGTATTATGATTCACCAACCACTGGGGGGTGCTCAAGGGCAGGCAACAGATATTGAAATTCAGGCTAAAGAGATTTTAAGAATGAAACAAGTCTTGAATGAAATTTTGGCAAAAAACTGTTCACAAAAACTCCCTAAAATCATTAAAGATACAGAGAGAGACTTTTTCATGAGCGCTGGTGAGTCATGTGAATACGGTTTGATTGATAAAGTATTGGATAAAAGTTTTAAATAACCTATCAAAGAAGGCAAGCAATGGTTCGTTTTAATAAAGAAAAAGGGAAAACAGGGGTTTATAGTATCGATGCGAAAGATGATGTCGTCGAACCATCCCCACCTCCATCACCTCTCAAAGAGCCTATTGTAACGCAAGCTTCCAATGTTGAGCTTGAAAAATTTGCCGCGTTAGTTTTAAAGGTGTTGGGAGATGAAAGTATCCCTCCAACACCTACTAATTTTCAGATCTATTTCGACAAGCTTTTAGAAAGTAAACCTGCGGCCTTTAAGAAACGTATTAATGACTTTTTGGAATTAGAAAGTACCAATAATGATGAAAATCATGCACGCATTGAACGAGAAGTCAAAGAGGGATTTTCGCAAATTAAGAACATTATGCAAGTCGTCTCAACTGTCTATCGAAACCTTAACGTTATGCAAGAGATCATTAAGAAAAGAGCTTCACAGCTGGAGTCCAATGCTAATCCGCTTTCCATTCAAAATATCATCTCTTCGTTGAGTGAAGACCTTAATAAAATGTTTGGTTTAACCACCAAACAAATTGATCTTTTAAAAGATTATTATCAAAAAACAACAACTATTTTGCAAGAAGTTGATAACCAATCTATTTTTGACGTGAAGTATGGCGTTTATAATAGACGCTATCTTCTAAAAACACTTCAAGATGAAATTAAGTTGATTAAAAATTATGCCCATTCGAGTTCTTTAGTGCTTGCGCGTGTTAAAGAGAGCTCATTGGAAAAAGTCATTAACAAAAAAGATAAAGATACTGTTGTACGCAATATCGCAAAGTTACTGCTCAAAACATCTCGAAGAAGTGATATTGTTGCTCATTTTGGCGATGGAATTTTTGCAATGATCTTAAAACATACAGACATTATTGGTGCTAAAAAAGCATGCGATCGTATCAGTGAGTTGGTGTATCAAACTAGCTTTTTTGTAGGGACAGGAGAGGTAGAGACCGATATTGAACTCTCCATTGTTGCGCTCGACACAGATCATAATGCCGAAGAATTTATTGCTGCAACCCTTGAAGAGTTACCACATACAGGAAAAAGGCTCGTCCCTTATATTGTGTGTGTGCCATCTATTCCAAGCGAGGAACAATGATTTTAGATGTATTAGTTTATCCCAATAAGCTTTTACGAGAGTCTTCAAAAGACGTCGTACACTTTGATGCACAACTCCATACGCTTTTAGATGACATGTATGACACGATGGTCATTAAAGAAGGTATTGGACTTGCTGCTATTCAAGTCGCTGTACCACTGAACGTATTGGTGATTAATCTTGTTGATGAAGAAGGTGTGCAAAAAAGAGAAAATCTCTATGAAATTATCAACCCTGTCATCCTTGAAAAAGATGGTAGTACGATTTACCAAGAAGGTTGTTTGAGTGTGCCTGGTTACTACGATGAAATTGAACGTGCGGAGCATATCAAAATAGCCTATTATGATCGCAATGGTACTAGGTGCGAAGCAGAATTTACAGATCTTATGGCTATTGCTGTTCAGCATGAGATGGATCACCTCAAAGGTCGCCTTTTTATCGAAAAGCTCTCTTACTTAAAACGTAAAAAATTTGACAAAGAGTGGAAAAAAAAGCAAAAAGCAGGTAAATAACAGTGGAAGAAGCAGTTGCTCTATCCAAAGTTAAACATGCAAAATGTGCAACATTATACGGCAATAAAGCCCATGAAGTCGATGTAGAATCAACTTTGGTGCGGGCACTTCCTGGATTTAATATTGTTGGACTTACCGATATTTCTATCCAAGAGTCACGTGAACGCATCAAATCAGCTCTTGCAAGCATCGATTTTCAATTTCCTGCTCAAAAGATTACCATTAATCTCTCACCATCCGATCTTAAAAAAGAGGGAAGCCATTTTGATTTGGTAACGGCTCTGCTGATTGCCATTCAAAAAGAACGCTTTACATGTAAAGATTTTTTCATCTTTGGCGAGCTAGGGCTTGATGGTAAAATCAAAAAAACTAACTCCATATTCCCTATTATTCTCTCCTTGGCGGCGCATACACCCGATCTTCGAGTTCTCGTTCCTAGTGAGCTATTGCGCAAAGTGCAACAAATTCCCAATATTGAGGCTTTTGGGGTTGAAACACTGAAAGAAGCACTACTTTTTTTTAAAGAAAAACGCTTTGAAACAGAAGCGCCAATGCCCCACCAAAGTTTTTGTGAAAATCACTTAGACATTGATACCAAACGCTATTTTTACGCTACACAGTTTCCCCTTGATTTTAGCGACGTCTTAGGTCAACACCGCGCCAAACGTGCGATGGTAATCGCTGCTGCTGGCATGCACAACCTTTTGATGGAAGGAAGCCCAGGGTGTGGCAAAAGTATGAGCATCAAACGCCTTCGCTATATTTTGCCTCCTCAAAGCATTGAAGAAATTTTGGAATCAAACGCCTATCAATCACTCCAAGAAGAGGATGTTGAACTCAGCCCTCTGCGCCCTTTTAGAGCGCCTCACCACACCTCTTCACGCCCATCTATCTTTGGCGGAGGTAGTTCTCAAAGCCGTGCAGGTGAAATTGCCCTCGCTCACAATGGCGTCTTATTTTTTGACGAGTTTCCCAACTTTTCCAAGACCGTTTTAGAAAGCCTGAGAGAACCTTTAGAAGATCATCGAGTCCTCATCTCACGGGTTAATACCAAAGTGAGTTACGCAACCAAATTTCTCTTTGCTGCTGCTCAAAATCCTTGCCCATGTGGGAATCTTTTCAGCCAAACGCATGAGTGCCGTTGCTCTGAAATCGAGATCAGTCGCTATAAAAACCGTATTTCTGAGCCCATAATGGATCGCATTGATCTTTATATTCAGATGAGCGAAGAGAGTTCAAAAGAGCAAGGTCTTAGTTCGCACGAGATGTTTAATCAGGTCTTACAAGCCTTTGTCATGCAAAAAAAACGTGGACAAAATGAGCTTAATGGTAAATTGGATGAGTCCAATACCATGCGTTTTTGTACCCTCGAAGCCAAAGCCAGTGAGAGTTTAGAGATGGCGCAAAATCGCTTGGGGCTGAGTCAGAGAAGCATTCACAAAGTGCTTCGCATTGCGCGCTCCATCGCCGATTTGGCGCAGAGTGAGTTGATCTTGCAAGAGCATCTTTTAGAAGCTCTGAGCTTCCGTAAGCGTTAGGAGAAACCGATGCAGTACGTCTATGAAGAGACCGCTAGTCTAGATGAGCGTTGTTACACAACCTTTGGTTTAACCCCTGAAATTTTAATGGAGCATGCAGGATCTGCGCTCGCTCGCGCTGTGAAAAAAAAGCTTACATGTAAAAAAAGTGCACTCTTTATCTGCGGCATGGGAAATAACGGAGCCGATGGCATTGTCGCCGCACGTTTGCTTCATGGTGCGTACAATATCAGTATTTATCTCCCCTTTGAACTCAAATCTGCCCTTGCCAAACGCCAACTTGAACGCGCTAAAAAAGTGGGCGTTGTTATTGTAGACGAACTCATAAATGCCGACATTTACGTCGATGCACTCTTCGGCGCAGGACTCAATCGTCCTTTGGATACGTTTACATGTAAACTGCTTGAAACGCTCAATACGCGAAAAGGCTACAAGATTGCCTGCGATATTCCCAGCGGTATTTTGAGTAATTTAACACTTAGTTCTGTGATCTTTCAAGCCAATGAAACCATCACAATGGGTGCCTTGAAACTAGGGCTTTTAAACGATAATGTTAAAGATGCCGTAGGCGATATCAAAGTCGCCAAGCTTGGTGTTTCCCGCAGTCAATATGAAACGCTAAGTCCTCTCTTTCTGCTTCGTAAAAGCGATCTTAAACTGCCGATTCGTGTCAAAAAAAATGCCAATAAAGGCACCTTTGGACATGCTGCGATTGTGCAAGGTTCTAAAGAGGGAGCGGCACGACTTGCAGGCATGGGAGCATTTCATTTTGGTGCTGGACTGGTAACGCTCATAGGTGAAAAACCTAAGAAATTGCCTCTTTATCTGATGAACAGTGAAACACTGCCCAAAAATGCCAATGTGATCGTTGCCGGCATGGGGCTTGAGATGCCTTTTGATGAAATAGCACTTAAAACACTTTTGCTCTCCAATGATTTACCGCTGGTTATCGATGCCTCATTGTCGCATCATCCACTGATCGTGGAGATTATTGCCTCCCAAAAGCCCGTCGTCTTGACACCGCATCCTAAAGAGTTTAGCGCGATTTTAGAGCTTACATGTAAAGAGCACATCAGCGTTGAAATGATCCAAGCTAACCGCTTTGAGCATGCCAAACGCTTCAGCCTTGCTTTTCCTCACGTCGTTCTTGTCCTCAAAGGTGCTAACACCATCATCGCGCACAATGGCGAGCTTTTCATCAACACTTATGGCACACAAGCGTTAGCCAAAGGTGGAAGTGGTGATGTTATGTCTGGCATGATAGGTGCTCTCATCGCACAAGGCTATTCGCCTAAAGATGCGGCTATTAACGGCTCACTCGCGCATGCCCTCGTCTCCAGAGCGTTTACATGTAATAATTTTGCACTCACGCCCGTAGATATTTGTAAAGGTCTTAAATGGTTATAAAGAAAATTGCTATTTTATTTAGTGGAGAAGGGAGTAATTTGGAAAAATTACTTGCCTCACTTCACAACCAAGTTTTTGAACACTGTAAAATTGAAGTGGCTACCACCATTTGTAACCGCCCTAACGCCGCAGGAATTGAAAAATCGCGTGCCTATGGTATAGAACCTCTCATCCTCGATCATACCCGCTATGAGAGCCGTGAGGCCTTTGATGAAGCCCTGGTAAAAGCTATCCACAAAAGCGGTGCTGAACTAACCGTACTAGCAGGTTTCATGCGTTTTCTCACTCCGTATTTTACAGCACATGTTAAAGCGATCAATTTACATCCCTCACTCCTTCCCCTTTTTAAGGGAGGCAATGCTATAAAAGAGAGCTTTGATTCACCCATGAAGGTCGCTGGCATCAGCGTTCACTACGTCAGCGAAGAACTTGATGGCGGTGAGATCATCGCACAACGCTGTTTTGAGAAAGTTGAAGGTATGAATTTGGAAGCATTCGAAGCCAAAATCCACGCTTTAGAACACGATCTTCTTCCCGAAACCGTGAAAAAATTACTCAATTAGGAACTAAAAATGAATGATATCCTCAAAGTAGGCAATATTGAATTTGCAAGCCGTTTGATCGTCGGAAGCGGTAAATACCCTGACTTTCAAACGACGAAAGATGCAACGCTCGCGAGTGGCTCAAAACTCATCACCGTGGCGGTACGTCGTGTCAACATCACCAATCCAAACGAAGAAAATCTCATGGATTACTTCAAAGGCACGGATATTAAGCTACTTCCAAACTCTGCTGGATGTACCACCGCCGAAGATGCTATCACGCTTTTTCGTATGGTTCGAGAAGCGACAGGACTTGATCTTATCAAACTCGAAGTCATCGGCGATACGGCCAAAACACTCTATCCAGATGTGATGGAAACCCTTAAAGCCTGCGAAGTCCTCGCCAAAGATGGCTTTACCATCATGACGTACACTAACGATGATCCGATCATGGCAAAACGACTCGAAAATGCGGGAAGTGCTGCTGTCATGCCTTTGGCGTCACCTATTGGCAGTGGTCTTGGTATCCAAAACCGCTACAATGTTCTTTTCATCAAAGAAGCGGTTAAAATCCCCGTGATTGTTGATGCAGGCATTGGCTGTGCGAGTGACGCAGCCATTGCAATGGAAATAGGAGCCGATGGCGTACTGACCAATACCGCCATTGCACAAGCTAAAAACCCTATTTTAATGGCGGAAGCCATGAAACACGCCGTACTTGCGGGACGTGCTAGCTTCCTTGCTGGACGCATTGCCAAGAAGCCTTTTGCAACCGCTAGCTCACCGACGGAGGGACTGATCGAGTTTTCCAACAAAGCCTAAAAACTTTTCCTTGACAAAAGGCTGGATTTTGGCTAGAATTTCAGCCTTAAAAAGACCAATAGGTTTTTTTAAATGTCGGGGCGTAGCGCAGTCTGGTCAGCGCACCTGGTTTGGGACCAGGGGGTCGAAGGTTCGAATCCTTTCGCCCCGACCACTTATTTCTCAGAATTAAATTAGATGGTGAGTGTAGCTCAGTCGGTTAGAGCATCAGGTTGTGGTTCTGAGGGTCGTGGGTTCGATCCCCATCACTCACCCCATTGTTTTGTGTGGCGCGGTTTATGCGCTCGTAGCTCAATTGGATAGAGCAACGGACTTCGGATCCGTAGGTTGTAGGTTCGACTCCTTTCGAGCGCACCACCTAAACCGAGAAGATGCGCTCTTAGCTCAGCTGGATAGAGCAACGCCCTTCTAAGGCGTAGGTCACACGTTCGAATCGTGTAGGGCGTACCACCCTTTTAAGACGAAGCTTTTGCTTCGCAAAATTTATTACTGTTGTGTGCGGATATGGTGAAATTGGTAGACACGCCAGACTTAGGATCTGGTGCCGAGAGGCATGGGAGTTCGAGTCTCTTTATCCGCACCACTACTACAACGTTTTAACCACTTTGGTGTCTTTTTTAGTGCCTAAAACCGAAAAATCCCTTGGAATTATATCAATCTCAGACTTGATAAACTTAGCATACTTTGTAAAAAGCATTTGCACTGAGTTATGCCCTAAAATCTTGGCAATCTGTGTTGTTTTAAATAAACCACTGTCCAACGCATTTATAGCAAATGTATGCCTTGCTTGATATAAAATCCTATGAGACATTTCGCATTTCTTTAATAAGGCATGCCAACGTTTTTGCAAGTTTGCAGGATCATTTAACCCAACAAATACCCTACTTTTAAGCCCTGTTTCTAGTTGTTGAGCATATAAATATGAGCGTAAATCATCAAATATTGGGATATCCCTAATATTGTCTGTTTTTGTACTGCTCACCTCACCTTGTGCTAGAGTCTTAGACACTTTAATAAAGCAATCATCTATATCTTTCCACTCTAATGCTATCGCCTCACCTATTCTCATGCCAGTCATAAAAAGTACCGCAAGTAAATTTTTAAACCATCCTGTTGCATTATTTATCAACAACTCAACCTCTTCACTATTAAAAGGTTGTGGCTCAAACTTGTTTAGTTTAGGTGGCTTGATGTGCTCAAAAGGATTTTTGTCTATCGCCTCATCATACAATGCTTCATCGAATATCTGCCTAAAGACTGTGGCATTTAATCGTAAGCTTTTAGGGCTCAATGATTTACTCATCCACTCTTTAAGTTCGGATACTTTGAAACTATTAATCTCTCGATCCCCGAATTGCTGAATGTGATTTTCAAATATGCTAGCATATCGACGAATAGAACTACCTTTGAGATCTTTTTGCCTCATCATCAGTTCATAGTAATATGATACTGTCTTCTTAGGAGTAAAATCATTTTCCTCAAGCTTTGGAATTAGATCTCGCTCAACTCGCTTTCTGTTTTCTCGTGTGTCTGAAAGTTTTGTGGACTTTCGCACCCTCTGCCCATTTTGATATAAACTCACCCAAATCACGTTGTTCTTCACATAAATACTTGCCATTTCGCTCCCTTATATAGCGATAAATAGCATCTTCATCGTAGATCATTTTACGTTCTGAATACTTAAAATAATGTTCACCTATTTTAAAGACACCTTTTAACCGCTCTCTTTTTAAATCTATCCCTAGTTGAGCAGATAGTAATTTTTCAGAAATCATTTTGCATTCTCGATGATTTGTTCAGCCGTCATATCTGTCTCAAAGTAGTTGTCAAAGACTACATGATAAATATTTACATCTTTTTTAGAATAATTGATAACGCGATAACCAGTGATACGTTTTGTTCGTAAAATTTCAAAAATATCAGCATTAGGTATGGTAGATTTTGGTAAGAACTCCATTAGTGGCTTCTTATGTTTTTCTAGCCATTTTTGAAAATTATTCCACGTTGCTATATCTTTGGTACGTAGTTGTTTTTTGATTTTTGCTCGATAAAAAACTGGACTTGTTTTTGCAAGCGCAGACATCGCATCTAAAAAAAGACGCTCATCTTCACTCTCATCATCTTGAGCATAACTTTGTGTATCTTGTGATGTAGAACCTCTTAGCTTACGCATATACGAACGCATTTTTGCTTGCTGTTTGGCTAGTGCCGCTTCAAGTCGTTCACGCAATACTTTTGCTTTTTTAAGGGCAGTATTTAAGTCAAATAAATCTCGAAGGACAATCGTGATAAAACGAAGCGCTTTACGATAATCCCATCCCCACATTCGTGCCCATGCAGATACAGTTTGTGAGTTGGCACGCAATTCGCCCATACGTACCTTTTTAAAGAAAAAGCCAAGGTCATGAAGTGCAGCAACGTACGAAACGATACCTTTATTGAGCTTATCGCCATTGTGATATCGACGGTCTTTTTCAACCGCCCATGAAAGTAATTCAGTACCAAAGGGGATGAAAGATATATTTTCCTTGCTCATACCATGCTCCATATTAATCATATATTGAAATATAAAACAATAAATGTTATAATAAATAAATTTATATATCATTTGTTATATTTTATAACGTTTGTTATTTGTTGTCAAGGAGAGTTCATGAAAAAATTTGATTTTCCTGAAAAAATTTTAGAAATTAGAAAGCAATCTGGTTTGAAACAATCAGACTTCGCTGAAAAATTAGGTGTATCTCAGGTTGCTATATCAAATTATGAAAAAGGTAGCCGATCAGCAGATGTAAATTTTGTATATAGATTAATCAGTGAATTTCATATTAATCCACAATGGTTTTTTTATGATATGGGAATGCCTATTGAAAAAATTTCCTTTGACAATAGCTTGTATACTGCCTATCTTTACGCAGCAGAAACAGCAAAAAAAAATGAGAAAATCGATGAATTAATTCTAATGCTCACCTCTTTTTCAGAAAATCAAAATGCATTGCATCTTGTACTTCCAAAAATAAAAAGTATCAAGGGTCAAGGTGTATTTTCCATTGCTGTGGAATCTTGGTGTGGGAAAGGTGAGAGAATGGATATTATACTGATAAAATTTTTACGATTTTTAGAGCCAATCAACCTATCATGCGCAAAAGATAATGCAAAAATCTATTTTATTCAAAAACTCAAAGAATTTGAATTTTCAATGTTTGCTATTTCAGAAAAAGACAAAAGTAATCTTGTAGAATGG
This sequence comes from Sulfurospirillum diekertiae, assembly GCF_011769985.2. Lineage (NCBI taxonomy): Bacteria > Pseudomonadati > Campylobacterota > Epsilonproteobacteria > Campylobacterales > Sulfurospirillaceae > Sulfurospirillum > Sulfurospirillum diekertiae. Next base: position 2,532,038 of record NZ_CP039734.2, read on the forward strand.
GTCTCTAAAGAACTGAATGACTTAGATTGCTACATTTTACTTCTCAATATTCCAGAGATAATTGAGGAACTTAAAAAGGATATTAATGTATTTAATAAATTTAGGCTACTGTTTGAAAAATAATTAACGCAAGTTCTTATAAAATAAATACTTTTGAGAACTTGCTACTCATAAGATATCAATTGTTTCTCTTTCATCCATTCAATAGCTCTTTCCCACTTTTCTATTTCAATAGTCTTTTTTCTATCATGCCAATTATTTCTAGCTTCATTTATTAAGATTTGGCTTGAAATTTTTTGTTGCATAGATTTTAAATCTTTATACACACTATAAAGAGTAGCAACTATTTCTGCTTGAAGCGTTGTCATCGGTTTCATAAGAGAAAACATTTTCTCGATATTTTCAAACTTAAGGTATCTGTTCAAATATTTTTTATACTCATCACTTTTTTCCAAAGGTGAATAAATATACCGTCCCTTATCACCATCCATTTTTTTTCACACTTAAACCATTTGTTTCTTTTGAGTTGAAGATCAACAGATCTCAAAAGTTTTGGATCGTATGGCCCCATAGCATGTCGTTTATAATGTGAGTCAAAGTCTAAATTATTTGCAACTTCACACATAAAAAGCATTTTTTGCAGTTTCACATGACCGAAATATTTGTCTTCAAGACTATTATCTACAATGTACGCTGCTAAAACACTTCTTTGAAAAGCTTTCGAAGCTTTTGGCTGATTGTTTGGAATATCTAGAGCTGAAAACACTTCTTTAAGTACGCTTTGCATTAGTTTTTTTGTTTCTACTTTGCTATTTTGTACTTTAAATTCCAGTGCATTGCATACAGTCATAAGTTTTTCTACTTTTTCAACTATACGTTGTTGTTCTTCTAGTGGAGGAAGTGGAATAGCTGTAGATTTTACTTTTTGGAGATTTAAGTTAGGCTGAGCTCCTCCTGCTGCTAACTCTCTTATTTCCAAATAATATTTCTGAAAAAATAGTTTCAAATATTGTTTCAAATATTTTTCAAATCCATATATTACAATGGCTGCACAAGCTTGATTAATCGTTGCATCTATGGCCAACTCACTTATTTGTCCTCTAGTCTTTCCTTGTCCATACATTGCTAAAATTAATGTTTCTTTGGGATAAATTTTGCAATTTGTTTCTAACAATGCTTTTTCTGTTATGAATATTTCTGCTTGACTTATTATGGAATTTCCAGTTAATGAACTTGTAACCCAAGGTATAGTGCCATTTTTATAATAGTTAACTTGAGATTTTAAAGGTGTTGCGCCAGTTCCAACATCAGCAAGTTCATTTAATCTACACCAAATCCAGCCATCTGGAAGTTCATAAGGTATTTCATCTTCACTGATTGGTGGTAAAGGTTTTTTTGTTTTTGTTTTTCCTTCTTTTATGAGCTTCTCTTTTTCAGCTTTTATCTTATCAAGTAAAACTTTAGTACTTTCATCATTTCGATTTTGTGGGACTAGCTTACCTCTTACGGCACTGCTGAGTATTGAGCTTCTAAGTTTGCTTATAAGCTCTGATTGTGTTTGGAGTTCTTCTAAAGTTTGAGAATGTTTTTCTTGAAGCTTTTTAAAGTGTTTTATAAAGCTGTTTTGTTCTTCTATTGGTGGCAAAGTAATTTTTTGATTTAAAAACTTTTTTTCATCAAGGTATTGTCTATTTGTAGAGCCTGAACTTGAATTTTTACAGAGTTCATCAAAAAATGGCAACGATGTCATGATATAAAAAAGTTCTATATTTAATTCTTCTTCATTAACTTCGTAAGTCCAAAAATTACCCGTTATTATAGCTCCATCAACTTCATCTAGAACTATCCCAAAAGCACCATTTCTAGCATCAATTTTTGAAAGTAAAAACTGCCCTTTCTTTATAAAGAATTGTTTTTTTGTTCCAATATCTTTACCATGTTGAGAATCTCTTAAAAAAACACCTTGATGTTTTGTTTTAATTGTAACTCGTTTATAAAGGACATCATCTTCAAGTTCTATAGGTTCTTTTATCCTTGTAAGAACATCTTTGACTTGAAGCTTACGCATTCGCCAAACCTCTTATCTCTTCAAGTAGCTCTACACTCTTACTCATCGAAGCTTCAATCTTACTTATGATTTCACTTGTTGTAAGCTCTTCTTCTATTTCACTTTTATGAGGATTTTTTACATCAAGATTAAAATTATTTGCTTTGATAGTGTCTATATCCACTTTGTAAGCTTGTTCATTTTCAACCCTCTCAGTCCACCAGCTTTGCAGTTCATCAAAATCTTGTAATTTTACTGGCTTTGTTTTGGTGTATTTTTTATACCCTTGTGGAAGTGGTTGTTCGTAGTACCATATCTCTTTTGTAGGTTCACCTTTCGTAAAGAAAAGCAGATTTGTGTTTATATCAGTATATGGAGCAAATATGCCGTTTGGTAGCCGTACTATGGTGTGTAAATTACACTCTTCAAGAAGCTTTTCTTTTATTCTAGCCGTTACGCCATCACCAAAAAGTGTGCCATCAGGTAGTACTATCCCCGCTCTTCCTCTTGGTTTTAGCATTTGTATAAACAGCAGTAAAAACAGATCCGCCGTTTCTCTTGTACGAAATGTTGCTGGGAAGTTATTTTCTATGCCTGTCTCTTCTGTTCCTCCAAAAGTGTCAAACGAACTGCTAAACTGGTCAGTAGAAAATGTAATTTGAGAGTTGCATTTTGATTTAAAACCTTAAAGAACCAAGTTAAATTGGTTAAACTCCATTTTCAATTTTTTGGAAAGGAGTTGAATGTTAAAAAAAGGTGAAATTAAAATGATAAAGAAGTTTTTAGCTGAAGGGTTTAGTAAAAGTGCCATTGCTAGAAAGTTAGGTATTTCAAGAGAAACTGTAAGGCGCTATGCCAATCTTCCAGATGATTATATTCCCCATATCAATAGACCTCCTGTGATTAACAGTGTTGATCCTTATTTGCCACATATCGCCAAGATGTTAGAGACGGCAGAGCAGCAGAAAAGTGAAATACCCTTAACCGTCATTTATGAAGAGATTAAGAAGCTTGGATATGATGGAAGTCTAAGGTGGCTTCAACAAGTCATACTAAGATATGAGCTTAGAGCTCGAGCCAAATTAGATGAGCCTATTATACGCTTTGAAACCAAACCCCCAGCAGATGCAAGTTGACTGGGTAGAGTTTCCCAAGGATAATTTATCCGCCTTTGTAGCGACGATGGGTTACTCTAGAGCATCTTATGTGGAATACGTTAATAATGAGAAGATTGAGACCTTGATAGGGTGCCATATGAACGCTTTTGCCTACTTTGGTGGTGTTCCAAAAGAGTGTTTATATGACAATATGAAAACTGTCATATTGTCACGAAATGACTATGGTAAAGGTGATCATAGATTCAATCCCTTGTTTGCTGACTTTGCCAAACACTGTGGATTTAGTATCAAAGTATGCAAACCCTATCGCGCTAAAACCAAAGGAAAAGTTGAGAGATTTAACCATTATCTGCGGTATAACTTTCATAATGGATTACGAGTGAGACTCTCTATGAAACATTACACATTAACGCTTGATAATGCAAATGCGGAAGTTCTAAAATGGTTGGACAATACCGCCAATAAACGCATCCACCAAACGACATTACAGATGCCATTTGAGTTGTTAGCACAGGAGCAGTTACAGCTACTTCCTGTGCCTAAAGCCTATCAAGGAATCCACCCTAAAGCTTTGATTGAAAGTGTAGCTAAAAAATATTCCCCAATCAATTCTCACAAAGACTTGGAAAAATTATATATCCCCAATAGAGACATTCAATGTTACGATGAGTTTATACCCATGGTTGCAAACATCATCCTTCCTGTTGGATTTTATGGTGGTGCATTATGGAGTTAGATACCTCTATCGATGAGTTATGTAAAGAACTCAAGCTCTCTATCATAGGCGAAAAATATCATGATATTGCCAGTATGGCAGCTAAAGAGAATTGGCAATATACACAGTTCTTGGAGGAGGTATTACGAGTGGAAGTAGATAATAGACTAGGAAGGTCTAAAAATATGTTGACCAAACTCGCAGGATTCCCAGTTATTAAGACATTAGAGCAGTTTGATTACACTTTCTCCGTTGGCGTGAACCGTAAACAGATTGAAGAACTCTCAAGCCTAATATTTGTTAAAAAGTATGAGAACATCATCCTCTTAGGTGAAAGTGGTGTGGGTAAAACACATCTTGCTATTGCGCTAGCACTCAAAGCGGTGCAACATCGCTATAAAGTAAGATTTACCACCATAAGTGAGCTTTTAAGTAATGCAAATAGAGCCAAAAAAGAGAAAAAATATGATAGCTTCTTGAAATCTATCGCCTCTCCATCGGTACTTGTCATTGATGAGATTGGATATTTCAATATGAGCAAAGAAGAAGCCAATCACTTTTTTCAAATTATTTCTAAACGCTATGAAAAAAGCTCTACCATTTTTACTTCAAATCTTGTATTTAGTAAATGGGTTCAAGTCTTTGCAGGAGATAAAATCGTTACAACCGCTATATTAGATCGAGTGTTACATCACTCACATATCATCAATATTCAAGGAGATAGCTACCGACTTAAAGAGAAGAAACAAACAGGAGTTTTACACTCAGAAATCTATAAGTTTGAAGCTAAATCTTCAAACATAGAAGGTCAAAATCAAGAGGTGGTTTAAGTTTCAATTCGCAACTTTTTTACACTATAAACTGACCAGTTCTGCGCTTCGCTTGACATTAGGATATGAATATTGACTTTCTTGGAAATAAGTTGATTCACAATAGTGACTACATTCACCACGCTTCGTCCGATACGGCTTAATTCTGAGACGATCAAATGATCATGGGGTTGAAGGGTTATTAAAAGCTCATCGATCTTTCGATCTTCTTCACTCTTTTTGCTGCTGATTTTAACTTCCACAAACGAAACTTTTCCTAAACCCTTTTGATTTACATAGGAAAGAATAGCATGGTGTTGATTTTGGAAGTCTTGATTGTTGGTACTAACACGAATATACCCTATCGTTTGAGCCATTTTTCAACCTTTTACCTCTTTTTATAATTATACTAAAAAATATCTTAAATATTTACTTTTTATATATACTATTTAACGTAAATATATAGACTAAATAAATGAATAATATATAGTAAAAATTTTAAGTATTGAGTAAATGATTATAGGTGTAAAATATTTTATTTGTTAAAGAATTTTATTTTTGGGAATAAAATGCCTATATTATATATAGTTACGTAGGGATGTTTTACTATTTGGGAATAAAATGCACATATCCTCTAAAGAGGTAGCATCTAAAATCATTTTTGGGAATAAAACCCCTATATTATGAACGACAGTGAATAGTGCTGTATAAAGGCTTCAAAATCCTCTCTGAAAAAATTAACTGCAATGCTTGAAATCTTCTATGAATATTTTGTTACAAAAATGGCATATATATAGTCTGTTACGATAAAAAAGTTTTGTTACGAAAATAGCCTATACCTCTTATAGAGGTAGAAAAAATAATCTGCAAAATTCTATTTTTTGTTACAAAAATAGCTTATATATGAACGATAGTGAATAGTGATGTACGGAGGCTTCTCTTTTTATGTCAAAAATAACCTTTAAAAACTAACCACAATGCTACTTAAAATCTTCTATCTATATTTTGTTTCCAAAAGGTTATATATATTACTCTGTTTCCATATAAAATAAAATGTTTCCAAAAGGGCATATACCTCTAAAGAGGTGTATAAAAATTGTCAAAAATTCTTTTTTTCTGTTTCCAAAAGGGCATATATATGAACGATAGTGAATAGTGATGTACCAAATACTTTGGAGTGATAACAAAGGTACAAACTAAAGATGGCTAGCAAATCGTTAAAATATTTTTATTTTAGGAGGAATTTTTTCAAAAGAAGCTTTAGAAGAGATTTACCATACTTCTTCTTTTGAGTTATTTCGTAGTGTGTTGATTGCCTTTATAATATGGACTATATTTGGAATAGCCAGACTCATAACGAAGCTTGGCAATCGCTAGAGCAGCTACAATGAAAGATAATGTGCCAAATATGATATTAAACCATGTCATCGTTAATCCTTCCATGTTTTTATTTTATGCTTTAGAAATTATAGAACAAATTGTTCTAAATCACCAAAGAGAAATGTCTTATTCCCCTTTTTTATATTCTAGTTGTCTATCGGTATGAATCAATGTAAAGCTCTGTGCTGGGTTAGCACTGTTTTTACATGTAAAGGTCTCTTGATTCATAAAAACATTGATCGTTGTTAGATTCATAGTCTCTAAACGCATAAACAGATATTCATCCATCGTAATAGGTTTAAATTGTGTTAAGGCATTCGAAACAAAGAGTTCACCGCCATGATAGGTGCAATACTTGTGAGCTCCAGTAATACGTTCATATTTCCAAGGAAAAACAGAGCTATTTTTCTCCAAGTCGAGTAAATCCTCGAACGAAGCATACTTCGTTGAAATTTGAGCGTATTTTGAGCCTTTTAGCCATGTTTTTAAGCCAAGGCTTTGCGCTTTATCGTGTTGAATCAGATAAAAGCGTGAATAGGTCTCTTTTAGATCTCGTTTATTGCCAAGAATAGCACGTTGTTGTAACTCAACGTTATCTTTCATGGAAACGATGGAAAAACCATCATTGGGTGAGAGGCATTGGTAAAATCCTTCGTATTTTCCTAATCCTTGTTCTCGTATAGCGCTTTTATAACTCACATAATCAAGACTGAGCAGGGTTGGACGTGCATTTAAAGCTTGAATTGCTTTATCACCATAAACACTTTTTCCTTTGATGCTTTCACAATAGCCTTTAGCATCATCAAGGACTTCCATGATGTCACGAGCATCTGCCACATTCATTGCTTCATCGTAGGTTCGATACTCAATAATTGATTGATGCTCTCTTTCGGCAATCACATTGTAGTTTATTGTCTCACCACCTCGTTTGAGGGCAATGTATTCTTTTAAAGAAGTTGCTTGCTGCAAAGAGGAAGGATTAGGTTGTGAGGGTGTTGTGGCACAACCAGAAAGGAAAACTACCGTCATGATGCTTGATAAAAGAATATGTGTTCGTTTCATTACCACTGCCTTATACCGGTATCGTGCTCAAAAAAGACTTTATCAAGGTATTTACACGTATTAAATTCTGACTTTTTAGGAGTGCTTTTATACTCTGCTGTATGAAAGAAGCATCCAACAAGAAGCAATAATGAAAAAAACTTTGCAGCATCACATGTCAATGTAGCTTTCATGGTAATAACGGCTATTGCATAATCACGAAAGATCCAATAGAGTATGAAAAATCCAAACAAAACTAAACCACCAAAGAAAGCCCCAACAATGATTTTAGACAAGACCATAATGAGGTAATCACGAATCATGGAAAGCATCTTTATTCTCCTTTACAGATTTTTGTTTTTTTCAAACACAAGGTACACATTATTATTCTGGGTATAGGAGTTTATCAATCGCCATCCATCCCCGTAAAGCTCTTGTGTGGTTGATGATTTTTTAAAATCACCCGAACAGGTCATTGGACTATCTGCAAATGCACCTATCTGTCTTGCCTCAAAACGACAGGTTGTGACTGATTTTTGCCCTTCGCTTGCAAAGAGACAACCAACGACCATAATCAACGCTAAAAGAACCTTTTTCATCGATGTTCCTTATGACTAATTTATGGATAAAGGATACCGTAAAAGAGCTTATTAAACACTTATAAGTGTTTGTTGTAAATCCCGTTAATCACTACTATTTCATCAACTTATAGGTGTTTATTAAAGGTAATGTATTGTGGAAAAAATGATTGAGCGTTTTATGGATCAAATTGTTGAAAATGTGAAAGCTGAAAGAACTAAAAGAGGTATCAGCCAATTAGTATTAGCACAAATCCTTGGTCATAAATCACCCAATTATGTAGCTAAAATAGAAACACGTAAGCATGATGTCAGTTATAACCTTGAACACCTTTATAAAATTGCTTCTGAATTTGGTTTGGAAGTGATAGATTTAATCCCTCAGATAAAAAAATGATGCAGTAACCCTATAGTAAATAGAGCCAAAAGTCCTCTTGTAGTGATAAGTCAATATCTCTATATATAATCTTAAAAATAATCAAAAAATGTTACTCTTTGGAACTCTACGTAATAAATTTATCCAAAAATAGCTCAAAGTGTAAATTTCTCTGGCTCCAAAAAGAAATATATATATAGGGATTCTTTTTTATCAAAAATCTACTTTGCTCAAAAGGTCATTAATGACACTTACCATTCACAAAGGGACAAATGAAATAGGTGGAAGTTGTATAGAGCTTTCAACTCAAAGCACTACTATTTTATTCGATTATGGTACACCACTTAATTTAGAATCAACAAAACTTGATTTTAAAAATAAGAAGATTGATGCCATTGTTATTTCTCATCCACATCAAGATCATTTTGGTGAAATTACAATGGTTGAAACCTACTATTCCTATTTACTGTGGGAAGCTTTCAAAAGAGCTTATGAACGCAACAAAGCTTTTTACAGGACAAGGACTGCTTGCAAATAAATTTCATCATTTTGAAGCGTGGAAATCCTTTCAAATTGGAGATATAACCATTACTCCCTATTTGGTTGATCCTAGTGCGGCTCTTGAATATTTTACATATTATATAAAATCATAGAAAAGTTCATTTTTGTCGATAAAAATTTGAAAATTATCAGGCATATGCAAAAAATAATAAATTATACTACTTCTTTCATTCCTGTTAAATGCGAACATATTGTGGTAGGCATAATGGATTACGCAAAGTTGCAATGAATAAAGTGCAATATCAATTGTTGATGATTGCTAACTCTTGTAGTTTTATGTATAATACTTCTGATAATATTTATATTATAATAATTTGCAATTGAAAGATATACTTTGGAAAAAAGTTTTGTAACACCAAATGCTATATTATCTATAAAAATAAGAATTCTTATTTATCTCATATCACTATCTCCACTGTTTTTTTTTCAAAACTATTTTATTAATGTTTGCCCTTTGTTAGATAATCTCCCAAGAGAAGAACTTTTATTAAATTTATTTATACTTTTTTGTATCCATATTGTTATACGCAAATTTTTGTATAGCTATTTTAAAAAACCATTTGGATCATTAACACTTCCCAGACATATGTACTATTTATCTATTATTTCATGGGTTGTAGTAGGGATAACTGCTTTTTTCTTTCATCAATTTAAGTATCCAGATTTTCCATGGATCAGTCATGCTAAATTATTAAGTGGTTATTGGATTTTAGGGGCTGGCGTTTTGGCTCAGTTAGAATATTCTATTTTTGAAAAAACATATAAAACAATTGCTACGGATGCTCATTACTATGTATTTAATGAAAAAATTTCATACCGAGTTATCGAGAGTTTTTTCATCTTAACGATTGCTCCAGCATTGACATTATTGCTAGTATTAACACGTTATCAGGGAGAAAATACTTCAAGTGAACATATGATACAAGAGCTTACTTATCTAATAGCCCTTTTTGTCTCCGTTGCTCTGGTGTGCGCTAAAATTTTTGGTGATATGCTTAAAAAAGATACTCATACTATTTTACAATCAATTCAAAAAATTCAAAAAGGCACATACATTGTAGATATTGAGGTTCATAGAGCAGATGAATTAGGTGAAATTTCCTCAGCCATCCAAGCAATGGGAGCCGAAATAGACCAAGGCATTGGGAAGGTCAATACTTTAAATAAAGAAATTGTTACTACACAAAAAGAAATTGTCTATACTATGGGTGAAATTGCCGAAACACGTAGTAAAGAAACCGGCAATCATGTTAAGCGAGTTGCATTATATAGTAAACTCTTAGCCTTATTTTATGGACTTAGTGAAGAAGAAGCTGAATTACTCAAACTGGCAAGTCCTATGCATGATATTGGGAAAATAGCTATCCCCGATCATATTCTAAATAAACCAGGAAAACATACCAGTGACGAGTTCAAAGTAATGCAAACTCACGCACAAATTGGTTATGAAATCCTAAAAAACTCAAATAGACCTATTTTAAAAACAGCAGCTATTGTGGCAGCACAGCATCATGAAAAATGGAATGGGAGTGGATACCCAAATGGTTTAAGCGGTGATAATATTCATATTTACGGAAGAATTACTGCTGTTGCAGATGTCTTTGATGCACTAGGAAGTGATAGAATTTATAAACAAGCATGGGGTGATGAAAGCATATTTGCCCTATTAAAAGAAGAAAGCGGTAAGCATTTTGACCCAAAGCTAATAGAGATCTTTTTTAACCATTTAAATGAATTTCTATCTATTAGAAATTCCTTAAAAGATTGTATGAATCATCACAATTCCATATAAAAAGGCTTTATCCTATGATGTTTTTCAAAAAATATAAGGTACCACAGGTGTATCAATGAATATTTTTAAATTTTTGTTATGTTTATGCCTGTGCACCTCAATATCATTTGGTTCAATCTTTAATTTTTCAAAAGACAGCCAATATGTTACGTTGAAAGAATTAAAAAAAAATGGTCCATCAGCTATAGAAATTTATGTGTCGCTACTCAAGCTTGAGATTATGAGAGCCGCACAAAAAAAGCATAAAAAAGAAACATTTGCATTAGCTTTAAAATTAAATCATGAAATAAAACAAGTACTAGAGGAAGAATTAACACCTAATATCACTCAAGAAACATTAGATCAACTCAAAAATGAATGGAAAATTTCTGCTTCCAAAGACCAGAAATTGTTGGCAAAGACATTGTTTCGATCTAACAATGCTAGCTTGTTTCATGCTCCTAAGAATAAAAAAGATATTTTTTGGATAGCGGATTATATGAAATTTCCAATTTATGATATCGCACGGAGTTCTCAATTTTCAGCAGAAACCAAGCAAAAACAATTCATGTCTAGTCCGGTTCTAAGTTATAATAATATACTGCAAGATCGTAAGGAGCAGACAGAAAACGCTCTTTTAGCTAAATATAACACCAATTTTACAACATTAAGCCAAATTGCGACTGTAATGTACAATAGAAATTCTTTTATGGATGAATTTTTTGTAATGTATTTATCATTTTTATATACGGTGGTTAATCAATTCCCCATTTTTTTATCTATTATCATAATATTATGGTTAACCCCATTGGTAAATAAATTAAATGGATCAGGTGATACAACAGTGGCGATAAAGTTCAATAGATTTATCATAAATATGTTATTCGCAATACTCGGACTAATTGTGATAATTTTTTCTTTGATGGCTTTAGGCGATATTTATGAGAGTTCTTGTCACTATATTTGTAGGAATTATCTTAGCCCCATTACTATTATTTTCTTTTTTATTTGGATTAAGTTTTTCAACAGATAGTTTTATCTTTTTTGAAGATTCTTCTATTGGCGTTATTATCACAGAAATAATTCGATATAAATTAATTGAAATGGGACTTGATATTGAGCTAAATCATGAGCTTTTGTGGTTTTGTATTAAGCTTTTCGTGCTTCTTGTAACATCTAATAAAATATACTTTGCAATTTCGATGATTGCTAATTATTTTAGTGGAATAAGAAGATATAAACATTTTTTTGCTACAGGTGGGGTCTTTTCACTCTTTATTATTATGTATATATCTGATTCCAAACATCTCGTTGCGTTATTTGAAATCTGTAAAAGGTATTTTGTATGAGTCTCATTTTTCTCTATTTAGGTGTAGTATTTTATATTTTTATATTTGATGTCGAAATTGAATACCTCTTTTTTGTATACATATTTGACAGCCTTGGTTATTTCTCCTTTAAAAAATATCAAAGTGAGCAATTTTAACTTCAAAGAGATAGAAAGTCATTTTCTACACATTTTGCTATTCAGTGCACTTTTTTTATTTTTATATGGATTTCAAATGTTGTATTATGAGAACTTCCAGATCAATCGACTTTTATTTCATTTTAACTCTGATATCGTGCCGGATATTTTGGAAAATACAATTTCTTTTTATAAAGAATGGACTCCAAAACTTTTTGATAATTCATTGATTGACCTTATCTGTACTGTTATTTTCAATCTTTTTTTGATAGTTATAAAAATAATAGGATTAGTTATTGCTATTCCTATTGTTGTGTGTTCAATCATATACATGATTTTTATTGGAGGGTTTATAGCATTAATTAATTCTATAATTGCTGTTATTATTATTGCCTTAATGCTCTACCCAATTATTTTTGCTAATAAAAACATTATGAATATTGTTGATAAAGACGAGTTGAAATATGGACAGTTTTTGAAAAATTATATTGAAATTAGTAAAATTATCTTATTTTTTATCTTTGTTGCTATATAAAAATTTATTTTGGTGGAAAGGGTTTGCATGGAACATCCAAACTTATTACAATCGATTGTTGTTAAAGAAAATTTTACTCCAGATAAGTTTTTATTTATTAATCCATCTTTGTTTACAAAAGAAAAAGACCAAAAAATGCTTATGAAAAGCATCAGTAGCCTTGATCATGTTGGCTGGGAAGATGTGGTTTTATTCATTACAGCAAATAGTAGTTCAAAAAATGTTTCTGTTATTTTAACTGAAGAAGGAATACACACAAGCAATGGCGGGTTTTTAGCATTTTCAGAGATTGAAAGTGTAAGATCTTCATGGTTTTTTAAAACTATAACTTTTAATGGTAAAACTTACAGTTTACAACAACTTAGTGCCTCCAATGTAGTACTCTTAGCTTCCATTATTAAAAAATATATTGATGCAAAATCTTCAGCCCTTGATATTAATATAGACCAACAAGAACTTATCAATAAAGCGAAGGAGTTTAATCAGCATAAAATGCCATTATGGAAAATCCTATTGTTTTTGATGATTTTTGTTCCAATAGGAATGGGGATTTTTGGTGTAATTAAAGATAAATACCATCAAGAAGAGTTAGCTAATGAACGAATACAAAAAGAACAAGCTATCAAAAAACAAAAAATAGACATACTTGAAAAAAAGCTTGAAGCATCTGTTGAAATGCAAACCTTACTTGAATACAAACAGCTTAAAACACTTTCAACATTATACTGGATTATTGATGAAGATAGTGAACTTAAAAAAAGTATTGACATATACAAAGCCAAACAAGACTTCACGCATGAGGAGGATAATACCTTTTTCTTTGGACTTTTTGGTAAAAAAATTAATCGCCCTATACCAAAATATGGATATATCTTTGTTTACGATGATAAGATGATTTATAACAAGAATACGTATGCGGTCAAAAAAGAAGAATTACAAAACTTTGCGAACATTGTTTTTGATCACACCAAGCAAGTTAGTCTTTCAAAGTTTTTAGATTCTACCTCTGTTAACATTACTAAATTGGAAAAAGAAATTCACAAAGTGCCTGAGAGCAATTCCAATGAATTTAAACAAATTTATGCTTCTTCATCGTATCTAGGGTTGATTCAAAGTATTAAAGATCGCATAGAAAAAAACTTTATAGAACGTTTTATATCCTCACTCAATTCTACGGATATTTTGTGCATAGCGGCAGTATTATTTCTTCTATTTTCATGGAGATCTGAGGTTAGAAAAATAAGATCAAATCCTTTAGGGTATATTGCAAATATGTTTAATCCTTTTTCATCAAGGAGTGCTAAACCTACCGCCAATTCTTCTAATTATCAAGAAAAGAAAGAAGCTCCTAAACAAGAAACAGTTACTAAAGAAGAATCCGCTGTAAAAGATAGGGAAGCTAATTTTAAATGCCACAAAGATTATGGATATGATTATTTTTATGTTGATTGGGATAAAAAAGAGTGGTATTCTCACAATAGCTGGAGCGGTCATTGCAATGATTATGAGGGGAAATTTTCAAGTGAAGCTGATCTTAAGGTGAAAATTGCAAAATACATGAGCAAAATCGACGAATTTTTCTTTGAAAATCCTGGAAAATGGAATTGTAAACTATAAGTTAGTCAATTATCATAATTTAAAAGAATTCTAGAGTATGTACCACTACTAGATAATTAAACGATAAAGTCATCTTTGGTGATGGTAAACTCATTTTTTCATAACACTGAGCCGTAAAAACTAATAAAATATTTAGGTCACTTAGATTTGTTTTGTTTATAGCTCTACTCTTATATAGGGAGCGTTAGAAATTCCGTGTCAACTTGGTAAAATAATATCAAGGATTGACAATGGAAGAACAAATCGGGTTTGATTTCAATGAGATATTGGAACAATACAGAAGAGGTAAGAGACTTACAGGCAAAGATGGGCTTTTGGCTCCACTTATTAAACAACTCACAGAAGCAGCACTTGAGGCAGAGGTTGAATCACATATTGCCAATGATGTTTTAAGTGGTAATCGCAATCGAAAAAATAGTGTCAATAAAAAGACCATTAAAGGGACAAGTGACGGATCATTTGAGCTTGAAACTCCAAGAGATCGAAATGGTACATTTGAACCCCAAATAGTTAAAAAACATCAAACAACTATTTCAGATGAGATCGAAGAAAAAATACTTTCAATGTATGGTCTTGGAATGAGCTATACAGATATATCATCTCACATTGAATATTTATCAGGTGTCAATTTCAACAGCAACCATCAGTGCCATTACCGATAAAATCATTGACAAAGTGAAATAATGGCAAGCTCGTCCACTAGATAGTATGTATCCCTTTGTGTGGCTTGATGCCATACACTATAAAATCAAAGATGGTGGGAAACATATCTCTAAAGCAGTTTATAACATCCTAGGTGTTGGGATGGATGGCAAAAAGGAGATACTTGGACTCTATCTATCAGAAAACGAAGGAGCCAATTTTTGGCTCTCTGTATTGACTGATTTGAACAACCGAGGTCTTAAAGATATACTCATCGCTTCAGTTGATGGATTAAAAGGCTTCCCAGAAGCCATTAAAACCATTTTTCCAAAAACAGAAGTGCAACTGTGTATTATCCATCAAATACGCAATTCAATGCGTTATGTAGCTTCTAAAAACCATAAAGAATTTATGAAAGATCTTAAATGTATTTATCAA
This sequence comes from Sulfurospirillum diekertiae, assembly GCF_011769985.2. NCBI lineage: Bacteria > Pseudomonadati > Campylobacterota > Epsilonproteobacteria > Campylobacterales > Sulfurospirillaceae > Sulfurospirillum > Sulfurospirillum diekertiae. The sequence continues at coordinate 2,547,131 of NZ_CP039734.2, forward strand.
GCGACAACCAAAGAATTAGCAGAAGATGAACTTGTAAAATTAGATGAAAAATGGGGTAAAAAATATCCTATCGTGATTCAATCTTGGCAGAATAAGTGGGAAAATTTATCGGTTTATTTTAAATACCCTCCTGAGATTCGAAAAGTCATATACACCACCAATATCATTGAATCTGTACATCGCCAATTTCGCAAACTCACCAAAACAAAAGATGCTTTTCCTAATGAAAATTCACTTTTGAAATTACTCTATATGGGTATTAAAAATGCTGAGAAAAAATGGACTATGCCTGTGTGGAATTGGAGTTTAACCCTTTTCTAACTGGCTATATTCTTTGAGGGTAGATTGGATAATGAACTTAAAATTTAAGTTTGGCTGTGATAGGATTTCTCCTATCAGATTTTATGTTGACACGAAATATTTAACGGTCTCCTTATATAAAAATATTTTGCAAATTTTTTAGTCCATATTTTTATATCATCATCTTTTTTGCCTCCATCTGTCCATTTCAAGCTTCTAATGTTCACAGCCCTGCTTATATATAAAGTATACACATTGTATATATACTTTAACTCATAAGTGGGGAAATACGAAAAGATACTTTACAAAACGATTCTATAACCTACATTTCTCCCAGCAGTTCCTTCAATCTGCTCGATACACCCAAACTCCAATAAATCTACAATATCTCGTGATGCTGTTGTTGAAGCAGTATCGGTAATACTCATGTATTTCTTCTTACTCAAATTCCCTTTGAAATTCTCTATGCCTATATCTAAAATAAAGTTTAACACTTTGATCTGTCTAGCATTAAGTGGTTGATCTCTATGTTTATCCCAAAATTTCGTTTTAAAAACAATATGATTAAGCCTGCCTTTTGCATCAAGGAGTGCTTGATAAAGCGTATTTAAAAACCATTCACACCAAAAAGTAATATCAAGATGATTATCCACCTTTTTAATATACCCAGTTGTGTATTCAAGTGCAGAATAGTAAGCTTTTTTATTCTCATTAATGGCACTTGACATAGAGTAGAGTCTTGAGATTTTAGAGTTTTCAATATTGGATAACACTAAATCAGTAATAGCCCTTGTGATTCTTCCATTACCATCATCAAAGGGATGAATAATAACAAACCATAGATGAGCAATACTGGCTTTGATAAGGCTTGGTTTTTCAGTATTAAACCATTCTAAAAAGCGTTGCATCTCTTTGTCTAAAGCTTGCCGTGGTGGTGCTTCATAATAGACAACTTCTCGTCCAATTGCACCACCTACAATTAGCATGGTCTCTTCACCCCTAAAGGTCGCTGTATTAATCTTACGTAATCCACTATATCCTTTAGGAAACAGTGCATTATGCCAGCCAAAGAGTCTCTCCAATGTTAAATCTTTATCATAGTTCGTATTGGCATCAATCAGAATTGCAACGAGATTATCTGTTGAATCAATAATCTTCTTATCATCGATCTCTTTCAATCCAAATTTCTTAGCAATAGAAGCTTTGACACTATCACGATTAAGTATTTCTCCTTCGATGGCAGCAGTACTTAGTGTTTCATTTAGCAAAGCATCACATTGTCTTTGAAGAATGGTATCTTTACTCATTGTTTGCGTAAGAGCAAGAAGATAGCCTTGCTCCATAGAGATCTTTTGAAGTAACTGTTCTAGCCTCTCAAAATTGTAAGTAAAATGTGGATAATTATTGTATTGCCAAATCCATCGTTTCATAGTTGTATTCCAAAGTGGTTTGATTAGATGGTATAATCATACCATAAATGGTTCGATTATTTATATTTAATCGTTTCCTTATAAACCTCTTTTTTTTCATATTAACTAATATAAAAATCCAAAGAGCCATAATGGGATTTTGTACCCAATGCCTATTTCTAAATCATCACTCACAACATAAGAATCAGGGGTGTCTTTAATTTGACTAAAACCCTTCTTTTTACCACCCACTTCAAATGTATATTTCTCCTCACAGTAAAAATCTCCACTTTTACCAGCAAAGATACCATCATCACTAAGGCTTCGTTTGATTTTATAATAATTGTCTACTTGATTTACAAAGAAAGTTTCTCTCAAATTCCCAATATCTGGCTCTTTCGTGTACATTAAATTTGGATTGGCTAGATAAATCTTTTCTGGTTTATCAATAGACTTCATGGCTAAAGCGTTTCGCATCAAAAGCTTAATAAGCCCTGCGTCATCTAGTTTTGAAAGATACTCTTTTAATGTTCTATCATCGGTGATATCTGCTGCTTTTTTCATATCACTCATATTGGGTTCAAACGGTACGCTTTTGATAATAATAGAAAGTAAGGTTTTGATTTTTTTAATACTAGTGCCATTGAGTTTTGGATAGACATAGAGTAGGTCACTCTCAATGGAGACATTGATATTCTGTTGAAGTGTTTGTAAGAAAAGCGTTGTATTGGGCATTGATAAATAGTAAGGATAATAACCGTATTTGAGATAATTTTTAAACAAAGGGATAATCTTATGCTCTTTTTGTTCAATCTGTTTTTTAATCTCTGTTGCTAACTCTACATGCTTTTCTAAAACATCTTGTAACCTATATGGGCTAAATTCAAAACCATAGTGCAATTCTAAAAATTCTCGAAAGCTCATTCCCACCATTGTATAGACGATAGCTCGTCTGCTGAGATCATGGCTACCTTGATTGATTTGTAAAGCCGAACTTCCTGTAGCAATAATTTTAAGTTCACCAAAACGGTCATAAATATTTTTAAGCTCTGCTGACCAAGAGTTATATTTGTGAATCTCATCAAAGCATAGTAGCTTTCCACCATTTAAAACAAACTCTTCTGCAATCTCTGTCATGCTAAATTGGGCGGTGTTTTGAATATCATCGAGGTTAACATACAAAGCTTCATGCTCTTTATAATACAAGCTCATATATTGTGCTATGGTCGTTGTTTTACCAATACCTCTTGCTCCAACAATAATAGAAAGCCTATGTTCTAATGGCTGTGTTGTTAAAAAATAACGCTTATATACTTGGTTATTGAGTGCTATAAATTCACGACTTTTAATAAATAGTTCTTCTAACATAACTTATCCTCATGTTTTATAAAACAATTATACATCAAATTTATATGTAACACAATACATATAAATAACTTCTAAATTATCTCTCTCTCTTTTTCTTCCAACAACCATCGCAATAATAATTACGATAATTTCATTTTTTCATTTAGTTAAGATAGAGAGATATTTATTTATAAATATCTTCTTATTAAGTTTAGTATAGTTTATAAGAGAATAGGTGCTAACCCACTGCTTACTTACTGCTAACAATCTTATAAGCATCTATTTTAAGGGCTTTTCTTCACTGCTTACATGATGTCAACACACTGCTATAAAATTTATGTGTGTTTCTTTGTCTATGTTTTTGAGGTTAAAAAATTAAATTTATGAGGTATAAAAAGATAGAGATTTTAGTGCCTAAATGGTGCCTTTTTAGTGTATTTTAATAGACGCTAATGATGATGAAGATGCCTATTTTAGGACATTAACGGTTACTAAAAAGAATTCGAGTCTCTTTATCCGCACCATCCCTTTATTAGGGGCTTTCAAACAAATTAAAATCTTCAAATTTTTTTACTCGTTAGCCATAAATTACTAAAATAATTAAATATCCGTGTATGTTAAAAAGCTTATATGCCTAGAAATAAACTTCATTTAACATTAGATGCCTCATTCCATTAAAGTTAGTTAACATTTCATTGATATAATACCGTCACAGATACCAAACCTTTATTTTCGTTTGGCAAAAGCGTGTCAAAGACTCTTTATTTTACAAAAAGGTCAATTTTATGTCATTTTCCACTCCTTCAGAAACCATCAAAAATCAAAAATCATCTCTCAAAAAATGGGCTCTCGTCCTCATCATAGGCACTCTTATTGGCATAGCAAGTTATTTTACTGTTTTTAAAAGTCAACCTAGCACAAGCAATGATCCTAGAAAAGCCTTTGCTACACGAGCGATGTCCGTTTCAACGGCTCCTGTTCAGCAAGGTGCTATTAAAATCTTTTTTCAGGGTCTTGGAACCGTCATTCCTTTGTCCAATGTCGTTGTTAAAAGTCGTGTGGATGGGCAATTAATGGATATTTTATTCACCGAAGGACAAATGGTTAAACAAGGCGATGTTCTTGCAAAAATTGATGCAAGAAGCTTTGAAGTACAGCTCAAACAAGCGCAAGGGCAACTGTTGAAAGACCAAGCGCTCCTTGAAAATGCACTGATTGATTTAAAGCGTTATGAAGTGCTTTTGCAGCAAGATTCTATCTCCAAGCAAGTTTTAGACACCCAAACAGCCCTCGTGCATCAATACCAAGGGACGATAAAAGTAGACGAAGCCTCCATCGACAGCGCTAAACTGCAACTAGACTACAGCACGATTACAGCACCTACGAGCGGACGAATAGGTCTTCGCTTGGTCGATAAAGGCAATATGATCCACGCCTCCGATACCACAGGCTTAGCGGTGATTGCGCAAATCAATCCGATTTCAGCCACCTTTACCTTACCCGAAGACAAAGTTCCTGCCATCACCCAAGCTTTACACGACACGAAAACACTTGAAGTTGAAGCGTACGATCGAAGTGACTCCATACTCATCGCCAAAGGGCACCTTGCCAGTATGGACAATCAAATCGATACCGCAACAGGCACACTCAAATTCAAAGCAGAATTTGATAACACTGAGAACAAGCTCTTCCCCAATCAATTTGTTAACATTCATCTTTTAGTTACAACGAAGCAAAATGCACTGTATGTTCCCAGTGCAGCCATACAACACGGCTCGCAAGGTAATTTTGTTTACCGTGTCAAAGAAGATCAAACGGTGAGTGTGCAACAGGTTAAAATAAGCTCTACCCAAAATGGCAATTCGATCATTGAAGAGGGCTTAAACCTGAGCGACATCGTTGTAGTCGATGGTGTGGATAAATTGCGTGAAGGAAGCAAAGTTGACATGAACGCCACGAAAGAAACGCCTTCAAAAGCTTCTCGTACTAAAAACGATACGCAAAAATGAACCCTTCTCGCATCTTTATTTTAAGGCCTATCGCAACATCGTTGGTGATGCTTGCTCTCTTATTAGCAGGCAGTATCGGCTATCGCATGCTCTCATTATCGGCATTGCCTGAAGTTGATTACCCGACCATTCAAGTCGTCACGCTTTACCCAGGGGCGAGTCCTGATGTCATCACCTCTTCGATTACGGCTCCATTAGAGAGACAATTTGGGCAAATGCCAGGACTCAATCAAATGTTATCCACCAGTTCGGGCGGGTCTTCTATTATTACGTTGCAGTTTGATCTCAAATTGGCCTTAGACGTTGCCGAACAAGAGGTTCAAGCGGCCATCAATGCCGCTACATCTATGTTGCCAACCGATCTGCCCACGCCTCCTATTTACAACAAAGTCAATCCTGCGGATACGCCCATTTTAACCCTTGCCGTGACTTCTAAAACCATGCCACTGCCTGTGGTACAAAATTTGGTCGATACGCGTATTGCTCAAAAAATTTCACAATTAAGCGGTGTGGGGTTAGTCAGTTTAAGTGGAGGACAAAAACCCGCTGTTCGTATCCAAGTTAACCCCAAAGCGTTATCCTCTTATGGCATCTCTTTGGAGACGCTACGAACCATCGTCACTAGTGCTAATGTCAACCAAGCTAAAGGCGGATTTGACGGTCCTAAAAACGCCTCGACCATCGATGCTAATGATCAACTGAAATCTGCCAAAGAGTATGAAAATATTATTATCGCCTACACAAACGGCAGAGCTATTCGCCTTACCGACGTTGCAACCGTCATTGATGACGCTGAAAATGTACGTTTGGCGGCATGGAAAAATACCACACCTGCTATTTTGATCAATATTCAACGCCAACCTGGCTCCAACGTGATCGAAGTCGTCGATCGTGTCAAAAAACTTCTCCCTCAACTGCAAGAATCCTTACCCAATGCGGTGGAAGTTTCACTGCTCACGGACCGTACGACAACCATTCGTGCTTCGGTTCAAGATGTCAAACAGGAGCTCATCTTAGCGGTTATTTTGGTGGTGATGGTCATCTTTGTTTTTTTACGCAATATCCCTGCGACGTTAATTCCAAGCGTTGCCGTACCCCTTTCATTGGTCGGAACATTTGGGGCAATGTACCTTTTGGGCTTTAGCTTGAACAATTTAACGCTGATGGCGCTGACGATTGCCACAGGATTTGTTGTCGATGATGCTATTGTCATGATTGAAAATATCGCACGGTACATTGAAGAGGGAGAAAATCCCTTGGATGCAGCGCTCAAAGGCTCGAAACAGATTGGATTTACCATCATCTCTTTAACCATCTCACTTTTGGCGGTTTTAATTCCACTTGTTTTTATGCAAGATGTCGTTGGAAGACTGTTTCGTGAATTTGCCATCACCTTGGCTGTTGCTATTTTGATTTCAGCATTTATTTCCTTAACATTGACACCGATGATGAGCGCTAAATTGTTGGGTAAAAAACCGATGAATGAGCAGGGTAAATTTTACCGTTACAGTGGCGCTATCATTGATGCGATGATTCAAGGCTATGCCAAGATGCTCACATGGGTTCTTGATCGTCAAAAAATGATACTCACCATTGCTGTGTTAACCATGTTTTTAAATGCCTTGTTGTACGTGTACATTCCCAAAGGATTTTTTCCCGTCCAAGATACGGGTGCTATTCAAGGGATCACCGAAGCACCACAAGCCATTTCCTTTAGCGCTATGGCACAAAAACAGTGTGAGCTTGCCGATAAAATCTTAGAAAATCCCGATATCGAGAGTATTTCCTCTTTTATCGGCGTTGATGGTGTGAATACCACACTCAATAGTGGACGCATTCTCATCAACCTTAAGCCCCATGATCAACGTCAACACAATGCGCAAGAGATCATTCAAGCACTTCAAACGAAGCTTCATGATGTAGAGGGCATTACGCTTTACATGCAACCCATTCAAGACTTGAGCCTTGAAGATAGGGTGAGTCGAACTCAATACCAATTTACCTTAGAGAGTGCCAATGCCAAAGACCTTGAGACATGGACACCCAAAATTATCGAAGCGCTCCATCAGCTTCCACAATTAAGAGATGTTGCAAGCGATCAACAAGATCAAGGACTTCAAATCTACGTCGATATTGACCGCTCGACCGCAAGTCGTTTGGGCATTAGTGTTGCGACCATCGATGCGGCACTCTACAATGCGTTCGGACAACGTTTAATCTCAACCATTTACACACAAACCAGCCAATATCGCGTTATTTTGGAAGTAGAACCTCGGTATCAAATGGGACCTGGTGCGCTTGAAAACCTTTACGTCACGAGTAGCACGGGGGTGAGCATTCCACTCAGTGCTATCGCCCATACCAGCGAGCGCCAAACGCCTTTAGTCATCAATCATCTGGATCAATTTCCGACCACAACCATTTCATTTAACCTTGCACCCAACGCCTCTTTGGGCGATGCAACAGAGGCGATCCAACATCAAAAAGATACGCTTGGGTTACCCCCTAGTATGGAATTACGCTTTCAAGGAGCGGCGGCGGCATTTCAAAAATCACTGACCAATACGTTACTTCTTATTCTTGCAGCCATTGTGACTATGTATATTGTTTTAGGTGTTCTATACGAAAGTTATATCCATCCTCTTACCATTCTTTCAACACTTCCTTCTGCGGGGGTGGGAGCTCTTTTGATGCTCTTATTTACCAAAAATGATCTGGACATTATCGCCATTATTGGTATTATTTTATTAATTGGTATCGTTAAAAAGAATGCCATTATGATGATTGATTTTGCCCTTGAAGCAGAACGTCATCAAGGACAATCACCACGAAATGCCATCTATCAAGCCTGTTTATTGCGTTTTCGTCCTATTTTAATGACCACCTTAGCCGCACTTTTTTCAGCGATTCCCTTGATGGTCGGAACAGGCGTTGGCTCTGAATTAAGACATCCATTAGGGCTTGTAATGGTGGGAGGATTGCTCGTAAGCCAAGTGTTAACCCTGTTCACGACACCCGTCATTTATCTCTTTTTTGATCGTTTGGCTACGCGATTCAAATCTTTACATGTAAAGCATTAGCCATGCATCTCAGCGCCCCTTTCATCGCAAGACATGTCGCAACAACACTGTTAACGATTGGTATTGTTTTAGCAGGCGCCCTTGCGTTTGGCTTGTTGCCCGTTTCTCCTTTACCACAAGTGGCTTTCCCGACGATTTCTGTCTCGGCCTCTTTACCAGGTGCAAGCCCTGAAACGATGGCAGCGACGGTCGCAACGCCTCTAGAGCGTAGTCTTGGGCGTATCGCTGGGGTAACGGAGATGACCTCATCCAGTTCGATGGGGTCTACTCGCGTCACCTTGCAATTTGATTTGGATCGCGACATTAACGGTGCGGCACGCGATGTTCAAGCGGCCATTAATGCCTCTTTATCGCTTTTACCTACAGGTATGCTCAGCAATCCAACGTACCGAAAAGTCAATCCTGCCGACGCTCCGATATTGATCCTCTCCATGACATCTGACACCCTGACACAAGCGCAAATGTATGATGCGGCTTCAACCATTTTAGCGCAAAAACTTTCACAGGTTGAGGGTATCGGACAAGTCATTGTAGGAGGTAGTTCTCTGCCTGCGGTACGGGTTGAAATCAATCCCTCAAGCCTCAACCATTACGGCATTAGTTTTGAAACACTACGTACAAGCATCAACGCAACCAACGCCAATCGCCCCAAAGGCACGGTGGAAGACGCTGAACACCATTGGCAAATAGGGGCAAACGATCAAGCCAAAAAAGCCGCAGATTATAGGCCTCTTATCGTTTCGTATCACAATGGAGCACCCGTTTTACTCCAAGATGTTGCAACCGTGATCGATTCCAACCAAGATTTGCACAATGCAGGCTCGGCAAACGGTAAACCTTCGGTTCTACTCATCTTATTTCGCCAGCCCGATGCCAATATTATCCAAACGGTCGATGCAGTCGTAGAGTCACTGCCATGGCTCTCCTCATCCATTCCTCAAGGAATCGACTTAAAAATTGCAATGGATAGAACGCCCACCATTCGTGCATCACTTCATGAAGTCGAGCGAACGCTTATTATTTCTCTTTTTCTTGTGATTGCCGTTGTCTTTTTATTTTTGCGTAATTGGCGTGCGGCGTTAATCCCCAGTGTTGCAGTACCCGCTTCGCTGATAGGGACATTTGCCATCATGTACTTGCTTGGCTACAGCCTTGATAACCTCTCCTTGATGGCCTTGACCATCGCCACAGGATTTGTCGTGGATGATGCTATCGTTGTTTTGGAAAACATCTCCAAAAAGATGGAACAAGGCTTGAGTGCTTTTGAAGCAGCCCTTGCGGGGAGTAAAGAGGTTGGCTTTACCGTCTTATCGATGAGCTTATCGTTGATTGCAGTTTTCTTACCCATTTTACTGATGGGAGGCATTATAGGGCGTCTGTTTAGAGAATTTGCAATCGTACTCTCCATTGCCATTATCATTTCACTAATTGTTTCACTGACAACAACACCGATGATGTGTGCCTATTTACTCAAAGCTCCCGAAAAAAAACAGGGTCGGGTAGCTGAGCTCAACGAAAGAGTGTTTACCAAAATTTTAAACGCGTATGAGCGCTCTTTGGCATGGGCGATTCGCCACTCAAAGTTGATGCTCGCCCTCTTTTTTACGACGATTGGCATTACCATTGCTTTATACATCATCATTCCTAAAGGGTTTTTCCCTCAACAAGATACGGGACGGATTATAGGGGGAATTCAAGCGGATCAATCTATCTCGTTTCAAGCCATGTCTCAAAAACTGAGTACGTTTGTCTCCATTGTCAAAGCCGATCCTGCCATTGAAAATGTCATTGCCTACACAGGAGGACAACAGGCCAATAGTGGGCGAATGTTCATTAGTCTCAAGCCTTTGTCGGAACGTAAAATTTCGGCCGATAAAGTTATTGCGAGACTGAGAGGTAAACTAGCCCACGTTCCAGGTGCCAATCTGTTTTTAGTTCCCGTACAAGATATCCGAATCGGAGGAAGGCAATCAAATGCACAATACGAATACACCCTTCAATCCGATGACTTAAGCACTTTACGCGAATGGGAGCCCATCGTTCGTAAAACATTGATGCAACTTCCCCAAATTATCGATGTGAGCAGTGACCAAGAGATTAAAGGCTCCCAAACAAAACTGGTAATCAACCGTGATGCGGCCTCAAGACTGGGCATTACCGCAAGTATGATTGATGCCGTTTTAAACGATTCTTTTGGACAACGCACAATCTCGACCATCTATAATCCTCTGAACCAATATCGTGTGGTGTTGGAGGTCGATCCCAAATTTTCGCAGTATCCTAACGCCTTAGATTCGGTCTATATCATTACCAGTGATGGCTCACAAGTACCCTTATCAGCTTTTAGTCATTATGAGCCTTCACTCACCTCTTTGGGGGTTAACCACCAAGGACAATTTGCCGCCGCAACACTCTCGTTCAATCTTCCCCTTGGCGTTTCGCTCTCTGAAGCCTCCGATGCAATCACTTCTGCGGTTGAAAAATTGAATTTACCCGTTTCAATTCACGGAAGTTTTCAAGGTAGCGCCAATGCCTTTAAAGCGTCCCTTCAGAGCCAACCGCTGTTAATCTTAGCTGCCATTTTAACGGTTTACATCGTACTGGGTATTTTGTATGAAAGCTATATTCACCCACTTACCATTCTTTCTACTCTGCCTTCTGCGGGCGTGGGTGCCCTGCTCGCCCTCATGGCCTTTCATACGGAATTTAATATCATCGCGCTTATAGGTGTCATTTTACTCATCGGTATCGTCAAAAAAAATGCCATTATGATGATCGACTTTGCCATTGCTGCGCAAAGAAATGAAGGACTATCCGCAAGTAATGCTATTCAAAAAGCGTGTAGTTTGCGTTTTAGACCTATTATGATGACGACAATGGCAGCCCTTTTAGGCGCGATCCCTTTAGCCATAGGATTTGGAGATGGGGCAGAATTACGCCAAGGGCTCGGTATTTCTATTGTAGGAGGCTTGATTTTAAGCCAATTATTGACGTTATATACGACACCCGTCATTTATCTGTACGGTGAAAAAATTCGTTCGAAATTTTCCAAGACACCTCAACCATGAAAGGTTCATTGATTATGCGATACTCACTTTTATCCATACTGCTTATCACCAATACACTCTTTATAGGGTGTGCTCAGCAAAATACACCTTCTGTACCAACAGATGTTGCTATTCCACAAGCTTACCATGAAGAGGGAAATTGGAAAAAAGCAACGCCGAATGACAATGCGGTTCGAGGAGCGTGGTGGGAGATGTATCACGATGCAGAATTGAGTACTTTAATGGAAGAGTTATCGCACTTCAATCCATCCATTAGCAAGTACCAAGCCTTATACAAACAAGCTTTAGCGGTTATGGAGTCTTCACAAGCATCCCTATTCCCAACCTTGAGTGTTGGAGCAAACGTCACAAGATCTCAAACCTCTGCGGGGAGTAATTCAACGAACAAACAAAGACGCTCAACCGATTATAAACTCCCACTTCAAGCATCATGGACACCTGATATTTGGGGAGATACGCATCGTTTAGTGGATGCCTATTCCCTCAGTGCGGAAGCGAGTTTGAACGATTTGGAAGCCGCAAAGCTTTCAGCACAAACACTTTTGGCACAAAATTATTTCCAGTTGCGAAACGTGGATGCACAAGAGGCATTTTTACAACAAACACTTGAAGCCTACGAGCGATCCCTTCAGATTACCCAAAATCAATACCATGCAGGCATCGTAACCAAAAAAGATGTCATCACAGCGCAAGCCCAGATAAAAAGTGTTGAAGCGCAAACAATTGATCTGCATGCGCAGAGGCAACAGTTAGAACATGCCATTGCCGCATTAATCGGCAAAACGCCTTCAGAATTTTCAATACACGCTAATCCAAAGCTGCCTATTGTTCTGCCCGATATTCCTTATTCTTTACCTTCGGAACTTTTGGAGCGACGACCCGATATCGCGGCTGCGGAACGTAGGATGAAACAAGCCAATCTTCAAGTCGGTATTGCGCAAGATGCATGGTTTCCAACTTTTAATCTGACCGCTTCAAGTGGTTATGAAAGTAACGTACTTTCTTCGTTGATTTCCAAACCAAACCTTATCTGGGCAATCGGTGGAGCACTGTCTCAAACTGTTTTTGATGGAGGTGCGCGTGAGGCAACTTTGAAGCAAATGCAAGGTGCTTATGAAGCCAATATTGCGACGTATCGACAAAGTATCTTAACCGCTTTTCAACAGGTTGAAGATGCCCTTGCTACCCTTGAAACACTTTCAAGAGAAGTAAAAGTACAACACGAAGCCGTTGACTTGGCGCAGCAAGCATTTGATTTCAATATGTATCAGTATCGACAAGGTATTGTGAACTATACGAGTGTTGTTGTAGCGCAAACATCGCTTTTAAGCAATCAAATCACCGTTCTTAACCTTCAAAATAGACAACTTCTGGCGACCATCTCATTGATCTCTGCCTTAGGAGGTAATTTTCAATAATAAACATTAAAAAGTGTTCATTTTGAATTCATCTAAATCTTCTACTATATCATCAAAGATTCTTGTTAAAAAGAACGTGACAATAACTCATTAACGTTTATGTTAAGATCAATTTTTTGAGCATGATTTTTGGGGAGTATGATGTGAATTGGAATCAACTAAAACGTTTTGTTATGAGTGGTGGTGGAGCGACACTCCTTCATCTTTCCAGCATGACTTTGTTAGTCTGGTTAGGTGCCAATGCCATTTTTGCAACTGCTTTTGGAATGGTATTAGGGGCTGTGGTTAACTACATTTTCCAATACTATTATACGTTTGATTCCAATACGCAACACCACACATCGATTTTCAAATACTGCATGAGCGTCGCCCTATCGTTTGCAAGCAATATGCTTCTTTTTACACTCTTCTATACGCTCTTGCATTTCAATGCGTTTGTATCGCAGTTCCTGACATCCGCACTCGTGGCAATACAAAATTATTGCATTTATAAAAAATTTGTTTTTCTAAGGAATGTACAATGAACCTTCCTTTAGTCAGCATTGTGATTTCTTTATACAATGAAGAGGGTAATCTTGTGAAATTATTTGAAGAACTTTTCAAAGTAGAAATCGCTCTTCAAGAAGTGGCTACTTTTGAATACATGTGTGTCAACGATGGCAGTACCGATGCAACACTTCAAACGCTTGAAACACTAACCAAAACCTATCCCAATATCCAAATTTATAACTTGTATCGAAACTTTGGACATGAAGTTGCAATGAGCGCTGGTATGGATAATGCGCGAGGAGATTGTGTTATTTTTATGGATGGTGATTTACAACATCCTCCTTATTTAGTGGAGGAGATGGTACATTCGTGGCTCAATGGTCATCAAGTCATCTTAACCAAGAAAATAAGCAATGATGCCGAAAAATCTTACATGTATACCTATTTATCAAAAATATTTTATTGGATACTTGACAAGCTTTCTGATATTAAAGTCCCAAAAAATTATCCAGATTTTAGACTACTCAGTCGTAAACATATTGATACGCTCAAAACCATGAATGAAAACGATAGGATGTTTAGAGGGTTACTCAATTATATTGGGTATGCAAACTGTAAAGTTCTCGAATTTGAGGTTCCTAAACGTTTTTCAGGACACACCAAATACAATTTTAAAAAATCGTTTGGACTAGCGATTGATAGTATCATGCAATTTTCCATTAAGCCATTGCGTTTTGCCATCTATATCGGCGTACTGACCGCTTTTATCTCAACAATGTTAGGTGCATATACTTTTTTTGATTATATGTTATTTGATGTGAAACGCACAGGCTATGCCACAACGCTGATTGTGACTATTTTTATGAATTCAATTCAACTTGTTGTGTTAGGCATTATTGGCGAGTACATTGGAAAAATTCATCTTGAAGTGAAAAAACGACCCCTTTATTTTGGAGAATTAGTTGAACATCATCATTAATGCCGACGATTTTGCCAATTCTATGGCGATGAGTGAAACAATCTGTCGTTGTTTTGATGAAGGCATGCTCACATCAACCAGCATGATGATCAATACCCCTTATGTCGAAGATGCATTCGAAAAAATACGTCAAAGACCCTCTTTAAGAGTCTCTTTGCATCTAAATATTGCTGAGGGAAAACCGCTTGCAGATACCAAAGAAATAGCCTATTTGGTGGATGAAAAAGGATTTTTTTGCAAACGCTATGAAACGATACTCACACATTACTATTTTGGCAATGTGATGCAAAAAAAGATCATCAAATCAGCGATCAAAGCTGAATATGCCGCTCAAATTACACGCTATGCAACATTACTAGGAACTGAGACGATTCATCTTGACTCCCATCAGCACTATCATACAATACCCTTTATCAGCGATATATTGATCGAATTATCGCAAGAATTACCCTACCAAATAACGTATGTTCGTGTGCCGAAAGAGCCTTTTTTTCTTGAACTTTCTTCTTTTCGCGATCTAAAAAATTATTGCGGTCTTAATATCATTAAACATTTTTTGCTCAATCTGTTTTCACATCAGCTAGCACGAAAACTTAAAGCACATCACATTACATGTAATACCTCTTTTATTGGTGTTCTGTTTACGGGAAACATGACCCTTGCTTCCATTCAAAAAGCATTGCAAAAATGTCATCAAGAGGATTTGATTGAGATTTTACTGCATCCTGGATTTTTAGCAGAGGCTGAAGCCACAAAATGGTCAGAATCACCCTTTAAAACCTTTTATACCCATCCTCATCGAAAAGAAGAGATGGAAATTTTACTAAGTCCTATATTTAAAACATTCATACAAAGCATCGCTGGGAATCATTATGCAAAACACATTTAAAAACCTCATTCTGGCATTATTCTCTCTTGTAGGTGCTCGTCTTATTGTGATGTATTATTTTCCTTTAACAGACAGTACCGAAGCACGTTATGCCAATACCGCCCTGATGATGGCAAAGCTCAACGATTGGATTAGCCCTTATTATGATTATGGTGTCCCTTTTTGGGGAAAGCCGCCCTTGTCTTTTTGGGCAGAAGCACTCTCCTATAAGTTTTTAGGCATCAGCGATTTTGCGCCACGCCTGCCTTCCTTGTTCATAAGTTTAGTAACCGCTTGGCTGATGTATCACTTTGTCAAAACATTAACAAACACAAAAAGTGCCTTATGGTCCGTTATCATCTATTTTGGTATGCTCCTTTCATTTCAACTGAGTGGCGCTGTATTGACAGACCCTTTTTTAGCATTTAGTACCACCTTGTCCTTGGTCGCTTTTATGCTGTTTACCCTCAAAGGAAAGCGTTCATGGGAATATCTTTTTTTTATTGGGTTAGGATTGGGGCTTCTTGCCAAAGGACCTTTGGCTTTGGTCATTGTAGGAGGAATTCTTTTTTTATGGATGTTCCCTTCCATTAAAACACGTTTTGCACAGCTAAGGCAACTTCCTTGGATAAAAGGTACGCTTTTAATGGTGTGCATTAGCCTTCCTTGGTATATTATTGCAGAAATGAAGACACCTGGATTTTTGAATTATTTTATCATTGGAGAGCATTTTGGTCGCTTTTTAGATGCTGGATGGCATGGCGATAAATACGGCTATGTTCACAAAAATCCACACGGTGCTATTTGGTTGATGTGGTTGGCGGCATCTTTACCATGGGGGTTGAGTGCTTTCTTTTTTGGCTATCAAAGTCTTCATCAGCACACTCAAAAAGAGGTGTTTTTTAAGCTCTTTAAAAATCCTATTTTGTGTTTACTGATCATTTGGGCGCTCTTTTTAGTCCTGTTTTTTACATTGGCAAGTAATGTCATTTGGACCTATATCTTGCCATCACTCCCTGCTTTTGCCATTCTTCTAGCCCTACTGTTAAATCAAAATGAAGGCAGTTTGATTCAAAAATATTCTAAAGTGATCGCTTTTAACATCTATCTTGTACCCGTTGTATCATTGATTGGGTTGGTGATTGTCGCGTGGTTTCCAAACCTTGTGATGAGCGAAAAATATCTTATTGCTTCTTACCGCCATCATACTTCTTCACAAGAGCCTATTTACTTTTTAGAAAAGAAATCTTTTTCCTCCATGTATTACATGAATGAACCGATCCAAACAACTTCTCTTGAAGCATTTAATGATCTCAATCTCTCCAATGAATCGCATTATTTTGTTGTTGTGAACAAAGGAGATGAAAAGCATATTACCCAACAAATAGACTTACATAAAGTTTATAGTAGCAAGAGCTATGTTCTCTATGAAGTAAAAAATACTTTTTTGAATATAGAAAAATAAAAACTTAAAATAATGAAAATATGAAGAAAAGTGAGCGATGATGATTTTAAATATAGAAGAATTAAATTTAACATGGTTTCAGAGTATCAATGCTTCGGCTAATGCTCCAGAATTAGTTGTGAATAGTGCAAAATTTTTTGCGGAATATGTACTTTATGCGCTTCCTCTTTTTTTTATATTTCTTTGGTTTTTTGGCACTAAAGCTCAAAAAGAGATTGTTCTTAAATCACTCTTGGTCATCTTCATTTCACTGTGTATTGGGCAGCTCATTATCATGTTCTTTCCGCATCCACGACCTTTTATGATGGGGGTTGGAAGAACATTGATTGTCCATGCGCCAAACGCTTCATTCCCCAGTCATCATATGATATTTTTTAGTGCTGTATTCATCAGTCATTTTTTGGCAAAAAACTATAAAATTAGCCTGATTTTTTTTATTTTAACGCTTCTTGTCGCTTGGTCTAGGATTTATTTGGGTGTTCATTTCCCCTTCGATATGATCGGAGCATTTTGTATAGTGATGTGTGTTGCACTGTTGCTTGAGCTTTTTTGGAAACGAATCAGAAGCATTATCATGAATTCTTTGATACTTTATAAGCACACCCAAAAGTAATATAAAAGACTCTATTTACCTTCATTCAATATTTGCAGAATCAGACAATGAAAATGGTCAATTATGCTATCCAACATAAGGTATTTAGATTTATACTATCGAATAGATTGGATTATCTACGTGTGAAGCATCATTTGCTTTCAACTCTTGTTACGAAAAAGGAGATAGAAATGAAAATGGATACATTTAGATTGGCTGACAAGCTCCCCTCTGAACTTAATCGCCGTGGTTTTTTAAAAAACAGTGCTGTTGTACTTGGCGCTATTACAGTATGTAATTTAGGAGGTCTAGAAGAGGCTCCTGCGGCACCTAATGAAAAGGCACAAGTTTATTTTACTGATGATATTAGTGTCAACGGGCTACTCAAAATTTATGCCAAAGTCAACCAAAACATAACGGGTAAAACGGCAATAAAACTCCACTCTGGTGAACCACATGGTCCAAATTTACTACCCATTGAGCTTATCACAGGATTACAAGCTACCATTCCAAACAGCACCATTGTTGAATGCAATGTTCTTTATGAAAGCCCTAGGCAACATACCCAGAGCCATCTGGAAACACTTAAAATTAATGGATTTGATTTTTGTCCTGTTGATATTATGGATGCTGAAGGAGATGCAATACTTCCTATATTTGGTACGAAAGAACTGCTTGCGAAATGGGAAGACTCCCCTAAGCGTCCTTTTGAAGATGGAACACATCTTAGCGAAATAGCCGTAGGTAAAAACCTGTTAAATTATGATTCACTTTTAGTCTATACACACTTTAAAGGGCATACGATGGGTGGTTTTGGCGGGTCTTTGAAAAATATTGCTATCGGTTGCGCATCGGGACAAGTGGGGAAGCTCCAAATCCATGAAAAAGGATGGAAAGGTGGAAAATTATTTTTAGAACGTATGGTAGAAGCAGGTAAAGGTATTAGCGATCATTTTGGCCCACGTATCACTTATATTAATGTGTTAAAAAATATATCTGTCGATTGTGATTGCGATGCACATGGCAAAAAACCTACCTGTAGGGATATCGGTATTGTCGCTTCAACTGATATTCTTGCTATTGATAAGGCTTCGATAGATCTTGTCTACGCACTACCTCAAACAGAACTCAAAGATATTAAAGAACGTATTGAAACGCGTAATGGTCTACATCAACTTGAATACATGAAATTGCTTAGGATGGGGAAAGAGCATTATGATCTTATCAATCTTGGATAAACAATACCATCGAGGAGAGGCTGATGCAAAAAATTTATCTTGCAGGTCCTGAAGTTTTTTTACCCAATGCTACTGAAGTTGGCAAAGCACATAAGCACCTGTGTCAGCAGTATGGTTATGAAGGACTTTTCCCACTTGATAACACTATTTCAGGAAATACCCCCAAGAAGATAGCAGAAGCAATTCGTCAGGCCAATGAAGCAATGATACGTACATGTGACATCGTTATTGCCAATCTCTCCCCATTCAGAGGGCCAGAACCAGACAGTGGCACGGTTTGGGAAGTAGGTTTTGCGCAAGGACTAGGTAAAAAAGTTATAGCCTATTCTACAGACCTTCGCACCCATAAAGAAAAAACTCAATCCATCCTCAACTTAGGAAATGCAAACTATGATGCTTTGGGTATGGCAATTGAAGATTTTGGACTGACGCACAATCTCATGTTTTCACCTATCGTCATTGCAAATAGCTTTGAAGCTTCTCTTCAATACCTTGCACAAAATGGCTTATAAATATTTAATCCAATCTAAAAAAAATAGTTAGTTGTCGCTTTGTCTTTGTTGTTAAAGCTAGCTGGTATAGAGTAACTAAAGAGATAATTATTATCTTTTAACTCTATTATTAAGGAAGGTGCAAAAATGGCATATTCAAGACCTACATACAAACCTCGTTATGAGAACTTTATCGGCGGCGAGTGGGTTGCTCCACTTAGCGGTGAATATTTTGACAATCTTTCCCCTGTTGATGGTGAATTTCTAACTAAAATCCCTCGTTCATCTGAAGCAGATGTTGATGCAGCAGTTGCAGCTGGCGTTAAAGCGTTTGAAACCTATAAACATACCTCCGTTATTGAACGAAGCACATTACTTAACAAAATTGCTGACGCTATCGAAGCCAATTTAGAAGCTCTTGCTATTGCAGAAACACTCGACAATGGTAAAGCGATTCGTGAAACTCTCAATGCAGACGTTCCTTTAGTTGTGGATCACTTTAGATATTTCGCTTCTGTTATTCGAGCAGAATCAGGAACCGTTTCAGATTTGGATGAAAACACAATTTCCCAAGAAATTCATGAACCACTCGGTGTTGTTGCGCAAATCATTCCATGGAACTTCCCACTCTTGATGGCAGCATGGAAAATTGCTCCTGCTATTGCTGCTGGTAATTGCGTTGTTTTGAAACCAGCAAGTGCGACACCAATGTCTATTTTAATTTTGATGGAAACCATTCAAAATATATTGCCAAAAGGCGTTGTTAACATTATCAATGGTGCAGGTGGAAAGATTGGTAAACACCTTGCAACGCATCCTGACATCAAAAAAGTAGGCTTTACCGGTGAAACGACGACAGGTCAACTTATCATGCAATACGCTACTGAAAACATCATCCCTTCGACATTGGAACTCGGTGGTAAATCGCCTAACGTTTTCTTTGAATCTATCATGGCAAAAGACGATGAATTTTTTGACAAAGCGATTGAAGGACTTGTTTTATTTGCCTTTAATAGTGGTGAAGTCTGCACATGCCCATCACGTGCCCTCATCCAAGAGTCTATTTATGAGCCGTTTATGAAACGTGTTTTAGAGCGTGTAAAAGCAATCACTCAAGAAAATCCTCTTGATCCAGCAACTAAAATGGGAGCACAAGCTTCTGTCAATCAAAAAGAGAAAATCTTAGATTACATCCGCATTGGTAAAGAAGAAGGTGCAGAGTGCCTCATCGGTGGTGCAGAATACAAAAACAAAACCTTCCCAAAAGGAAATTACATTCAACCTACTATCTTCAAAGGTCACAACAAAATGCGTATCTTCCAAGAAGAGATTTTTGGACCCGTACTATGTGTCACAACCTTTAAAGATGAAGCGGAAGCACTTGCCATTGCCAATGACACAATTTATGGTCTAGGCTCAGGCGTTTGGTCAAGGGATGCGCATCAACTTCATAGCATGTCACGCGGCATTGAAGCGGGACGTGTATGGGTAAACTGCTACCATCTCTACCCATCTCATGCCTCTTTTGGTGGTTATAAAAAATCAGGTATCGGACGTGAAACACACATGATGATGCTTAACGCTTATAGACACACCAAAAATATCTTGACATCATTCAATAAAAATAAACTCGGATTTTTCTAAACCGCAAGAACGCATGGGCTTTTACGCCCATGCACTTTTTTTAAAGGAGCCTTCATGACTATTCATCGACTTACTGCAACCTCTGAAGCTCTCAAAGTTATCGAAATGCTTAAAAATGAATATGGCGAACTCGTTTTCAACCAAAGTGGTGGCTGTTGCGATGGCACAGCACCGATGTGTTATGAAAAAAAAGACTTTCATGTTCCCTCACGCAATATTAAAATGGGCGAAGTCGGAGGATGTGAGTTTTTTATCGATAAAGACCAATTCGAATACTTTCGTTATTCTCAAATTGTCCTAGATGTGAAAGAAGAAAAAGCCGCTTTTGGAAACTCCTTTTCATTGGAAATTGATGAAGGGTATCAGTTTATTACACGTTCGCGTATCTTTAGTGATGAAGAAAACAAACTTTTAGCAGAACAAGAGAAGTGAAATTCACTTCTCTTACATGTTAGAGTTTATCTTTAAAATCAATAGCCGTAACATTGAGATTATTAAGTGTAATGATGGTGATTTGATCCTCTTTTTTAGGAAAATACGCCACATCTTTTTCATTTTCTAAAAGTCCAATAGCATAAGAATATTTTTTAAATTTTGGTAGCATAAACATACTCATCACCATGCTAGGAACTGCTGTTGCATCCATCAAATAAAGTGCACTGTTCTCGCTTAAATAGTTTGGATTTGCTTCCAAAAAGCTCTTTAACAGATCCCCTTGAGCTTTAGTATATGCGATGATAATCTGCTTGGTTTGAGGTGTAATGTCCACCGTTTTTTCAAACTGGTCTTTAATAACAGGTGCTTGTATTGTCGTACCCTCTTTCAGCGTATCGGCAAAGAGTCCAAACGGTAGAAGAAGCATTACTGCAAAAAAAAGTTGTTTCATAGAGTTCCTTTATTGATAATAATTATCTGATTGTATCTTTTCAAAGTAAATAGCAGATTAACAAAAATTGATCAATCTTCTCAATAAAGTTTCTCAAAAGCATGCTATACTTTTTTAAAAAAGATGTTTTACATGTAAAAGGAAATTTCATGAAAATTGCTGTTATCACACCCCTCTTTTCTCGCTCATCCGAACTCATGAATGAACTTACATTTCATTTTCCAGATGTTAAAAACAACGCCGACAACAGATTGAAAACCAAAAAAGATATCATCGCTTTTTTGCAAGACATGGATGGTGCCATTGTTGGTCGTGAAGAGATAGACGATGAGATATTAAGCGCTTGTCCAAAACTCACAATACTCTCCCGTTATGGTGTAGGACTGGACAATTTAGATCTTGATACAATGAAAAAAAGAGGTGTCAAACTCGGTTGGAGTGGTGGAACAAACAGTAACTCAGTTGCAGAAATTACTTTGAGTCTCATGCTCTCGCTCATTCGAAACTTACACATAGCCACAACACTTCTTAAACAGCATGTTTGGAAAGTTAACGGAGGCAGCGAGCTCACAGGAAAAACCATTGGCCTTTTTGGCTTTGGCAACATTGCAAAGCGTGTCATAGAGCTTTTAGCCCCTTTTCACTGTACCATTTTGGTCTTTAATCGTACTCAAAATGAAGCAGAAGCCCAAAAATATGGCATTACCTTTGCCAGTAAAGAACGCATCTTAGAAGAAGCAGACATCATCTCCATTCATCTGCCACTTACATCGGAGAGTAAAAATCTCTTCTCAACAGCCGAATTTAAAGCGATGAAAAAGAGTGCGTTTATTATCAACACAGCCCGTGGCGGTATCATCGATGAAGAAGCCCTCAAAGTGGCACTCAAAGGTGGTGAAATTGCAGGCGCTGGTCTGGAAGCTTTTTTGGTTGAACCAACACAAGATTGGGAACTGATCGATCTACCGAACCTTGTCTGTACTCCCCATCTTGGTGGTAACTCAAAAGAGAGTATCTTGGCGATGGGATATAGCTGTATTGAGCATCTTAAAGCTCATTTTACACATTAAGTGTCACCAAAATTTTATTATTTTCAGGTACAATAAAACCGATTTTACATTGATAGGGAAGTTATGGAAGAGTCATCATTTAGTCTCGTTGAAAAAACCATTGAGAAATTTTTTGAAAATTTTGAGCCAAAAGAGTATTTATATCTGGATGTGTTATACCGTTTTGAAGAAGAAAATATTGAAGAGGTTCTTACCAACGCGCGCAGTTGTAAACTACCTAAAAAATACCATTCATACAAAGACCTTTTACAGGAACAAATCGCTAAAAAACTCTCTTTAACGAACAATGATCTCTTTTTATATACAGAAAATGTGATTTACGTCAAACGATTTTTTCAAGTAGAAACACCTGCGGATGGACCCGATAGAAGAGCATGTGGTATTCCTCCTGAAATGTTGCAAGAGTATAAAAAACGTTTTTTCCCAAATGATGAGTACAAAGCACGAATGTTGGAACTTCTCACTTTTGCACTTGATAGCACACTGAATATTAAAAAAATAAACCCATCCGAATTTCGCGCTCTTTTTATCCCTGTCTTTGTGAACATCTCCGACATTGTTGTAATCGAGTCCAGTGAACTTGAAGATTTGCGGGAAATTCGGGGACTAAGCTACTTTTTACTGCGCGAGATGTTTGAAAAAATGATGCTCAGCATCGCTGAAATTATTTTATTTCACTTTTCAAATCAAGAGAAAAAAGCTATTGAATTTCTCAGTCACTATGGCATTCATGAGACCATTGATGCCAAAGGCAATCATTACAAACCAAACCCTATTTTAGATGAAAGCAATCGCGCATGGAATATGACAACCATTCGCTCGACGATGATTCAACATAAAAAATCCAAACAAACACTTTACGATAAACGAAACGATATTATCGCCATTAAAAAGAAACTCAACACATACCGAAATGAACATAAAGAACTTACAAAACATCTCTATAAAGAACATAAAGAGTATGAGAAAGTAGAAGAGAAATTAGATCATATCCATCAAACACTTGATAGACTCGAATATACCGATGCTAAAGAGGTCAAGTTTTTAGAAAATGGCGAAGAAAAGCTCTATGAGCGTAAACCCTTGATCACCCATCTTTTCAAGAGCGAAGATTTACTGCTAAACCAAAAAGCTCAGCTTCATAAATCAACCAAAGAGCTAGAGCTTACCCTTTCAAATAAACAAAAAGAGATTTACGTGTGGGAAAAGAAACTGGCGGAAAGTGAAAGTGCCCTTAAAAATCTTGAATCCCACGGACACCCCATTGACTCACAGTATGAGAGAATTCAGCGAGCATTGGCTAAAACTCTCTCACAGAGGTAATACTTAAGCGTTGAGCTTCTCTTTGATCTTTTCAAAAGCCTCTTCGTCGATCTCTCCGCGTGCAAAACGCTTACGGGCGATCTCTAACGCTTCATCTTCCTTCTCGCGATGATGGCAAGACGATCTACCACCTCGCATCACCATAAAAAACACTAAAAGCATAATGGGAAATACAATCATCCACGGCATAAAAAACCCGTGCCCCATCCATTCATATCCATACATGGTGACTCCTTTGAATCAAGTTATCGTATTGTAATCTTTTTGTGTGAACAACATGTTAACTCTTTCAATTTTTTCACAGAGTTATTAAACTATAATATCCTACCCCATAGGATAGGATACATCATGTTGCAACATCTTTCACACGAAGATATACTCAAACGCCTTAAAAGAGCTGATGGACACCTTAAAAGTATTATGACAATGATCGAGAAAGAACGCAACTGCTCTGAGATAGCCCAACAACTCCATGCAGTAGAAAAAGCCATCTCAAATGCTAAAAAATTACTCATACACGACCACATCGACCATTGTCTTGATAGCGCTGCAAAAGATGGCTCGCTCAGTTCTGATGATGTTATCCAAGAGTTTAAACAAATAACAAAATACTTATAAATAAGGAAATAAATGACCGACATCGCTTCAATCATTCAAAGTAGTTCAGGCAACGCGTGGCTTTTTCTGCCTAGTGCCATTCTTCTTGGCGCACTGCACGGCTTAGAGCCCGGACACTCCAAAACAATGATGGCGGCGTTCATCATCGCCATTAAAGGAACGGTGAAACAGTCCATCATGCTGGGCATTGCGGCAACGCTTTCGCATACAGCGGTGGTTTGGGCTATCGCGCTTTTGGGTATGTATTTTGGTGCTCGCTTTGCAACCGAAGCAGTAGAGCCGTACCTTGAAATTGTTTCGGGCTGTCTCATGGTAGGCATTGCACTCTGGACACTTTGGCAAACACGCAAAAATGAACGTGCCTGCTTCACAACACATGAACATGACGACGACCATCATCATTCGCATGAGCATGGTCATGACCACGATGAGCATCATCATCATGAGCATCACCACAGCACAGAAGAGATCATCTTTGAAGAGCTTGGAAGTTGCAGTGACCCGCATGAGCTTGCACACGCCAAAGATATTAAAAAGCGTTTTTCAAACAAAGAGGTCACCAATGGACAGATCTTACTTTTTGGATTAACGGGTGGACTTATCCCCTGCCCTGCGTCGATCACGGTGCTTCTCATCTGTCTACAACTCAAACAGTTTACACTCGGTGTTGCGCTTGTGTTAGCCTTTAGCATTGGTCTTTGCACTTACGTTGGTAGCATCAGGTGTCATCGCCGCGTTGAGTATGCGCCATCTCTCAAAAAGATGGAATGGCTTTGGGGAATTTGCCAAAAAAGCGCCTTATTTCTCAGGCGGCCTTATTTTGCTTGTGGGCTTGTATATTGGGTATCAAGGCTTGCACCATTTTTTCTAAGGGATCTTTACATGTAAAGTATTTCATGTCGAGTTATTTACTTGATTAATAAATAGGCAAATAGCGTTTTTATTCACATCAAAATATTTCAAAATTGATTATTTATTAATCAGCCAAGGATGACCTAGCATTTATTTCTCCTGTAAAATAGGGTGTATATTTGAAATTTTACAAAGGATCTTTAATGTTTAAGTCCATCACCATAAAACTGCGGCTTTGGGGTATTGCGATTGTCTTTATCTCAGGCTCATTTTTATTTGCATTTTTTGCCTATACAACCATTCATGAAGTTAAAATCAATGGTAAACTTTACAATGAAATTATCCTCGCCAAAGATTTGGTTGCTGACATTTTACCGCCACCTGAATATATTATTGAAACGCGTCTGGTTAGCTTAGAGATGTTACGCACCGAGAACAGCGCTGAACTTGCCACTTTTATCGCAAAAATCAAAACATTAAAGCAAGAATACGAAGAAAGACATGCCTTTTGGGTCAAAAACCTTCACCATGAGAAAATAAAACCACTGATGGTTGAAAAAGCGTATGCTCCAGCGATGCGCTATTTCACACTTTTGGAGACAGAGTTTATCCCTGCTGTGCAAGCAGGAGACTTTAAACAAGCATCTCTCTTAGCCTCTGGAAAACTGAAAGATGCCTATGTAGAACATCGAAATATTGTTGATCAAATTGTTGTGTTAGCCAATGAATATGCCAGTGCCAATGAGACCAATGCCAGTGATCTTTTGCGCAATGAAAGTATCATGCTTAGTTTTATATTCGCGTTTATCTTTCTTGCGACCATTACTTTAATTTATCTCTCCATTAAAGTTATTTTGCACCGTATTAAAGCCATTTCCTTCTTAGCTCAAGAGTTCCAACAAGGCAACCTTCTTTACCAAGTGACCTTAGATGGAAACGATGAAATTTCAAATGCTACCGACAACTTTAACCATTCCATTGCCAAAATGCAGAGCATTATGCACAATGTCAAAGAGGCTTCTGAAAAAAATGCCCTCACGGCTGCAGAGCTTAGTCAAACGTCCCATACGATTGGCATGCATATTGAAGATAATGCCAAAGAGATCAATCTCAATCAAGTAGAATTACTCAAACTTGAAGAGGTCATAGAAGCAACAACAGAGCAATCTGTCATGATGGTTCAAGAGATTGATAATGCGAACACCATGTTGCAAGAAGCAAAAACTAAAATCAGTCGCATGGAAGCGGACATCCAACAAAGTTCAGAATCCGAAAATGCCCTTGCTGGCGACTTAGAGAGGCTTTCACAAGAGACGGAACAAGTACAATCCATCTTAACCATGATTAGCGATATTGCCGATCAAACCAATCTTTTAGCGCTCAATGCCGCCATCGAAGCGGCGCGTGCGGGTGAACATGGGCGTGGATTTGCCGTGGTAGCCGATGAAGTACGAAAACTCGCAGAACGAACCCAAAAAAGCTTACTGGAAATCAACGCAACAATTCAGGTCATCGTCCAGTCAATCAATAGTGTCAGCGAAAAGATGAGCGTCAATGCTCGTTTTATTCAAGAGAGCTCAGAATCTTCTAAAACTGTTCAAAAGGTCATTACCTTAACAGTCGATACGATGTCAAAAGCGAAAGCGAAAGTCGAAGTCACTGCCAATAATTCTACACAGATCAAACTTGGCATCCACAATATCTTAGCACTCTTTGAAAAGATCAATACTTCTGCTGCCTCAAATGTTGTAAGCATCGAACAAATCGCTGCAACTTCGCATGATCTTGATGCCATGAGTGAAGCACTCAACGCTCAACTCAAACAGTTTAAAGCATAAGAAAATGAAACGGAGCTACCAACCTACGGTAGCTCTTTAAGACTAAGACTCACTTTGCCTTTTTCTTTATCCACTTCAAGGACGCGAATACGTGTGAGTTGTTGGTTGATGCTGAGCACTTCCAAAGGATGAGCGATGCGTTTGTCGCTCATTTGCGAGATATGAATGAGTCCGTCGTTTTTAAGCCCAATGTCCACAAATGCGCCAAAATCAGCAATGTTTCGCACCACGCCTGAAACAATCGAACCCTCACTCAGCTCGCTGATGTCGGTCAAATCCGAACGAAAGGCAATCGGTGGCAAGCTCTCTCGTGGGTCAAACCCTGGTTTTAAAAGCTCGGCAATGATGTCTTGAAGCGTTGCTTCGCCAATGCCCTGCTCTAGCGCTAAAGTGATAATCTGCTCTTTGGAAAGTGTTGCCAAATCAGCACGCGCCAAAAGCTTTTGCGCAATGGCATAACTCTCAGGGTGAACGCCTGTGTTATCAAGAACACTTTTCCCCTCACGAATACGAAAAAACCCCGCACACTGCTCGTACGCTTTCGCCCCTAAACCTTTTACATGTAAAAGTTCAGACTTACATGTAAACGCCCCTTTACTCTCACGGTGCTCGACTATGGCTTTGGCAAGTTTTGCACCAACGCCTGCCACATAGGAGAGTAGCGAGATAGAAGCGCTGTTGGGATCAACGCCGATGCGATTGACTAAATCTTCGATCACTTCATTCAATTTTTTCTCGAGCTGTTTTTGATCGACATCGTGTTGGTACTGACCAATGCCAAGCGATTTTGGGTCGATCTTGACGAGTGCTGCCATCGGGTCACGCAGGCGTTGTGCGATGGAGATCGCTCCGCGAATCGTCACGTCAAGGTTCGGGTACTCTTCGGTGGCAATTTTAGAAGCGGAATAAATAGAAGCACCCGCTTCGGAGACCACGGTATAGGCAAGGTTCAATCCCTCTTCGCGGTTTAGACGTGCAAAAAACTCTTGGCTTTCGCGCGAGCCCGTCCCATTACCAATCGCCACGGCGGTGATGCGATACTTCTGAGTAAACTCTTTGATGACCTTAGCAGACTTTTCATAGTCGCTTTGCGGCGGGGTTGGATAGATGACGGCGTGCGTCATGTACGTACCATGTTCATCGACAACCGCGAGTTTACACCCCGTGCGGTACGCGGGGTCAACGCCTAAAATCACGCGCTTGGTCACAGGCGGTGTGTTGAGCAGTTGTGAGAGGTTTTTACCAAAGGTGGCAATCGCCTGTGTGTCAGCTTTTTCTTTAATAAGCGCATGAATTTCCCGCTCTAACGAAGGAAACAGAAGCCTTTTAAACCCATCCAAATAGGCTTCCAAAAGATAGCTTTTGGAACTTTTCGCATTGCGTGGAATGCGGTAACGCTCTATCGCACTCTCCACCCTTTCCATGTCATGCAATATCTTTACATGTAACTCTTTTTCCGCAACACCTCGCATCATTGCAAGGTAACGGTGTGAGGGAATGGAGGCGATTTTCTCGGCTTTGCCTGCGAGCTTGGCGTAAAGTCCATCAGGCTTGAGCGTTTTACTCGCTTTGATCTCAAATGAAGCGTAGTCATGCAGTTGCGCTCTCCAATACTCACGCTCTTTCGCATCATCACTATAACGCTCCGCGATGATGTCCTGCGCCCCTATGATTGCTTCTTTCACGCTTTTAACCGTGTCATTCACAAAACTCTGCGCCCTCTTTTCAAACGCTTCGAGTTCTAACTCTGCCCTCTCCAAAACATCCGCCAATGGCGTAAGCCCTGCCGCAATCGCAAGCGCCGCACGGGTGTTTTTCTTCTCTTTGTACGGTCGGTAAATATCTTCCAATGCTTGTAAACTCTCCGCCTTTTCAACAGCATTTTTCACCGCATCGCTCAACTTGGCTTTTTCAGCAATCAGCCGTAAAATCTCCTCTTTGCGATCGTGCAATTTTTTCGCATACGCATAAATGTTTTCAAACTCACGTAACTGCTCATCGCTCGCACCACCCGTCATCTCCTTGCGGTATCTTGCGATAAACGGAATGGTCGAGCCTTCATCTAACAGCTTTAAAATGTTGATAATATTTTCTTTGGCAATGCCAGTTTTTTGCACTAAAATGGGAATAAGTGGATTCATAATTTCTGCTTTCCTAGGTTTTACATGTAAAGATTTTTTGGAGAGGTATTTTAGCGGAAAAGAAGTATGAATAAGTAGAAATGGCTTTTTATAATTATCCTACCCTAAAATAGATACCATATCTTTTTCATAGTTTTTATAAGTCGTCCAGTCCAATAATCTAATAATTTCAAGTGATTTATTTTTGGGTGGCTTGGATAATAAAAAATCTGAGCCATAAGCAATTTCCAAATTTTTGAAACAGTCTATTATTGGTTGCTGAAAAATCCCTTCCTCAAAATGTAATGTTTGATTTCTACCTTCCCAAATTACATTTTTGAGTGTTTCTGCTCCAAAAGTTTTGTGCCCATTAGGTGCTAAATGTTTATACTTACCATGTACAAAAGAAATCCCTTGTTTTGTAATTTGCAATAATGCACCGCATAGAGCTCGAATCGAAAAATCTTTATTTTGAATGCTTATAGATAATACATGAATTTGACTTTTCAAAATATCAACACCTTTCTTTGATTCAGCCATTTTTATAAAAGCATCTTGTACCTGTAAATCACAAAAATCATCATTAAAATCTTTAAATTCAAATTCTTTTTGATAATGCTGAAATTGACTTTCTTTTGCTGATAGTTCGCTTTTAAAAGTATCGAGACTATGTATTTCATCAAAAATTAAATTTATTAAAATTTCGACACTATATTTTGTATTTATTATGTATGCATGCATTACGTATTTTTCCCTTCTTTAATAAATGTAAATGCAGCTAGACTACTTTTACATGTAAAGCTAATTATACTTCATCCCAAGCCATGCAAACTAGAAAATCATCTCTTCATTGCATTGTCATCCACTGCCAACGGAGCTCTTCGTACCACGAAGCCTGTTGGGGTTTTATAGATTTCAAAGACTTGATTAAGTGTGATTTCTTGGTAGACGGAGCTTCCATATTCAATGTCGACAAAGGGGTTCCATCCCAGCAGGGTGAAACGATCTAATAAGGTGTTTTCGCCAAGATCGTATGAGAGGTTTTGATGGCTGTTTTGGTCTTCACTCTTTTTATAACGCCCTTCAAAGCGCTCTAAAACATAGCGTGAGTCCAGTTTTAAAAGATTGGACCAGTATTTCATTTTCATAAATTTAGCATCGATGCGCCACTGTTCACCATAGATCTTAAAATCGCCAACCACTTTGCCATTTTCACCATTCAAATGCGCGACATGAAAACCACTGCTATCGTAGGGTTTTGTAAAGTAAACCGTTGCGACGAGTGTCTCTTGCGTGAGGGCGGTATAGGTCCATGAAAACATCACCACCAAAACAGCATTTAACACAAGACTTGCGAGGATCAGCCCAAAAGAGATTCGCATCAAAAATCGTCTCATTTTTTCTCCCTTAGCACGTTTATCTTTCCTCTATCATAACTCAATTATTCCATACAATGCTAAAAATTATGCTCGCTCTGAACCCTACGATAAACTTTTCTACTTGATTTCCAACGAAAAAAGTTTATTGATAGCTCTCTTTATTATTTTAATTTTACGTCATAAAATTACTCATAAATTATAAGATGATGTAATAGTTTGGTAATTTCCACTCAGTATCATTGCATAAAAAATTGCACGATTGAGTCAAATAAAGGAACAATATGCATCTCGGATTTAAGCAAAAAATCATTGTATCAGCAGGCCTATTTTTAGGAGCATCTCTCTTTATTTTTGGAATGTTAAGTTTTATCAATCTTAAACAAGACCTACGGCAAGAGATAGAACAGACGCAATTAGCCAAAGCACATGCGTTAAAACTGGAGATTGATTCGTGGTTTGATGCTCAAAAACTCGTCCTAGAGACAACCGCGGAAGACATTGCCCACTTGCCAGAATTTACAGATGTTACGATGAAACCTTATCTCCAAACAGCGTTTAAAAAGACTAAAGCTGCCGTAGCATACATGGGTGTAGAAGAGAGTGGTTTGATGATCTACAGTGACCAAACGAAACAAAAAGAGGGGTATGATCCTAGAAAACGACCGTGGTACATCAAGGCAAAAGCGGAAGGAAAATCTGTCGTCACCGATGTTTACACCGATGCCACCACAGGACAACCCACCATTTCTATCGCCACGCCTGTATTTGTGAATGGTGTATTCACAGGTGTTGTTTCCAATGATGTTTATTTAACCCAAGTGATTGAGAAAATTAATACAAAAAAATTTGAAGGTGGGTATGCCTTTGCAACCGATGCTATGGGAAAAAGAAATGTTCATCCTGATCCAAAATTAATTGGGAAAGTGCTGTATGACGCCAATGAGTCGCTTAAGCATCTTGAGCTTCTTGTCAAAAATAGCCCTGAAGGCATTTATGACTATCAAGCAAGCGACGGAAAAGATAAAGTATTAGTTTTCAATAAGCTAGAAAATAGCTGGATTATTTTTGTGACCATAGACAAAGACGTTGCTTTCAAAGCTATCGATCACATGTTCATCACGTTAACTATCTCTGGAAATATCCTGCTTGGGCTTTCACTGATTCTGTTGTGGTTCATTCTCAATACGCAGTTTAAACCTTTGGAGAGACTCAATGATGTCATCAAAAACCTTTCTAGCAATGATGGTGATTTGACACAACGCCTTACGATACATTCAAGAGATGAGTTAGGCAAGATGAGTCAAAACATCAATCTCTTCATCGATAAAATTCATACCATCATTACAACGGCAAAAACAAACAGTGCGGAAAACGCTTCCGTGGCACATGAACTCTCTATCTCTGCGATTGATGTGGGGAGACGTGCTGAAGAAGAGGCGCTTATCGTAACTAAAACCACCACAGAAGCTACTTCATTAAAAGCCTATTTGAGAGAATCTAGGCATAGTGCAGAAAGCTCTAAAAATGAATTACATGAGGTCACACAAAGCCTTAAAAAAGTCGAAGAAAACGTTTCTAACCTCTCAAGTCTTCTTCAAAATACCGCCCACAACGAAATCGAACTTGCGAACAAACTCACTCTTGTGAGTGATATACCAATGAAGTGAAAAACGTCCTTAATGTCATCAATGACATCGCCGATCAAACCAATCTCCTCGCACTCAATGCCGCCATTGAAGCAGCAAGGGCAGGAGAACATGGAAGAGGATTTGCAGTCGTTGCGGATGAAGTACGCAAACTAGCTGAGCGTACGCAAAAATCCTTGGTCGAGATCAATGCGACCATCAATGTTGTCACACAATCCATCAATGGTGTCAGTGTTGAGATGAATACCAACTCTGAAAATATCACTAAAATCTCTGGCATTTCCATCAATGTCCAGTCCAATGTTTCAGAAGTGGCAACCGTTCTTGCACGTACCATCACCAACACGCAAAAAACCGTTCAAGATTATATCGATACGTCCAAATCAGATTGATGCCATTACCAAAGATATCGAAGCAATTAGTACATTGACCCATACCAATACACGTAGTGTCGAAGAGATCGCGGGAGCGAGTGAGCACCTTCATGAACTCACGGAAACACTCAATCATGAATTGTCGAAGTTTAAATCGTAGTTTTTTTAGGGGCAACCAAGTAGTTGCCCACACACGATTTATATATACTTAACGCGATTTCCGTCTAAAAAATACCATAGCTACACTCATAGAAATAATGCCTAATCCAAACATAGGCGCAATCAGTGGCCATGCAACGCTCCATGTGATATTTTTTAAGAAAACCCCTTTGATCAGAATAAGGTAGTATTTAAGGGGAATGAACTCGGTCAACGGTTGAAGCCATAAAGGCATATTTTCCACAGGTGTCGCAAAGCCTGAGAGTAAAAACGAAGGAAGTAAAAAGACAAATGCCCCTAAAATAGCTTGCTGTTGAGTATTGCAGATTGCCGAGATAAACAAACCAACTCCTGATATGGAAAATAAAAAGACAACCACACTGGCATAAAGAATGGCTAAAGAGCCCATAAGTGGGACACCAAAAAAATAAATGGCAGACAGTAAGATTAAGGTTGATTCAAAAATGCTGATCACTAAGGCAGGGATGAGTTTACCTAAAAGAATTTCAAAAGGGCGCAACGGTGAGACCAAGATCTGATCAAATGTGCCAAGTTCTCGCTCTCTGGCAATGGAAAGCGATGTTAAAAGCATGGCAACCACCATCGTGATGGAGCCAAAAAGGTTGGGGACAATCCACCAAAAATTGCTGATATTGGGATTGTATAAAAATCGAGTGTTGATCGTGACATTGAGTGTTACATGTAATTGGGCGAGAAAAAATGTCTGCACAATGCTACTGATATAACCCTCCGCGATTTGTGCTGTATTGGAACGCCTACCATCTAACAATAACTGCACCGTTGCTTTTTCATTTTGTATTTGTTTGCTAAAGCCTTGAGGTATGACAAGAACAGCTAAAACTTTTTGGGTATTGAGAAGTTCTGCCACGTCATGCTCACTCTTAATCTGCACAAGGTTTTTAATGTACGAAGAGCCTTTAAAGTCTTGAATCAGAGCTTGACTTGCCTGTGAGCCATCGTGATCAAACACCGCTAAATCAATATTTTTTACCTCCAATGTCGCGGCAAAAGAAAATATTAACACTTGTATTAAAGGTGGTACGATCACCACAAAAAGACTTTTTTTGTCATTTTTTATGGCTAACGCTTCTTTACGAATGAGGGCCCATAACCGTGTAATCATTCCAATCCCTTTTTACTTTTCTTGACAACCAGTAAGAAAAAGAAAAGCCCGACAAGAAACATACACACCATGTCTTTGATAAAAATAGAAGGTATATCTCCCACAAGAAAAATTGTCTGCAAGGACTCAACAAAATAACGCGCAGGAATGATGTGTGTAAAAATTTGCAACCAGTAAGGCATATTGTTGATCTCAAATAAAAAACCCGATAATAAAAATGCCGGTAGATAGCCTGCAACGATTGAAACTTGTGCAGCAACAAATTGGTTTTTTGCAACCGTGGAAATCAGTAAGCCAATGCTAAGCGAAGGAAAAAGGTAAAAAGCACTTAAAAGAAATAAGATCCAGATACTGCCTTCAAAAGGAATCTCATACCAAAAATAAGCCACACCAAAACAGAGCACCATCGAGCCCATACCTAAACAAAAATACGGTATTAATTTGCCTAGTATAATCTCCATCATCGAAGCGGGTGTTGCCATCAATGCTTCCATTGTACCTCGTTCCCACTCACGCGCGATCACCAAAGCTGTCAGCAAAGTACCGATCAATATCATGATAACCGCGATGGAGCCTGGAAGTAAAAAATAACGACTCGAAAGTGGTGGATTGAACCAATAGCGTGGAATAACACTAATACCTGCTGAGGGCATTATTCCTTCTTGTACCGCCCATTTTTGGATAATCTTCGAGGCATAATTTTGAATTAAACCTCCTGTGTTAGGCTCTGTCGCATCGATTAAAAGTTGTATCGCGTAGGTATTATTTTTTCCAAAATTACCAGAGACTTCCATCACGCCCTTAAGATGGCCATCTTGAAGTGATTGGATTAATTTTTGTTTATCATACTGTATTGATGTGTCGAAAAAAGGCGATCCAACAAAAGAAGTTACTAGTTCATGAGCCTCTTTCGTATTACTTTTAGGAAATATCCCCAAAGGAATATGTTTCGCATCTAATGAAACAGCATATCCCATCAAAAAAAGTAAAATAAGGGGCAAGATAATAGCAATTAAAATGGCGCTTGGATCACGTATGATTTGAAGGCTTTCTTTGATCAAAAGGGCAACAAGACGTTTACTTTTCATCTATAAGCCTTTGATCATATGCTTGTATCAGATGAATAAAAGCCTCTTCCATTGTCGCATTCAAAGAGACAAGATGTTTAAGCTCATCGGGTGTTCCCGAAGCAATGGCTTTGCCTTTATAAATCAACATAATCCGATCACAATACTCTGCTTCATCCATAAAATGCGTGCTCACCATCACTGAAACACCTTTTTTGACAATGCCGTTGATGTGTGTCCAAAACTCTTTGCGAGTGATGGGATCAACTCCGCTGGTCGGTTCATCTAAGAACAGAACCAAAGGCTCATGCATTAAGGCACACGAAAGCGCTAAACGCTGTTTAATGCCTAGAGGTAAGAGATCTGCTTGGGTTTGAAGATGCGGTTTGAATTCAAATGTTTGAATGATATCTTTTATTTTTTGCGCGCATTTTTGACCAGATAAGCCATACACGCCTGCAAAAAAATCTAAGTTATCTTGAACACTTAAACTCCCGTATAATGAAAATTTTTGTGCCATATAGCCTATATGTGTTCGCGCATTTGCCCCAGCAACATAGAGGTCTTCACCCATCACTTTCGCAGTACCTTGTGTTGGAACAAGCAATCCGCAAAGCATTTTAAAAGTGGTTGATTTTCCAGCACCATTAGGTCCTAAAAAGCCAAATATTTCCCCTCGTCCAATTTCAAAATCAATATGATCTGTTGCTGTAAAATTACCAAATTTTTTGGTTAAATTCTTGGCTTCTATCAGAAGCGAATGGCTCATTGGAGTCGTAGCCATTTTTGTAGCTAAGAGTGATTCAGGTTCGGTTTTAACTCCCAATAAACGGACAAAAGCATCTTCAAAGGTGGGATCACACACCACCGCTTTTGCTTTGGCATCATAGGCATGTAACGCATCAAAGGGGAAAGAGGCATTTTCTTTCAGGTTAACGCGTATCGCTTCACCCACTAACACTGCGTCCATGACGTCTTCTAAATGCAACAACGCCGTTAAGAGTGCTCGCTTATCACTGTTTATGTTTTCAATACGGTACACATAGCCAATCAACGGCGCTTTCATAATTGTAGGCGTGCCTTGGTACAAGGCATTACCTTCATTGAGCAATATCACAGAATCACATTTATCGGCTTCATCTAAATACGATGTGCCCCACAAAACTGCAATATCTTCTTTCAGAAGACTCTGAATCATTTCCCAAAGATTTTTACGCGAAATTGGGTCAACCCCAACACCTGGTTCATCTAACAGTAACAGTTTTGGTTTTTTAATCAACGCGCAGGCTAGACCTAGTTTTTGCTTCATCCCGCCTGAAAGCGCTCCTGCCTTACGTGTATAAAAAGCCGAAAGATCGGTAAAATCTAAGAGCTCTTTGATGCGTTTTGTAGGTTCTTCAACGTCTTGCAAAGCCGCATAAAGTCGCATATTTTCTGCGACACTCAAGTCTTCATACAAACCAAATTTTTGAGGCATATAACCAATTTGCTGTAAAAAGTCACTTTGAGAGCAAGGCATGGTCGTACCTAAAATTTCCAACGATCCACTACTGGATTTTAACAACCCTGCTAAGATACGAATCAGTGTTGTTTTTCCAGCACCATCAGGTCCCACCAGCCCTGTAATCTTTCCGCTCTCGATATTAAAATTTAACGCATCAAAAGCTGGTTTCTGACTATTTGCAAATGTTTTAGAGAGGTTTTGAGCCGTTACAATCGTCATGGTTACTGATCTTTTTGACATGTAATCGTAACAGGCATTCCTTGTTTGAGATGTGAATCAGGCTCTGCAATAATGACGCGAAAACGATACACAAGATCGGGACGAAGCTGTGTTGTTTCAATATTTTTAGGGGTAAACTCCGCAACAGGAGAGATAAATCCAATGTGACCTTCATACGGTTTTTTGCGTGAGTCAACATACACAAGCATCTTTTCACCTTGCGTGATTGAGCCAAGGTCTGGTTCATCAACATAGGCTTGAACCCAATATTCATCTTCTAACGCGATTTGTAAGATACTCTGCCCAGCAGACACAATCGAAGAAGGCTCTTTGTGACGAGCAAGGATAGTTCCTTTGATTGGTGCATAAATCGTCGCATCTTTAATGTCGTATTCAAGGCTTTTGGCTTTAGCTTCAAGTGCCAATACTTTGGCTTTTTGCACCTCAACATCTTCTACTTGATACCCACTTTGAAGGAGTGCATAATTGCTCTTTGCTTTATCGTATGTGGCTTTTGCTTTATCGTATTGTGTCTTTGCTGCGATATAGTCTTGCTCTGTTGTAGCATCCAAATCAAACAGTTTTTTTTGTCTATTATAGATATCTTGTACCCCTAAAAATGCTGCATAGCTTTCTTGCACACTGGCTTGTGCTTGAGCAATATCTTCTGTACGATACCCTTTCATCAGCCTCTTTAGAGTTGCCTTTTCAGCTATGATTTGCGCATTGATATTTTCCAATTCATACCGCAATGATGTAGTATCTAGCGTAACAAGCATTTCACCTTTTTCGATAGACTGACCTTCATCTTTTGCAATTGTTTCAATCTTGCCAAGAAAACGAAACGCCAGATCTTGTGTACGATTTTCGATGTTTCCGTAAAAATGTAGTGTCTTATCCAATACTTTGACATAGTTCTGATAATAGTACCATCCACCACTTCCTAAAAGTGCCAATGTAATCACTATTGCTATCTTCTTCATCGCTATTTCCTTTGTCTGCTCAACTCTTGTAAGACATACTCTGTATTTTCTAAAATTGTACGAATAATAATTTCCATGTTTGTATCCACATCTTCCCCTAAAAAAGGGATACGCTGTGAAATGGTACTTTGTTGAACACTAAATACGATGATCGAGCCAAGAAGGGCATGAGTGCGTGCTTTTACTTCGATGGTAGCACTATCTTGGTGCATGATATGCGCCACCAAGCTATCTAATGTATTCAGCATTGGCTCAAGTCCCTTGGTGTAGAGAAGCTCAAAACCATTGGAAGGTGTCATCTGCTCACGTATTAAAATACGATGCAGATAATTATTGGTTTTCAGTTTACCAAGTATCGTTCGAGCCAATGTTTCGATAAGATATTTTACCCACATTATATAAAATGCATCAGAAGGTATTGATGTTTTGAGCGCTGTTTCATAGGCAAGTGTAAACGCACTGTATTTTTCAGCCATGAGTTCTGTAATGTTGGTCACAACAGCAAGATACAATGCTTCTTTACTTCCATAATAATAGTGAATTGAAGCAATATTGACCCCTGCTTCTTTGGCAGGCTCTCGGATAGAAACATCTTCTGGAGAACGCTCTCCAAAAAGACGATAAGCCGTTTCTAAGATCTTTGCTTTGGATTGGTTGATTGTTTTTGCTTTGCTAGGAATCTTGAACACTGTCTTCCTTTATGAAATATATGGGTCAAATGCTATCACAAAACAGATGTTTATGTCAAACGTTTGTTTTAATTTTAATGGTGACTCTTTACATGTAAAAGAAGAGAAAAGGAATGCCTTGGCATTCCTCTGTTTGAAAGGCTATTCATCCTTAAACGCAAACCCTTGTGCCATTAAAACTTTACCTGTCTTTCGGTAGTAAATACTCGAATACGCATTTGAGGTAATCTCTGCGTAAGTAGGCATTGAACCGCTTCCTGTCGCATCTCTGAAAACTTTAAAGGTCTTATTATATTCCAATACCCCTTTTTTCACTTTTTCACTATCGTAGGTATCTTGCATTGCGAAGCTCTCAAGTGCAACACGTGGTTTCAAAGGAGCATTTTTGGCTTCTTTGGTTGGAACACCGATGGTACACCCTACCGCTAAGAACGTTTTGGGAGGAAGGTTGAAAAGTTTTATCATCGTGTCAGAATTTTCACGCACCGCACCAATCGATGTCGTGCCATACCCCAATGCTTCAGCAGCGACTTGAAGCTGAATAAGCATAATGCCCGCATCCACAGCCCCAACCATAATGCCCTCTGCACTCTGCTCAATGACATGTTTTTTGCCCATACTCTCAGTAATCATATTGGTGCGATTAAAGTCGATGACAATGCCGACAAAAACATCGGCTGTGGCAATGTGCGCTTGATGGTTGCACAACTCGGAAATCTCTTTGAGCTTGGCTTTATCACGTGTGTAAACAAGGCTTATTTGTTGCGCGTTAATGGAAGTTGGAGCACGTTGCGCTGTTTTAAAGATCAGCGCTAAGTTCTCATCGCTGATCACTTCACCGGTGAATTGACGGATTGATTTTCGATTTTGCAGTTGTTTGATGGTTGGATTTTCCATGGTTTTTTCCTATAAAATTTTTTCTAATTTTTGGAGCGTCATACTCTCAACCCGCTCACCCATAAAGGCTTTGTAAGCAGTAAAATGCGCTTTTTCCATATGCTCCGCCAAAAGCGTTTCATTCTCCCACGTCTCTATAAAAACATAGGTATTTTTTTTCTCTCTGTCTTTGTGAACATCGTATTGTAAACAGCCCTTATCGTTTTGATGGGTTGCCTGATGCAAAGCCGTTAAAGCTTCTAGCACACCCTCATTTTTGCCATCTTTTAAAACGACTGTTGCAATTAAAACGATTTTTTTCATAGGTTCTCTTTTAGATTAAGTTCTTACTGAAGTATAAGAATCATGTACTTAAGTTACCCTTACAGTATTTTTATAATGTAAAGGAAAAAATAAGACAAAATTGATTTGTGGAATATTTGTTTGTGGAAAGAAGAAGTTTACATGTAAAGCATTATGGCAAGAGGGACGATTAACGCTCCCTCTTGCATGATACGCTAAGAACTAAGCTTTTTTCGCTTTTTTCTCTTCGCGTTTCTCTTTTAACGACTTTTCGGGTTTCTTTTTGACTTCTTTTTTCATATCTTTACTTTTTGCCATGCTCTCTCCTTTTTTGAAGTTGG
Source organism: Sulfurospirillum diekertiae (assembly GCF_011769985.2). Lineage (NCBI taxonomy): Bacteria > Pseudomonadati > Campylobacterota > Epsilonproteobacteria > Campylobacterales > Sulfurospirillaceae > Sulfurospirillum > Sulfurospirillum diekertiae. The sequence continues at coordinate 2,586,919 of NZ_CP039734.2, forward strand.
TTACTACTTCTGAATTGTATAAGAGTTGGGCTTAAAGTAGACACTCCCTTCTTGCTTACGATCTTAAGCTCGCATACTATAAAATAATTCTATTTATCGCGGACAAGGAAGCATTTTGGAAAATAACAAACACCATCTCATCGCCGAATATGAAAAAGAGCTCAAGCAATATGAGAATTTTAGTGACAAAATGGATATTTTACTCAAAGAACTCCTCGACCAAGAGAAAATTTCCTATCACTCCATTGAAAACAGAGTCAAAGAAAAAAGCAGTTTAGCTAAAAAAATTGATGGTAAAAACAAGTACCAAAACTTGGACGAGATCACCGATATTGTGGGCTGTCGCATCATCAGTTACTTTGAAATCGATGTGGAGAAGATTGTCAATCTTATCTTTAAAGAGTTCAAAATAGACGAAGTCAATTCCATCGACAAAAAGAAAATTCTTGACCCTGATCGCTTCGGCTACCTCTCGTATCACATCATCTGCTCCATCAACGATGAAAGGGCGCAGCTTCGAGAGTATAAAAACTACAAAAAGCTCAAATTTGAGATCCAAGTGCGAACCATTCTCCAACATGCGTGGGCGGAAATAGAACACGACATCGGCTACAAGTCCAACATCGCTGTTCCAAGGGAGTTTCGCCGAAAATTCTCACGCATTGCAAGCATCCTTGAAATTGCCGACGATGAATTTAGCAGGCTCAAACTTGACATCCACAACTATGTTGAAACCATCTCCAAACAAGGCTTTGAAAACATCGATATTAACGCCGAAAGTCTCAAACTTTTCATCGAGCAATCGTATGACTTGGAAGAAATCGAAGCTTACATTATCGAAAAACTAGAACTCAAAACAGTTGCTTTTTCAGAACAGATGCAGTCTGCCAATATCAGCCTTTTTTTGAACATTATCAATACATTTACGACATTTAAAGAGATATTGGAGATTCAAAACTCTCTTCAAAAACACAAAGAGCTGATTAAAAAATTCATCGTCAAATGGGCACACGTGAGAGGAAAATTGCTGGAACGTTTTCGTGAAAATTTTGAGCAAAAAGATGGGTTTATCATAGGCTATGCTCTCATGATCGAATTTTTGGAAACCAATCACAAAGAGGGACTTGGAGCATTTTTCCCAAGCCTTTCAGCGCCTGAGAAAGCTGAAGCCGTGGCATTGGCGGTGAAAATTTACCGAGAAATCACGAGCAATTAAGCTGTACATGATGACTTCTTTACCTATCACGGACAAAATGGACGTATTTGCAGAAAATTTCACAGGTGTTAATCTGCACAAACAAAAGATCACCAAAGCGGAGTTTGACGACTGCACCTTTGTTTCCTGCGATTTTAGTCAAACCTTTTTCGCTTCATGTCGGTTTATCGGCTGTCATTTTGAAAACTGTAATCTTAGTCTTATGAAACTCACCGACACCAAAATGAACGCTGTTGAATTTTCCTCATGCAAAATGATCGGGATTGATTGGACGATGGCAAACTGGGAGAGTCTTTTAAGTCCTGAACCACTGCATTTTCGTGACTGCCTTCTGGGTGATAGCAATTTTTTTGGCTTAACCTTGAACGGACTTGTGATGAGCGAATGTCGTATCACCGAAGCCGACTTTCAAAACGCAAAACTTGAAAAAGCAGACTTTCGAGGCTCTGACCTCAAAGGCTCACTCTTTGGCAACACTCACCTGGAATACGCCAACTTCACAGATGCAAGTAACACGACGATTGATCTGCGCACCAACCACCTCAAAGGAGCTATTTTTAGCCGATTTGAGGCACTTCAACTGCTTGAATTAATGGGGATTGTGTTGGTGTGATAGAGGGTGAAAATCTTTACATGTAAAGATTTGAATTAAAATAAAACATAGCGCCTTCCCTTTATCTTTTTAACTTGTTTTATCAAAATGCATTTGTTATAATAAAAATATAACGTAATTTGATGGAGAAACAAGTATGCAAAAAATTTTAGTCTCACTTTTATTAGGTTTTTTCTGTAATGCAATCGCATTAGACTCTATCAGTTCAATGCCAACGGAACAAAAAAATGTTATTGACTCTGTCATTAAAGCACTTAATTTACCCAGCAATGAAAGTACAAAAAAAATCATCTATGACAAGTTAAATGACTTTTTTGTTCAAAATTGGTCAGCCCATTGGACAACGAACTCTACTGGAAGCACTACCAAAATAAAAAATAGCGATACTCAAATTTGTGACGTAACAATTTATAATAATAACCGAGCTGTTAATTGCACGTTTGTTTATTTCAAAAATGAAAAACAACTTTTTGTTACATTAAAACAATACGTTGAATCTGATTCAAACACAGTTATGAAAATATACAATGAAGCTAAATCCAATCCAAAATATGAAATTCAAAATGAAACAGATAATTATGCCTATTTTAAAGAAAAAGGCTATATGTTCTATGATACATTTCATATCAAATCACCTACAGGAATGGTTATTTACGAAAGTTCATATTTCTTCGATATAAAATAGGAAAAGTTGGCTCTTCTCCTACTTTTTTTTAATGCTTCATTTGTTGATATTCGTCAAGGACATAGCGTGTAATTTATTATATATTTCTAATACAATTCACGTAAAAAGGTTACGATTATGAACAAAATTCTTTTAAGCTTATTCGTTGCTTCCGCATCAACTTTATTTGCCGTTGATGGTGCTGAAATTTATAAAGCTAAGTGTTTCTCTTGTCATGGAGAAAAAGCATCCAAGGCAGCATTGAACAAATCTCAGATTATTGCTGGATGGGATGCAGATAAAATCATCACTTCTGTCAATGGCTATAAAAATGGCGCAGGTGGTGCAATGAAAAATGTTATGAAGCCTATCGCTTCAGGGTTAAATGACGATGATTTAAAAGCCGTAGCTACGACTATCGCTTCTTTTAAATAATTGTCAATTTGGATATTAAAAGAGAAGGCAATCAATATTCCTTCTCTTTATCTATACATACTCTCAACTATTCTCTTTCAAAAAAAAATATGAAATGCTAAAAATTGAAAATCTTCCTTACTTCTCCCATCTAAACCATCATGAAATTGAAAAAATAAAGAAATTTTGCACACTCAAAAAATATATATCTGACGAAATACTCTTTTACGAAGGTGAAACTCCAAAATATCTTTATATCCTTTTAAAAGGTACACTCAAAGTGTATCAAACAACAGCCAAATCCAACCATATTTTCATTCTTTTTTTCACACAACCAGGTGAGATAATCGGAGAATTTGCTCTCTATGCTGACAGTCCTTATCCTAATACTGCGCAATTTGTAACCGAAGGAGAAGTGCTTAAAATAAATTTTTTTCCTATTCAAAAAGAAGTGCTAAATAATCCTATATTAAATCTTCATATCATCCAATCTCTCATAAAAAAACAGAGAGCTTTTTTAAATCTCATCCATAATGAAATTAGTATTAATACAGAAGCGAAAGTTATAAAATTTTTACTCGATAATGAGCAGCTTGTTCAAACACTCAAACAAATTGAAATAGCCGCTATCCTCAATACTACTCCTGAAACACTCTCACGAATGCTTTCAAAATTGAAATCTTTAGGATTTATCCATATTGATAAAAAGCACACCTTAACTTTACAAAAAAAAGAAGCTCTTCAAACCTATTATCGTACCATTATGCAAAATTGATTCATATCAAGTCAAGGATAAATGGCATGGGGTACAATGCTTTAGATTAAAAGAAAGGAGCGCTTATGATGACACTACTACGAACCGTTATTTTCATCCTTTTAGCACTGCAAACACTGTTTGCAAAAACACTTTCATTGCAAGAAGCTATTGACGCTACACTCTTATCGCACCCTGATGCTAAACTCGCGCTGTATCAATTAAATATGGCTTATGAAACGCTAGGCATCACCAAAGCGGCCACGTATCCAGAGCTGAGCGCTAATGCAGAATATTATCCTACAAAAACACTCGTTTCGCAAAATAATGGCAGTTTTGTAACACGAGATCATTTCTCAACGCATTTAGATGTGACGATGACTTATACATTATGGGATTTTGGACGTACGCAAAAACGCATTGATGCGGCACAGCAAGATACAGAGTCTGCCGTAGCGCTGAATGAAAATGCCAAAGCATTGCTGGGTGAAAAAGTCTGGCAAGCGTACTATTCATTAGCATACTTGCAACGTGTGAACACCGCCAATACCCTCTCCCTTGCCTTTTACCAAGCACTGTACGATCAATCGCGTCAAATGAAAAATGTAGGCTTGAAAACCGAAGCCGATAGCGAACGCTTTTATGCTTCTTTGCTGGACGCCAAAGATATATTGGAAACCAGTCGCAATGAAGAACGCAAATACATCCATTTACTGAGTGTCTTAACAGGTCTTTTGGAACAAGACATTAAAATTGAAGATGACTTTACGGCACTTTCGCACACCACTTTACCTTCTTTTCCTGATACCCAATGGCGTTCAATGCTCAAAGAACATAACGCGGAGCTGGAAGCATTGGGCGCTAAAATCAAACAAAGTCACGCATTATACGAGTCATCCAAAGCAGAAAGCTATGGCACCATCATTTCCGCGGGTTCTATAGGCAGCGATACCTCCATCTCTTCTTATTCAAGCAATCAAATTGGCATCAAAGCCTCCATTCCCCTTCTAACAGGAGGAAGAATTTCGCATCAAATTGAAAAAGACAGAGTTGGTATCTTGGTCTCAGAAGAGGCACTGCGAGCGCGTGAATTAACACTGTGGCAAGAGTTGTATGAAGCTATTTTAGATACCAAACGCTTGGATGCGACCATTGAAGCCAAATACATGGCAGCACGTTCTCTCGCCAAAACCGTTGCCATTACCCAAGGTCGTTATAAAGAGGGATTAGCCACCTACATTGAAGTGCTTGAAGCTCAACGCGCTTACGACAATGCTACCATTGCGCAAAGTGCTGCTATGTTACAAAAAATAGCCTCTTTAGCACATATCAAAAGACTTATTCCTAAAGGAGTTTCCCTATGAACAGGGCATCTATGATGAAAAATATATTGATTTTAGTCGTAATAATGGCTATCGGAAGCTTTTTTTATTTCAAAGTATATCTGCCGAAGATCACCTTTGCTTCGATCTCACCCATCATCCAAGATGTCAATGAAACAGCTTTTGGAGTCGGAACGGTTGAAGCAAAAGAGACGATTGTATTAGCGCCTAAAACAACGGCTAAAGTGCTCTCATTGTTTGCCGATCAAGGTGAAACGGTGACAAAAGGAAAACTTCTAGCGATAATGGACCCTTCGGATCTGCTCGCATCCAAAGAAGAGGCTTCGATGGCAATGAAAAAGAGTCAAATGTCGCTTTTTTCGCAACAAAGTCTTCTGAAAGAGTTAGAAGCCAAATATCATTTAGCCTACACGACACTGACACGTTACCAACACCTTATCTCAGAAGGATTTGTGGCACAAGCTGAGTTAGATGCGGCATTTTCAGCCGAACAAAGTGCTAAGGCTCAAGTGGAAAATGCAACGTGGCAAGTGAACCTTATGCAGGCCGATATCACACGAAATGAAGCTCTTGTGAAAAGCAGTAACGCCAAAATTGAGGATCTTGCGCTCAAAGCTCCGGAGAATATGGTGGTTCTTTCGCGTGATGCTGAAGTGGGAAGCACGGTTCTTGCGGGCTCGCCTGTATTTCGACTGATCAATCCATCTTCTATTTGGGTTAAAATCTATATCAATGAACGCCAAAGCGGCGCTTTACATGTAAATGAGTCTGCATCCATTACCTTGCGTTCTCATCCTTCAACGCCCTATAGTGGGCATATTGCTCGCATTGGACTGGAGAGTGATAGAACCACCGAAGAGAGAGAAGTCGACATTGCGTTTGACCAGCCACAGCAACCTCTTTACGTGGGAGAACGCGCGGAAGCTACAATTTCACTGGCGCAGCATACACATGCGTTAACGCTTCCGCTCTTAACACTAACAACGCACCAAGGTATCAAAGGTGTTTGGCTTGCCAAGCAAGGGCATGCGCATTTTCAACCACTAACGTTTCACTCTATCAGTGCCGATGGGCTTATGATTGTCAAGGAAGGCATAACAGATAAAGACACCATTCTTATACCCGCAGGGCGCGATATCACTGAGGGTATGCGGATTCGCTTATGATCAGTTTAGCACAACGAGACATTGCCCATTCTCTGGGTAAATTTCTCACAACATCTGCTGGCATTGGGATGCTTTTAGGGGTTGTTTTAATTATGATTGGGGTGTATCGAGGATTGGTGGATGATGCCAATATTTTGCTCAAAGATACCCAAGCCAATTTATGGATTGTGCAGCAAGACACTCTAGGACCTTTTGCTGAGAATTCACGTCTACATGAAGATATGAAATACCAAATGAAAGTCTTTGCGGGAGTCAAAGATGTTTCAGCGATCACCTTTCAAAATCTTCAACTCTATCGCAACAATCAGCCTATCAGAGTTTTTGCTATGGGGTACGATGTTGGCTCTTTTTACATGCCTCATCTTCTCATAGAAGGAAGACCGATTCTTGCAAATCATTTTGAAATGATTGTTGATAAAAAAACAGGATTTAAACTGCATGATGAGATTGTGATTGGAAGAGATATATTTCACGTTGTGGGCATCACCGAAGATGCAGTCTCTTCCAGCGGCGATTTGATGGTCTATTTTTCGCTTCCCGATGCACAAAAACTCCAATTTTTATCGAGCAATGAACAAATTCGCAATGACCGTGCCAGAGGCAATAAAGCAACCGACACCACAACCATCAATGCGATCATTGCGACCGTGGAAGAAGGAGCTGATCTGAAAGCCATTGCGCAAGAAATCGAACGATGGAAACACGTTAAGGTGTTTACCCAAGAAGAACAATCCTCGCTCCTCACCAAAAACCTCATCGAACGCTCTGCCAAGCAGATCGGTATGTTTACCGTTATTTTATTGCTCGTAGCTTCCGTGATTATCTCGCTCATTATTTACACCATGACCATGGGCAAACTCAAAGAAATCGCCATTTTGAAGCTCATCGGTGCTTCAAATGCGGTGATTATTAAGATGATTGTGCAACAATCGGTTCTTTTAGGCATCTTATCATTCATCGCAGGAACTATTTTCTCACACAGCTTGATGGATTTATTTCCCAAACGTACTATTTTGATGAGTGCTGATGCATTCAGTCTTTTGGTGATTGTCATCATCGTAAGTATCCTAGGTTCCCTTTTTGGCGTGCGCTCCGCACTCAAAATCGATCCTGCTAGCGCCATTGGAGGCTAAGAAAATGCCATCATCACATTCAAGTGTCATTAAAGTAGAACAACTTTCAAAAACTTATGGAAAAGGCGAAAATGCTGTCAAGGCGATTAAAGCGTGTTCGTTTGAAATTTTCAGAGGAGAAACCGTTGCGCTTTTGGGACCAAGTGGGTCGGGAAAGACAACACTCATCACCATGATAGGATGCATCACAGAACCCACGCAAGGGAAGTTATATCTAGATGGTGAACTGATTTTTGATCAACAGTGGTGCATCAACGATACACGGAAATTGCGACGTCAAAAAATCGGCTTTATCTTTCAATCGCACAATCTCATTCCCTTTTTAAATGTCGAAGAGAACATAACGCTCGTTCCACTGATGAACAAAACCAATCCCAAAGAAGCGACACTAAAGGCACAAGAACTGTTGGAGTATTTGGGTGTGGGGAACAAACTCACCGCTATGCCTTCACAACTTTCAGGAGGGCAAAGCCAAAGAGTCGCCATCGCAAGGTCATTAGCCAATAACCCAAAAATTATTTTAGCCGATGAACCAACAGCCGCTTTGGACGGCGAACGTGCTCTCTCGGTCATGCAGTTACTTAAAAAGCTTGCCATCGAACAAGACGTTGCCATCTTGGTCGTCACGCATGATGAACGAATGATTCCGTTATTTGACAGAATTATTCGTGTTAATGATGGATTTGTGATAGAAGAGACTCAGTAAATGTCATAATATTTTTTGACTCTATGCTCTTTTGATCATTTTTTTATTTTACATGTAAAAAATGTTTATAACTTTAATATTGGGTGACTGAACTTTATATTTACTAAGCTTTTCCTATATTCTAGTATAATCCCCATTATTTTAAGGGAATCCATGCAGACGATTTACGGCGATAGAGCAAAATGTTACAGCTGTTACAGACCCAAAAGCTCGTGCATGTGTAGTTCTATTCGACCCATAGAAACACAGACAAGATTCATCGTTTTGATGCACCCCAAAGAGTTTAAAAAAACTAAAAACGGTACGGGGCATTTGACGCATCTTTCCTTACCAAACTCTGAGCTTTTTATGGGCATCGATTTTAGTGACAATGCACGTATTAACGAAATTATCGCAACGCATGAGAGTTTTATTCTCTACCCTTCCAAGCATGCTATCAACCTCAGTCATCATAATCCTCTGGCTGAAAAATCTTTACATGTAAAGAAGAGGATGGCGATTTTCCTCATTGATTCAACATGGGCGTGTTCGCTGAAAATGATGCGTGAGAGTAAAAATTTACACGCGCTTTCGCACATCAGTTTTGACGCGACTAAACGTTCGGAGTTTAAAATCAAAGAGCAACCCTTGGAATATTGCCTCTCGACTATTGAGTCAACACTCACGGTGTTAGAACTACTGAACCAGTGGCAGATCGAAACGATAGCGCAAGAAAAATTAGAAACGTTTCTCACTCCTTTTCACGCGATGATTGACTATCAACTCCATTGCATCCAAAATCCTCTGCATCAAGCCGTGAGATTCAAGCCCAAGAAAATTTTAACTGCGCTATAATTTTTAAAAAATAGAAGGATATTTTTTGCACAAAATTATTCCCTTTTTTATGGTTTTACTACTCAGTACACTCCCTCTTCAAGCGATGCCAGACGATGCTATTTTAAAAAAGATGATAGGGCGAATGCTCGTTGTTGGCTTTGATGACGCAACCATTGACGCGCAAAGTACCATCGTCAAAGAGCTGCAAAACTATGAACTGGGTGGGGTTATTTTATTTGACAGATTTTACCGAGACAGAGAACGTACAAAAAACATTAGCTCTCCTGCACAGCTGAGAGAACTCACCAAACAACTTAAACATTACGCCACAAAACCGCTTCTCATCTCCATCGACCAAGAGGGTGGCAGGGTTGCAAGACTCAAAGCGCGTGATGGCTTTAAAGAGACTCCTTCAGCATTTGCACTTTCTAAAATGTCGCTCGAACAGACCAAAGAGGTTTATACACATATGGCAGAAATGCTCAAAGAGCATGGTATCAACTGTGATTTTGGACCGGTGGTGGATTTGGCGTTGAACCCAGAAAACAGAGTCATCTATAAACTAGAACGCTCATACGGAAAAGAGAGTGAAACGGTTGCCCAATATGCCACTGTGTTTATTGATGCGCTAAGGGGAAAGGGCGTTATCAGCGTGCTCAAACATTTTCCAGGGCATGGCTCTTCCTTAGGTGACTCGCACGAAGGTTTTGTTGATGTGACCCAAACATGGAGCGAAAAAGAGCTAGAGCCGTACCAAAAGCTCATCGACGCGAACAGTGTCTCCATGATTATGTCCGCTCATGTCTATAACGCCAAACTTGATGACACTTACCCCGCAACACTCTCTTATGCCATCAACACTCAGCTTTTGCGTAAGAAAATGCACTACACGGGCGTGCTCATTAGCGATGATTTGCAGATGGAAGCGATTGCAAAGTATTACACGCTTAAAGACACCGTGACCTTAGCGATTAATTCGGGCATCGACATGCTTCTCTTTGGTAACCAACTTTCAAAGACGAAAACCGATGAGATCGTCGAAACCATTTTAGCACAAGTCAAAAACGGTGCTATTCCGCTTGAGCGTATCATACAAGCCAATGAACGCATTGCGAACTTAACGTTCTAAAAATAATTTTACATGTAAGGACAACCATGCACTATCTCAAACACTTAAGCCTACTACTCCTTTTGAGCTTTTTGGTAGGCTGTGCCCCCACGCCAAATCTGCCACATAGCGATGATGAGGGCGCAACCTCAGCACTGTATGAACGCTCTTTTGAGACACATGTTCCCAATGTTGCCATGCTCAACCTTTTTTTCACCCAAATGCCCAAAGGTGGCGACTTACACCACCACTATACGGGCTCTATTTATGCCGAAACCTACCTTGAATGGGTGAAAAACAAGGGGTGGTTTATTGACTCCTGTAGCTTTAAAATACTCAAAGCCAAAGGCAATGAACCCTGCAAAACGCTCAGCGTGGATGAACTCATCGCCAATGATACGCTCTATCGCAAACTGCTCATGATCTGGTCAGACAAAGACTTCGACAACCACAGCCATGAGCAACTCCCGCCCGATAGCAACTTTTTCAATACCTTTGGCTATTTTTCACCCATCTCTGACCAATATATGGATGTGGGGCTGAACATCATCAAAGAGCGCGCACTCAGCGAAAATGTCTCCTACATCGAAACCATGCTCTCACGTGTAGGTGTCAACAGTGCTGAATTTTTCAACGCCGAAGAAACCAAAAATATCAATGCCGCCCTTCGCCATGCCACCACCCAAGAAGAAGTTAACGCTCTGTTAGATCGCATCAGTACGGTTTATGCACAAAACCAAGCCTTTAGCGAAAAAGTGCACCATTTTGTTAGCGAAGTAGAACACCGTCATGAAGGTATCGACACGGAAAATTTTACGATGCGCTTTCAAACCTATGCGGTCAGAGTGCTCGAACCACTGCAAGTCTATACCGACTTGCTTGCAGGGTACAAGGCCGTTCTTAGTTCTCCGCTTATCGTGGGCGTGAACATCGTAGCACCCGAGAACAACACAGTGGCAATCAACGACTACACACTTCATATGCGCATGTTTAACTACCTCGCAAATCACTACCCACAAGTGCCTCACTCCCTTCACGCGGGAGAACTGACCATCGGTATGGTCGAGCCTAAAGAGCTTCTCTTTCACATCACCCAAGCGCGAAAAATAGCAGGAGCAGATCGCATTGGGCATGGTGTTGACATTGCCTATGAAAAAGAGTCACTCTCGCTTCTAAAAGAGCTCAAAGAGCATGCCGCCATCGAGATCAACCTCTCGAGCAATGAGTTCATCTTAGGCGTTGCAGGCAGAGAACACCCCTACTCCCTTTATGCCGCTTATGGTGTACCTATCGTTATCTCAACGGATGATTCAGGTGTCTCACGAGACAACTTGGCACATGAGTATGTCTTGCTTGCCAGCCGTTATCACCCAAGCTATACGACAATCAAAACCTATGTCTACAACAGCATCGACTATTCGTTTTTGACACCTGCGGAGAAAGCAAAAGTAAAAATGCAACTGGATAAAAAATTTGAAGTGTTTGAAAAAGAGATGAGTGCGTTAGCAAAGCATTTAAAATAGAGGTTATTTTTTAAAAGAGACAAAGCTAGAAATTTGGCTTTGTCTCTTTACATGTAAAAGCTTACCCAAACGCCAACCAGACACCCACACCGAGCATCAATGTGCCTGCAATGCGGTTCATCAGTCTGACGTTATTGCTTTTTTGCAGAAACTTACGCATCGTACTGCCGCCACTCGCGTAGATAATCAAACAAATCAATTCAAGCACTAAAATAATGGCTAAAAGTACCGACACCTGAGGAATAAGTGGTTTGCTTTGGTTGATAAAGGGCGGTAGAAGTGCGATGAAAAACGCCCACCCTTTGGGATTAGCAATGGCTGTCACGAAACCTTGTGTCGCTAAAGAGGTCGCAGAGATCGTGGCAGAACATTCGGTTTTAGAAAGTGCCATTTTGCCACGATTGAGCCAAAGTTGTAACCCCAAATAACCTAAGTAAAGTCCACCCGCGTACTTAAAAATCGTAAAAATATCAGGATGGTTGATCATAATCGCCGCAACACCAATGACCGAAGAGAGTGCGACTATCGCCACACCAACCAGTTCACCCGCCATCATGTAAAACGTGCGCTTAAGCCCAATGCTCATACCCAAACTCATCGCAAGTGTCATACACATGCCTGGAGTGACCGAGACAAAAAAGAAAGTGGGAAGAAAAAGCGCCATAATCGAAAAATCAACTGCAGAAGCCACGACAAATCCTTTAAAATAAAGAGGAATTATACCCCATGTTTTCTTTCTAAAAAAGTGTGGTTAGTTTTAAAGTATTTCATTTAATTTCAAGAAAGTTTCGTAGAATAAACAAAAACATGAAAAGGCTAACTCATGACCGTATCGGAAGCACTTAAAATGCGAAAATCCACACGCGCTTTTTTACCCAAAGAGGTTTCACCAACACTCATCGAAGCGATTTTAAACGATGCCAAACACGCACCCTCAGGTGTCAACATGCAACCGTGGCATGTGTGTGTGCTCAGTGGAGAAAAAAAACGCACGCTGGAAACCAAAGTCATCGAAGCCTTTGAACATGGGCACACCGAGGTTATGGACTACGCTTACTATCCGTCCACATGGGAAGAGCCTTATAAAAGCAGGCGTAAAGAGACAGGGCTTTTGATGTACTCTACACTGGGCATTAGCAAAGAAGACAAAGAGAGACAAAAAGAGCAATGGAAGCTCAATTACCGCGCATTTGACGCTCCTGCTGTGCTTTACTTTTTTATCGATGCGCGTTTGGAAAAAGGCTCGTACCTCGACTATGGTATGTTTTTGCAGTCCATTATGCTAAGTGCCACCGAAAAAGGGTTAGCCACCTGTCCCCAAGCCGCTTTGGCTGAATTTCCAAGCATTGTGAAACACGAGCTTGACACCCCAGAAAACATGCTTCTGCTCTGCGGTATGGCATTGGGCTATGAAGATACAAGCGCCCTCATCAACAGCTACCGAACACCTCGCATTAGCTTTGAGGAGTTTGTCACCTTTTATTCGTGAGCGCTTTGGCTGTGTCGTAAACCAGTTCATAATAGTGATTGTTATTGAACGAAAACTCTTGGATCACTTCGAGTCCAATTTTTTTCGTGTGCGCTGCGTAGGAGCGCGTGTTGATTTTGTTAATAAACGTCACTAAAATGGGGTACTTTTTTGCCATCTGTTCCCTTGCAAAATCAAAGATCGCTTCAAGCACACCACTGCCTCGCATGCTTTTATCGACGCAAACAGGTCCATATTGGTAAGAGTTTTCAGGCGTTATTTTTTGCCCTAAATATTCAAGATTTACTAAGTCATCCATCATGTATGCAAAAATCGGCCATGAGGCTAAAAACTGCCACGAAGCAGACATCACGTACGCCACGACTTCGCTCTCATGAATGGCGATGAAAAGCCCCTGCTCTTCGTTGATGAGTTTAGTGAGCTCCGCTTTAGTGAGAGCGGTGGTGACGAAACCATCTTTTTTATCTTCTTCTTGAATTGTACTGATCTGATACTTCGCGTGAAGCTTTAAAACGTTGTCGATGTCACTGAGTTCGGCTATTTTGAGCTGCATATCTTCTCCTTATTATCTCTCCATCATGGGCATGAGTATAACGCAAAGCGTCCTTGGACACAATCCAAAAATTGCTTTCTTTTGAAGAGACGCCACTGAAAAAATCTTTACATGTAAAATGCTACAATAGGCGTATGAAAATCACGATTACCCCTTACACAGACGAGAATGCTACGGAAGTAACTGACCTGCATCATGCGTCCATACATGCGATTGACCCAACGATTTATTCACGCGAACAGCAAGAAGCATGGGCACACACACCACCCAATTATCTGTATTGGGCAAAAAGACTCGCCCTTAAAAAACCGTTTTTGGCGATGGTGGAAGGACACATTGCCGGCTTTATAGAGCTTGAGGCCGATGGGCACATCGACTGTGCGTACACGCATCCTTTCTTTCAACAGTGCGGTGTGATGGCAAAACTGTATGACCATATCGAATCACTCGCGCATCAAAATACAATGCCTCGCCTTTATGTGGAAGCTTCCAAGCTTATCAAACCTTTTTTTGAAAAACGAGGTTTTACAACACTCCAACGCAATGAAATCAAGCGAAATGGGCAGATACTGGTAAACTATTCAATGGAAAAAACGCTAAACTGAATCTTTACATGTAAATTCGTTCTAACCTTATTTTTTCTTGACCCTCTTACTTCTTCGTAATATAATAATCCCAACGCTATTATCTAAAAAAGGATGAATTATGTATTTAATATTGGTTGCAAGTCTCAATGAAAATATGAAGTTAGCCCACACCATTGAAAAAAGCCTAGAAACGATGGGAATTCAAAGTCAAATCATCAATTTAGTCGATCTTGACATAACGCTTTACGATAGCGCAAAAGAGCTCAACGATGGCATTCCAAGCAAGATCGTTGCACTCTCAGAACAGATGAAAAACGCCTCAGGGTACATCATTGTATCGCCCGAGTACAACTACTCCATTCCACCGTCCCTCACCAATGTCATCGCGTGGTTATCCCGAAGCGGTGAAAATTTTAGAGAACTCTTCACCCTCAAATACGTTCAACTTGCCACCCACTCAGGAAGTGGCGGCAATGACGTCTGTAATGCGATGCGTTCACAGTTCTCCAAACTCGGAGCCATCGTTGCGCCTAGAGAGATTGTAGCAACGTATGATAAAAAAGTCGAAGAAGGAAGTTTAAAGAGAATCTTGACACAGTTTGTGGGGATTTCACAAAAGTAGTAGTACTTTTAGATAGCAAAAGAAAGGGTAAATTTTTACATGTAAAGTTGCCCTTATTTTCCTATTGTTATTTCATTGACTTATCAATACTTGTCTTGACAATTAAATAGTTGCTCGTTATAATGCATCGAAAGGAGTAACCATGAACTTTGATATGGACAATTCTTTAGGATTTATTCTTAACAAAACCGCCCTCTTTTCCAAAGCGCATTTCAATAATCTTATCAAACCGTACGATATTTCGCCCGAACAGTGGTCGCTCATTTTTCGCGTTGTCGAACGAAGCGGTCTGACGCAAAAAGAGCTTTCCGATTCGACCTACAAAGATCAAGCCAATATCACGAGAAGCATCGACCGTTTGGAGCAAAAAGGATTATTGAAACGTATCGAACACCCGAGTGACCGCAGGTCTTTTCAACTGATTCCCACGCAAGAAGCGCTCACGCTTGTAGAGCAGATCGTGCCGCTTTCTCAAGCATTTAACCAACGCCTCAGCAAAGGTTTGAGTGAAGAAGAGGCACAAACGCTCATCACATTACTCAAAAAAGTGCATCATAATTTAGAAGGAGAACCATGTTAACCCATAAAACTGTTTTAATCACCGGAGCAAACGGCGGACTAGGCACCGCATTGCTCAAAGAAGCTCTAGCTCACAATGCCAAAAAAGTCTACGCATGCGTACGTGACCCACAAAAGGCCGAGGCGCTTACAACACTTGATCCACGCATTGAAGTGCTCCCGCTTGTCACCACCGATCTCTCAAGCGTTCAGCATCTCGCATCGGTTGTAGGTACCATTGATATTTTGATCAATAATGCCGGCGTTAACAGCGAAAAGCGGATTTTAGAGCCGTGCATGAGCGACTTTGAAACCAATGTTTTTGGAACACTGAACATGTGTCGTACATTTGAAACCAAAATCGCACATCAAGGCGCCATCATCAATATCAGTTCCATTTTGGCACTGGTTAATTTACCCGTCATGGGACTTTACTGTGCCTCTAAAAGCGCGCTTCATTCGACCACACAAGCCTTGCGAGCAGAGTTTGCCCTCAAACACATCGACGTTTACGAAATTTTTCCAGGACCCATGGATACCAAAATGACACAAAACCAAGTGTTCGATAAAGCCGACACCAAAGATGTCGCACAGGAAATTTGGGCAGGCTACAAAGCAAAAACATTTGAAATCTATCCCGACGCTGCCGCCAAAGGCATGAAAGAAGGACTTCTTCACGCTCCCAAAGCCATCATCGCCGAATGCGCTAAATCAATTTTAGGCTAAGTTTACATGTAAATATAACAAAAATTAAAAGTTTGGCGCAGACCCCTAAAATCTGCTAAAATCTGATGGAAGAAATTATTGAGAGTGAGTTAACAAGAAGTTAAAAGGGGATTTTTTATGTTTGATATAGCAACTATTTCAACGGCTTTAGGAAGCGTTAAAACTGCCATTGACATTACCAAACTTTTAAAAGAAAGCTCGGGAACACTCCAAAAAGCCGAAGTAGACCTCAAATTAGCGGAACTCATTAGCTCTCTTGCCGATCTTAAGATGAAAATGGCAGATATTAAAGATGCACTTATCGAAAGTGAAAACGAGAAAAAAGAACTCAAAGCGAAATTGGAATTACAAGCCAAGCTTCAATTTGAAATGCCTTACTATTGGTCAATAGAAGAAGATGGTAAAAAAGATGGACCATTTTGCCAACTCTGTTACGATAAAGAGAAAAAACTTATTCGATTACAAGATGGTAATAATGGAGAATGGAGTTGCTTAGCTTGTAGAGGTTATTTTAGAGATAAAAATTATGTAGAACCGATCTATTCAACAACATCTGATAGTGGATGGAATTAGCATTTACATGTAAGGAAAAATCCTTACATGTAACCCCTCTCACTCCTCGATTTTCTGCATTCGATAATACAGCACTGGAATCACCAAAAGTGTCAAAATCGCCGAACTCACCACACCGCCGATCATTGGGGCGGCGATGCGTTGCATGACTTCGCTTCCGACACCGTTTAACCACATAATGGGCAAAAGTCCGCCAAGGATGGCAAAAACGGTCATCAGTTTAGGGCGAACCCTGAGCACTGCGCCTTCAAAGATGGCTTCTTGCACCGCTTCTTTGGTTTTATGCTTTACATGTAAAAGTGCTTCTTCAAGGTAGATGATCATCACGATCGCCGTTTCCACTGCAATGCCAATGAGCGCTAAAAAGCCTACAATGACGGCAATGGAGAGGTTAAAGTTGAGATAATCCACATACAAAAACCCACCTACAGCGGCAAGTGGCAAGGTCAAAAAGACCAAAAGCGCATTTTTAAACGAGCCTAGCCCTAAATAGATGAGCATAAATGTGACCAAAAGCGTGAGTGGAAGGATGAATTGCAAGCGCTCCATAGCACTCTCTAGGTACTCGCTCTCCCCCGCCCAACCGATGTAAAAGCCTGTTGGAAGCTCCACGCTCTCTTTGAGGATTTTGCTCGCTTCCTCTTTATAGGTTTTAGACGAAAAGCCCTCTTTCATGGTAATGTAGATGTAGTTGACTTTCTTGCCCATTTCGGACTTCAGCTCACTTGCCCCCACATCATAACTAAGATCTACAAAATGTCCAAGGCGTTGAAATCCATACGGTGTTTTGATGGTGAGTTCACTGATGGCACTCAGGTCTTTACGACTCTCCTCTTCCAACCTTAGTGTGATGGCATAACGCTCAATGCCTTGGTAAAGGGTAGTCACTTTTGAGCCGCCGATGGCACTGTCCACAAAGTTTAGAACATCATCTTTACTCAACCCATACGCGGCGATATTTTCAGGTTTGAGTGTCATATTGAGGTAGTAGCCACTGTTCGCTTTGTCCGCAAAAACACTTTTGGTTCCCTCATAGTTGGCAAGCACACTGGCAATTTTGTTCGCACTATCTTCTAGCGCTTGGTCATTGTCGCCATACAGTTTGATGCCAAGCGGTGTACGAATGCCAGTAATAAGCATGTCGATACGTCCGCGAATCGGGTATGTCCACGAGTTGACAAGCCCCGTCATTTGAAGCTGTTCGTTCATCTCATCTCTCAGCTTCTCATACGTCATACCCTCTCTCCACTGTTCTTTGGGCCCCAGCTGTATGATGGTTTCTATCATCGAAAGTGGAGCGGGGTCTGTTGCACTCTCTGCGCGCCCTGCTTTGGCAAAGGTGCTTTCCACTTCGGGAAAACTCTTGATGATCTCATTGCTTTTTTGCGCGTATTCCTTAGCGAGTTCGATGTTAATGCCAAAAGGAGTGACGGGCATATACATAAACGTCTGCTCATTCAGAGGTGGCATAAACTCCCAACGCTGTTTCGTAAAGGTATGATACCCCAACACCAAAAAGCCGATAAAAGCAACTATGGCGATATACCAAAAACGCATATGCAGTTTCAAAAGTGGCGCATAAACCCAGATAAAAAAGCGGTTGAGCGGATTTTTATGTTCTTCAAGAATTTTGCCTTTGACAAAATAAAGCATCAAAAGCGGAACCAGTGTGATGGAAAGCACCGCGCCAATGAGCATTGCAAAGGTTTTGGTGTACGCCAACGGCTTAAAGAGCGCACCCTCTTGCCCACTGAGCGTAAAGATAGGTAGAAAACTAACCACGATCAGCAACAGTGCAAAAAAGATCGGGCGTCCGACTTGTTTGGATGAAGCAATGATGATGGCTTTGCGCTCTTCCTCGCTTTTAGGCTCTCCGTGCGAAAGCTTTTTATGCACGTTTTCGATCATCACGATACACGCATCGACCATCGCACCAATGGCAATGGCAATGCCGCCCAAACTCATGATGTTCGACTCCAACCCAAAAAGCTTCATCGCCAAAAAGGTCAAAGCGATGGTAAGAGGTAGAACGATAATGACGACTAAAGCGCTTCTAAAATGAAGCAAAAAGAGCATCACAACGGCTAAAACAACGATGCTCTCTTCAAAAAGAGCGCGCTTAAGGTTGTTGATCGCTTTGGTGATGAGATCGCTCCTATCGTAGGTTGTGACCACTTCCACATCGTTTACATGTAACGATGCCAGCTTCTCTTTGACCGCTTGAATAACCTTGTACGCATTTTCTTTGTAGCGCACCACGACAACACCGCCAACGACTTCACCCTCACCGTTCAGCTCTGCCATACCACTACGATACGTTGGCACGATACGAGCATCTGCAATGTCGGAGAGTTTCAGAGGAATGCCATTCACCGTTTTGATGGTGATGCCTGCTATCTCGTCCAAAGAGCGCGCAAACCCTCTGGCTTGAACGATCTGCTCAAACCCATTTTCAAGCACGACTCGACCGCCGAGGTCATTGTTGTTTTTGGAAAGTGCATTCATCAGATCATCGATGCTGAGATCATATTTGTAGAGTGCATCTTGGTGCAATGTGATCTCATAGTCTTTGACATACCCACCCACACTGGCAACCTCACTGACCCCTTCAACACCCAAAAGGGCGTAACGGTAGAGGTAGTCTTGAATACTTCGAAGCTCCTCAAGACTGCGATTGTGAGACTTAAGTGCATACTCAAACGCCCAGCCAATGCCCGTGGCATCAGGTCCAAGCTTGATGGTCGCACTTTTAGGCGCGTTTTTAGAGACATTTTGAATGACTTCATTCACCCGATCCCTCGCCCAGTAAAGGTCAGTACCTTCTTCAAAAATGATGTAAACGATGGCGTTTTCATACGACGTAAACGCACGCACCGTTTTGGTTTTGGCTGTCGCTAGAAGGGCATTGGTCAGCTCATAAATGATCTGATCTTCGATGATTTTGGGTGACTGACCCAAATACTTGACATTGACGATGACTTGCGGTGGCGTAAGATCAGGCAAAGCGTCCAGTGGTGTCTGTCTGATCGCCCAGTACGACAAAAATGCACCAATGAGCAAAGCGATAAGAAGGAGTGCTTTGTTTTTGACACTCTTTTCAATGATGCTCTCGATCATTGCATTGCCCCGCCATTGTTTTGAGCATCGGCATCAAACATAAAGAGCGCGTTTGAGACAACCACATCGCCCTCTTTTAGCCCTGAGATAATCTCAAAAGTGTCATTATTAAGGCGTTTGGCTTCAATCTCTCTTGGCTCATACTCGCCCTCAAATTCACCTTTGACAAACACGCTCGTCTTCGCACCCTTTGTCATCACCGCACTTTTTGGAAGCGCTAAATACTCACGCTTGGCTGTCCCAAATCTCGCTTTGGCAAAGGCGTTTTCGTAGATTTCAAGGTCTTTATTGTCAATGACCAAGCGCACATCCACACTTTTTGTTTGCGGGTCAACTTTGGGGTAGATAAAGTCGATTTTGGCTTTGTAAGGCTTTGAATTCATATCAAAAAAGATGTCGGCACTTTGCGCACGTTTAACAAAATCAAGGTCTTTTTCATACACTTTGACGATAAGCCATAAGTTCGTGTAGTCACTGATCTCGTAGAGTTTCATCCCTTTGGGAACGAACGCACCTTGGTTGACTGCTTTTTGGGTTACGATGCCACTGTAGGGCGAAACAATGGTGATGCTTTCAGGTACATTTTTATCTGCGATGATCTTCTGGATGGTCTTCTCATCGACCCCTAAAAGTTTGAGCTTTTGCGTGATGCTCTGCACCATGCTGTCACTTTTAATGCGTAATGCGTTGATGAGTTCTAGTTCAGCAGTATAAATCTCTTGCGAGTAAAGCTTAGCGAGTGGTTCACCTTTTTTAACACTCGTAAAACTTTTGTTCACGTAAAGCGTTTCGATAAACGCGTCATAACGCAAGCTTACCTCTTTGACACTCTCTTCATTCGCTTTGGTGTAACCGTAAAACTCTTTGGCAGAGCCTTCCAACACTTTTTTCACTTCAATGGTTTTGACATTGAAAATCTGCTTGGCATCAAGCTGAGCGCCTAAAAGTAGGAGTGCTCCTAAAATGAGATGGGTGACTTTCATAGCTCGACTCCTAAAAGGGTGTAGATTTTGATGATAGACTCGTTATACGCAAACGTGTTAGCGTTGATCTGCTTTTGTGCTTCAATGATTTGCGTAAGTACATTGAGAAGGCTTAAGAGCGCGTCATTTTGAGACAGAGCCGTGCTTTGGAGCACTTCGTACATCTTCTCATTTTCATGTAATACCTCTTTTGCCAAAGAGATTTTGTCGTACTGCAACTCTTTGTTGAGAAGCTCGTCTCTTAGCTCAAACTGCAAGCTTTTATGCACCGACTGCACACTTTGTTCAGACGAGGCATGGGTGAGTGTGGCTTTTTGGATAGAGGCATTTTCTTTGCCATAAATCGGAAGCGGTACAGAAACGCCTAAAAAGGCATAATCATCTCTTCCTTGTCTTCGATTGTAGCCAAGCGTTACCGTGACATCGGGTGTTTTATTCGCTTTTTCATAACGTAAATTGAGCAGCTCTTTTTGGCTAATCATTATTTGGGTTTGAAGCTTCGGCGATTTTTCCAAAAGCTTCTCTTCATCACTGAGCGTGTAGGGCAATAGTCCATCATGTGTGCTCATCTCAGGCATATGCGCTACGATAATGCTCTCTAATTTTCGCTCTATAGAAGCTTTGTCACGAAGCAGTGTTTTTTTCTCGATGGCTAGATTTTTTTGCAAAATCGTATTGTTCAGGGTATCGACATAGTGCGCGCTGGTGGTGTTGTAAGCAAGGTGGGCGTTTTTAAGGTCTTCCAACACTTTTTCATACTTCATTACCAAAGCAAGGTCTTGATTGATGCGGATGTAACTTTGCTCCAACACACCAATTTCTTGTTGCATCTCTAATTTTTTGGTTTTAAGTTCCAGCTTTTTAATCGCCAAATCTTGCAAAGCAATCGACTCTTTAATGTCCAGTTTTCCACCCGTTGGAATTTTTTGAGAAAGGGAAATCGCCTCATTTTGGGCGTCTTTATCTCTTGTGAGAGGCTCATTTAAAAAGATGTCGTTGACCCCAAGAGAGAGCATAGGGTTTTCCCAAATCTTGCTTATATCAACCTCTTTTTCAAGTGCGCTCACTTCAGCTTCAAGTGCCTTTAACTCATAGTTATGCTCATACGCTAAAGAGGTCAACTCGCTTTGCGCCAAAGCGTAGCCCGAAAGGGCTACGAGCATGAAAATGACGCGTTTCATTAGAGATTTACGCTTGATTTTAAGCGTTGTTTTTTGCCATCACTGGTTTCGATGACGATGTTAAGCTGCCAAGTCCCGTTCATTGAAAACGTAACATGCGCCATATACGCGCCATTTACAAACATCGCCTCAGAGCTTTGCTCCATCGCTGGCATTCCCGGCATCGCTGGCATTGAAGCCGTGACGCTGACTTTCGCATCTTTGATCTCTTTGCCATTCTCTTTGACTTTGATGTTGATCATGTTCATGCCCTGAGAGAGTGGCTTCTCACTGCTATACTCAACTTCTAATGGCCCCGCCATTCCTTTTTTAGACAACGCCTCAGCGGCAAAAGCACCGCTTAGTCCCAACATCACCGCAAAAATCGCAACCAACAGCTTTTTCATCTGTACTCCTTGTAAAGTTATGCAAGCAGTATAGAGGGCGTATGTGGAATATTTGTGGAATGGAATATTATTAGCTTTTTATAATGTTTCTTGGTAAAATGTGATTAAACTATTCGTACGAGGAATTAATGCCAAATTACCGATACAATGGAACATTAGAGCTCAAGTTCTCAAATATTCAAGATCAAATAGACTTTTTTTCAGAATTAGGTTTTTCAGATATGGATAGTGATATTTCATGGTCTGATCCTATTGGCACTGTTATGTTAAAAGCTCATGCAGAAGCACATGAAATTACTATTGATGCTATCCCTTGTAATAGCTATATGAGAAACATGCTTACATTGGGTATTGATTATATCCCTACAAAACCTACTTACACTCCTATTGTCCAAATCAAAGGTCGTCACCAAACAGAGTACATCAGAGATTCTCTCACATCGACAATAATGAAGAATTTTTCTGCCCTTACAGAATCTTTTCAAATTGATTTACGAAGATACCTCAACTATATGTTTAGTGAATTGTTAAACAATGTGTCTGATCATTCGTTTAGCGATATTGGTGGTTTTGCTATGGCACAATATTATGAAACTCATAGAAAAGTGCAGTTTGCTATTGCTGATAAGGGATGTGGTTTTTTAGCCAACATTCAAGCCAAATTTCCAGAGATTCAAACTGAAGAAGATGCTATTTTAAAAGCAATGCAAAAAGCTGTAACAGCTTCAAAGAATTACGTTTACGGACAAACAAGAAATGCTGGCTTCGGACTATTTGCACTTGAAACTATTTTGAAGTATTCTAATGGAAATCTTATTATTATTTCAAACGATACGATGCTAAAAATGGATAGTAGCAATAAAACTATTCACAAATTACCAGTATCTTGGAATGGTGTTGTTGTAGCATTCGAATTTTTTGAAGAAAATACAAATTATAACTTTGAACAAATTCAACGTATTTGGGGAGCCGTTGAAGAAGGAGAAGAGGAAGATGATTTCTTCCTCTAAAAAGCATTATGCAGAAATTTTTCTACTTTCTCTTATCACGAGATTCAATAAAGATTTAATTTCTGCCGTTGCATTATTGAGCATAAGTTTATTTTTAATTAAATCAACGCCGTATGCTCTTACAAGAATTCCAACAATCTCATCTGCAAACGAATGAGATACGCCAGTCATACCGACAAAGTCAAGTGTTACTTTGTCACCTTTTTCTAAATTTGTTTTAAGAGCTTCCCTAATTTTGACACCACTGTCTCGTGAGCCAGCATAGTCAAAACCACCAATTTCATTTCTTACATTGATGACCATAATAGCTCCTTTCGTTATAAAAATTCAACACCTTTTAAGGTGTGCACGGCGGATTATAACACAATATTTCAACCAACTAGTTGAAAATAAAACAATACAATAATCCCATTTAACAACATAGCCTCACTTTAAACTTTCTCTCACAATTTCAACTTACGAAGCGGTTGGGGTTCATTCCAAAGGTAGCCTTGAAAGTAGTCGATACCCTGTTCTTGGCATGCTTCGTATATCTCAAAGTCGGAGACAAACTCAGCGACGGTTTCCATGCCTACTTTTTTGGCAAACGTCACAATAGCTTCGACTACGGCGCGATGTGTTGCATTTTTGGTGATATTTCGGATCAAAGAGCCATCGATTTTAATGTAATCCGCTTGCAATTTTGCCACGTATTCGAAGTTAGAATACCCCGTTCCAAAATCATCAATCGCGATTTTGACTCCTTGTTGTTTGAGTGTCGTTAAAAACGCAACCACCTCGGGGTGATTTTCAATGTGCTCACTCTCCACCAACTCTATTGTCAAGCGAGATCCCACCGAGTAGGCATACATCTTTTCTATAATGAAATTTGCCGTCTCTTGATCTAAAATGTCACTCAGCGTTAGATTGACCGAGAATTCCGCTTCTTTATCGGCAAAAAAGGCAAACGATTTTTCGATCACCACTTTGGTGATGCTGTTGTACAAATTGGCGCGTTTGGCTTGTTCTAGAAAATGATACGGCGAAATAACACCACCATTGGTACTTTTCATACGCACCAAACACTCAAACTTTTTGACTTTCCCACCTTGAATGCCTTGCGCATAGACTTCAAAGCGGTCTTTCAGCAGTGCTTGTCGTATGGCTTTCTGCCACTCCAAATCGGCCCTCGCATTGCTTGCGTTGGGGCGGCACAACGGCACACTTTCAGAGTCATAAATCACCATATCTTTTCCAATGCGTTTGGCTTGTTTGATCGCAAATTCGGCATTGAGAAAAAGATCAACATAGTCGATGGCAACACCCATGCGAATCGCTACGTAAATTTTCTCTTCTTCAATCTCAATCGGCGAATAACCAAAATACCACATACACGCATTGATAGCTTGTATAAACGCCTCTTTGCCGACCTCTTTTCCTGCAAGAACAGCAAAATTATCACCCCCTAAGTGGAAAACAACCGAATGAGGAAAACGCTTTTGCAAACGCTGTGAGATGATTTTTAAAATCTCATCGCCAATGGCATAGCCAAAAACATGGTTAAAATTCCAAAAGCCGTTGACGTTTAAAAGGGCAAGTTTGTTGGCATTGGAATGCTTCAAAGTATTGAGAAATCGCTGTCTATCGGGCAGTTCCGTTATGGGGCTAATGCGCCCGTAGGTTAATTCATATTTTATTTCTTTTTTCATAGGTTCTATCTCTTAACTGTAAAAATGAGTCTGTACCGTTTGGGCTTATTGTAAGATCAAACGAACGAATTTTAAAAGGTTTTTGTGAAATTCTTAGGATATTAGCAGCAACGCATGAGGCATAAAACAGGTGTTGTTCTTCCATGAAATGGGGCATGGTAAAATGTCATGGAGAACTCCTTGTTTTAAAATTGGTAAAATCATAGCACAAAGGTATTTTTATGTCAACTATATCTCCTTTTTTTATAATGTATGGTTTTTACGTTGCAAAAATTTTAGTGTATAATGAGCTTTATGAAAATCCTACTCCTAGAAGATGACCCAATTCTTAGCGAAATTATCGAAGAGTTTTTAGTCGAACATGATTTACATGTAAAGCTCTTTTATGACGGTAAAACAGCGCTTGATGCCATTTTCGAACATAAGTTTGACCTCTTGCTTCTTGACATCAATGTCCCAAGCCTTAATGGGTTTGAGCTTTTAAAAGAGATTAAAAATGCTCACATTAGCACGCCTGTCATCTTCATCACGTCACTGGATCAAATCAGCGATGTAAAAAAAGGATTTGCTCTAGGCGCGGAAGATTACCTCAAAAAACCGTTTGATCTTGAAGAGCTTTTGGTGCGCATTGAACGTACTAAAAAACTCCACAACATCGATACAAACGAGCGCATCACACTCACAAACGATCTCTTTTTTGATCCTTCTCATTACGAGATCATCACCTCCAAGACGTCGTATAAACTTCGCAAAAAAGAGGCGCAACTTTTAGAGTATTTTTTAAAACACAAAAACAGAGTACTGAGTTTTGAAGAGATCATCGAAGAGGTGTGGCGTTTTGAAGAAGTACCGACGTATGCAACCGTGCGTACTTACATCAAAAATCTTCGCAGTTACGGGCTTGAAGCGTTGATCGAAAATACTAAAGGGGTCGGTTATGTCTTTAAGCCATTATGAAAAACGCTCTCTCCTTCGTTTTTTACTGATTTATCTCATTTCGATTTATACGTTTATTTTCATTCTCGCAGGCATGTTTTACAGTATCGAGAAAAAAAATCTGTATGAAAACCATTCATTAAAGATGAATACCATCGCCTCTTCCATCTCGCACAAAATCATCACAGCGCATATGATGGAAGATGAAAAGTTGGTTCATTGTCTGCACCAAGGCTTTATAGAGCAGTGTTTTGATATCGAAAAAGGGTTTGAAATAGCGCTTTTTGGCGTAGGTCAAAAACCTTTACATGTAACGTTTGATGATGCACCTGATTTTACGAAAAAATTCTATCTCAAAGACAACAGCTTTTTTTATGTCGATGACAGCGTGCAACACCATCTTGGCGTGCAATACATTGTCATCAAAGAAAAACATATCTCACACCTTTTGAGTGCCATTTTATATGAAATTATTCTCTATCTTTTGCTCAGCCTTGCGTTTGCGACACTCTTGGGTTATGTGCTTGCAAAGCTCTTTTTAAAACCCATCAAAGCAGAAATTGAAACACTCGACACCTTTATCAAAGATTCAACGCATGAGCTCAACACACCGATTACGGCGATTTTGATGAGCATTAGCACGCTTAAAGATGTAGATGAAAAGAAACGAAAACGCATCGAACTGAGTGCCAAACGCATTGCAACTTTATATGGAA
The DNA here is from genome assembly GCF_011769985.2 of Sulfurospirillum diekertiae. Lineage (NCBI taxonomy): Bacteria > Pseudomonadati > Campylobacterota > Epsilonproteobacteria > Campylobacterales > Sulfurospirillaceae > Sulfurospirillum > Sulfurospirillum diekertiae. Next base: position 2,613,500 of record NZ_CP039734.2, read on the forward strand.
ACCTCAGTTATATGCTTCTGCATGACAAACAAAACGAAGAAAAAACTGATGTTGATGTGAAAAAACTGATCGTTGAACGCCTCGAATACTTTGCGGATTTAATGACGAGTAAACAAATCGACTTAAGCCTAAAACTAGAAGAAAAATCTTTACATGTAAACGAAGAGAGCCTTACCAAACTCATCGACAACCTACTATCAAACGCCATCAAATACAACCGTTTTGAAGGAATCATCGAAGTGACATTGGACTTTGAAAAGCTCAGTGTCAAAGACAATGGTATCGGTATCAGCAACTCCAAACTAGGCGACATCACCAAACGCTACAAACGTGCAAACAGCGATAAAGGCGGCTTTGGCATCGGTTTAGACATCGTCAATACCATCTGCAAAAGCAATGGTTTTAAGCTTGAAATTATCTCCATGGAAACACAAGGTTCTACTTTTTCTATCTATTTCTAATTTATATTTTTCGTCATTTTTAGTTCTCTTAAACCAATCTTTCCTCAAAAAATCAGTTCCAAATTTTATACATTACTATTCTAATAAACATACTTGACAATACTCTAGTAAAATGCTATGATTCTAAAAATTAAAAAGGAGGCAACATGGTAGAGGATAAAAAACGTAGTATCGTCAAAGCAATTTCATGGAGATCACTCGGAACGGTTGATACCATGTTGATCAGTTTTATCGTCACAGGAAGTCCACTTGCTGCTGTGTCTATCGGTGGATTTGAGCTTATCACTAAAACGTTGCTCTATTACTTTCATGAGCGCGCATGGAACAAAATCGATTTTGGTCGAGAAAAAAATCAACTTGAGTATCAGATATGAGCCAAAACTATGAGGTAAAAGTCGCAGAAGCGATTAATTCACTGAAAGAACTTGTCGGAGCCAAAGCACTTAAAGTCACATTGGCATTTAGCCATCAAAATGAAGATGCGATAGCCATCTCTTTAGCGAAAAGAGCAGGGATTGATTTTGATCTTTTTACGCTTGAAACGCATAAACTTTTTCCTGAATCACTCGCGTATCAAAAAGAGATTGAAACTTTTTTTGGTGTAGCAATCAAGAGCTTTAGTGCGAGTGATGAAGCGATCAAAACACTCGAAACCAAAGTGGGAGAGTATGGCATTTACGATGACATAAATTTGCGTAAAGAGTGTTGTCATGTGCGTAAACTCATCCCTTTAGCACGGGCGCTTAAAGGGTATGATGGCTGGATCAGTGGTATTCGCATCGCACAGTCCATCACGCGAAGTGATACAAAGCTCGTCGAATTTGATGGTAAATTTGAACTCTTAAAGTTCAATCCTCTCACTTACTTTAGCGATGAAGAGGTTGATCGTTATATGGCTGAATTTGCTATACCTCAAAATGGCTTATATGCTAAAGGCTTTAAAAGTATCGGTTGTCAGCCGTGTACCAGAGCCATCAAAGAGGGCGAAGATATACGCGCAGGCAGATGGTGGTGGGAAAATCCCGAACATAAAGAGTGCGGATTGCATTTACATCAAAAGGACTGAATTTATGGATCATTTAGACAGACTCGAAGCTCAGAGTATTTACATTTTACGAGAAGCTTACAGAAGCTTCCCAAATCTTGCCATGCTTTGGAGCATCGGCAAAGACAGCACCGTACTCTTGTGGCTTACTCGAAAAGCATTTTTTGGACATGTGCCCTATCCATTGGTACACATTGATACAGCATTTAAAATCCCTGAGATGATCAAATACCGTGATGAAATCGCGATTCAATGGGACTTAAACTTAGTCGTTGGGCAAAACAAAGAAGCGCTTGCCAAAGGCGAAACCTTTGTGAATGGACTTGATCGTCTCAGTTGCTGTAAAAAGCTCAAAAGCGATGCACTCAAGTACACGTTAGATGGAACATGGGCACGCCGCAAATGGAATCCTTACAAAAAAGTATGGGAAGATGAGTTAAACGGAGCACCTTATACGGGCGTTATCGTGGGCGTAAGAGCCGATGAAGAGGGAAGTCGTTCTAAAGAGCGCGTTTTCTCAGCCAGAGATGAAAAAAGCGAATGGGACGCAAGCACGCAACCACCAGAGCTTTGGAATCAGTACAAAACGGACTTTGCGCCAGGAACTCATGTGCGCATTCACCCACTCTTAGAGTGGACGGAGCTGAACATTTGGGAGTATATTGAGAGGGAAAACATTCCTATTATCTCACTCTATTTTGATCAAGGCAATGGCAAACGTTACCGCTCTTTAGGTTGTTTTCCCTGCACCGCTCCTGTGGATTCTGTGGCATCTAACCCAAAAGAGATTATCGAAGAGCTCACAAGCGGGAAGTTTAAAGATATCGCGGAACGCTCAGGTCGCGCCCAAGATAAAGACGGCGGCGGCACACTTGAAGCACTCAGAAAAGAAGGATATATGTAATGCAAAGACTTAATATTGTCATCACAGGACACGTCGATCACGGTAAGAGTACGCTTATTGGAAGGCTTCTTGCCGACACCGACTCATTGCCACAAGGAAAACTAGAGAGTGTGAAAAAGATGTGTGAGAACAACGCACGTCCGTTTGAGTATGCCTTCTTGCTTGACGCACTGGCAGATGAGCAAAAACAAGGCATTACGATAGACAGTGCACGCGTCTTTTTTCAGAGTAAAAAACGTGAGTACATCATCATCGATGCTCCTGGTCACATCGAATTTTTGAAAAACATGATCAGCGGAGCGTCTCGCGCTGAGGCGGCATTGCTTCTCATCGACGCCAAAGAAGGAGTAGCGGAAAACTCCAAACGTCACGGTATGTTGCTCTCGCTTTTGGGCATCAAACAAGTGGCGATTGTGGTCAACAAAATGGACTTGGTAAACTTTAGTGAAATCGCCTTTACCAAACTCAAAGTCGAATACAGCGAATACTTGGCAACGCTTGGAATTAAAAGCGACATTTTTATCCCGATCAGTGCACGTGAAGGGGTCAATCTCATAGAGCATTCCGCCTCTACGCCTTGGTATAAAGGACCAACGGTTTTAGAAATTTTAGATAGTTTCAAAAGCGTGGAAGAAAAAGAGAATGATGACTTTAGAATGCCATTGCAAGATGTGTACAAGTTTACACGCGATAACGATGACAGACGCATTTATGCAGGAACCGTAACCAGTGGGGAATTACATGTAAACGATGAAGTCATCTTTTACCCCTCTTTGAAACGCTCACGTGTAGCGAGCATCGAGAGCTTTAACACGCCTGTTAAAAACAGTGTGAAAGAGAGCGAAGCGATTGGCTTTACGCTTCAAACACAAATTTATGTGCGCAATGGCGAAGTGGTAGCCCGTGCTGATCAAAGTGCACCAAAGGTGAGTAACCGCTTTGAAGCGAACCTTTTCTGGTTGGGCACTAAACCGTTGGAGTTGGATAAACCCTACAAGATCAAGATCGGCTCAGCCCAAAGCACCATCTATCTTGAAGAGATCAAACGTGTGATCGATGGCGATACGCTCGATCGTGCCAATGAGCCCAGTGTAGGTCGCCACGAAGCAGCATGTGTCATCTTTAGAGTCCATGATCTTTTGGCAATGGAACTTTTTGCCGAGAACCAAAAGCTCGGTCGTTTTGTCATTGTTGATGAGTACGACATCGCAGGCGGCGGGATTATCACCGAAGTGTTGGAGCAGTACACCACACGTCGTACCAAAGCGTTACATGTAAGCGATCTTTTGGTCGACAAAGCAAGTACCAATGCGGATTTTGAAGAGGAACTTTTTGCGCTCCTTCGTAAACATTTCCCGCATCAATTTCCGACGGATAATATCGGTTAATTTTAAACTATAATAATGAAAAAAAAGGAAGAAAATGAAACTTACCATTAACGGCGATTCAAAAGAGATTAAGGACGGAATCGTTCTTTCAGAGTTATTAATCATTGAAAATGTTGAACAACCTGATATGGTCTCCGTCCAACTCAATGACGAATTTTTAACCAAAGACGAATACCCCACAACCACACTCAAAGAGGGTGATGCCATTAACTTTTTATACTTTATGGGAGGTGGCGCGTGAAAGAGTTTAGCGATGAGGAATTAGAGCGTTATTCTCGCCATATTATCCTCCAAGATGTAGGGATCGAAGGACAAGAGAAGATCGCCAATTCAAAAATATTGGTCATTGGCGCGGGCGGACTTGGTTCACCCGTAGCGCTTTACTTAGCCGCAGCAGGCGTGGGTGAGATCGGCATCGTTGATGGCGATGTGGTCGATCTCTCCAACCTTCAACGTCAAGTGATTCACGCCACAGCCGACATTAGTACACCTAAAGTGCTCTCGGCTAAAGCAAAAATGGAAGCGATTAACCCCAATGTCAAAGTGACCGTTTATCAGAAGTTCTTAGATGCGTCTAACATCTTGGACATCGTCAAAGGGTATGACTTTGTCATCGATGGAACCGACAATTTTTCGGCGAAATTTTTGATCAATGATGCGTGTGTTTTAGCCAATGTCCCTTATTCACATGGTGGCATTTTGCGTTTTGGTGGACAAACGATGACCATTAAACCCAATGAGAGTGCGTGTTACGCGTGTGTGTTTGACAGCCCACCACCTGCCAACGCTATTCCTACCTGCTCTAGTGCGGGTATTTTAGGCGCAGTTGCGGGTATGCTTGGAACGATTCAAGCCGCGGAAGCACTCAAATACATCGTGGGTGTCGGCGAGCCTCTTTACAACCGCCTTTTAACGTTTGATGCGAAAACGATGAACTTTAGAAATGTCAATTTCAAGAAAAACCCTAAGTGTCGCGTCTGTGGTGGCGAAGGAATTAAAGAGATACGAGATTATGAAGCGGTGGTGTGTGAGGCAAAGTTATGATTACCCTACCTCAAAGTGTGTACGATGAGATCGTCGCACACGCTCTTAAAGATACGCCCATCGAAGCGTGTGGTTATCTTGCAGGCATAGAGGGCGAAGTGAAATACGCGATTCCTATGAAAAATACGGACGCAAGTAACGAGCACTTCAGCTTTGACCCGCAAGAGCAGTTTGACGCGTTTAAAAAGACGCAAAAAGAAGGGCTCAGGCTGATTTCCGTGTATCATTCACACCCAGAAACACCCGCACGTCCCAGTGAAGAAGACATTCGCTTGGCGTATGACCCCAATGTTAGCTATATTATTGTTTCATTAGCAGGTGAAACACCAGATATGAAGTCATTTATCATTAAAAACAAAACGGTTGAAAAAGAAGAAATTAACATTATTTAAAGTCCGTAAAGCGCGTTGAAAAATGTAAAACAGCTTACGAAACAACCCTCTATCGACACAGTTGAGACACGATGGGAGCCCCGAAACGCTCCGCTTATTTCTCCCATCGGCTCAAAGTGTCTCTTTCAGGTTATTTCTCCACGTTTTACTTTGAACTGCTTTACTTTATTTACATGTAACGATAAGGAGTTACGATTATGAGCCACTATATTATCCCTCAAATGGTCTATGATGACCTCGAAGTTTTTAAAAAAAACCATGCCGAATTTTTAGCAGGCACACTCGATGACCTGACATTCAAAACGATGCGCGTTCCTTTTGGTGTGTACGAACAACGTGAAGCCAATACTTTCATGGTGCGCATTAAACTCGCAGGCGGTATCCTAACCCCCAAACAGCTTTTAACGCTTGCAGACTTGGCGGAAAAGTACGCGCACGAGGCGATTCACATCACCACACGTGGTGGCGCACAGCTTCACTATGTCAAGATCGAAGATATCATTGACATTATCACCACCCTGCACAGCATTGACCTTAGTGGACGAGGTGGTGGCGGTAACACTGTTCGTAACATTATGGCTGATCCACTCGCAGGTACGGCGAAAGATGAGATTTTTGATGTTTCTCCTTATGCGCTTGCGCTCACGACCAAAATGTTGGAACAAAAAGACTCGTTTGCATTGCCGCGCAAATTCAAAATCACGTTTAGCGGCTCTGAAGCGGATCGCGGATACGCGACGATTCACGATGTTGGGTTTATCGCAAAGATCGAAAACGGTGTCAAAGGCTTTAAACTCTTTGTCGCAGGCGGCATGGGCGCGAAATCTCGCGTGGGCAGTAAATTTCTTGATTTTGTGCCTGAGTCTGAAGTCTTTTTGTACGCCCAAGCCATCAAACAGGTGTTTGACCAAAACGGTAACCGCAAAAACAAACACGCCGCTCGCCTTCGCTTCTTGATCGAAGAGTTGGGCATGGATGAGTTTAGACGACTCGTTAACGTTGAAATCGAGGCTATTAAAGCCAAAGGTGACTGGGAAATGCCCACCACTGAAATCGAGCGTACGGGCGGCGATACCACGCATGAGCCTTTTAGCGTGCCTGAAAACATTTCAAAATGGTGGAACCGTTACGTTTACGCCCAAAAACAAGAGGGGCTTTATGGCTGTAAAGTGCCGATTCATTTAGGCGACATTCACTTTACCAACGCGCGCGCTCTTGCGAATGCCCTGCTTCCCTTTGGTGAAGACGTACTTCGTTTTACAGGCGATCAAAACCTCTATATTCGCAACCTAACAGCGCCTCAAATGGCAAGTTTGCATGACATCTTGATCAACTTTTCCAAAGATGTTTCCAAACCAACGTTTTTTGGCGACATGGTGGCGTGTACGGGGGCGGCGACGTGTCAGCTGGGTATCGCACGTCCTCGTGGTGCAGTCGATGCGATTCAAAAACGCCTTGAAAAACTCTTTGACGAGCGCGACTACGACGCATTGCAAGGCTTTAAAATCCACCTTTCCGGCTGCCCGAACAGTTGTGGCAAACACCTCATTGGCGATCTTGGTTTTTTTGGCAAAGTGCAACGCAATGAAGGCTATTCGTACCCTGCGTACAATGTGGTTGCAGGAACACGCACAAGTGGCGATGGCACAGTATTTGCGCAAAAAGCGGGTGATGTTGCGGCATTTCATTTGCCTGCTTTTGTCGAAGAAGTGTTGGATACATGGCTTTTACATGTAAAAAAATACGAGAGCTTCGCCGACTGGATTGATGATGGCGGACTTAAAATCGTGGAAGAGATTTCTAAAAAATACGTGGAAATTCCTTCATTTAAAGATGATAAAAACCCTTACTTTGACTACAACGCCGTGGAACTCTTCTCCCTAAAAGGAAGAGGCACGGGTGAGTGTAGTGCAGGTATGTATGACCTTATTGAAGCCGATAAAAAAGCCCTCAAAGAGGCGTTGGAAAAAGAGGAAAAAGACTATGAGCTGATTCGTCTTTTGGCCGCTCGTATGCTACTCGTCACACGTGGAGAAGATGCTAGGGATAAAGCAGGCGTACTCAAAGCCTTTAAAACACTTTTTGTCGATACGACACTGCTCAATGCCTACTTTGGCACGATGTTAGAGGGCGATGCGGATGAGAAATCGATCGAGTTGGCAGAAGAAGTTATCAAGCTTTACGAGACAATGGACAATACACTTAAATTTGCCAAAGAGAAAGAGTTGGCAGCGGTTGCAAATGCACCTAAAGAAGAAAAATCAGCCCATTTTAAAGACCTCAGTGGCGTGGCATGTCCGATGAATTTTGTGAAAACAAAAATGGAACTTGCCAAAATTGGAAGCGGTGAAGTTTTGGAAATTTTGCTCGATGATGGTGCACCGATAGACAATGTTCCAAAATCCGTCGCAGGAGAAGGACACAAAGTGGAAGCCACCACCAAAGAGGGCAACGGCTGGCGCGTAAGGATCGTGAAAAAATGAGTACCTTAGGTATCGCGCTTACGCCCAAAAAAACGCTTCTCATTGGTGCAGGCAAAGTCGCTGCCCAGAAAGCGCGCGTGCTCGATAGCCTTGATTTTGCCTATGAAATTGTAGCAACTGAGGTTTTGGATGACTATTTTGCGTCCAAAACCTTTACATGTAAACCGTTTGAGGATACGGATGCTGAAGGCTTTGAGGTGATTATCGATGCTACGGGCAATGAAGTGGTAACCAACCGCCTCGTGGCGTTGAAACCTCAACTTCACTTTTGGCTCAATGTCGTCGATGTCCCCGAACTGTGCGATTTTTACTTTAGCGCGCTCACGCGTCGTGGGGACATTCACGTTTCAGTCAGCAGTGGTGGGAGTTCACCCACACTCGCGCAAGTGATTCGTGACAAAATTGAGCGGATTTTACCACGCGATTTGACCTCTTTGATTGAACGCCTCAAAAACGAGCGCAAAAAGCCCGAACGTGATCTTGAAAACCTTCGAGGCATCGCGAAAGCTGGTGCGGGGAAAGTCTTTTTGATCGGTTGTGGAACGGGCTATGTGGGCAACCTTACATTAGACGCGCTCAATGCGTTTGAACTGCTCGATGTGGCGCTTGTGGATGCACTCGTTTCGCAAGAGATTCGTTCCCTCATTCCGCTTACATGTAAAGTCGTCGATGTCAGTAAAAAGAAGGGGTTTCACTCCAAAAGTCAAGACGAGATCAACGCGCTTTTAGTCGAGTACGCCACACAAGGATTGGTTGTTGGACGACTCAAAGGGGGCGATCCGCTTCTGTTTGGTCGCTTGGGCGAAGAGAAGCAAGTTTTAGCTCAGCATGGCATCGCGTTTGAAGTCATCAACGGCATCACTTCAGCTCTTCGTTCATGCACGGTCTCTGGCATTGTGCCCACGATTCGTGACATCTCCAAAGGTGTCACTATCGTCTCAGCGCACCTAAGAGAAACACTGTTTAATGATGATTGGGTGAGTATTTTAAAACAACCCTTGCACACAGTGATCGTTTTGATGGCGCACAGTTTTGCGAAAAAAATCGAAGATGCCATTGCAAAACAGAACATCGACCCCAACCTTCCCGCGGCATTTGTCTCGAAGATTGACCTAAAAGATCAAATCATCATAGTGGGAACTGTGGGAAAATTGGATAAAATGGCAACATTATGCGCTACACCAGCGGTGCTCATCATCGGTGAGTGTGTCGCACGTGAGAACATTCTACCCGCTGAAAATAGCGGCAAAATTATTTACATGTAAAGGCTAATCAGCTGTCTAAAAAAAGCACAACGGTGCGCGGGCTCGCTGCCGAAGCGAACTCAGCGTTAGCGAAGAGTTCGAAGCTTTGCTTTGAGCGCGTGTCAAAACGTAGGGTTTTTTCGATAGCTGATTTGCATTCAAAAGAAGGATATTTTATGGGATTTACCACCAAAGCATTGCATGCCAAACCTGCACACAAAGACGCTCATGGAGCAATGCGCTTCCCCATCTACCAAAGTTCCGCGTTTGAGTTTGAAAAAGCGGAAGATTTAGAGGCTGTTTTTAAAGGTCAAAAAGCGGGGCACGTCTACACACGCTCGTCAAACCCTTCCATTGAAGAGTTTGAACTCAAGATCAAAGCGATCAGTGGCGCTTTTGGTGTAGTTGCAACAGCAACGGGAATGGCGGCGGTCTCCAATGCACTCTTTGCGCTTTTGAAAAGTGGTGACAATTTTATCACGACGAAGTACCTTTTTGGCAACACGCTCTCTTTGTTTCAAACCCTTTTCAGTGACTTTGGGGTGGAGGTGCGTTATGTGGATTTGAGCGATTTAGAAGCCATTCAAGCGAACATGGATGATAAAACGCGTTTTCTCTTTTGCGAAAGTGTGAGTAATCCGCAACTCATCGTACCTGATTTTAGGACAATAAAAAGCGTTTTAAAAGAACACAATGTGCCTTTCATTGTGGACACAACCGCAACGCCTTGGAATATTTTCGATGCCAAAAAACACGGCGTGGACATTGAGATTATCTCCGCAACCAAATACATCAGCGGTGGCGGGCATGTTTTGGGTGGTTTGATTGTCGATAATGGCACATTTAACTGGAAACATCACGCTAATTTGGCATCGTACTACAAAAAATTTGGACCCAATGCGTTTATGGCGCGTCTTCGCAAAGAGACCTACCGAAATCTAGGTGCGTCACTTTCACCGATGAGTGCGTATATGCTCTCTCTTGGGCTTGAAACGCTTGATTTAAGAGTGCAGAGAAGCTGTCAAAACGCTCTGGCTGTAGCAAAATATTTGCAAGGTAAAGCGGAGATTATCAGCGTGGAGTATCCGTTTTTAGAAAACTCTGTGTACTTTGCCAACGCTTCCAAGCAATTTAGCGGTGGTGGTGGACTTGTGAGCTTTAGCTTTAAAGATAAAGAAGCGACCTATGCCTTTTTAAATCGCCTCAACATCATTAAACGAGGCACAAACGTTCAAGACAACAAATCCTTAGCGATTGCGACGTACCATACGATTTATGCGGAGTATTCGGAAGAGAAAAAAGCGGAATATGGGCTTACAGAAGGGATGATTCGCCTCTCAATAGGCATTGAAGACTTAGAAGATTTGCTGGCGGACATTGACCAAGCTTTAGCCCAATAAGTATGTTTGAGTGAATCAAATTTTTTACATGTAAAGATTAAATTCACTCAAAAGCGGTCGTTTTAAAGTAATAAAAGTAAACATGGGGTAAAATTTCATCGCGCTGGTGTAGCTCAGTTGGTAGAGCAGTTGATCCGTAATCAACAGGTCGGGGGTTCGAGTCCCTTCACCAGCTCCAGCCTCTTCTAAAATTCCCCATGTTTTTAACGCTAAACGTTTAACTTCCCCTGCTTTGTGCTTTTACATGTAACGAAACGTTAAAAGTTTAGCCAAGTCCCTTAGTCGCCCATTTTTGGGTCAACACGAAACGTAAAGACTTTTACTCTTTAGACGTCGAAATGAAATAAAAGAGAAACCATGAAAATTGCACTCCTGATGAGCGGCGGCATTGACTCCAGTTACTCCGCTTATTTGCTCAAAAACCAAGGCCATGAGGTTATTGGTATCTATCTCAAACTCCATGACGATGAGAAAAAACATGCCATCAACATCGCCAACATCGAAAAAGTAAGCCACCATTTGGGCATACAAACCCATGTGATTGATGCCAAAGCGCTCTTTAAAGAGCATGTGTATGACTACTTTGTGAGGTCGTACGAACAAGGGCTTACCCCCAATCCGTGTGCTTTTTGCAATCCGAAAATGAAATTTGGGTTTGCGTTTGAAAAAGCGATGGAGATGGGATGCGAAAAAATTGCCACTGGGCATTACGCACGCGTTGAAAATGGGCATATCAAAGAAGCTTACGATATGTCAAAAGATCAAAGTTATTTTCTTTTTGGGCTTAAAAAAGAGGTGATCGAAAAGATCATTTTCCCACTGGGCGATATGCTCAAAAACGACATCAAACCTATTGCGCTTAAAGAGTTGCCATGGCTTGGTACGCTTGAGAGTTACAAAGAGTCTCAAGAGATTTGCTTTGTCACGGACACTTACATTGAAGTGTTGAAAAAACATATTAACGTTGATCAAAAGGGACTGATCAAAGATGTGAGCGGAAAGGTGATTGGCGAGCACAAAGGCTACATGCACTACACGATCGGTAAACGCAAAGGCCTTACTATTAATGGCGCGCATGATCCGCATTTTGTGGTGAACATTGATGCCAAGACGAACACGGTCGTTGCGGGAACCAAAGAAGACCTACTTCAAACTCAAGTGGTTGCCGAAAATTTCTCTTTAGGTAAAGAGTTTAAAGAAGGTGAGTACGGTGTAAAAGTACGCTACCGAAGTCCCAAAACCAAAGCGCATGTAAAAATTGAAAATGGCAAGATCATCGCCAACCTTAAAGAGGGTGTTTTTGGACTTGCTAGTGGGCAAGCGCTCGTTGTCTACCAAGATGACCTCGTCATCGGCGGCGGTTGGATCGAAGCGTAAAAGAACTAAGAGCCGTTTTACAATGGCTCTTTCTCTTTACATGTAAGCATATGTTCTACTTCCGTAACAGCATAAACCACATAAAGATCGCACTTACAGGTTTTGCAAGTTCCCTCTTTAAATTTTTCTCCGGCATCAGGAGAACTGAGTGAAAAGCCCAAAAGTTTGGCACATTCACAGCTTTCAAAGGCTTTTTCAAAATGCTCTTTAAACAGTTGTACATTGTGATAAAGCGGATCTTTTGGATCACTGGCATTTGTACGTCCTTGAAGCAGTGAAAGAGCCATAACGCCACCACTATATGCACCACAAAGCCCACCGTCGCTGCGAGACAAACCACTTCCAAATCCTGATGCGATAGCAGGAATCAATGGTGAATCAATGCCGTGTTTTTCTGCGATGGTTTTTAAAACTGCTTCACTACACACATAGCCATTTGAAAAATGCTCTAATGCTTTTTGTTCAACCGATTCATTCATCATATTTCCTTACCCAAAAGTGCCACAATTTCATCGACACTTAACAATTTTCCACTACTGACAACTTTACCATCAATAACCAAAGCAGGTGTAGAAGTCACTCCATAATGCATAATTTGCATGAGATCGTCTACCTTTTCTATTTGTGCAAATAGCCCTTTTTGAGCCACCGCCTCTTTTACATGTAATGTCAATGCTTGACATTTAGAACAACCTGTTCCTAAAATTTCAATCTTCATTGTTTCTCCTTAGACGCTTGATACTCCTCTAAAAACTCTTTTGCATTATCCCCACGTAAAAAATCAGCCACTTTCAAAAGCCCATCATTGAGATACTTCGCGTTATAACCATTTTGCACCAAAAAGAGGCGCGCAAGATTAGACCTATCATTATGCGGACATGCGGTGATAATCAGTTTGTCTTTGGGAAGCTCATTTAACCGTTTGGGTAGTTCATTGAGCGGAATATTTTTCGCAAAATTCATATGCCACACTTCAAACTCTTCACGAAAACGGACATCCACTAAAATTGCTTTCCCCTCTTCAATCAGAACCAACATATCCGGTGTTTTGATCTTCATATTTTCACGCTCTTTATAGTCAAAATGCAGAAGATACTCTTCAAAACTCACCTTTTTAAGCTCATCTGCATGAAGCAAACCCATCATCAATAAAACAGCTATCACTACTTTTTGCATATTTTTTTCCTTACGCAACAATGACTTGATCTTTGCCTGCTTTTTTAGCTTCATAAAGTGCGTTGTCCACTTTGTAAACCAACCCATCTTGGCTCTCCAAGCTGCTAAGATGCCCTACCCCAATACTCACCGTAAGAGGTCTTTGTAAAAGACTACTCAGCGCTTTGTCCTCTCGAATAGCTTGGCAAATTTTCTGTGCAATTTCAACACTCTTTTCAGGACTCACATCCACGAAAAGAAGTGCAAACTCTTCACCACCCCAACGTGCTATCATGTCGGAAGAGCGAAGCTCTATGCGCAAAATTTCAGCAACCCTCACTAAAGCTTCATCGCCCACAAGATGTCCAAAGGAGTCATTGACCTCTTTAAAATTATCAATATCAATCAAAACAAGTGTGAGTGAATTGATACCTTTTTTGTAAAGTTTATAGAATTTTTCAAAATGTTCATTAAATTTTCTTCGATTGGCAAGCCCCGTCAGTGAATCTTCACTTGCCATTTTAACAAGCTGTTTTTGATAAATATTGATCGTATAAATAATAATGAGCGTTACCAACAAGGTTACCAAAAGCGAAATCGCTAAATTCGCATAAAATGTTTTCTTAAGCTCCTTAAGATACTCTTTTTTATTAATTTCGACAAAAAGTTGCAGTTTGAGTTTTCCAATGTACTTGGTATTTAAAAGGTATTCACCCTCTTTATTTTTATACTCAAACTGTGTCTGTTCCCCTTTATAAATAGCCTCTTTGATACTTTTTAACCCATCAATATTGGCAATATTGCCACGTTTATTGAGGGCTTGAGAGAAAAGCGTTATCTCTCCTTTTTGATCGACAAAGTAGACGTCATATTTATATTTGGTTTTAAAGGAGTTGAGCATCTTTTCAATGTTGAGAAGGCGCACACCCACACCCGTTACGCCAATCATCTCATTTTTATAGTTCATTACTTTGTAATTGATAAACATGATTAAAGTATCACTTAAATTTGCATTATGATCCAGATTGATTTCATAAGGCTCTGCTTGATCTTTAAAGCGAAAATACCACGCATCGGCACTGTTGTCTTTATTGACAACATCAATAAGCCCTCTAGGATGATAATAGTTTTTGGTTTTATCGGAGACTAAAAATGTGGTAAAAATATCGTATTTTTGTTGGATTTCCGTGAGATAGCGAACAATGCCATCTATATCTTTTTCACCGCTCATCAGCCAGTCTCGTAAAAAAGTATCATGCGACATCAATGAAGAGACCAGTAATGGCTCAATCATGCGCTGTTGAATCTCAGTGTAGATATTGTCAACCGAAAGCGGCAAGGAAGTATTTTGCAGTTGCTCTTGTGTATCATGAACATTTTTCATATAATTGATCACAGAGCCTGCAATGGATACACCTAAAAGCAATCCAGCTATAATCACAACCACTTTAGTTTTTAATCGCATAGTTTCTCCTTGAATACGCGATTATAACACAAAATAGACGACAAAAAAACATCATAACAGTACGTTAAACAGATACCCAACACCCATAATTCCAAGAGCCACAATGCCAAAAAAGAGGGCAATCAGCTTTACATGTAAAATGCGCTTTAAAATCATCGCTTCAGGCAGACTGAGTGCGGTGATCGCCATCATAAAGCTCAGCGCCGTCCCAAGTAACATTCCTTTACTGGTTAACACTTCGATGAGCGGCATCACGCCTGCGGCATTGGAATACATCGGAACGCCCAGTAGTACAGCAAAAGGGACACTGTACCACGCATTGCTTCCTGCATATTTGACGATCAATTCCGTTGGAACATATCCATGAATAAATGCCCCAATGCCCACACCAATCATCACATACAGATAGATTTTCTGTAAAATATCCAGCGTGTAGCCCCATGACTCTTTCACTCTTTTTTTCACCGTCAGTGTAATCTCAACCTCTTTCAAATCACCACTCATGGGTACCACAGGAATTAAGACGTATTTTTCCATCCCTAGTTTGCCGACAATAAAGCCGCCTAGAATGGCAACCAACAGTCCAAAACCAATGTACAGTGCCGTGATTTTCCAGCCAAAAAGCCCAAATAAAAGGGCAATAGCAATTTCATTGTTCATGGGACTTGAGATCAAAAAACTAAAGGTAATCCCAAGAGGAATACGTGCTTGCATAAAGCCTAAAAACAGAGGAATCGCCGAACAACTACAAAACGGCGTAATAATGCCAAAAAGTGCTGCTAAGACATTACCAGTGAACTCACTTTTACCTTGCAAATAGACGCGTACTTTGTCGGTATTAAAATACGTTCTCAAAAAACTCACTGCAAAAATAATCAGCACTAAAAGAATGTAAATTTTCACCGTATCAAAGATGAAAAAATGAACCACTTCTGCTTTTTGTGTCGAAGCATCCAGTCCAAATACCCCATAGACCAGATAATCTACCATCTTTTCCCATACATCAAACATCGCTTAGCTCTTTTTCAATGATAGGCAAAAGCTCTGCTTTAATTGCTTTACATGTAAGAATAAACGCCCCATAATCTTTCCCATCGGGATCGGAAAAGCCAACATGAATTTTTTTAGGAATAGGACGAGGAAACATGGGACAGCTCTCTTTGGCATGATCGCATACCGTGACTACCAAATCGAAGTTTACATGTAAAACCTCATCGAGTGTTTTGGAGTGGTAGTTCTCTTTCCAAATGCCCTCTTCTTCTAAGACTTTTTTCGCATAGGCATTGACATATCCGCTTGCACGCACGCCCGCACTATACGCCTCAATGCCTTTTAAATGTGCGTTTACGAGCGCTTCAGCGATAATACTTCGACAACTGTTGCCCGTACATAAAATCAGTACTTTTTTCATGATCTAGCCTTTACATGTAACAATGATGAAATGGTAGCATAAAATTATCTTTATATCAAGATATATTGATATGTTAGCTCTTAAAGGTAAGCTAAGAGCACAAAATCTATTGCTCTTACGCGCCTAAAAGGGAGCTATAACGGACATCTTCCATGGCACGCCCCGCCCCTAGAATAATATTTTGCAAAGGATTATCCACAACATTGACCGCTATTTCTAATTTGGCAGACAGGTAACAATCGAGCCCTTGCAGCATCGAAGAACCACCTGTGAGTAAAATACCTTGATCATAAATATCTTGTGCAAAGGCTGGAGGAAGTTCTGAAAGCATGCGGTGTGTCAGAGAAACCATTTTATCAACCAAAGGCATAATCGCTTGATGCACATCGTGAGAACTTGCCACAAAGCGCTCAGGAAGGCGAGAGACGAGATTTTTGACATTGATCTGCATCGTTACTTCTTCACGATTGACAAGATTTCCAAGCTCTTTTTTTAAATGTTCTGCATCATTATGCGAGATGAGAATACGCTTGCTCGCTTTAAAATACTCAATAATTGCCTCATCAAGGTCATTGCCAGCAACACGGAGAGACTTTGACATCACAATCCCATTACACGAAAGAAGTGAAATATCGCTCACCCCTGCTCCAATATCCAGTACCAAAACGCCTTTAGGTAATTCTATCGCTTGCATGGAACCAAGCGCGGCAGAGAAAGGGTCTTTGATGAGCATCACTTCACGAGCACCTCCATCTTTACACGCTTCTACCACAGCACCCCGCTCCATCGAATTCAGATCGCTTGGAACACTCACAAGAATCGTTGGCTTGAAAAATCGGCTCTGTGCAATGCGCGCAATGACCTCTTTAATATAGGCTTTTGCAACGGTTAAATTGGCGATTGCCCCTTTGGAAAGGGGATGCATCACTTCGATATGTTGAGGATTTTTACCCCACATTCGCCTTGAAGAAGCACCACTATCAAAAAAAGAACTTCGTTTTGTATCGAATGAAATAGAGGTAGGCTCATCTAAAATAATTCCACGGCTGGGTTGATATACCAATGTATTATTAGTGCCAAGATCAATGGCAAAGGCATTGGAAGAACGAAGGAGAGAAAACATATTACGCCTCTTTTTTAGCTACTGATTTTTTAGCTTTTTTCTTACGACTGTAAATATTAATCGACTCAACAGCAAGAGAAAATGCCATCGCGAAATAAACATAGGCTTTTGAGATATGAAGCCCAAACCCTTCAGCAATAAGCGTCACACCAACTAAAATCAAAAACGAAAGTGCTAAGATTTTAATCGTAGGATTGGCATCAATAAAATCAGAAATAGCCTTACTTGCGAACATCATCACTCCTACCGCAAGGACAACGGCCAAAATCATAATGATAATATTGTTTGCCATACCCACAGCAGTAATGACAGAATCCAGAGAGAAAACGATGTCCAAAACAGCAATCTGAATGAGTGTATTAAAAAAGCCACGTGAACCTTTTTTAAGCTCTTTTTCCTCTTCCCCTACCTCTTCAATGTCTTGGTGAATCTCTGTTGTTGACTTGGCAAGGAGAAATAGACCTCCCACAATTAAGATGAGATCGCGTCCTGAAATAGGATAGGAAAAAAGAGTAAAAAGGGGCGTTGTTAATTTCATAATCCAAAAGAGTGAGAGAAGGAGCATGATCCGCGTGATCATCGCAAGACCCAGTCCAAAAATCCGACCTTTATCTCTTTGATGGGCAGGCAAGCGGCCTACGAGAATAGCAATAAAAATAATATTATCAATTCCAAGAACAATTTCCAAAGCCGTTAATGTCAATAACGCCATAAGTGCTTCGGCAGTAAATAGCGATTCGAGCATAATGCACTATCCTCTTTTTTTCCTTTTATTGTACCTACATTTGGGTATAAGTCTTCTTAGTAACCATCTTGTTAAGCAAGACAAGTTATAATACAAAACCTAGATATAAGGAGTCTGTATGGTTTTTGGAAAGATAGACTATATCAATCTTCTTCCATTTCATGTTTTTTTAAAACGAGCCTCACTACCCAACGCGTTTAAACGTTCATGTGAGCATCAGAAATCTGTTCCGTCCAGTATCAATCGTAAATTTAGAAAGCGTGTTGTGGATGCCGCATTTATTTCCAGTATTGAAAGTAAACGCAAATCAATCACCCCTTTGCCTATTGGCATCGTGGCGCAAAAAAATGTTAAAAGTGTTATTTTAAAAAAGGGCGTTGCTAAAAGAGACCCCGCCTCTGCTACATCCAATATGTTAACCCGCGTCCTTGGGTTAGAAGGTGAAGTTTTCATCGGAGATCGTGCACTCAAACTCTACCTACAAGAGCCCGATGCGTATATTGATCTTGCTCAAGTTTGGCATGACACGTATCATCTCCCTTTTGTATTTGCACGATTGTGTGTGAATGTGCGTCAAAGTTTTTACAAAAAACTCTCTGCAAAGTTTGTTCAATGCCCGATTAAAATTCCTAACTATATTTTAAAGACCTATGCCAAAGAGCGTGGTATTGCAGCCCATGACATTAAAGAGTACCTTAAACTTATCAGTTATTCCATTGGGAAGAAAGAGCAAAAAGCCCTGTTTATGTTTCTCAAAAAAGCCAAACGCCTCAACAAGCCTTCGTCGTAAAATCCTCAAAGGAGTTGCCCGATGTCCGTGAAACGTTATATCGATAAAGTTCTTCAATCAACGATTGAGAGTACCCCCGGTCAAACGGAGTTTTACCAAGCGGTTGAAGAGGTTTTAACCTCTCTTGAACCGCTTTTACAGGCAGAGTCCAAATACGATCAGTACAATATACTAGAGCGTATCGTCATTCCTGAGCGTCAAATCCTCTTTCGTGTTGTCTGGATCGATGATCAAGGCAAAATCCAAACCAATATTGGTTACCGCGTCCAGTTTAACTCTGCCATTGGACCTTACAAAGGCGGCCTTCGTTTTCATCCCAGTGTCAATCTTGGTATCATCAAGTTTTTAGGCTTTGAGCAGACCTTTAAAAACTCTCTGACGGGGCTTGCTATTGGTGGAGCAAAGGGGGGCAGTAATTTTAATCCCAAAGGCAAAAGTGAAGGTGAAATTATGCGCTTTTGCCAATCGTTTATGGTGGAACTCTCCAAACACATCGGCGAGACGAAAGATATCCCTGCGGGCGACATTGGTGTCGGTGGACGTGAGATTGGCTATCTGTTTGGCGAATACAAACGCCTGACGGGTCGTTTTGAAGGAGCCTTAACAGGCAAAGGACTCAATTGGGGAGGATCTCTCGCGCGCACGGAAGCAACAGGGTATGGTTCGGTCTATTTTGCAGAAAACATCCTCAACAAAGCGGGTGACTCGCTTAAAGGCAAAATATGCACCGTATCAGGAGCGGGCAATGTGGCACTTTATACGATTCAAAAGCTCTATGACATGGGGGCAATACCCGTTACATGCAGTGACTCTCATGGGATGATCTACGATAAAAATGGTATTGATTTTAATGCACTTAAAGCCATCAAAGAGATTGCGCGTAAAGATTTAAGCGAATACCTTAATGTTCACGCAGAAGCGACCTATATTCCTGTCAGTCAATATCCCGAAGGAACGAATGCTGTTTGGAGTATCCCGTGTTTTGCAGCATTTCCGAGTGCGACACAAAATGAACTGGGTCTAAATGACATTCAAATTCTTTATAAAAACGGCTGTCGGTTGGTTAATGAAGGGGCGAATATGCCAAGCACCCCGCAAGCGATTGACTTTATGTTGGCACACAAAATGTTTTACGGCCCTGCAAAGGCTGCCAATGCGGGTGGTGTTGCTACCAGTCAGTTAGAGATGAGCCAAAATGCCAGTATGCAAAAATGGAGTTTTGCTGAAGTCGACAGTAAACTCAGAGGTATTATGAAAAATATTTTTGAGCTTTCCTATAAAACATCCAAAGAGTTTGGTGATGAAGGGAACTTGATGTTGGGTGCAAATATTGCAGGATTTCGCAAAGTGGCTGATTCAATGATCGATCAAGGAGCGGTATAGTAAAACGGGCTCTGCCCGTTTTACATGTAAACATCAAAAAAGATTTTTGACTAGCTATTCACCGTATTAAAAACTCTATCTCCCGCATCTCCAAGACCGGGAACGATGTAGCCATTTTCATTCAATCCATCATCAATGCAAGTTGTAAAGACAGGTACATCAGGATGGATCTCACAAAAACGTTTGAGTCCCTCAGGAGCTGAAACCAACGCTAAAAAGCGTATATCTTTCACTCCTTTTGACTTTAAAAAGTTCACAGCATCAATCGCCGTTCCGCCTGTCGCAAACATCGGGTCGATAATAATTGCAATACGCTCTTTATGATCAGGTGGTAGCTTCGCATAGTAAAACTCTGCTTCGAGTGTTTTTTCATTGCGTTGAAATCCTAAAAAGCCCACACTGGCATCAGGAATCAATTTAAAGATACCATCCAACATGCCAAGAGCGGCTCTTAGAATCGGGCAGATCATAATTTTTGCATCTAACTTTTTAGTATTGGCCAACGCAACAGGCGTTTGGACTTTAATGTCGCGAAGAGGTAAATCGCGTGTTGCTTCAAATAACATCAAATGAGATATTTCATCGACTAAAAGTCGAAACTGAAATGGCTCTGTTTTTTCATCTCTCAAAATCGAAAGCTTATGCTCAATCAGAGGATGTTTGATGACATGAACGTTTTTCACTTATTTTTGCTCCGCATCAATAATCGCTTGAAGTTTTGCGCGATACGCTTTCATATCAAAATCTTTCACACGCGCAACGCCATCTTTGATCGCAGCTTCGGCAACTGCAGCAGAAATCCACACAAAAACTCTTCGATCAAATGGTTTTGGAATGATGTAATTGATACCAAATTTAAGATCTTCTCCGTTATAAGCTGCTTTGACATAATCAGGCACATCTTCTTTAGCTAACTTTGCCATAGCTACTGCTGCAGCCATTTTCATGCCTTCCGTAATTTTAGTTGCTCGAACATCCAAAGCACCTCTAAAGATGAAAGGAAAACCTAAAACGTTATTAACTTGGTTCGGATAGTCACTTCTTCCTGTTCCCATCATAACGTCATTTCGTACTGCATGAACTTCTTCAGGTAAGATTTCAGGCGTTGGGTTTGCAAGAGCGAAAATAATTGGGTATGGGTTCATGGATTTAACCATCTCTTGACTAACAACACCTGGTTTTGAAAGACCTAAAAACATATCAGCCCCTCGCATTGCATCTTCTATGGTTCTATCACTGGTTTCCAATGCAAACTCTGCTTTATAGGTATTAAGATCTGTTCTTCCTGCATGGATAACACCCTTACTATCAAGCATCACAATTTTTTTAGCACCCAAAAGTTTGTACATTTTAGCACACGCAATTCCTGCAGCACCTGCACCAGAAACGACGATTTTCATCTCTTCAATTTTTTTGCCACTGATTTCAAGCGCATTGATAAGTCCAGCAGACGTAATCATCGCTGTTCCATGTTGATCATCGTGCATAACAGGGATATCAACACATTCTTGAAGCTTGCGCTCTATTTCAAAACAACCGGGTGCTTTAATATCTTCAAGATTGATACCACCAAATGTTGGAGAGAGTGCTTTACAAATTGCAACAATTTTATCAATGTCATGTTCATCTAATTCAATATCAAACGCATCAACATCTGCGAATTTTTTGAAAAGAACAGACTTTCCTTCCATAACAGGCTTGCCAGCAACGGCACCAATATCACCAAGACCTAGAACCGCTGTTCCATCACTGATAACGGCAACAAGATTACCTTTATTGGTATATTTGTACGCTAATTCATTATCTTTTTCAATCTCTAAACAAGGATGTGCAACACCTGGAGTGTACGCCATTGAAAGATCTCTAGCAGTATCACAACGCGTTTTAACACTAATTTCAATTTTCCCACCAATATGATATTCTAAAGACTCTTCTTTAGTAACTTTCCCCTTATTACTCACACTAACTCCTTTTATAAGATATTAATTTTTGAATTCTTTGTATAACATTCGCATATCCAATAATTTCCAACACTTCAAAGATAGAAGGGCTCACAGAATTACCTACCATCGCAATGCGAATGGCTTGGGCAAGATCTTTAAGCTTTAGACCTCTTTCTTCTAAAAATGCTTTGGTAACTGTTTCAAATTCACTCGCTGTATTGAGTTCTTTTGCACCTTTTAGTGCTTCAAGATACTGCTCTAAAACCGCTAGTCCTTCGGTGGTTAAGAACTTTTCAACTGCTTTTTCATCGTAACACACTGGTGCCTCTAAAATCTGCTTTACCATGGCAGCAAACTCAACTAAGGTCTTAGCACGGTCACGAAGTGCGTCAATCAGTAACTCTTTCTTTACATGTAAAGAAATATCCACATCAAAAAAGCGTAATTCATCAATCAAACGTACATGACTTGCTTGTTTGATGTAATGGGCATTGAGCCATACTAATTTTTCTTGATTGTACGCCGAAGCAGATTTATTAATATTGGAAGGATCAAAGAGTTCTTGCATCTCTTGAAATGAGAAAATTTCTTGATCGCCATGACTCCAACCTAAACGAATCAGAAAGTTAAGCAGTGCTTCTGGCAGATATCCTTCCCTCTTATACTCCATCACATCAACGGCACCATCGCGTTTAGAAAGCTTTTTACCTTGAGGATTCAAAATCATAGGAACATGATAAAATTTAGGAATATCAAAACCAAGTGCTTGATATAAAATGATCTGTTTAGGTGTATTAGAAAGATGGTCATCACCGCGAATGACTTCATTAACCCCCATTAGCGCGTCATCGATGACAACAACAAAGTTATAGGTAGGCGTGCCATCACTTCTAGCAATAATGAAATCATCCAACATATCACTTGCATTAAAGGTCACTTCACCTTTAACGCCATCCACAAAAGAAACAACCCCAGTCGTTGGCGCTTTAATACGAATAACAGGATCAACTCCTGTTGGAGGCGTTCCCGTAAAGTCACGGTATCTCCCATCGTATTTTGGACGTTCTTTACGTGCCATTTGAGCTTCTCGAAGGGCATCAAGCTCCTCTTTACTCATATAACATTTATACGCTTTTCCAGCATCTAAAAGCTTTTGAACATAACTTTTATAGAGATCAAAACGCTCAGATTGATAAACAATCTCACCCTCATGCGCTAAACCAACCCACTTGAACGCCTCTACAATAGCATCTGCTGCTGCTTTGGAGTTTCGAGCAAGGTCTGTATCTTCAATACGAAATAAAAATTTTCCACTGTTTCTTTTTGCCCACAAATAACTGTAAAGAGCCGTTCTAAGCCCTCCAATATGTAAATAGCCCGTAGGACTAGGGGCAAAGCGTGTCACAACCATGACTGTACCTTCATTCTTTTTTTGTAAATTATGTATAAATTATGTATCATTTCGTTACGTAGTGATTAAAAAATCCACTGAAGCTGGAGAAAAAACATTTTTTTAATTTTTTTTGTCAAAAAAGATGTTATCATACGTAGCTTGTTTTGTAAATACAACACGATTATATAGCTATTTTTCTTAAAATAAAGGATTATTGATGAAGATCAAACTAAAGGTGTTAACTTTTGTAACGTTGTGCGCAACCTTACTTTTTTCACCTGTAAATGCAAGTACTGTTGATGGAGTTTCTATCATTATTAATAAAGAGCCTATTACATTATTTGATGTTTTCAAGTATTCACAGCGCTTTAATATCCCCAAAAAAGAGGCATTAGATATTTTAATAAGACAAAAGCTTGAAGAATCTGAAATCAAAAAACAAAATATCGCTGTTGACAATTTTGAAGTCGATCAATATATTGAAAACTTAGCAATTAGTAACAATATGAATCAATATGATTTCCTTAATATGATCCGTTCAAAAAATATTGAAATTTCTGAGTATAAAGAGGATCTTAAAAAGAAATTACAACGTGATAAACTCTATAAAAAAATCGTTAGTACCAAAATGCAACAAATGGGAGATAGTGACCTACAAGCTTATTATAATGAAAATCTTAATGAATTTTCACAAGCAAGTGCATTTGATGTGACGATCTATACTAGCGCTAATCAACAAAGCCTAACTGCCATTCAAAATAACCCTATGAGTGCTGTGAGTGATGTTCAGCTTCAAGAAGGAAAAATTGAAGCAGCAAAAGCAGACCCAAAACTCATAGCACAACTAAACAAAACAGCTAAAGGGAAATTTTCTGCCATCACAAAAACCGATTCAAATTACGTCATGTTTTTTGTAAAAGAAAAATACAATGTTCAAACCGTCTCTTTTGCTGATGCTAAAAACTATATCTACTCAAAACTGGGAGAAGGTAAAGAACAAAAAGCGATTGAAGAGTATTTTGAAAAGTTAAAATCATCTGCTAACATTCAAGTTATCAGAGCACCATAATCAAATACAACGTTAAAGGTCGCCAAAATGGCGACCTTAAGATTATTTAGTAGCGTGAAAGGTAGTTTGTATCAAATCTATTTTCGATAAAATCTTCATTATCCATCATATTTAAATGAAAATCTCTTACCGTTTTAATACCCTCTATTTGTAACTCATTTAAAGCTTCTCTCATCTTTTTAATGGCGCGGTCACGTGTTTCACCCCATACCACCAACTTTCCAATCATAGAGTCATAATTGGGGGGAACAATATAACCTTGATACGCATGAGAATCCATACGAACATTGCGACCTCCTGGAATGATGTACTTGGTGATTTTACCAGGACTTGGAATAAATTTGACAGGATCTTCAGCAGTGATACGGCACTCAATCGAATGTCCACGGAAAGTGAGTGCACTTTGATCGAAAAGTTTTTCACCCTCAGCCACACGAATCATCCACTCAATAATGTCGATGCCACTGACCATCTCGCTCACACAATGCTCGACTTGAAGTCTGGTGTTCATTTCCATAAAATAGAAGTTTTTGTCTGCATCCAAAAGGAACTCAAACGTACCTGCATTTTCATAGCCGATGTACTTAGTTGCTTTCACTGCTACTTCATGAAGTCGTGCTCTTGTTTTGGCATCGAGCGCAATAGCAGGAGACTCTTCAATCAGTTTTTGGTGACGTCTCTGCATTGAACAGTCACGCTCACCAATATGGACAACATTGCCAAAAGAATCGCCAATCACTTGTACTTCAATGTGACGCGGATTTTTGATATATTTTTCCATATAAAGCGTGCCATCGCCGAATGCACTCAGCGCTTCGCTCTCTGCGGCAAGGAATGATTTTTCCAAATCTTCCATCTTTTCAACCACACGCATACCACGTCCACCGCCGCCTGCACTCGCTTTGACGATAACGGGAAGTCCGATTTGTTCAGCCAATTTTTTGGCTTCTTCGACACTCTCAAGCACGCCTTCACTTCCAAGAATAACCGGTACACCCGCTTTTTTCATAACATCTTTGGCTTTCGATTTATCGCTCATTAAAACCATGGAATCAACGGAAGGTCCAATAAATTTGATGTTGTGGTGTTGGCACACTTCAACAAAGGTTTGGTTTTCACTGAGGAAACCATACCCTGGGAAAATGGCATCACAGCCACTGATCTCAGCGGCACTGATGATTGCAGGAATGCTTAAATAACTCTCAGATGATTTTGCACCACCAATACAAATACTTGCATCGGCATATTGAAGATAGAGCGCATCTTTATCCGCAGTGGAATAAACCGCAATCGCTTGTTTTCCCATCTCTTTGATGGTGCGTATTGCGCGAAGGGCGATCTCACCACGATTGGCAACAAGAATTTTCTCAATCTTCATTACACTTTCTCCACCGCAAAGATTGGCATATCGTATTCTACAGGTTGACCATCTTCGACAAGAATATCTAAGACTTTACAGTCAAACTCTGCTTCGATTTCATTCATAATTTTCATTGCTTCGATAATACCGATAGGTTGACCTTTACGGATCACGTCGCCTACTTTTGCAAATGGAGCCGCACCAGGAGCTGGAGATCGATAGAAAGTTCCTACCATAGGTGATTTCATACTTAAACCTGCAGGCGCTGCATTCACACTCGCCTCGCCTCCAACTTGAGCAACAGGAGCTGCTACAGGAGCAACACTTGGAGCTTGCACAACTGGGGCTGCTGCATACGTAACAGGACCATCAAAACCTTTTTGCAGTTCAATGCTAAAATCACCCTCTTTGATTTTGAGTTTTGTAATATCACTTTTATCAAAAATACGTATTAACTCTCTAATTTCATTTTTGTCCATTCGGTTTCTCCTAAATATTTGCCATTTTTTGGCATGACATAAAATGTGTTATAATACCATACTAAATATATACGATCACTTAAGGGAAATTATGGGTTTAAAAGCAGACAGTTGGATACGAGAAAAATCGCTCAAAGAGCGTATGATAGAGCCTTTTTGTGAGGATCAAGTGGGCAAAGATGTGGTCAGTTATGGCGTCAGTAGTTATGGGTATGACATCCGTGTTGGGCGTGAATTTAAGATTTTTACCAATGTCAATTCTACCGTGGTTGACCCTAAAGAATTTGACGATAAAAATGTCATCGATTTTGTAGGTGACATCTGCATTGTTCCCCCAAACTCTTTTGCATTGGCACGCACAGTGGAATACTTTAGAATCCCAAAAAACGTACTGGCGATCTGCCTTGGTAAAAGTACCTATGCACGTTGTGGCATCATCGTGAATGTCACACCGTTTGAACCAGAGTTTGAAGGTCACATTACCATCGAAATTTCAAATACCACACCATTGCCTGCTAAAATCTATGCCAATGAAGGCATCGCGCAAGTGCTCTTTTTAGAGGGTGACACACCCTGTGAGACTACGTACAAAGATAAACACGGTAAGTACCAAGGGCAAACAGGTATTACCTTACCACGCATTTTAAAATAACTGCTGATGGCTTTACATGTAAAGGCTTTAGGGCAAAACAATTTAGAAGAGTTTGATGGCTTTTACGCCATCTACTCTACTTCGTTTCCGCTTTCAGAACAAAAATCTCGTGACGCACTTTTAGCGATGCAACACGCCTCTTTTTACACCATCTATCTGGCATACCATGACGAAAAAATTGTAGGATTTTGCATTATGTATCATCCACACAATGACGATTTTTTCTTGCTAGAATACATGGCGGTCGATGAGCGTCTTCGTGGTATGGGACTAGGCTCCACGCTGTTAAAAAGTAGCATTGAACAGCTTTTTAAAACGCATGGCACACGAGCCCTTCTCATCGAAATTGACTCACCTGAAAAAAGCTCAAATGAGCAAGAAATTCGTGAAAAAAGAGAACTCTTTTACCGTCGTTTAGGCGCTTTAAAAATTGATCCGTTTGATTATATTTTAGCCCTAAAAAGCAGTGAAGAAGCTCCTCCTATGGAACTTTTAGTCTATCATCCCCGTATGCGCGAAGTTTCCAAAGAGACACTGCACACATGGCTAGAAAAACTCTATGTCAATGTCTATGGATGCGCCAAAACAGACTCTCGCATTGCTCAAATGCTTGAGCTTGTACCACCGATGTTAAACCTCATTTAAAAGGATTGTTGATGGAAATTTTTTTAAGCGATGAATATGAAACTCTCTGGACTGCCATTAGTGCTATCATGAGTATTTTAGCTACGATGATGGCTATCTTTGCACTGTTGTATTCGATACGGATGTACCGTAAAACGATGCAAAGTGTCCACTACGGTGAGATTGATAAAATGTACTTTGAAATTCTCAAAGAAGCCCTCAATAAACCTTTTCTGCTCCGAAAAGACCATGAACGCTCCCTTGATGAAGAGATGCAATACAACACCTACGCCTTCATCGTCTGGAACTTTTTAGAGTCCATTCACGATCGTTGTATGCTCGATCACGATCTACAAAAAACATGGTTTCCCATCATCGAAGCCGAACGTAAAACCCACCTTCCGTGGATTCAAGAAGATGAAAACAGAGCCAAATTCAAAGTTGAATTTTTGAAGTTTATTGATGAGGGGAAGTTTGAGGTAGCGTAGATGCTAACTGTAACTTTTTCAATTTTCAATAAAATCTGGTTTTGGGATATCAGGCATATTTTCATACGCTTTTAAAATGGTCTCTAAAGGAGCCAAAGTGCGATTGTCATGCCAATAGACATTTTTAAGCCACATCGCCGCACGAATGTTTTGTCCTACGCCAAGCCAATTGTTATCCAAATGGGTTTGGAGCATCTTGCGCCCTGCTTGAAATAGTTTTTCAGGATCAAATTGCGGTTTAATATGATTAAGACAGAAAGCATATGCCCATTTTCTTGGAGCCATAGAACCTCCAAACGAAACTTTAGAGACGCCGTAGTATTTTTCATACTCCATCACACCTGCTTCATACTGCTCTGCGTGAATACAATAACTCAAATAAGCATCCAATCCATCCGTTTTAATTTTTTTCCCATAAGCAGGCTCCATAACTGATAAAAGAAAGTGTCTTGCTTTATCCCATATTTCTATCGCAGGATCAGAATTTTGAAGCCACAGTGCTAATGCTTTCGCTTCATGTAAAGTAGCCCTATGATAATCTGGGTCAGGATGGTCGCTCCATTCATCTTGTTCTATTGCAATATTGAGCCATTCAAGAGAACGGGCAATAACGGGCTGTATCTCTTTAGAAAGTCCATAAAGATAGCATTCAATAATGCTCCTAATATGGCTTGCAGCCATATTTCCCATAGGATCTCCAGGTTCATATTGTCTTGCTAAAAGCCATTTTAATAAAGAAGCATCATTTTTTAGCCACGATTCTCTTCCTCTAATTGGATTAAATTTCATTGGTTATTCTCCACATATTTTTCCGTTACAAATTTTTGTTGTAACACTATTTTACATGTAAAAAGTAGTTCCCATATTTATTGCGTACGACTTATTTCTCAACTCTCAACAACAATCCATTCAAATAAAACGATGCAGCGGCATTAATTAGGCATGGGTGGTCGCTGTCTTGTTGCATTTGTTCTAACAAAATGTATTGCACTTTAAGATCGTGGGAGACTTCCATGGCGATGTCTAACAGTTCTTTTTTGCCGACGTGAAAGGAGCAGGAGAAGAGCGCGATTAAACCTCCGTCTTTGACGGCTTTGGTAGACTCCATCAAGAGGTGTTTAAAGCCTCGTTTAGCGCCATTGGCTTGCTCTTTGGTTTTGGCAAAAGATGGGGGATCAAGTACAATGAGATCAAAACTGTTTTTGTATTTTTTCTCTTTCATAAAGGTAAACGCATCGGCGGCATACGCTTCGTATGTCTCCATTTTATTGGCTTCGAGGTTGGCTTTGGTTTGTGCTATGGCGGATTCGGAGATGTCTACAAAAACGGCATTTTTAGCGCCCTTTGAGAGTGCATGGATGCCAAAACCACCGGCATTACAGCAAAGATCAAGCACGGTGTCATTCTCTTTGATGTAGCTCGCACAAATAGCTCTGTTTTTACGCTGGTCGAGGTAAAAGCCTGTTTTTTGAGCATCTTCAATATCCACTAAAAAGGTTAAACCATTCTCTTTGAGTTCAAACTCTTTGGAAGGTGTGCCAAAAAGTGTGCCGTTTTTACTCTCCAAGCCCTCAATTTCGCGTGAGTGTTCATCGGATTTTTCAACAATCCATGAAGGATTTACAAGTTGTTTAAGAGTGCTGAGTATCAACTCACGAAAGGTTTCCATACCTGCTGTATTGATCTGAATGGAGAGCGTATCGCCATACTTGTCCACAATAAGCCCTGGCAAGAAATCTGCTTCGGAGTGGATGAGACGCACGGCATTGGTTTGAGATAAAAGTGCCTCACGCTTTGCGATGGCTCTTTTGATGCGGTTATGGAAAAACTTTTTACCAATCTCCTCTTTGCCAAAGCTCAGAATGCGCGCGAAAATCGCGCATTTTGGATTGACATAGGCGGTTCCTAAAAAACCATCTTTTTTGGAAAAGAGCGCGACGACTTCACCGCTTTGAAACTCCTCTAAGCTAGAGTCAATTTCGTTAGCATAAACCCATGGGGTAAAGCGTCTTATTTTGGGAACAACGGAGTGTTTGATATAGACTTTATTCAATGATTTTTCCTAATATAGTTTGTAGCTCTTTTGTAAAGGCAGGGTGTTCAAAAACGTTATTATGTGTTGTATGGCTCAAGATTACATGTAAAGGACGACTCGGCATCACTTCTAAGAGTTTTTCAAGATGGTAATGAGGAATAACGGTGTCATTTTCAACTTCCATCACCGCTATTTTTGACTTGACCAAAGGAAGGTACTCAATGGTTTCAAATTTATTTTTAAGCATCAGATCAATCGGGAAGAAAGGGTACTTAATTTTGGCGATAGAGAGGATTGAATCGTAAGGACTAATAAGCACCAAACCATCCACTACCCTTTGCGAAGCAAGATAGGTCGCAACTCCCGTTCCTAAGCTTCGCCCAATCAATACCACTTTACGCCCTTTTGCGTACGTATCGTAAATCTTGAGCGCATCTTCAAACAAGGCTTGCTCACTTGGCATTCCTGTACTTTCGCCATAGCCTCGATAGTTAAAAGCAATGATGTCGTAGCCTTGAATATCCTTTACATGTAAAAGAAATTGCGTAGCGTCATCCGCATTACCCCCAAAGTAAAGAATGACTCCCGCATCGCTTTGTGCATCATGTCGCAATACCCCTTCTAAATCAACGCCCTCTTTGACATGTAAAGAGAGGGGCTCAATCGTTTCACCACTCACTTTGGCTTGCTTTACAATCGCCTTAATATTGAACACTTGCGCATCTTGGGTAAAATAGAGATACCCCATCGCTACCAAATAGAGCCCAATAATCCCAAGTAAGAGTTTTTTCATACATCTTCCTTTTTCAAAAATACGGTGAAATCACCTTCCATATAGTCCTCATACATTTCAACATCGTAAGCAAACTCACTCGTATATGCTTCAATTTCATGAGGTAAAAAATAGTTAAAATGACCCTCTTTCTCTTCACCTTTGAGCAGATTAAACACAAAACCTTTTTTAGAGGCTTCATAACAACGGCGAATAAACAAAAACGTCTCAAAACGGTTTAAAATATTCATCGAGCCACTGGCAATATAAAAGTCCGCTAATTCAAGCTCGTCATTTAAAATATCTTTACGGGCAAAATGCTGTTTAGTCCGTTTGTGTGCCACAAAAATGGCCTCTTGGAGCGTATCATACCCAATATATTTGCGAGGTAAAGAACCTTTTTGCTGTAAAAAAAGATAGAGATCGCCAAACCCACATCCTGCATCCACAATCTTGCTTGAAGGCAAGTGTGGTTCTAAAAGCGCATGAATCACTTCAAAACGTATGTGCTGCGACTGTTTTGAATTCCAATTCAACCCTCTGGCCGTGCAACCATATCGTTTGATAGCATTTTCATAAAAAGTTTGATTATTGATACGTGGCATGAAAGAAGGCTAAAAAAAGAGCGGCACTTAAACCAAAAGTGCCGAAATATTTTGTTGCATCATATTGTTTTGATGAATTTGAGTTAAAACAGAACTGGTCAGTTTGATCTGATCGCTGTTGATTGCTGCAATCTTTTGATCGAGGGGAGTTTCAGACATCTGAGAATTGGCACTGCTTAAATTCGTCATTGTCGTCAAGGAACTGTTGATACTGCTGCTAGCGCTGTTGATCTGAGAACTGATGGTAGACGAAAGAGCGCTCATATTGTCTCTAAAACTTGCAATGCCCGTTTGATCACTAATTTTAAGATCACTTAAGCCTGAAACATTGAGTCCATAATTACTACTGAGAAGATTTTGACCATTGTAGGTTGTTTGGTTTGCAATATCTTGCATGGCGGTACTAATATCTGTAAACTCTTTTTGCAAGCTTGTTTTTTGCTCACTTCCAAGCGTAGCGTTATTGTAACGCACGGAGAGGTCATTTAATTTATCGGTTCCTGCTTGAATTGCCTGAACAGAAGCGTCAGCAATTTGGTACATACTGACCGTTTCATTTGAATTTTGCACCCCTTGACTTAAGGCTGCTATCTGAGATGCGAGTGAATCTGAGATAACCAAAGTAGCGCCATCGGTGCCATTAACCTCTTTGGTCGCATTGATTTTTTCTAACATAATATCGGTTTGAGATTTATTTTGAGTGATTAAGTTGAGTACTTGCGTATTGGAACTACTGGAAACGTTCATCAGATGCTCCTCATTTAAAGATACATTCATTATACTACTCCTATTATACGAATGTCAAATTCAAAAACGGTACTGAAATTGCTTTTGAGAAGTAAAGCATGCCCCAGTGGCGAGCATCGTCAATTTATGATATCAACGACTTCAATCAAAAAGGGTTATCGTGTTTAATGGCAAAAATATTCTTATCACGGGCGGAACAGGCAGTTTTGGCAAAAAATATACCGAAATTCTTTTAAAAAATTACAAACCCAATAAAATCATCATTTATTCTCGCGATGAACTGAAACAGTATGAGATGGCACAGCAATTCACCGACCCTTGTATGCGCTTTTTTATCGGTGATGTGCGCGATGTTGACCGCCTTAAAAATGCAATGTATGGTGTCAATTATGTCATTCATGCTGCGGCACTCAAGCATGTTCCCATCGCCGAGTACAACCCAATGGAGTGCATCAAAACGAACATTAATGGGGCAGGAAACGTCATCGACGCTGCTCTTGAATGCGGTGTTGAAAAAGTTATCGCCCTCTCAACCGATAAAGCCGCCAACCCTATCAACCTTTACGGTGCAACCAAACTGGCGAGCGATAAACTCTTTGTCGCTGCCAATAACATCAGAGGTGCGCGTAGAACGCAGTTTGCGGTTGTGCGCTATGGAAATGTTGTAGGCTCTCGTGGCTCAGTTGTCCCCTTCTTTAAAAAATTGATTGCGGAGGGAGCAAAAGAGCTTCCGATTACAGAAGCGGAGATGACGCGCTTTTGGATTACCTTGGAACAAGGAGTCAACTTTGTGTTGAAAAACTTTGAGCGCATGAAAGGTGGCGAGATTTTTATTCCTAAAATCGCTTCGATGAAGATGGTCGATTTAGCGAAAAGTATGGCACCGCATTTGGGTGTCAAAATCATCGGTATTCGCCCCGGCGAAAAGATGCACGAAGTGATGGTTCCCAAAGATGACAGCCACTTAACGCTAGAATTTCACGACCATTATGTCATCCAACCAAGCATTCTTTTTACCCAACGTAACGACTTTACATGTAACGCCATTGGAGAGAGTGGAACTCCCGTAAAATACGGCTTTGAATACAGTTCTGAGACCAACACACAATGGCTTGATGCCAAAGGCTTAATGGAGATGATAAACGCATGATTCCCTATAGTAGACAAAGTATCGATCAAAGCGACATCGATGCCGTTGTAGAGACGCTTAAGGGCGATTTTCTCACGGGTGGAAAAAAAGTCGGCGACTTTGAAGAAGCACTCGCCAACTATTTAGGCGTTAAACATGTGTGCGTCATGAACTCTGCCACTTCGGCTCTGCATGTCGCCTATCAGATTATCGGGCTTCAAGAGGGTGATGAAGTCATCACCACACCGCTCACCTTTGCCGCAACCTCTAACACTGCCATCCAATGCGGGGCAACTCCTGTATTTTGCGACATTCGTTATGATGGCAATATTGACGAACGCAAACTAGAGGTGTTAATCACTCCTCGAACCAAAGCAATAGCGCCTGTGGATTTTGGCGGAAATCCACTGCCTATTGACGCTATTAAAGCACTGTGTGACAAGCATAAACTCTATTTAATCGAAGATGCGAGCCATGCACTCGGAAGCCAAATCAATGGCAAAAAAGCGGGTACAACCGCCGATATGACCATCTTTATTTTTCACGCCATCAAGCCTATTACGACCTTTGAAGGTGGAGCGATTGCCACGAATAATACTGCCTTTTACGAACAAGCCAAGTTGCTACGAAGTCACGGCATTGTCAAAAAAGAGCTCTGGAATTCGGACATGGTGATGCTGGGTGAGAACTACCGCCTCAGTGATGTTGCCTGCGCTTTGGGACTTTCGCAGCTTGGACGCTTGGAAAATTTTCTTGATAAACGCAATGAGATCGCACATTACTATGATGAACGCTTTGCCAACAATCCCTACTTCACCACGATTGTGATTGATCAAACCAAACGAAGTACCTACCATCTCTACCCTATTTTGCTCGATCGCTCGCTTTGGTGTTCCAAAGAGGAGATTTTTCAAGCGTTACATGTAAAGGGTCTTGGGGTGCAAGTTCACTACAAACCTGTCTATCAATTTAGCTACTACAAAAAGCTTTTTGGCGAACAACGTTTGGAGACAACGGAAGATTTTTACCGTGCAGAGCTTTCCATTCCTTGCCATCAAGGTATGAGCATGGAAGACGCCCTTATGGTTGCTGACACCCTGCTTGAGACACTCTCTTCCATCAAAGGATGTAAACGATGAGACTGGCTATTATTCCTGCACGAGGAGGAAGCAAACGCATTCCTCGTAAAAACATTAAAGAATTTTGTGGCAAACCCATGATCGCTTACAGCATTGAAGCCGCCCAAAAAAGTGGCTGTTTTGACAAAATTATTGTGAGCACCGACGATGAAGAGATTGCCGCATTGGCACACACATTAGGGGCTGAAGTTCCTTTTATGCGCCCCAAAGAGCTCAGTGACGACCACACGGGAACCATTCCTGTCATCGCCCATGCGATACGAGAAACATGCCATAAAGAGTTATCACAATTAGATGCCATCTGTTGTATTTATGCGACGGCTCCTTTTGTGCAAGCGATGTTTATTAAAGAGGCATACGAAAAACTTAAACGCACCAAAGCGTCATATGCCTTTAGCGCGACCAGTTTTCCTTTTCCCATTCAGCGTGCCATTCGCCTCACGAAAGAAGATCGTGTCGAGATGTTTTCACCGGAACACTTTAACACCAGAAGCCAAGATTTGGAAGAGGCGTACCACGATGCGGGACAATTTTACTGGGGAACACCCGAAGCCTGGTTGGAAGGCAAAATCATCTTTGCACCCCACTCTACCGCCGTTCTTTTACCTCGCCATTTGGTGCAAGACATCGACACACCCGAAGATTGGATGAGGGCTGAGTTTATGTTTAAAGCACTTGGACTGCATGAAAACACTCATACGAGCTGATAGTTCAAGCACCATCGGGCTTGGGCATATCATGCGTGATTTGGTGCTTGCCAAAAGTTTTGAAGGGGAAGTCATTTTTGCCTGCCAAAACTTAGAGGGCAACATCATCGCCTCCATTCCCTACGAAGTCAAAATCTTACGATCCAACGATGTAGATGAGCTCATAGCACTTATCAAATCTTTACATGTAAAACGCTTGGTCATCGATCATTACGGCATTGACGCGCCATTTGAGCAAAAAGTCAAAGAGGCTACAGGAGTGAAAATTCTAAGCTTTGATGATACCTACCAAGTGCATCACTGCGATATTTTACTCAACCACAACCTCTCTGCGGATGCCGCGCGTTACACACATCTCGTACCCAAAACATGCGAACTACGTTGCGGAAGTGCCTACACACTCATCCGCGAGGAGTTTAAACTCGAAAAAGAAAAATCCTGTGAAAAAATCTACGATGTATTTGTGGCGATGGGCGGAACAGACACTTCTAATATCACATTAAAAATTTTAAAAGCTCTTCCAAAAATTTTAAATATATGTGTGCTTACAACAACGGCAAATGCGCACCTTCCTGAGCTTCAAAACTATGTTACGTGTAACCCAAACATCGCTTTACATGTAAACTCCAACGAAGTTGCCAAACTACTGCACCAAAGCCGTCTTGCCATCGTAACACCCAGTGTTATGGTACATGAAGTGCTCTTTATGGAAGTACCCTTCATCGCAATTAAAGTGGCTCGTAATCAAGACGATATGTACCAATATCTAAAAAATAATGGATTCCATATTTTGGAAAAAGTTAAGAATGTAGATTTAGTAAATTTTTTGATACAGGAATTGTTCCACAACAATAAACACTCTTTAGACTATTAACATAGTTGAGATGGCTTTATAAAATTGGCATTGTGTCTACGAATCTGGAACTATCTTATATTATTTTGTGAAATAAAAAATGTAAAGGAAACTAAGATGTCATTTGATAATAATTGGGAATCAAATATATATGCAAAAAATCTCCATATAAATAAATATCCATATGGAGAATTAATCTCTATTTTTTTTAATAGTTTAAAATTTTTAAATACCAATAGCATTAATAGGCAAAATACCAAAGTTTTAGAACTTGGTTGTGGCGCAGGAAATAATTTGTGGTTTTTCGCAGAACAAGGATTTGATACGTATGGAATAGATGGAAGTAAAAGTGCTTGCATAATTGCAAGAGAGGTATGCAACTCAAAAAATCTTAAAGTAACCATACAGCAAGCTTACTTTGATAAATTACCATTTGAAAATGAAAGTATTGATATCATAGTTGATAGAGAATCAACATATTGTGGGAAATTGGAAGATATAAAAAAATGGTGGACAGAGGTAAATAGAGTTTTAAAGAAGGGAGGAATTGTCATTTCTTTCAAGTTCTCCGATGATAACCCTGATCTTCTAGAAATAAAAAATGGTGCATTAAAAGCCAAAATAATAGAAGCCAATACTTATGAAAGTATTGAAAATGGAACTTTTTGCAATACTGGTATAGCCCATTTTTCAACTTATTATGAATTATTTGATATTTTTTCATTTTGTGATATAAAGTTTATCAATAAAAATAGTAGTACTACTATTTACAGCACATGCAACAATCAATATAACTATTCTGAGTGGATTATAGTAGGAGTGAAAAAATGAGTGTTTTTATCATAGCAGAGGTTGGGGTGAACCATAACGGTAATGTAAATATTGCGAAGAAGATGATAGATGAAGCCAAAAATTCTGGTGCGAATTGTGTCAAATTTCAGACCTTTAAAGCAGAAGAATTTATAAGTGATCCCAACCAAACATACACATACAAGTCTCAAGATAAAGAAGTGACAGAATCAATGCTAAAAATGTTTAAGAGATA
This sequence comes from Sulfurospirillum diekertiae, assembly GCF_011769985.2. NCBI lineage: Bacteria > Pseudomonadati > Campylobacterota > Epsilonproteobacteria > Campylobacterales > Sulfurospirillaceae > Sulfurospirillum > Sulfurospirillum diekertiae. The sequence goes on from NZ_CP039734.2 coordinate 2,650,350, forward strand.
TGAATTTACGGATGATGAATGGGTTGAAATTATAAATTATTGTAAAAGTAAAAATATCATATTTAGTTCTACGGCACAAAATAAGTCAGACTTGGAATTTTTATTGTCCATAACAGATTTACCATTTTTAAAAATTGGAAGTGATGATCTGACTAATTTAGATTCAATAAAATATTACGCTTCTAAAAAAATTCCTATAATAATTTCTGCTGGAATGGCTTATGCTTATGAGATTGAAGATGCTGTAAGAGCTATACGAGAAGTTGGAAATGAAGATATTACCGTACTTCACTGCACCTCATCTTATCCAACAGACAAACAAGATGTTAATCTAAAAAAAATACCAATTATAAAAGATGCCTTTAATGTAAAAGTTGGATTTTCGGATCACACTATTGGAAGTACCTCTGCAGTTGGAGCAGTTTGTTTTGGAGCGATAGTCATAGAAAAACATTTTACTTTAGACAATAAGATGGAGGGGCCAGATCATTGGTTTAGTATAAACCCTAAAGAATTGAAGCAATATATTGATGATATTAGATTTATTGAACAAGCTATCGGCAAGCCTGAATTGAAGCCAACCCTCCAAGAAATAGAGATGAGAAAAATGGCCAGAAGAAAAATAGTAGCAAAAACCAATATATTTATAGGAGAAAAAATAACTAAAGATAATATTGATTACAAGAGGATTGATAATTGTGATGATAGTGGATTAGACCCTAAAAACTTTTTATTTATCGAAAATAGGATAGTAACCAGAGATATAAAAAAAGATGAAACAATTACACTACGAGTATTAAAATGATCAAAGAGTTAAAAGAAAATAATTTTTTTTATAACGAGTATGAAATTATAAATTTTATTAATACAACTGAAAACGAAAAGACGCTAATTTTACAATGGCGCAATAATGAAAATGTAAGAAAATGGATGGTTAATAAAGATATTATATCTCTAGATGAACACTGTAAGTATATTGAATCATTGAGACATAATGACAAGAAGTTATGTTTTCTTATAAAAAACAATCATAATTATTTAGGTGTTGTTGAATTTGATTTAATTGACTTAAAAAACAATTCTGCCTATTTTGGATTAAGTGCAAATATGGACAACAAAAGGCCGGGAGTTGGAACAGTTTTACAAGAAATTTGTTTATATATATCTAAAGATAAATTAAAAATTAAAAATTTACTATTGTATGTTTTTTCCAATAACAAAAATGCAATTTCATTGTATGAGAAATTTGGTTTTAAAACTATAAAAGAAGATTTTATCTATAATGAAAAGATCTTCTTTATGGAAAAAATATTATGATTATTTCAGCGCACCAACCAGCATATAACCCATGGTTAGGCTTCCTTCATAAGATATTATTGTCAGATACATTTGTTGTGATGGATGATGTGCAGTTTGAAAAAAACTCATACATAAATAGAAATAAAATTTTACAAAATGATAATGAAATTATGCTCACAATTCCAGTAAAAACAAAAGATTATAAAGATAAAACATTACAAGAAATAGAAGTATTAGATGACAGATGGCAAATAAAGCATCTCAAAAGCATAGAACAATCATATAGAAAATCCAAATATTTTGATATTGTTTTTGAAAATTTAAAAACAATATATGAATTAAAAAGCAAATTTTTAGTCGATTATACAAACAGTTATTTAGAATTGCTTGTGAACTATTTACAAATTGATACAAAAATAGTACTTGCCAGCGATTTAAAAATTAGAGCAAAAAAGTTGGATTATGTAATTGAATTAACGCAAAGAGTTGGTGGTAATATATTTATATTTGGTTCTCAAGGTAAAGATTATGCTGATGTAGGTTATATCAAAGAACAAAATATAATCCCGTATTTTCAAAGCTATACGCATCCCATTTATAAACAAGAAAGCAAAAACTTTCATCCATTCATGGGTGCCCTTGATCTACTTTTTAACGAAGAAAGAGACAATATTAAAGATATTATTTTGAATAATAATATACAAAAAGATGTATTAAGGAAGCTGTATGTATAAAAAAATTCTTATAGTTGCGGCGCACCCTGATGATGAAGTATTGGGCTGTTTTGGGACAGTCGCAAAATTTATACAAGACGGTTATGAAGCGTATACTCTTATTTTAGGGGAGGGTAAAACAAGTAGAGATGAAATTAGAGTAATAGCAAATAGACAAAATGAGATAGCAATACTCAATAGTGAAATACATAAAGCCAATAGTATTATAGGAATAAAGAAAGTATTTATTGAAAGCTTTCCCGATAATAGGTTTGATAGCGTTGATTTGCTTGATATCGTAAAAGCTATATCTAAAGTTAAGGAAGAAATAAAGCCTGATATTATTTTTACACATTACAAAGATGATTTAAATATTGATCATAAAATTACCTACACTGCTGTCATTACTGCAACTAGACCTATGCAAAGCGAATCTGTAAAAGAAATATATAGTTTTGAAATATTATCTTCAACAGAATGGAATTACCCTCTTTTGTTTTCACCTGATATGTTTTTTAGTATTGATGATACAATAAATTTAAAACTTCAAGCAATGAAAGAATATAAATCTGAGCTATGTGAATATCCACATCCTAGGAGTTTAGAAGGCATCGCTCTTAGTGCACAATATTATGGAATGAGCGTTGGCAAAAAATATGTAGAACGCTTTAAAGTTGTCAGAATTATTAGCTAATTTTGTGATATTAAAATTACTTTTACAAATAAATTCTATAAAAGGATAGGAACATATGCATACACATAAAACCGAACAAGAAAACTTTTGGGCAGGCGATTTTGGGAAGGATTATATACAAAGAAATAATGATAAAAAAATCATTGCTTCAAAATATATCTCTTTTTTCAAAAATTTTGAAACATACGAATAATGTAAATTCCATCATGGAATTTGGTTCTAATATAGGGCTCAATTTATTAGCCATACAACAATTACTTCCCGATATAAATTTATCTTCTATTGAAATCAATAGTGATGCAATAGAATATCTCAAAAAAATAGAAAATCTAAATATATATCATACATCCATACTTGAGTTTACCGTTGATAGAAAAAGAGATTTTGTTTTTACAAAAGGTGTTCTTATCCACATAAATCCTGAAGAGTTGCAAAAAACATATGAAATACTTTATGAAACAAGTAATCGATATATTTGTGTATGTGAATATTATAATCCAACTCCAGTAGGTATTGATTATAGGGGGAGTTAAAGACAAATTATTTAAAAGAGATTTTGCTGGAGAATTACTAGAAAAATACAGTGATTTGAAACTACTTGATTATGGATTTGTTTATAAAAAAGATTATAATTTCCCGCAAGATGATGTTACTTGGTTTTTAATGGAGAAAGGAAACTAAATATGCTAGATATTGAGCAAAAAGTGCTTCATACGTATAAAGCCAACCTTTCATATTTTAAAAAAAATCATCCCGAAATTTATAAAAAAATTACTTTACTCGAAGTTGCAATTAACGAAAATCAATACGAAGAGCGATATGCACTTGAGTATAAAGATTCTGAGTATTTTGATCTTCAAGACCTAAAGAGTGGGGAATGGCTCTATGGAGAAAACAGCATCGACTATTCAAAAAGAATAGTCGATAATCTCAATCTAAAACGTACCGGTGGCGTCTTTAAAGCACATAAATATATTTCTGCAACGGATGAACAAGCTGACTACATTGATAAAAGTGAACTTTCATTTCATAACGCATTGTGGGCAACAATTAAAATTATTAATTACACACAAGCTTATACTCATTCAGAAACATACATGTCTAAAGTCCAGAAGGTTATTTTTTTGGATATTGGATTAGGACTTCATATTGAAGGAATTATTCAAAAATTAACCCCTCAAGTGCTATTTATCAAAGAAAGAAATCTTGAAATTTTTAGACTTTCATTATTTGTCATAGACTATGCAGAATTGACAAATAATCATTTTACCTATTTTTCTATTGCAGAAGAGGAGGAAGAAGAGAGAAAAACGTTTGTCACGTTTTTAGATAAAGGGAACAACTATAATCTCACGATAAAACATATCCCTTTCAACCTCAATTATGAACCTCAGCTCAGACAATTACAAAGCCATGTTCTCTCTCAAGATTATATTAATTATGGTTACAGTGCTATACTTTTACGTTTTATTGATTCACCTCATTATTTGGCACTTAACTACTCTTTTTTGAATGTCAACAAATTTCATAAAGACAATATTGTCTCCGAAAAACCTATTTTACTTCTCTTTTCAGGCCCTTCAACATTAAAAAATATAGAGTGGGTTAAAGCAAATCATCACCGCTTTATTGTTGTGAGTGCTCTTTCTACCTGTAGACTTCTTCATCACGAAGGAATTGCTCCTGATGTGGTGATTCATATTGACCCCGGTGTTGAAACTACGGCATCACTCTTTGAAAACCTTGATGCTAAAGAGTATTTTAAAAACACTATTGTACTTCTCGCATCCAACGTAGATGAGGCGACTGTTGAAAGATTTGAACGCTCAAATATACATTTTATAGAACAAGGAACACTCTATAAAAAAGGCTTTGGAAGACTTTCAGCACCCAGTGTTGGTGAGTATAGCTATGGTCTCTTTTTAATTCTTGGAGCACAAAAGATCTTTATGCTAGGTATTGACTTAGCCCTAGATAGCGAAACACTTCAAACCCATGGAGGATTTCACGCGTACCAGACAAAAGGTGAAATAAATGAGAAAAATGCTTCTCTTGATCCAACCACTTCCGTTGATTATGTGCGCGGAAATTTTTTAGATCAAGTACCAGTTCTGCCCCCTTACAAAATATCTCACGCTCAATTTGAAACCTTTACGGATACGTTAAAAAGTGAAAAAATATCTGTTTATAACCTGAGTAATGGAGCATACCTGAAAGGTGCGGAACCACTTCACGTTGAAAACTATACCTGGGAACAATTTGCAATACTTGATCAAAGTGAGATACATCAAAATTTGGGTCAGTTTTTTAATAGTATTGGCGAAGCAGAGTTTAATGAGGCAGACAAAGGACAAATTAAATACCAAGTTTCAGAAGCCAAGAAACTTGAAAAAATTATCAAACAATTTCAAAAAAAGAAATTTGCACATGTTGAAGCATATTTAAATACACTAAGCCAGCTTTCTTGGGATCTTAGTGATATGGATTATAAACGACACTCTGATTTGGCTCAAGTATATTACGAATATTTTCCTATTGTACTAAGCTATATCTTTGACCTTTTCAATACAAAAGACCTTGAAAAGCCTAATAAACATATGGTACAAATCAATGCAATATTGGTTAAACAACTACTGAAAATCTCAACACTGTATATTTCTAAACTTGAAGGTTATTTAAAATAATTCTAAGAGGATAGAGAAAGGAAACCGAGCCAAAAGGCTCGGTTAATACTCGTAGCTTACGCTACTTTATTTAAACTACTGAAGTAGTTTAAGTACGTTTTGTTGTACAGAGTTCGCTTGACTCATTGCATAACTTCCTGACTGTGCAAGAATGTTAAATTTAGAGAAGTTAGCTGATTCTGCAGCAAAGTCAACATCACGAATACCAGACTCAGCACTCTTAACGTTTACTTGAGTTACAGAGATGTTATTGATGGTTGAAGTGATTTGATTTTGAACAGAACCTAAATCTGAACGAATCGTATCAAGGTTTGTCATCGCTGCACTAACCGTATCAATAGCTTTCATAGCACCTTCAAGCGTCGTAACATCAATTTTTGAAAGGTTACTAAACACTGTATCACTTAAAGAAGCACTATTTTGATTTCCACCATTGGCTGCAAGTTTTGAATTTGCAGCAATACTACCAGCAGTGCCAGAGCCTTTAAGTAATGTCATATCATTCAATGTATAGATGTCAGCTGTCGTTGTAAGATCGGTTCCAAGAACTGTACCCGCTTTGATACCAACACCTGCATTACCTGCTTGAGCAGCTGTTAAGTCTTGAGTAATAAGTGTACCTGCTTTTAGCACTGTACCTGAAGCCAACAATGAACCCGCTTTAACAAGCATATCATCCTTCAGTGTGAGTGCATTTATAGTAACCTCTCCACCTAAAGAAGAACCTTCTTTAATTGTAGATGCACTTCCAAGAATCGAGCCCACTTTAAGATCAGTTGCTTGTGTCGTAGTATAACTAGCAGCTGTAACAACAACACTTTGACCAAGAACACTTCCCGCTGCTATTTGAGTGCCCGCAGCAAGCGTACTACCTGCTTTAAGAGTCATATCCGTTGCAAGTGTTGAACTAGAAGATAGTGTTATATCCGCTCCTATAACTGTTCCAGCCAATAAACTACTACCCGCACCAATTGTTGAGTTAGGAGTAGTTGCTTCCACACTGATCGTCATATCTTTAGAAAGAATGATAGAAGATGATAATGTTAAATCTTGAGTAAGTGTCATACCAGATTTGTACGTAGTTCCTGAAACTGTCATATCTTGTTGAAGCACTGTACCCGCATCAAATACTGTATTAGCGGCCAATGTTGAACCAGCTTTGACAAACATACTACTACTTAATGTAGTGTCACCACTTACAGCGATTTTTGAAGCAAGAACAGTATCTTTATTGATAATAGTACCAGCCGATAAAACAGAACCAACTGCCAAAGTCATATCAGCGGTTGATGAGTCTGTAACTAAACTCATACCTACCGTTGCAGTAAGAATTACACCTGTTTTTGTTCCTGCAGCAAGAGTACTACCTGTTGCAATAATACTGCCAATTGCCAAGACAGAATCTTGAACCATATTTGTAGTACCAGTCGTTGTGATATCCGCGCCAACCGCTTTACCAAGATCAGATCCTGTAATTTGGAAGGTTGAAGAACCTGCTTGAACAACTTCAAGATGACCAATAGTGCTCATTTTATCAGCTGTTGTTCCCATAACACCAGAAACATCGCCCGTAACACTAATCGCACGACCATCGCCTGTTGCTAATGTAATTTTACCATCAGCAGTTTTGGTAGCAGTAACACCTGTCTCAGTTGCTTTGTTATTGATTGCAGTAAGTAATGCTCCATCACTGTCATTAGCAGATACATTAATAGCACCGATATTGACACCATTAATAGCAAAGTCAGATCCGGTTGTTCCAGCGGCAATCGCAGATGCTGTTGTTGTTGAAACAACTGCTTTTGCTGTAATACCTGTCTCAGCACTGTGTTTATTAATAATGTCAGCTAAAGCACCAACGCCATTTGCTGGATCATTATTGGACAACAAATTCACTGATTCAAGTGTTATAGAGGCACCACTAATCGCGCTTTTCAATGTTAATTGATTTTCACCAGCAGCAACGGTAAGTGTTGCACGGCTCGTTTGACCAATTTGACTTGTCTCTGCAGAAGCAATAGAGGTTTTAATCGTCTCGTTTGCATTTGCTCCTACTTGGAACTCTTTGTTAGTAAATGTACCAGAAAGGAGTTTTTGACCGTTGAACGATGTTGTTTTTGCAATATTGTTCAAGTTTTCAAGTAGACGATTAATGTCTTTTTGAATTGCTAGACGAGAAGTAGAGTTTTGACCATCAGATGCTGCTTGTACAGATTTAGTCTTGATAGTATCAAGAATGTTTGAGTACTCGCTAAGCGCACCATCGGCAGTTTGAATCAAACCAATCGCATCGTTACCATTAGAGACTGCTTGACCAAGTGAGCTTGCTTGCGCACGAAGAGAGTTTGCAATAGCAAGACCTGAAGCATCATCTGCTGCTTTATTGATACGAAGACCTGAAGACAATTTGGCAAGTGAACTGTCCAAATTTCTGTTGTTGACTGCAGCACTTGTTTGTGCAGTAAGTGATGCAACGTTTGTGTTAATACGGAAACCCATGATAAATCCTTTTATCTTTTGTATTTCGCAGGCATCCTTGCCTTTGATAGAAACAAGATCGGAGTCTCAAAAAAAAACTTTAATCCAAGAGACTATTTTTAAAAAGATTCTTTTTTAGATAGAATACTCAAAAATGTTTACATGTAAAGATGGAAAATAAGTGAAAAATCTCATTATTGTCGAATCCCCGACTAAAGCAAAAACGATTAAGAATTTTTTAGGTAAAGACTATACAGTTGTCGCTTCTAAAGGACATATCCGCGATCTTCCCAAAAGCAGTTTTGGTATCAAGATCGACAACCAAACCTTTGTTCCAGAGTATCGCATTCCCAAAGATCATGCCGCTGTGGTAAAAGAGATCAAAGATCTTGCCAAAGTAGCTGATCAAGTCTATATCGCGACCGATGAGGACCGTGAAGGTGAAGCCATTGGTTTTCATATTGCCACGGCTATTGGAAAAGACCCGCAATCACTCCCACGTATTGTGTTTCATGAAATTACGAAAAATGCTATTACGCACGCTTTAGAAAATCCTAGAGTCTTGGATGCTAGTAGCATTAATGCACAACAAGCACGTCGTTTGCTTGACCGAATCGTTGGTTACAAGCTCTCGCCTCTACTCTCTTCCAAAATCCAAAAAGGCCTCAGTGCAGGGCGCGTTCAATCCTCCACACTTAAAATTGTAGTTGATCGCGAAAAAGAGATCAGAGCGTTTAAAGAAGAAGAATTTTGGAGCATTGACGCACTGTTTAATAAAACGATTGAATCCTCTTTGGTTGAATTTGAAGGCGAGAAAATCGAAAAAATGACAATTTCCAACACCGAACGTGCCCATGCAATTAAAGATAAACTTTTAAAGGAAACGTTTAAAGTAGCCCTTTTGGAGAAAAAAGAGCGTGAAAGCTCTCCAAGTCCAGCATTTATGACTTCAACACTTCAGCAAAGTGCTTCAAGTGCATTAGGATACTCTCCTAAAAAAACAATGATGATTGCACAAACCCTTTACGAAGGTGTGAAAACGCATCAAGGGGCTATGGGTGTCATTACCTATATGCGAACAGACTCTTTAAACATTTCTAAAGAGGCAATAGAAGCAGCACGTGATCAAATTAAAAAACATTATGGCGATGCTTATCTGCCTGAAAAACCACGTTTTTATGCCAACAAATCTAAAAGTGCTCAAGAAGCGCACGAAGCAATTCGCCCTACCATCTTAGAATTTACACCCCATATTGCTAAAGAGTTCCTCAAACCTGATGAACTGAAGCTCTATACATTGATTTACAACCGCTTTTTAGCGTCTCAAATGAACAATGCGCGTTTTGAATCTCAAACGCTTCTGTTTGAAAGCAACAGCGGTAAGTTTAAAGCAAGCGGTCGCAAACTCCTCTTTGATGGTTTTTATAAAGTCTATGGTGACAATGACAAAGATAAACTCTTACCAGATCTAGCACTTGGTCAAGAGGTAAAACTAACCAAAATTGACGCAAACCAACACTTTACAGAGCCACCATCACGTTATTCTGAGGCAAGTTTGATTAAAAAATTGGAAAGTTTAGGTATTGGTCGTCCATCAACGTATGCACCAACCATTTCGGTATTAACCGCGCGCGATTACATCACGATTGAGAAAAAGCAACTCATCCCAAGTGAAATAGCATTTAGTGTCACTGAACTTTTGGAAAAACACTTCCCTCAAATTGTTGACTCCTCTTTTACTTCTACCATGGAAGAAACGCTAGATTTAATTGCAGAAGACAAAGAAGATTGGCAAACAACCTTATGGAACTTTTATGAACCATTTGAACAACAAGTAGTCGCAGGCAAGACAAATATTGAAAGTCAAAAAGTCGTTGTTTTCACGGGGGAAATGTGTCCAGACTGTGGAAAAGAGCTTGTGAAACGAAAAGGTCGCTTTGGTGAATTTATTGCATGCAGTACCTATCCTACCTGTAAATACACTCAAAATATTAAAAAAGTGAGCGATGTAGCGCCAAAAGAGCAGATCACTTTAGCCGTACCATGTCCTGAATGTGGTGGTTCTATTATAGAGCGCAGCTCACGTAGAGGAAAATTCTTTGGATGTGGGAACTACCCAAAATGTAAATTTATTTCCAACCATGAACCAACCGATAAAAAGTGTCCAGAGTGTGGTTACATTATGTCAAAACGAGAACTTCGTAAAAAAGAGATTTTTGAATGCATTAAATGTAAACACAAAGAAGAAGCTTAAATACACTTTATTTATTTTAAAAACACCTCTTTGCCAAACCTAAGAGGTGACATGAGCCACAATGGCAAAAGTCTAAACCGATATGAAGGAATTTTACTGAATGAATAAATCAATTTTTTTATGTGCTATTTCAAACATCTCCAGTGGAAGCTGTGCGGAAGATTGTGGATTTTGTACGCAAAGTGCTCGTCACCATGTTGACATAGAGCGTTACAAATATAAACCAGTTGACCAAATTGTTTTTGAGGCAAACAATGCTGCAAACAATGGTGCTATTGGATTTTGCCTTGTTACATCAGGACTTGGACTTGATGATAAAAAACTCGCTTTCGTTTGTGAAGCAGCGCGTGCTGTTAAAGCAGAACTTCCTGACTTAAATTTGATTGCGTGTAATGGAATTGCGACTGTTGAGCAACTCAAAACGCTCAAAGATGCAGGTATCAACTCATACAATCACAACCTAGAAAGTTCTAAAACCTTTTATACTAAGATTTGTACCACCCATTCGTGGGAAAGTCGTTACCAAACCTGCATGAATGTTAAAGAAGTAGGTCTTTCTTTGTGCAGCGGCGGTATTTTTGGACTTGGTGAGAGCAAAGAGGAGCGTACTGCATTTATACAAAGCGTTAAGGCATTGAGTCCTGATACTATGCCTCTTAATTTTTACATTCAAAATCCTGCACTGCCATTGAAAGCTGCACCTTTAAGTGAAAAAGAAGCATTAGAAATTATTACTGAAGTAAGAGCAGCGCTCCCTCATACGAGACTTATGGTAGCCGGTGGACGTGAAACGACCTTTAAAAGCAAAGAGTGCGATATATTTGCAGCAGGTGCCGATGCTATCGTAATCGGTGACTATCTAACCACCAAGGGTGAGCTGCCTGCGAGTGATCGTGAGATGATCGAACGCTTGGGCTATGAGATTGCCACAACATGTCATGCGTAGCAGATTTACTGCTACGCTCTACCTAAAACTTTCAAACTAACTTTTATACTATTCTTCTCTCTAATATAATAATGCTTACAATTTATTAAGCAGGCAAAACAAAATTTGATATAATATTTTATTATTTAATAAAGGATGCGTATGAGTAAAGAGTCAGTTACCCTTATCGACAATCGTACGGGCATAGAGTATGAATTTCCGATCCTTAAGTCAACACTAGGACCTGATGTTGTTGATATTTCAACATTCTATGGTAGCACAGGTATGTTTACCTTAGATCGTGGTTTTACCTCCACAGCAAGTTGTAGGTCACGTATTACGTATATTGATGGTGATCTTGGTAAATTGATGTATCGTGGTTATGATATTGCCTATCTTGCAACCAAAAAATCATTCTTAGATACCGCTTTTTTACTCTTACACAAAGAGCTTCCTACTAAAGATGAATATAAAAACTTTTTAATGGAGCTCAAAAAGCGTTCCTTTATTCATGAAAGTATGCGTAAACTTTTTGATGCCTTTCCTGATAATGCACACCCAATGGCAATTTTATCAGCAGCTGTTTCTGCACTCTCAACCTTTTACTTTGATCACTTAGATATGGATTCACCGGAAGAAGCAAAAGAGATGGCACACCGTATTGTTGCTAAAATTCCAACAATTGCTGCCTTTTCATATCGTTATTCTCAAGGTCTACCTATCATCTACCCTGATTTAGATAAAGGGTTTACAGAAAACTTTCTTTATATGATTAGAGGCTATCCTCATCATCATATTGATCTCAAACCCATTGAAGTCAAAGCACTGGATACCATTTTTACCCTTCACGCAGACCACGAGCAAAATGCTTCTACCACTGCGGTTCGTGTCGTTGCATCTACGCATGCACACCCTTATGCAGCCATTTCTGCAGGCATTGGCGCCTTATGGGGACGAGCACATGGTGGAGCCAATGAGTCGGTTATTCGTCAACTTGAACTTATTGGAAGTGTTGATAATGTAGATAAATATATTGCGAAAGCAAAAGACCCTAATGATCCATTTAGATTGATGGGCTTTGGACATAGAGTTTATAAAAACTTTGATCCACGTGCAACGATTTTGAAAAATCTTCAAAAACAGTTGGTTAATGAGCTTTCGATTGACAGTGAATTGATGGAAGTTGCACATCGTATTGAAGAGATTGCACTCAATGATGAGTACTTCATTAAACGTAAACTCTACCCTAATATTGACTTCTATTCAGGTCTTATCTTGCAAGCACTGAAAATCCCTAAAGAGATGTTCGCCGTCATTTTTGTGATCGGAAGAACTCCTGGTTGGATTTCACAATGGCTAGAGCTTAAAGAGCAACCCGACATGAAAATTGCGCGCCCTCGCCAACATTACCTTGGACCACTTGAACGTACACCTAAATACGAGATATAACACTCTTTACATGTAAGGATTTTTCCTTACATGTAAAGCCTCTTTTTACTTCAACTTAATAATATAGCCACCCTTAAAAGCTTCTATATCATAACGATAATGTCCATCCAACAAAATAGCAATTCGATAAAAATCATCATGATCGCCAAGGGTTGCTGAAATAAAAGGAGCTTTTTTAAAATCCAATGTTCTCGTGGCATAAGAATTGACCTTTTTGAAATCAACAACCACTTTATAAGGATCCGCTATCAAAAAATCACGCACTTTAGTATCTTTGGTAAAAATAGTAATTTCATTCTGATTGATATAAAAAGAGAGATTATCTATCAATTTAAAGGTACTCCCCTCCACATTAGTATTCGGGGCAATAAGGCTTGTAATTTTTTCCTCTTTAGGGGCAGGTACTTTTTTTTCAGCACTTTTTTTAGAATCAGGAACATTCACAGGAAGCGCAATAGGAGAAGAGGCATTAGCATCAGCTTTTGCATTGCTTAAGATCAGGGGGAGATGCCAATCAATATTTTTTTCAATCCCAACAACTTCTTCACTAATAGATCCATCTAAATTTTGGAAAGTAACAGAAGCACTTTTTAAAATCCGCGCACTGCTTGGAAGGGTTAAACTAGCATTGACAAAATCTGTTCGCTCCTCTTTAATCTGTGTTGTTTGTCCAACGTCTTGAGGAGACATATTTGTCTCAAAAGGATTTTCTCTCGCCTCTAGTATCACTGCAAGAGATAGAAAAAGCCAAAGAATCTTCTGCATATGTTCTCCTTAATTTATCTATCGGGGTCCAACTGTCGTAACTCAAAATACTCTTTTTGTAATACAGCATTCTCTTCTTTGAGATTTTTTATTTTTACAGTTAAGGTGTCTTTGTCAGCTTGAAGATTTAAAAGCACGTCGAGTGAACTTTTACCAAAGAGAACATCACCAATATACAGACCAAATCCAACAACAATAACAGCTAAAGATAAAACCTTAAGATAAAAGAGAGCAGAGCTTCCACTCTCTTCGGCTTCTTCTTCAAATTCATCTAAAACTTCACTCATTTAATAAAGAGCTGTTTTCCTATGTACTCGCCAAATTCTAACTCTTTATCAATTTCTAATAAGCGGTTGTACTTAGCGGTTCGCTCACCCCTGGCTGTTGCACCTGTTTTGATTTCACCTGTATTAAGCGCTACTGCAAAATCAGCAATAAAAGCATCTTCGCTCTCACCACTTCGATGACTCATAACGCATTTGTAGTTATTACGTTGCGCTAAGCGTACTGTCTGCATTGTCTCTGTCACGGTACCGATTTGATTTGGTTTAATCAAAATCGCATTACCAATACCTTTTGCAATACCTTCACTTAAGATTTTTTTATTGGTTACAAATAGATCATCTCCAACCAATTGAACTTTTGAACCCAATTTTTCGGTCAAAAGTTTCCACCCATCCCAGTCATCTTCACTTAACCCATCTTCAATAGAAACAATTGGGTATTTTGCGCAAAGATTTTCATAGTAAGCAACAAGCTCTGCACTGCTAAGTGTTCTTTTTTCAGACTCAAGTCTATAACCACCGCCATCTGCTACAAGCTCGCTACTGGCAACATCTAATGCAATTGCAATATCAACCCCCGGTTTATAACCCGCTTTTTCAATCGCTTGCAGTATGACTTTGATGGGTTCTTCATTATCTTTCAAATTCGGTGCAAAACCGCCTTCATCCCCAAGCGCTGTACTTTCACCCATGCCTGCAATAACTTTTTTCAACTGATGATAGACTTCCACACAAGATCTTAATGCATCACCAAAATTTTCAAAGTTGAGAGGCATAATCATATATTCTTGAAAATCGACGCTATTATTGGCATGGCTACCGCCATTGATAATATTAAACATAGGCGTTGGAAGCGTCATAGCATTTGCCCCACCAAGATAGCGATAAAGAGGGATACCAAGACTTAATGCTGCCGCACGTGCAACGGCCATGGAAACGCCTAGCACGGCATTAGCTCCCAAGCGACCGTAATTTTCGGTACCATCCAATTTTAACATCGTTTCATCAATAAATGCTTGATTAAAAGGGCTAAGACCAATCAATTCATCCGAAATTTCCGTATTAACATTTTCACATGCTTTCAGTACGCCTTTGCCCATATAACGACTGTCCGCATCTCTGAGCTCTAACGCTTCTCGTTTTCCAGTGCTTGCGCCACTAGGAACTATGGCACTTGCGACAGTGCCATCACTTAACGTTACTTTTGCCCGAACAGTTGGATTTCCTCTACTATCTAAAACTTCGTCTGCCGCGATATCTTCAATATAGATCATTCATCTTCCTTTATATCATCAACGCCACATGCCATTACCATTGCATTGCCACTGATTGCTTGTTTTATTTTTTCCTCAATTTCTAACGATGTTTCTTTGTTCTCTTTTAAAAATGCTTTCACATTCTCGCGACCTTGCCCTAATTTTGTCTCATTATAGCTAAACCAAGCGCCGCTCTTATCGATGATATCCAGTTTTACACCATAATCAACGATCTCACCCTCTTTCGAAATACCTTCGCCGAACATAATATCAAACTCTGCTTGACGAAACGGAGGCGCCACTTTATTTTTAATCACTTTTGCTTTAACTCTGTTACCAATCTGCTCTTCACCTTGTTTCAATGTCGCAATTTTTCGGACATCAATACGCACTGAAGCATAAAATTTCAACGCATTACCACCTGTAGTCGTTTCAGGAGAGCCATACCCCATCGTACCAATTTTCATACGAATTTGGTTAATAAAAATAACCGTTGTATTCATTTTATGAACAACTGCTGTTAACTTACGAAGCGCTTGACTCATGAGTCTTGCTTGAACGCCCATGTGCGAATCGCCCATATCACCCTCAATCTCGCTCTTTGGCGTTAACGCTGCGACGGAGTCAATAACAATGACATCCACTGCGCCACTACGTGCCAATGTCTCCACAATATCAAGAGCTTGTTCACCAAAATCAGGCTGTGAAACCAAAAGGTTCTCGATATCCACCCCTAGATTTCCTGCATATTTAACATCCAGTGCATGCTCTGCATCAACAAAGGCACAGACGCCACCATTAGCTTGTGATTCTGCAATGATTTGAAGTGAGAGTGTCGTTTTTCCTGAACTCTCAGGTCCATAAATTTCAATAATACGCCCTTGAGGAATACCACCGATTCCCAGTGCAAGATCAAGTCCAATAGAGCCTGTGCTAATTGAAGCCATAGGCTCAACCACTTTATCCCCAAGTCTTACCAATGCCCCTTTACCAAACGCTTTGTCAATCTGTTTGATCGCAAGATCAAGTGCTTTTTTCTTATTTTCATCGATTTGCATTGTACTACCTCTTTTATAGTGTTAATATTTTATCATTTCGAGCTTGAAAAAGCCCTTTGAAGCAATTCTATACGATTTCTTTGAAAGCAGTTCAAAATATTTCAATATGGAATATGTTAAAATGATTTAAAATTTTCCAAGGATACTTTTGAAAACGATTACGGTAGCACATTCACCAGATGCTGATGATATTTTTATGTATTTTGCCATCAAATTTGGCTGGGTTAGTACACAAGGTTTGAGTTTCGAAAACATCGCTCTCGACATTGAGACACTCAATCTTGAAGCCTTAAAAAATAGTTATGATATCACCGCGATTAGCTTTGCTCTTTACCCTAAAATTCGCAGTGAATATGCCCTGTTACGCACGGCAGTGAGCTTTGGAGAAGGATATGGCCCAAAACTCGTAAAACGTAAAGAGACCAAACTCAAACGCAATTTTAAAGTCGCCCTCAGTGGAACCCATACAACCAATGCTCTTTTATTTAAAATTGCCTACCCTGAAGCACGTATTATCTATAAAAACTTTTTAGAGATTGAACAAGCCGTTATTGATGGAGAGGTGGACGCAGGTGTTTTAATTCATGAAAGCATTTTAAATTTTAGCGATACACTTGTGGTTGAGCGAGAATTGTGGGATATATGGAAAGAGCTTTGCAAAGAAGAGCTTCCTTTACCCCTAGGAGGTATGGCACTGCGTCGTTCTATGCCAATTTTACGAGCAATTGCCTGTGAAGATGCCCTCATTCAAGCTGTGGATGTTGCCCATACCCATCAAGGGCTTCTTTCTAAAATGCTGATTGAACGAAACCTCGTTCGCGTCGATCAAGCGACACTTAAAAAGTATCTTGGACTCTATGCCAATGAAAATTCGATCGACATGAGCGACATTCAATATCAAGCAATCGACAAACTCTTTGAACTTGGGTACAATCACGGTTTTTATGACCAACAGATTAAAGCGCGTGACTATCTTATTCCCAAAGAATACGAAGCATTGCGAAACAGCTAAAAAGGTATTTTATGGAAGCAAAACTCATCGGACTCGGTGTTGAAACGTTTAAAATAGCGCTTTATCTCTCCATGCCGATGCTCCTCTCAGGACTCATAGCCGGTCTTGCCATTAGTATTTTTCAAGCGGTCACCCAGATCAATGAATCCACACTGAGCTTTGTTCCAAAGATTCTTGTCACCATCGTTGTTGCTATTTTTACGATGCCATGGATGATGAACATGATGATTGAGTTTACAACGCGAATGATTGATATGATCCCTTCCTTTGTTTTTTAAATGACAAAATCGATTCATTTTTCGACCTATTCTAGCATCAAGATTGGTCCAACACTTGATGTTTTACTGCTTGATTCTATCACGCCACTTCCCAAAGCCTATAAGCTTATTGGTGGCGCAAACAACCTTTTGGTAAGCCCTACCCCACCTCCCCTTGCGATGCTAGATAAATGCTTTGATTTTATTCGTTTGGAAGAAACTGTTTTACATGTAGGCGGCGCAACGCCCAGTGGTAAAATTCTCTCCTTTGCAAAAAAGCACGATCTTGCAGGTTTTGAGCTGATGCAAAAACTCCCAGGAACACTGGGTGGCATGATCGCAATGAATGCGGGACTGAAAGAGTGGGAAATTTTCAATGACCTCATCGCTATTCGAACCGAGCATGGCTGGATAGAAAAATCAAAGATAGAACACGGCTACCGCTTCGCGAAAATCAAAGGCATTGTGTATGAAGCCACCTTTACATGTAAAAGCGGTTTTGATGAAAATTTGCTGGCCATGTTTAAAAAAATGCGCGACAATCAACCTAAAGAGCCTAGTGCAGGAAGCTGTTTTAAAAACCCAGAAGGACACTTTGCGGGAAAGCTTATCGAAGAGGCGGGCTTTAAAGGTAAACGTGTTGGCAATATGATGTTTAGCAACGTTCACGCCAACTTCTTAGTCAATCTGGGAGATGGTACGTATGAGGAAGCTATCACACTCATTACGGCGGTCAAAGAGGAAGTTTTCAAACGCTTTGGCGTGAAACTGGAAGAAGAGATCATTATTTTATAGCAACCAAAAAGGAATTTTCATGCAAAAAACAGCTTTAGTCACGGGTGGAAACAAAGGTATCGGTCTTGAAGTTACCAAAGCTTTTTTGGCGTTGGGCTACGATGTTATTGTCCTCGCGCGTGACTTTAAAAATTTTGAGCTATCAACACATCCAAAAATTAAAACCATCGCGTTTGATTTAGTGAAAGTCGATGCCATTCCTGCGCTGATTGCCTCACTTCCAGCAATTGATATTCTTATTAACAACGCTGGCATTATGTACGCGATTCCTTATGCAAACTACAAAAACGATCAAATTAACACCATGCTTAAAATCAACCTTGAAGCACCCGTGAAGCTCATTGAAGAGGTCGCCAAAACGATGCTTGAAAAAGGTGGTCGTATTGTCAACAATACCTCGATTGCGGGACAAATTGGGCATCCTGATATTTGGTATGGTATCACAAAAGCAGGATTGATCAATGCCACCAAAAGCTTTTCAAAAATCTTTGAAGGCAAAATCATCATCAACGCCGTTGCCCCAAGCCCCGTTACAACAGATATGCTAAACACCATTCCTCAAGCACGCCAAGAAGCCTTTTTAAAATCCGTCATTTCCAAACGATTTGCCATGCCTGAAGAGATCGCCAAAACCATTGTTTGGCTCGCTACGGAGTCGCCAGAATACATCAATGGCACGGTCATTGACATTAACAACGGATCGTTTCCACGTTAAGATTTTAAAAGAAAATATCTTTCGATGTGCTACGTACTTTTAAATCAGTTATGCTTACAAAAGAGCCTTTAGCATAGGCTTCGAGGGCACAGCGTCCAATCATCGCGGCATTATCGGAGCAAAATTCCATTTTCGCGGTATGAAGTGTCGCTTTTTTAGACATGCAAAATGCTTCGAGTTCGCCACGTAAATAGAGATTTGCACTCGCTCCACCGACAACACCAAAATGTTCAACCGGACGCTCTTTATACGCTTTTTTGATCTTTTGCATGAGGTGCGCCACAGCCACACGTTGAAACGAAGCGCAAATATCGCAGATGGTCTGTTCATCCAAATTTTCCTGCGCCTCAACGCAGAGTCTTACTTGGTTTTTAAGACCCGAATAGCTAAAAGCTAGTAATGAAGTGGAGGTACCTTGCAAAGGAATCGTAAAATCAAATCGTTTGGCATTGCCTTTTTTAGCATACGCCTCGATAAGCGCACCGGCAGGATAAGGAAGTCCCAACATTTTTCCTACCTTATCAAAACTCTCTCCAAAGCTGTCATCCATCGTCGTTGCAAGTAAGGTTATTTCCTCTAAACTCTTTACATGTAAAAGCTGAGTGTGCCCACCAGAGACCAATAAAACATCCATCGGAAAACGTATTTCATCTTCGATAAAAAGGGAGCAAATATGCCCTTTGAGATGATTAATACCAAGGAGTGGAAGATGAAGCGCAACGCTGAGTGCCTTTGCCATGCTAACACCTTCTACCAAGCTGACCGAAAGTCCTGGCTCATTCGTCACGGCAATTGCTTTGAGCTCCGCAAAATAGGGCTTCGCCTCTTCAAGTATTTTAGGAAGAGTCACCGCATGAAGGCGCGCGGCAAGTTCAGGTACAACACCACCATACTGTGCATGTTCCGCATCTTGCGAAATTTTTTTATGGAAGA
This sequence comes from Sulfurospirillum diekertiae, assembly GCF_011769985.2. Lineage (NCBI taxonomy): Bacteria > Pseudomonadati > Campylobacterota > Epsilonproteobacteria > Campylobacterales > Sulfurospirillaceae > Sulfurospirillum > Sulfurospirillum diekertiae. The sequence goes on from NZ_CP039734.2 coordinate 2,669,921, forward strand.
GCAGTTTTTTATCACTTAAACGCGTAATCGCAATAGAGCTATCGTCACAGCTACTTTCAATGCTTAAGATCATCTAGACAATCTTCACGTGCCACGGCTCATACCGGACACCATCTCCATTGCCGATGGTATAACGTGTCGAAACATAAGAGAGTTTTTGTAAATTCCAAAACTCCTCTGTACGTGCAAAATTAGCGGTAAAGTTTTGACGTCCCCAGCCACGTTTCCCCACATCAAAATCACCTACCGAATGATAAGAAAATCCAGGGGGGACTAAGGAGCGTGTCGCAATAGTAATATTGCCATTTTCATTTTTAATTTTTTCCATATGAAGGCTGAGCTGCTTCATGACACTGCGAACACCCGATGTTAAAATCAGTGTTGGCCCAATATCTTTCATTAAACGCGTTAAAAGCTCTTGTGAAGTCTCTCGGTAGACATAATGCCCCGTACCATCAATTTTAATGACATCTTTTTCAGGAATACTATGGCTCAAATCTTCGACCGTTCGCTTCCCATAAAAACCATAGATTATAGGATCGGTATAGAAAATCTCTTCAATGTAGGCAATTTCAGCAGGTGTAAAGGCGCCTATTTTAGGATAGTTTTTAGCAATTTTAAGTGTTTCATCAAAAGAGATAAGATTAAAGTTAGCATAACCAACTGTTCGCTCAACCATATCAAGCTTTTTCATCACAGAGTCAAAAATAACTTTTTGCTCATCTTTAAGCCAAATGTCGGGATGTTTTAACTCATCAGCCTGTGCCAAACTTCCTACTAACGTTGCACCCATTAATCCTAAAAAATATCTTCGTTTCATACTCTGCCCTGTTTCATTGTTTCCTGTTATGATTATAACATGTGCATTTGATTTTTTAATAAAAGTTCTGCATCTGCGGCAGCTATAGGCTTACTAAAGAGATAACCTTGCATTAACTCACACCCACTACTATAAATAAACTCTTTTTGTCCTTGTGTCTCAACACCCTCTGCTAAGACTTTTAGCCCCAAACCGCGTCCAAGCTCAATGATTGTTCGAGCGATTGCACGATCTTCTCCACTCTCTTCTAGATTTTGAACAAAACTTTGATCGATTTTTAGCTTTGTAATCGGGAGTTGTTTAAGATACGCTAGCGAAGAGTGTCCTGTTCCAAAATCATCAATCGAAATATCGACCCCTAATTCTCGAAACCGTTTTAACAGTGCTATGGATTTGGTAGTATCTTTCATAATAAATCGCTCAACAATCTCCATTTCTATCCATTCAGGCTTACACCCACTCTCGCGTAAGCTTTGAATCATAAAAGAGACTAATCCAGCTTCTTCTAGCTGTTTTCCTGCAATATTAATCGCTGTTTTTCCAGGATCAAGCCCCATATCATACCAAACTTTAATCTGACGCATCACCTCTTTAATCACCCAATTTCCAATCTCAATGATGAGCTCACTCTCTTCTGCAATATTGATAAAATAGCCCGGTGCCGTCAAACCTCGTGTTGGGTGATTCCAACGAATAAGTGCTTCAAAGCCCACAATTTTTTCACTTTGAAGATTAATTTGGGGTTGATAAAAAATCACAAACTCATTCTTATCCAGTGCTTTACGCAAACTTTTTTCAATTTCAAGATGTTCATTGGTCTCTTGGTTCATCTCTTGATCGAAAAAGACATAACGATTGCGCCCTTTTGATTTAGCTTTATACATTGCGATATCAGCATTTTTTAGGAGTTTACTCGCCACTTCACCGTCATTGGGGTAAACGCTCACACCAATACTCATGGTAATTTTAAAACTCTCATTTCCTAAAAGAAAAGGTTCTTGAAAAGCAGAAACCAATTTTTTAATTGCAACAAAAATATCGCTGACATCTTTACACCCATCAAGCAATACAATAAACTCATCACCGCTTAACCGCGCTACCGTATCTGTCTCACGGACACTGCTTTTCATGCGTGTGGCGATTGTTGTTAAAAGAATATCACCTGCATCGTGTCCTAAAGAGTCATTGACGCTTTTAAATTTATCAATATCTACAAACATAACACCTAAAACTTTACCATCGCGACTCGCTTTTTTGATCGCTTGCGTGAGTCTGTCTTGTAAAAGATTACGGTTAGGAAGTCCTGTGAGCGTATCGTGTTCTACTTGATGGATTAAAAGTTTTTTCTGGTTTTTATTCTCGTCTTCAAGCGCTTTACGGATAGTAATATCGCGCACAGAGCAGTGTTGAATAATACCTTTGTCCATATGAATGGTTGTCATCATCACGCTAATCCAAAAAAGCTTTCCATCACACGCTCGCGCTTGCCACTCAAATTTATGGACGCTTTGTTGCGATGCCAAGGCATTCATCCACAAAGCTTTTTCATAAGAGCTCTGTTCATCTGGCTGAAATTCTGGTGAGAGATCTGCTAAAGTCACATTGATGAGTTCTTTTTTATCTTTGGCTTTGAACATCTTCATAATCGCTTCGTTACAGTCGACAAAAACACCCTCTTTCAACAACCAAATTCCATCGGCAGATTTTTGATACAGCGTTTCAAAAACCATTTTTTGCTCTCTTATTTGCTTGTTACTTAAGAGTAAGTGGTTTTCATAACGTGCTAGAACAGAACGAAGTTTTGTTGATATGAAAAACATAATTCCCATCACCAAAAGCATAATAATTAAAGAGACTGCCAACATGTTAATAATCGTTGACTGCATTTTATCTTTAAGGATCTGTTCTTGCTCTAACATCGCATTATTTTCTTCATACAAGTATGCACCCGTGCCGATCACCCACCTAAACTGTGGAATTGCGCGAATAAAAGAGACCTTGCTACGATCTTGTGCCGTAGGATGATAAGAGGCAACATAACTCATAAAGAAGCCTTCAGGATTGCGCTTACCCCCTTCGACAATATCTTTGATAATAAATTGATGATTGGTGACAACGTCCAGTCTATTTTTACCGACCAGCGAATGATCGCCATGCGAGATGGTATTGCCATCATAATCATACGCGAAGATATAGCCATACTCGCCATACTTTGTATTCAGAAGCAGTTTTTGAGTCTCTTTTTTGATTCGCTCTCTCAGCTCATCTTCATAACGCCCACTGGCAACATAGATATTTAAAGGAGCAAATTGCCTAGCATAGCCTATTTTATTACGAACTTTTGCATCTTGGGGATTTTTCCAAGGATAAATCAGCGAAAAAGCTTCCTCTCTTTTTAACCGTTCAATTCCCTCTTTAATATAATATTGGCCTGCAGCATCTTGTGCATCAATAAAATTTTTCCCTTCTAGCTCTTTATTGGCACCATGCATGATGCATGTTCCATCCAAACCAAAAATGACATAATACCCACTCAGATCGTTAAAAAAGCGCGTATCTCTTAACTTTTTTTTAATTTTTTCTAAAATTTGATCTCGCGGAAGGTTGGGGTTTTCAATGTAAATATCATTAATACTTTTATAGGCAAAATTGACAATGTTTTTAACTTCATCTTTCGCTTCATTCATCAAAAATTTTTCATTTTCATTGATATAGTCGATCAGTTTATCAATGCGTTCTTGCGCTTGGGCTTTAGAGCGTTTCACATAAGCAACACGTGTGTTTTCAAGTGATTTATAATACTCAGCACGCTCGGCAGAGATAATAATCGCCAAGGTAATTGAAAAAGTGAGTAGAATGGCAAAGGCAGGTAAAAAAACAATCCATTTGGTAATATTTTGTTTTTTTAAGCTTAACAATTCATACTCCAGTTGGGTTATTTTATAGTTATTACTTTATCAAAAAATTCTAAAATTTTGCCTACCCTTGCCTGCCATAAACGTGAAAAAAGCATTTTTTCTTCCGCATTGAGTGTTTCAGTAAGTAACTTTTGCATCAAAGGTTGCATGAGCGGGTCAACCTCAATACAACTAGGATTATATGCAATATCCACAAATTCATCCGTATCCATCCGCTGTATTCTTACATGTAAAGGTATTTGAGCATTAAAAAACATCAAATCTGTGCGTTTGTGATGAGCCCCTAAACCTTTAAATCCCCAATGATCGGTTGCTCCTGTTATCAGGGAAAAGACATTCGCAACGACACCTGTTGTTCCTTCTTTTTGCGCCTCTTTAAAGAAAAACTTTGATGCCACCTCGCTTGGGTATCGCGTTAGGATAAAGTGCTTTAAGCCCTTCTCTTACCATCAAATAAGCGCCTGCAATCGTTGGACAACTATGCCCTGCACTTTTGACAACATCTAAATAACTAAAAATAATTTCTCCCTTTTCAAAAGCACCTAACACTTCCGAGAGAGGGTCATACAGTGTGATGGTTTCTATCGTATCAAAAAAAGTAGGGTATTTCATTGTGACTCCTTCGTATGATGAAAAGATTTTAACGAAAATAAAAAAGAATGTCATTGATTTAAATTGTGTTACAATAAACTGATAATAACGATAAAAACAAGGGTGCAGATGCAAGCATTTTGGAATGAAAAATTTCAAACAAACCATTTTATCTACGGTGAAGCACCCAATAATTTTATTAAAGAGAACAGTGACCTTTTGCTTCAAGCAAAAAAAGTGCTTTGTTTGGGTGAAGGAGAAGGGCGTAATGCCATTTTCTTAGCCGATAAAGGCCTTGAAGTCGAAGCTTTGGATGCTTCAGATGTAGCACTTTTTAAACTACGCAAACGTGCAAAAGAGCATTATGTCTTTATCAAAATTCGTCATACACTTTTGGAGTATTGGCAACCTGACACGCTCTATGATGCCGTTATCTGCACCTATCTACATCTCGCCAAGCCCTACCAAAAAATGCTTTTTGAAAAATCGGTCGAAGCGCTTGCTCCTCAGGGTTATTTTATTGCCGAATTTTTTAGTGAAAGCCAAATCCATTTCGAGAGTGGAGGGCCAAAAGATCTTACTTTTCTCTACGATGTCAATGATATTCTAGATACGGTAACAAACCTCTCTTGCAAAATTTTGAAACTGGCGCAAGAAGTTGTTACCCTAAATGAAGGAGATAAACATATCGGACGGGCAAGTGTTATTCGCATTATCTTACAAAAAACAGCTTAGCGCTCAATTGTTCCATAATAGCGACTTCGCTCCAAATTTTCAACCCATTTATAATCTGGATCGTCCCCTATTTTTGCCCAGTAAAGCACGCCAGAATTGCGCCACGGGTCGATCAAAATACCCGTACGAAATGGCGCACCTTTCGCAACAACGACGACGGAATTGTGTTCATTAAATTCACCCTTGTTTGCCACACCCCAACGCAAATCAAAACTTTGGTATTTTAAACCTTTCAGATGGGTGATCATATCTTCACTCCACTGATAGCAAAGACCTCGATCTTTCAGCCCCGTATTAATCAAAAAATTATGAAACGTTGGTGGATAGACAAGCCCATAACGTTCCGCTAAAATTTGAGGGTACAGTAACGATTCATAGGCAAACATACGCGCTTCTTGGTAGTCAACATCGGGGCTTAACTGTGTCAGTTCTGTTGTGAGCGCGGAGACGTCACTTGGCATTACATGTAAAGAGTCTTGTTTGGCACTGCACCCACCTAAAAGAAGTGTAAACACGAGAAGAAAAAGAAACTGTTTCATACTTTTTTGACTTTAAGATTGATTTTGACGATTTCACTAGGCGCCATAATACGCACCGCTGGACCCCAAAAACCCGCACCATTACTGACAAAGACTTGTGTGTGCTTTGAGTGCTGATACAGACCACTTAAATAAGGCTGATCAAGGAGTACCAAAAGACCAAAAGGAAAAATCTGTCCCCCGTGTGTGTGACCACTAAGAATCAGATCAATCTTTTCATCGGTCATCTCTTTGACAATTTTAGGTTGATGGGAGAGCAAAATTGTTGGCAATTCTGGCTTTACATGTAAAAGTGCACGCTTTAGATCAGGTGGCTCAAAATCAAAACGTTTGCCAGACATATCCATCACACCCGCAAGATTAATCGTATGATTGATGACAATAGAACGGTTGGAAAGAACATGAACGCCCAAAGTGCGAACATACTCCATAATTTTATGAACCCCGTAAAAATACTCATGATTTCCCGGCACATAGTAAACACCCAAACGACTCTGAATGGCGCGCAAAGAGTCAAGTTTGTCACCAATTTGATTCACCGGCATGTCAATCAAATCACCGGTAATGACAACCATATCCGCATCTAAAGCATTTACTTGCTTCACCACAGCATCCATAAACGATTTTCCAAGGGTTTTGCCGATGTGCACATCCGTAATCTGAACAATGCTGAGCTCTGATTCCAACCCATCAATAAAAACATCGACCTCTTTAATGCGCGGTGCTTTCATACCATTAAGAAAGCCTTTAGCAATGTACGAAAATGCCAAAATAAGCATCGTAACATCAAATACCATTTTGATAAACAATCGTCTGGAATAATCATGTGGGATTTTGGCATAAGGAATATGAAAGAGATCGTAAAGTATCGCCACACAAAACAGCATAAACGAGACACCGATCATCGCCGAGAAGAGTGTGTATAAAATGGGGTCAAGATTGTCCAAACGAAGGACTAAGAAGTAGCATATTTCGCACAGGGTAATGGCGATCATCACCCATTTGATCACACCTTGAATCTTGAAAAACAGATCCAAGCGTTTGAGAAAACGCTTGTAACTGTAAAAATTAATAAGCGATAAAACTGCAATAGCCGCAAATGCGAACGAAAGACGAAACATACCCTATTTTCCTTACTTAAGACTCTCAAAATAACGCTTACTCTCAGCCGAAATGACACGAGAGAGAAGTAACAGCGCTATAAGGTTTGGAATTGCCATCATACCATTCATAAGATCTGAAAAATTCCAGACAAACTCAAGTTTCAGCATCGAACCGACCATCACGCCTACAATAAATAAAACACGGTATAAACGAATAAATCGCTCACCAAAGATGTACTCAAATGCTTTTTCACCGTAATAACTCCAACCCAAAATCGTCGAATAGGCAAATAAAACGGTTGAAATCACAACCACGATTCCACCAAATGTGCCTAAGTAAAGCTGAAAGCTCTGCATTGTCAGTGCACTTGGACTCACCCCTTGTTGCCAAAATGGCGAGATCAAGATAATGAGTGCGGTCATCGTACAAACCACTAAAGTATCAATAAATGTTTGGGTCATGCTGACTAAGGCTTGACGTACAGGGTCGTTTGTTTTAGCTGCCGCTGCCGCAATAGGCGCTGAGCCAAGACCTGATTCATTGGAAAAGACACCACGTGCGACACCGTAACGAATAGCTGCTGCCATCGTAGCGCCTACAAATCCACCACCCGCAGCAATCGGGCTAAAGGCATAATGAAAAATAAGACCAAAGGCATCACCTAATTTATCAAGGTTCATGGCTAAAATAATCAAAGAGACAGAAACATATGCCAAAATCATGAACGGAACAAGAAATGAAGTAAAGTTACCGATTGATTTAATGCCCCCTAAAATGACCACGGCTGTTAGGGTTAAAAGAACCACACCTGTCACCCATGTTGGGACGGCCATTTCACTGCTTAAAATCTGAGCGACTGCGTTGGCTTGTGTCATATTACCAATGCCAAATGCTGCAATGGCGGTAAAAATAGCAAATGCCATACCCAGTTTCGGCATATTAAGCCCATACGTAAGGTAGTACATTGGTCCACCCTTAAAGCCGTGATGATGCCCTTTTTGACGGTATTTCACCGCTAAAACGGCCTCAGAGTATTTCGTTGCCATTCCCACAAGTCCTGTCATCCACATCCAAAAAACAGCGCCAGGACCACCCAGTGTAATCGCTGTAGCGACGCCAACGATGTTACCAATACCCACCGTTGCGGCGAGAGCTGTCATAAGGGCGGCAAAGTGACTGATTTCGCCCTCACCATCACTCTCTTTGTGGAAAATAAGTTTTAACGCATGTGGCAATGCCCAAAACTGCATACCTCGTAAAATAATCGTCAAATAAAGACCTGTACCTACTAGCAATACAAGCATTGGGGCACCCCAAACAATACCTGAGAGCGTCGCTACCAATTTTTCAATCATCTCCATCTATCTTCCTTAATTTCTTTATTGTTCACTGATATGATGCCCTTTGGGCAATACTAAATTAAGTACAATACCCACAATCGCACCTAAACCAATACCGCTAAATGCAACGCCACCCATATCAACGACCATTCCACCAATGGCTAACACCAAAATCATAGAGACAATGATCATATTGCGAGGGTCATTCATATCGACTTGCTCTCTCACCATCGTTCCCAAACCAATGGAAGCGATAATCCCAAAAAGAAGTAGCAAAATTCCGCCCATAACGGGGACTGGAATTGTGGCTAAAAGTCCTCCCAATTTACCTACAAAGGCTAAAAGAATCGCAAACAGTGCCGCCCACGTCATAATGGCAGGGTTGAACGCTTTGGTAATCGTGACCGCACCAGTCACTTCAGAATAGGTTGTATTAGGGGGGCCACCGAGCATAGAAGCTGCTGTTGTAGCAATCGCGTCACCTAAAAGCGTGGTTTTCAAACCGGGTTTTTTCAAATAATCGGTTTTGGTGACATTGCTGATGGTTAAAATACCACCGACATGCTCTACCGCTGGGGCAATGGCAATCGGTAAAATGTAAAGAATCGCTTCAAGATTCCACTCAGGAGTTACAAAATTCGGTATGGCAAACCATGCCGCTTTCGCCACTGAATCAAAACTGACAATACCTAAAATCAACGAAACCACGTACCCTGCAATAATACCACACAAAATAGGCAATAATTTCAGCACACCTTTCCCTAAAAGCGCTACCAAAAGCGTCACGATCAACGCTGACATCGAAACCATCATCGCTTGATGAAGAGGAACCAACACCATCGCACCATCGCCCGTTTTTCCCATTGCCATATTGACGGCCACAGGTGAGAGAATCAACCCAATCGTCATAATAACAGGCCCTACCACGACAGCGGGAAAAATCTTATGCAAAAAGTCTGAGCCTTTAATGCGCACGAGGATACTTAAGAAAAAATAGAACAAGCCTGCCGCGGCAAGCCCACACAACGTACCTGCTAATCCCCATGTTTTAAGCCCATAAATAATCGGCGCAATAAATGAAAAGGATGACGCCAAAAAGATGGGAGGAATCTGTTCACGTGTGGTCAGTTGAAACAAAAGCGTTCCAAGACCTGCGGTGAAGAGCGCAACATTGGGGTCTAACCCTGTCAAGATTGGCACTAAAACCAATGCGCCAAAAGCAACAAATAAGAACTGCAACCCAATAATGCTGTCCTTAAACCTAAAATTGTAGTCTGTTTTGTGTAACATCAATACCTCTCTTTGATTCTATTTTTACACGCTTTTGGGGCAAAGCCCGAAAAGCTACGCTGCACTGGGCACTAAAGCTTGCCTCGTACGAGGCAGAACTTATCTCTTATCCTCTTTACATGTAAAATATTTCACTCACATTTTAACATCTCTACGTTTGGGGCAAAGCCCGAAAAGCTACGCTGCACTGGGCACTAAAGCTTGCCTCGTACGAGGCAGAACTTATCTCTTATCCTCTTTACATGTAAAAAGTCATTCACACTCATTTGTAACATCTCTATTTTTTGGGGAAAAGTCCGAGCAGAACGTATCTTCCAACCCTTTTACATGTAAACCTAAAGGGCTAAGCAGTAACGCCTCACTTCGCGGTCGATCTCAAAGACCTCATCTAAACTTTTAGGAATTGCATCTTCAAAGTGTCGATAGGCTTTAATCGTTCGTTCGGCTAGTTCTAAAATATTAATCTCTTGATTAAAAAACTTCGCAATACCCACTTCATTGGCAGCATTGATGACAACACCACGTGTTGGGTTGGCAAGAACATCGTCTTTAATCTCCCAAATAGGATAACGTACCGCCTCAATAGGGCGGAAAGAGAGAGAACCAATAGATGCTAAATCAAGGGAAGGTAAAATAGGCTCTTCCACTTCACCTACCAAAGCAAAGGCAATGGGAAGTTTCATATCCGCAACCGCTAAATGAGCTGTGGTGCTACCATCTTTAAAATTTACAAAGGCATGTATTAGGGATTTTGGTTCGATGATGGCATCGAGTCTATCAACACCAAAAAGCCATTTAGCTTCTAAAAGCTCAAAAAGCTTGTTGGTCATCGTCGCACTATCAATGGTTATCTTTGCGCCCATACTCCAATTGGGATGTTTAAGGGCGTCTTGAAAGGACATCGTTGAGAGTTTTTCAAGGGGAGTATCTCGAAAAGCACCCCCACTTGCCGTAATGGTCATACCACTTACGGGGCGTTTTCCTAAAAGATACCACAAACCAAAATGTTCACTGTCAATGGGGGTAATATGAGAGGTATCCAACAGATGCCCAGCAACCACGAGGGATTCTTTATTGGCAAGTGCCAAACGTTTTCCAAGTCGCAATGCTTCGATGCTAGGAGCCAACCCCACAAATCCAACCAAAGCATTGACAACCAAATAACTCTGTGTTTTTTGTAAAAGCTCTAAAATACCCTCTTTACCAACAAATACATTGGTGTGATTGACTAAAGTACGATCTTTCGCGTCACTAATGGCGACATATTTTGGGTGGTGCTCTTTAATTTGTTCATTGAGAAGTCCAATATTTTTACCCGCAACAAGGGCTTCCACCGTAATACCAAAACGTTTGGCAATGATCAGCGCATTGACGCCAATGGAGCCTGTTGATCCTAGGAGTACCACTTACGCGAGCCCTCGAAGCAGGATGACCATGACCACGCCACCAAAAAGGTAACCATCAAGTCTGTCTAACATGCCACCATGTCCTGGAAAGAGCGTGCCACTATCTTTTAGCCCCGCCTCTCGTTTGAGATAACTCTCAAAAAGATCGCCAAATACAGATGCCACAGAGGTCACAAATGCAATGAAAGCTGAAAGCCACAATGGAATCAAAAACGTTCCATACAACGCACCCGCCACTGTTGCGATCACCACGCCGCCGATGACACCTTCGAGTGTTTTATTGGGTGAAGTTGGAGAAAAAGGTGTTTTACCAATGCTTTTACCCACGCAATACGCCCCCGTATCGGTAAGAGCTACAACGATCACGAGCCATACCAAAACGGACATACCGAAATCGTGGTAAAGAGCGTAGAGAAACAGCATCGAAACCGAAGGGTATAAAAAAGGTGCAAGAAGTTTATAATTCACATTTTTAGTGTAAGCCATAACAGCTAAAAATCCAATCAGTGCTAAATAGATCAAATCATCAGGATTGGGATAGACAAATGCCGCTAACCATAAAAGAACCGCATACACATACAGTTTATTGTCTTTGACATCAAAAAGGTTCATTGCCTCATAAAAAGCGAGTAAATACATAGCACCAAGAATGAGCCATGTGAGGAGTGCGTTGTTTAAAAATGCGACCACTATAGCAAATGCGAGCATCACGAAGCCCGTGAAAACGCGCTGCTTATTTGATTCGTAGAGTGCTTTAAAGTTCATAGGGACTCTTTTAAGGATGTTGTCTAAAGAGGCAATCATAGCAAAGTCAAGGTGAGGCTAAGCTTTAACGTCTAAATGGCCATCGTGTACTGCAGGAACTTCCTCTTCTTCGGCTTTAGAATGCTCTTTCATCTCCTCTTGTTGCTTCATTTGCTCTTCTGTAGCGCCATTTTCTTCTTCATTTTTTTGGCGCTCATGCTCATTTTCAGGATCAATTTTATAGGTCTCTTCGGCAGGCCTAACATCTTCCACTATCTCTTCTTTTTCATTTTGCATTGCTTCAGCAATCATGCTTTGCATTTGAACACTGTTTTGGTAGTCCATCTGTTTTGCTGCTTGTACCGTTACCATTTGGTTTGCATAAATGACATTTCCAATAGCACCAACACTTGCCATAAAAGCCTCCTTATTTTTACACGCTTCTTAGGCAAAGCCTCAAAAGCTACGTTGCACTAGGCACTAAAGCTTGGCTCTACGAGCCAGAATACTCCACTACTCTTTGTAAATTTTTAAGGTTTGATACTCTTCATAAGCAACGTTACTATTTTAACACGTTTCTTAGGCAAAGCCTCAAAAGCTACGTTGCACTATGCACTAAAGCTTGGCTCTATGAGCCAGAATACTCCGCTACTCTTTGTAAATTTTTAAGGTTTGATACTCTTCATAAGCAACATTCGCTCCATCAAAGGGTTTGACGTTTTTACGTTTCGTATAATCGACCAAATAGCCACCTTTTTGAGCCATGCTAAACTCCACGCACAGTTTTGCGGCAAATATGAGAACAGATTCAGGAACGTTCTGTTTTTCGGTACAAATAATCACATGAGAGGAAGGCAAATCTTTTACATGTAACCATATATCGCTCTTTTTCGCTTCTTGTAAAAGTGCGATGTTTCCTTTTTCATTTTTACCAAGCAGTATGCGATAACCCTCTAACAAAAAAGTCTCATAAAGATTGCTCTCATCGCCTTTTTGCTTTGATTTGCGCTGTTTGGGCACTAAAATTTGTATCTCTTCAGGGTCATGCGCCGCATTAATCACACCTACCATTCGCTCCAAGAAGAGTCGTTTCTCGTCTAAGTTCTCTTTTTGGCGATGCACCGAGAGCGCTTTTTGGCGCAGTTTTTTTGACTTTTTAAAGAGCATATTCGCCGCCATTTGCGGTGTTTGTGCTTGAGGAAGGTTGATCGTCACTTCATTGCCTTCAAAATCCACCAGTGTCACCGCTTCTTGATACCCTTTGATCGTGTTGGTATGCAAATGCGCTAAAACCAAGGTTGCCTCTTTTTGCGCCTCGTCACTTTTCACCATCAACTCTTCTTCATTCTCCAGGGCATCAATCGCCTGAACAAGCTTCGTGATCTTTTTTTCCACCTGAGCAATTTTCTGTTTTTTGATCTCTTCAAGCTTTACATGTAAACGTTTTTCATACGAGGCTTTCAGATACTCTTCAATACTTCCACCCAGCTCAAATGGCTTCTCTTTAAGCTCTTTAGGCGGTAATTTTTCCAGTATTTCACCCACCTTAACACTGCGAAAAGAGACACTGGCATCAATATGACGCATTGCCTCTAAAACCACCTCGTTTTCATCTAAGATAATCGCGTTGGTATTGCGCCCCGTGAACTCTAACTGTAACGTTGTACGCATCGCTTTATAACTCGAACTCGCCATCACCCCAATGCGCCAAATACGATTCCCCTCTTCCACTTCCATGCACTCAATCTTCGCATTTGAAAATCGCTTGGCAATCAGAACATCAAAGGGTGCGGTGTAACGCTTGGCTTGTTTGAAATCCTCTTTAAAAAACATATACGAATCCCCACGCCCAAGGTCGACAAACAGCGGCTCTCCCACTTCAAAAATAATGCGTAAGACAGAGTCATCCACACGGTAAATCGAAGAAATTTTATGGTACTGCTTTAAATAGTCATTGATACAAACAAGTTCACTGTGTTTCATACATCTCTTTTTTCATTTTGATACGCTTTATAGGCAAAGCCTAAAAAGCTACATTAGCCACTAAGGCACTAAAGCTTGCCTCTGCAAGGCAGAATGATGGTGTTCGTTTTCAAATGGTCATACGATTCTATAAGTAAAGCTCTAAAAACTACGTTAACACTGAGTTTCCTTCGGCAAGATGCCCGCACACCTTTGGTGCTTTTGCCTCTGTGATTGTATTGATTTTGCCAATGGTACTGAATCTTGCTTCTTATAAGGCAGAATTTTTCAAGGCTTTGATCAGTCGAAAAATCTCTTTGGTGCTCTGTTTTATCAGCTTTTGAGCGCGCTCTTTTTCCATTGCCTCTTCCAAACTCATCGGGTAGCGCATCACGGAGAAAAGTGCATCCACGCCCTCATGCTCTTCCAGCTCATCGGCAATGCCGCCGCCCAAGGCGATGAGAGGCACACCCACTTTTTGAGCGCGTTTGGAGACGCCACTGAGTACTTTGCCCATCAACGATTGCCTATCGATGCGCCCTTCTCCCGTGATGACGAGCGTTGCATTTTTAAGGTGGTCATCAAACCCAATCTGATCTAAAATAATCTCAATGCCAGAGCGAAGGGTCGCATTCAAAAAGGCTTGCATACCGCCACCCATACCACCCGCAGCACCTGAACCTGCGTGCATTGCCACATCTTTTCCCCGTGTAGCTTTCAGCACATCCGTAAACTGTTTCATTCCTGCATCAAGGCGTTCGATCATCGCCTCATCGGCCCCTTTTTGCGCGGCATACACATGCGCTGAACCACTGGACCCATACATGACATTATCGACATCGCATGCGACAATAAATTCACATGCTTTAAGTTCAGGTAACACATAACTTTCATCCACATGATGCACACTTTCCAAAATAGCACCACCCAAACCAAGCTCGTTACCAGTGACATCCAAAAAGCGGTACCCCAGTGCTTGAAGCATGCCAAGGGCGGCATCATTGGTCGCACTGCCACCAATGCCGACAATAAACTTCCGACACCCTCTCTCAATCGCATCCTTAACCATTTCACCCACACCATACGTTGTCGTCACAAGCGGATTGCGCTTCTCTTTGGGCACAAGAGGGAGTCCTCCTGCTTGCGCCATCTCAATGACGGCAGTGATACCATCTTCCAAAATGCCATACTGCGCGCTGATAGGATTCATCAACGGATCATGCACGTTACATGTAAGGATTTTTCCTTTGACATTTTGCATGATCGCGAAAAGCATTCCCTCGCCACCGTCGGCAATATAACAGGCATGGACATCCGCTTCAGTGTAAACCTCTTTAATACCCTCTTCTATCCACGCGGAGAGTTCCTGAGAACTTGCACATCCCTTAAATGAATCAATTGCTAAAACCACTTTCATCGATATTTCTGCTCCAATGCTAATAAATACTCTTTACGCCACAATCCTCCACTATACCCACCAATACCGCCATCTTTGGCAATGACACGATGGCAGGGAATCACAATGGCAATTTTATTTTTTCCGTTGGCATTCGCAACCGCGCGCGTGGCTTTAGGATGCTTCAACAGTTCCGCTTCGTGGCTGTATGAAATGGTCTCACCATAAGGTATGCCTTGAAGGACATGCCATACGCTTTCTTGAAAAGAGGTTCCTTGAGGGTGCAATGGCACTTCAAACGTTTTGAGCTTGCCTGCAAAATAAGCCTCTAACTCGTGTTTGAGCTGTTCAATATGCTGATTAGATCCTTCTAAAATGTCCCCATTCTCGTCAAAATCAAGCGCACAAATACCGCGCTCATCCGCAGTGATTAACAACATGCCCACAGGCGAAGAAAAAGTGCAGTGTACCATGCTAGCTCCTTAGTACTTTGCGCATACAGACGCTGTTTTCCATCCCCACATAAGGTGCATAATTGGGAATGACCGCATACCCCATTTTGGTATAAAGTGCTATGGCTTCGGGTTGACCCTTACCCGTCTCCAATTGAGCATACAAAAAACCACATTCTTCTGCCCACATGTGTAGCTCCAAAAGGAGTCTTGATGATATGCCCCGCCTTCGATAGTTGGGCTGCACAAACATACGTTTAATCTCAACCGTTTGAGCATCAATTTGTTTGAAACATCCGCATGCAACAGGCAGATTATCTTCATAACCAATTAACGCTGTTTCGATTGGATCTAGCACATTGTGTTTGTCATACAGCGCTTGCTCTTTACCATAACGCATATTAAGCTCTAAATCCAACGCATGCGTAAGAGCGCAAAAATCTTCATGCATGTTGGTTGTTTTACATGTAAACATTGAAAAACCTTGGATGATTTCTTATTATTATACCCTCTTTGCATAATTTTTGAGCAACCCAGCGGTGACAAAACGTGGTATCATTTTCTATCAAGGAGTCACGTATGGCACATCTTTTCACTTATGGATCACTTATGTTTGAAGACGTCTGGAATAGACTGATCAAAGGAAATTATCTCTCACAACAAGCAAGCTTGGCAGGCTATGCAAGACGTTCCGTCAAAGGAGATGAATACCCCGTTATTTTTAAAGCCAATGAACTGGTAGAAGGAGTCGTTTATTACGATATCAATGAAGAAGATATGGCTATTTTGGATGCCTTTGAGGGTGAATATTATCAACGTACGGAAGTAGAACTTCTGGTAAAAAATGAGCCCATCCAAGCTTGTGTGTATGTTTTAAAAGAGAAGCACTTTGATATTATCGACCCTAAGCCTTGGAGTGAAGCACTTTTTGCAACCGAGGGTATCAAACGCTTTTTAGCACACTACAAAGGGTTTGCATAATTCATCCCCTTCATTACGAATTTTGAGCATTTTGAGTAAAATT
The DNA here is from genome assembly GCF_011769985.2 of Sulfurospirillum diekertiae. Classification (NCBI taxonomy): domain Bacteria; kingdom Pseudomonadati; phylum Campylobacterota; class Epsilonproteobacteria; order Campylobacterales; family Sulfurospirillaceae; genus Sulfurospirillum; species Sulfurospirillum diekertiae. Next base: position 2,686,242 of record NZ_CP039734.2, read on the forward strand.
TTTGTACAATAAAGCATTCTTACATGTAAAGGTAAATAATGCTGAGTTTGAACGAGTTTGAATTTGCTAAAGCCTTAAGTAGCGAAGAATTTGAATACCTTATGCACCATGCAAAACGCGTTTCAATTCCTAAAAATACCATACTTTTTTACCAAGAAGATATTTGCAAAGATATTTTGCTTTTAGGCAAAGGCGAGATAGAACTTTATATGTATGGCGAAAACGATAAAAAAATCCCTTTGTATGCACTCAAAGAGGGAGAACAATGCGTCATTAACACTTCAAGCACAATCTCTCAAACACCCGCCATTGGTACTGCACAAAGCTTGAGCGATGTTGAGGGGTGGATGGTCAGCGAAGAGGTCGTTAAGCATCTAATGCACCAATCCCCTACATACCTCAACTATGTTTTTTCACTCTTTACGATCAAACTTGATGCCCTAGCTACACTCATTCAAGACATCAAATTTAAAAAACTCGATAGCCGCATTCTAGAATGGCTCAGAACACATCATTCAAACCTTGTACAAGCAACCCATGAAGAGATTGCGGAGGCATTAGGAACATCGCGCGTTGTGGTGAGTCGTGTACTCAAAGACCTCGAAAAACAAAATATCATTCGTCTCCATCGTAAAGAAATAGAAATTTTGTCATAGATTTGTAACGTATGTTACTGACAAATAAAGCTTTTTTGTTTTATAATAACCAAAATCAAAATAAAGGATTTAAAATGAAATGCAATGTAGGAAAAACAGACAAGATGATTCGCGCGATTGCAGGTATTGCTGTCATTATTGTAGGAGTGATCTACAGCAGTTGGTTTGGATTGATTGGTGTCGTTTTATTAGGAACAGCACTTATGCGCTTTTGTCCAGCGTACCTCCCATTTTCGATCGATACCTCCAAAGGTGATGAAAGTGGCTCTTGCGGTGGTGGCGGTTGTGGTTGCGGCAAATAACCATTTTTTAATCCTGCATGTAAAACAAAAATAGCTTACAAAATTACAAGCTATTCATTTCCAAGAGTTGTCCTTTGCGGCAACTCTTTTCCCTCTTTTTTTTTCTTAAACCTTTTTTTGCTAAAATACCCCTATTTTACATGTAAACAAAAGGCATACCATGGGACAAACCATCACTGAAAAGATTTTTAGCGACCACGTGGGTCACGCTGTCAAAGCAGGCGAAATTATTAAAAGTAAGATTGATATGGTTATCGGTAACGATATTACCACACCTATCTCAATCAGAGCATTTGAAGAGAGTGGTGCGACCAAACTTGCCAATCCCGATGGTTTTAGTATCGTCATGGATCACTACATCCCCGCCAAAGATATCGCCAGTGCCAATCAAGCCAAAATCAGCCGCGAATTTGCGTACAAACATGACCTCAAACACTATTTTGATGAAAAAGATATGGGTATTGAACATGCACTTTTACCTGAAAAAGGGCTTGTTGTTCCAGGTGATGTCATCATCGGTGCAGATTCACACACCTGTACACACGGCGCACTTGGCGCTTTTGCAACGGGTATGGGCTCAACTGACCTTGCGTTTGCGATGATTACCGGTGAGAACTGGTTTAAAGTACCCGAGTCCATCAAAGTGGTTTTTAGTGGCAAACCCAAACCCTATGTCTATGGAAAAGACCTCATCCTTGAAGTGATCCGCATTTTAGGGGTGGATGGCGCATTGTACCGCACACTTGAATTTACAGGCGACACGATTGGTTATTTGAGCATGGATGATCGTTTTTCATTGTGCAATATGGCGATTGAAGCGGGTGCGAAAAGCGGTATTGTTGCCGTTGATGAGACAACCAAAGCATTTTTAAAAGATAAAAATCTTGCACGTGAACCAAAATTCTTCTACTCCGATGCGGATGCTGAATATATCCAAGTTCTTAATATCGACGTAGCGAACCTTGACCCTGTTATCGCGTATCCATTTTTACCTTCAAACGGTAAATCCATCAATGAAGCCGTCAAAGATGATCTAAGCATTGATCAAGTCTTTATCGGCAGTTGTACTAACGGTCGTTTGGAAGATTTACGCATTGCGGCAAAGATTCTTAAAGGTCACAAAGTAGCACGTAAAACACGTCTTATCATTACACCCGCAACACAGAAGATCTCCTTGCAAGCACAAAAAGAGGGTCTTGTTGATATCTTTGTTGAAGCAGGGGCGGTCTTTAGCAACCCAACCTGTGGCGCATGTTTAGGTGGATACATGGGTATTTTAGGCGAAGGAGAACGTTGTGTCTCCACGACCAACCGTAACTTCGTAGGACGTATGGGCGCTCGTACCAGTGAAATTTATCTTGCTAATTCTGCCGTAGCAGCAGCCAGTGCGATTATGGGCAAAATCACCGATCCAAGAACTCTTTAATGCTTTTTATCCCACTGCCTTTAGTCATTGTAGCTGGGGGAAAAAGTTCACGTATGGGAAGCGATAAAGCTTTGCTTCCCTTTGGCAATTTTAAAACACTGACCGAGTTCCAACTTCACAGGCTCAAACCCTATTTCGCCAGTTTACATGTCAGCGCAAAAAACAGCGCAAAATTTGAGTTTGACGCCTCGTTTATTGAAGACATTGGCAGTTATAGTGAGCACTCTCCGCTCATTGCGTTGCTGTCTATTTTGGAGCACTTTAAAACACCGGTATGCATTCTGAGTGTTGATACCCCTTTTGTGACACCCGAAGTCTTTGAAAAACTTTATGAGCAACTAGATCATCATGATGCCGTTATTGCCACTTCGCCGTGTTCATCACACCAACTCTGTGCTATTTATGCGCCTTCCATTATCGAAAAAATTCGCGAACTACTCTCGCATAATGAGCACAAAATACGCCTTGTATTGCAGCAAAGCAATACCCATTATGTCACTTTCGAAGACGATACTTTGTTCTTAAATCTTAACTATCCCGAAGAATACAACAAAGCACAGGAGCTTTTATGATTGATGCCCTCACCAAAGTCTCTTCCCATAGCGCCTTTGAAGAAAAATTGCTTACATGTAAAAGCCCCAAACTTTTTTTGGTCGATATTAAGCAGTTTAAAAATATCAATCTTGCCTTTGGCGACGAAGGTGGAAATTTTGTCTTGTGTGCCTTTTCTTTAACACTCCAAAGCTTTGCAAAAGAACATGAAATGGAGCTTTTTCGTATTCAAGATGATAAGTTTATACTGCTACTAGATACGCCCTTTGAACTCTCAAAAATGGAGTGCATTACGCTATCTCTTCGAGATACAATACAACGCCTAAGCTATGCTTACCAAAATCAAAATATTGATCTTGAGGTACATATGGGAATTAGTTTTGACCACTATGAGCCTTTGGAAAAAGCACGCAAAGCGCTTCTGGTTGCGAAGGCTGAAAATCAACCGTTTGTGACCTATTCTGAATTTGCCAATATGCTTATGAATGAAAACGAAGAAGCAATCGAATCCATGATAAAAGGTGCGATTGAGAGTGGACAAATAGTTCTTCATTTTCAAGCCATCGTTGATCAAAATGAGCAACCCTCTTATTATGAAGCGCTTCTTCGCCTAGCCTATCATCAAACTGTACAATCGCCAAAACTCTTTTTAAAAATTGCGAAAGAGCGCAACCTCTATGATGCTCTCTTTAAAAGCATTGCCAACAAAGTAGCACAGCTTTGCGATCAAACGCATTTGCGTCTTGCCCTAAACCTTTCTTCTGAAGACATTGTAAATCCTGAATATTTGAGCTTCTTAAAAACATGTTTTTCAGGTAAAAATAGTGTCTTAGAAATTCAATACGATCAAAAAACCTCTCTTGATGTTTTAAAAAATGCGATACGTGAACTCAAAGAGGTGGGGTTAAGCATTGCTTTGGACAATGTGGATAACGAAGAACTCATTAGTACATTTGAAACGGGAATGATTGATGTCGTCAAGGTATATGGAGAACTTATCCGAAATCTCTCGCTTGATGCTTCTGCTCAGTTTACATGTAAAACGATGGTCGCATGCTGTAAAAGCAAAAACATCCAAATTGTCGCGACGCAGCTTAACGCTAAAGCCGTTTTAGAGGCTGCTCGAGAGCTTGATTTTGACCTCTTTCAAGGGTATATCTTCGAGCAACCTCACACACTAACGTAAATACTTATTTCTCTTGTGCATCAATTAAAGCGTCATCGATTTTAGCAAATTCGATGACTTGTAAACCTTTATGGTCTTTCATAAAGGTTTGGGCACTCTTGAACGTTTTAAAAGGAATAAACTCTTTACCCATAGGACCCATAACATCGCTTCCTACTACATAAAATGCTTTCTGTCCATCCATGGCTTCCCCCGTATAGTAATCACTCACTAATATCTTAAGCTCAGCATCTTTATGTTTCGTATAATTTCCCCATTTTGCAGGATCTTTATAGAATTTCAACATATCTTTTACGCCATCAAACGCATGGCTGATTTGTTTACCATTTTCAACATAATTCATTCGCGCTGCCCATTTAGGGTATTTATAAGCAAACATGCCACATACGGGGCATTTTTCATCTTTTTCCACATGGATGGTTGTTGTATGATCATGCGCTTCAAGGCGTACAACTTCCCATAAATACAGTGAAACAGCCTGTAACTCTTGTTCATTCACCGCTCCACAAAGCTGTGTTTTTTTCAAGCCAACTTTGAGTTCCGCAATGGTATTAAAATCATGCAAATGGATTTGATCTTTTTGGCATTTTGCATTGTAAATCTTCTCACCCATTGGATATGCACCTTTTTGCTTTTTCTTAACAAATTCGTCCACATCATCGTTTAAAGAAGCTTTTGCTTTGGCAAACGCCGCATCAAAATTCATCACTTCGCCACCATTTTCAGTTGCAAATGCCTTTGCATCGGCCTCATGGGCAAAAGCAAGCTTACTGACCATACTCATTGTTCCAGGAACTTTGGAGCCTACAACATAAAAAGCACTTTTGACATCGATCAGCTTTTCACTTTTGACATCGGTAACAACAATTTGCTTGACTTGAGGCTCAATGGACTTCCAATCTGCAGCTAAACAGCGCATGGAACAGTATTGTTTTGCCGTACCATCTTTTAAGATAACGCTATGGGATGTTTTGTAGAACATTTTCAAGCTCATGCCACAAACGGGACAATACGCTTTTTCATCCCCTTTTTGTAATAACTCAGGCTCACCTATTGCCATCTTGTTGAACTCTTCTGCATGCAATCCCAATGCTATAATGACTGCGAAAAACAGTGCCCATATGCTCTTTTGCATACCTTTCTCCTTTTAAATAATATTGTTGAGTTTATTCCCAAAGTATTAAATTAGTGTTAAATGTCACACTCAATACCATCATCTTTTTGACATACGAATGCGCTATAATTATTCTAAAATTAAGGAGAAAAGATGGTTAAACATATTGTATTTTTCAAGCTACCCGATAATTCTGAAGCCAATAAACAAGCGGTAAAAGACCGCATCATGAGTATGCAAGGCAAGCTTGCTTTTGTCAAACATCTTGAAGTAGGTATCAATTTCTCACCCGAAGAGCGTGCGTTTGATATTGCCCTGATTAGCGATTTTGAAACGAAAGAAGACTTACAAACCTATGCAACACATCCTATTCATTTGGAAGTCATTCATTTCATCAAATCACTCAATGCTGTCTCTAAAGTGGTCGATTACGAGTACTAATTTTTTGCCACATTCCCTCAAAAAAAGAGAATGACGAGACAATGGAGCCAAGGACGATCAAAACACAGGCAATCCAAATTGCACTGTTTGGAGCTGATCGTCCAAAGAGAACAAGCATCAACGTTGAAAGTAGCGGCGTTGCGTACGAGAGAGAGCCTATCAGCTTGATATCTCCTTGTTTCATCCCATAATCCCATACGAAAAAAGCAATACCAACCGGTCCAAGTCCCAATCCAATTGCCGCTAACAACTCTTGTGTATTGGGAATATAGGTCCTCTCAAACACGAGATGCGCCACAAGTGAGAGCAGTGCACTTGCGCCACAAAAACCGCCAACGGAAAGTGTAGGAATAGCGCCAAAATAGCGGGAGAGGACAGAGTAACTGCTCCAAATAAATGCACAAAAAAGTGCATACATGTAACCTTGTGCATGTTGAGAGGAAAAAGCAATCTCTTTATCAAAACCTAAGAGCATAAAGGCTCCAAAGAAACCTAAAAATGCTCCCATAAAGTGAAACCATCTCAATTTTTCACTGGGCAAGAAACTACTAAGAAGTACAATGAGTAAAGGCCAAAGATAATTAATCAGGTTAGCTTCCAAAGCGGGAGCGCTTTTGAGGGCTAAAAAATAGAAGAAGTGATAGCCAAAGAGACCGTAAATACCTAGTAACCAAACTTTCCATGGCAATTTAAGATGAACAATAATCCCTTTCCCCTCCTTAATCCATAAAAGAAGCCCCAGTGTAAAAGCAATACTAAATGCAATACACGTCAATTCAAAAGGAGGAATAGGGTTGGTAAACACTGTAAAAAGTGCTAATGTTGCCCATAACAATATGGCAATCATCCCTGCAATGTTTCCTTTTTGTACACGATTCATTTTCATATCCATTATTATTGCGTTATAATTTCATCTTTTGAAAGGTAAAGAGTGAAAAAAATACTTCTCTGTGCTATTGTAGCACAAATTCCTTGGGCACTTTTGGCGAGCGACACCAGTGTTCTGGAGGAAAAGGCAACGCATGGTGATGCACACGCTGCTTATGAATTGGCTAAATACTATGAAGCTCAGCACGAATCTGATCGTTCATTGTTGTGGTATAAACAAGCTGCTATTTTAAGTTTGGAAACAAAAACAACACAAAATAAAGCACTTGAAAGTGGTTTAACAGAACAACTTCAAAAAATTGAGCGTAAAGAAACCGTGTATAGCTCATTTTTAACGCCATACAAAGACGATGAAGAGACCAAAAATTCAGTGCAACAAATGGTAACGCAAAGCTTCGATATTGCTCCGTATAAGATGAATTATCTTTTACCAATTACGTACGATGCTGTTAGCCATGACAATAGGGATCATCAAGAAACAAAGTTCCAAGTGAGTTTCCAAAAGGGATTATCGGATAACCTTTTAGGCCTACATGAAAGTTTTGTTGTTGCGTATACCCAAACATCATGGTGGCAAACAGCCGCAGAATCAGCTCCATTTCGTGAAACAAACTACCAACCTGAGCTCTTCATGATTATGCCTCACTTTGATCAAGACAGCTTTATTAAAGCGTATCAATTTGGTATTTTGCATGAATCCAATGGTCAAGGCGGTGAAAAATCACGCTCTTGGAACCGCTTGTATGCTAAAACATTTTTGCAAGCGGGTGGGCTTGTCATTGCTCCACGTATTTGGTATCGTATTCCAGAGAACAGTGCAACAGATGATAACCCAAATATAGAGGACTATCTAGGTTATGCTGATCTCGAACTGACGTACCCATGGAAAGCACAAACCTTTAAATTACTTATAAGAAACAATCTACGTTCAGAAAACAATAAAGGTGCTGTACAAGGGGATTGGACATTCCCACTTTGGGAAAAAGATTTATTTGGATATGTGCAACTGTATAGTGGTTACGCGGAGAGTCTTATCGACTATGATAAACGAAGTAATCGTATTGGTCTAGGTTTTGCCCTTTCTCGATAACTAAACGTAAAAGAAACTCCACCAAAACGATGTGGGGTTTCTTTACATGTAAGCGTTAGTTAAAATCTCTAGGAGATCTTCTTGGACGCTCTTCTCTAGGTCTAGCTTCATTAACTTTTAAAGTTCTTCCGCCGATCTCTTTTTCATTTGTTGCTTCGATAGCAGCTTTTGCTTCTGAATCATTTGGCATTTAAACAAAACCGAAACCTTTTGATCGTCCAGTCTCTCTATCACTGATGATTCTTGCACTTGATACTTCACCATACGCTGAAAACATCTCTTGAAGTTGTTCTCCCGTCATCTCATACTTTACATTGCCCACGTAAATATTCATTTACCGTACTCCTCATTTTTGGATCATTCACGTTACCTTGTGCCCGTAACTTTCGTTAACCTTAAGATAACACTGAACGACTTTGCAAAATCATTGTAGCATAAAATCAAGATTTCTAAGCAGAGAGGCGATTGTTTTTACGAACAATGAGAAGAAATGACACACTCTTATCACACACTCTCTTAAGAGAAATGGTGTTATAATAGATCAAACTTCTTGCGAATGCGAGAAATTTAAATGCACGTTTTCAAGAGTTTTTACAAAGCTCTATCAAAAATAAAGAGGGGCGGATGAAACTAACCCATTTAGATGAAAAAGATCGACCGAAAATGGTCGATGTTAGCGACAAAGTAGAGAGTTTTAGAGTTGCAGTTGCCAGTGGCACAATTACAATGAGTCAAATCGCATTTGATATGATTATTTCACAGCAAACAAAGAAGGGACCCGTTCTTCAAACGGCTGTTATTGCGGCCATTATGGGAACGAAAAAAACCAGTGATCTTATTCCTATGTGCCACCCATTGATGCTTACTTCTGTAAACTGTGATGTTGAAGAACTTCCAAAACTTCCAGGATTTAAACTAACAGTCACAGCAAAACTCAAAGGGCAAACAGGCGTCGAGATGGAAGCGCTTACAGGAGTCAGTATTGGTCTTCTAACTATTTATGATATGTCTAAAGCCATTGATAAATCAATGGTACTGAATGATATTCGCCTTGAATCCAAAAGTGGAGGGAAAAGTGGAAACTACACCCGAACTTCAGCTTGATTATCCTTGTCATTGGGAATATAAATTGGTTCTAAGTTCTGAACATAATGTCACAACCTTAGTACAGGAGATACTCGAAGATCGTATACATGAAATTCGAAAATCACAAAATAGTACCAAAGGCAATTACGCCAGTTATACCCTACGCATACTTGTCCATAATGCTGACGATCGTAAAATGCTTTTTCAAATGCTCAAAGCACATCAACGTATAAAATTCGTACTATAAAAGAGAGGTTACCATGGAATCCACTTACACTATTTTTTTAGCCACGCTCAAAGAGAATAAAGAGCATGCCGATCTTTATAAACTCATCAGCGAGCTTACTTTTGAACTTTCACGTAAAAAAATCCAACGCCTGAAAGACGAAGTCAATATCAACAATCGTATAGGAGAGCTATTTGAGCTCTATTGTAAAGCACTACACGATGAGGGACTCAAAACATCTCGTGCTATTAGTAGTGTCATCGATGGTCTTTTAAAAGCAACCACTCATGAGAAAGAGGCATTTTTATATAAAAGTATTTATGAAAAAGAGCAGCTAGAAAAAAGCATTTATACACAAAAACAGCAAATTCGCGCAACACTTGCAGATACTTTTAACACCATAGAAGCACATATCGTATCGATACAGCCTGAAACACAACAAAATGCCTTGACAGCAGTACATGACACGAAACTTCGTGGAATTGAAATGCTCGGAATTTTAAAAGAGACAACGGCAGAGGCACTATTAACTACTCTTGAGAAGGGCAGTGATATTGCAGATACGATTCATGAAATCACTAAAAATCTTACATTTCAGACCATTCATGAAGGTGATTTTACAAAACAGCGCATGATCAATATCTCCAGTACAATTATTGGCGCGAGTATTGAAATTGCAGATGAAGACTTAGGACATGCCAAAGATATTTTAGACGGCTCTATCAATGGTGTAAGAGAAGGTATCACGAAAGCGATTGAGAAGTTTAAAAATGATCTTAAATACGCACCAACAGATGCAATGGAAGGACTCCTTGAAACAGATCTTTCAGAACTTCGTAAAGACCTTGTGCGCATTGACGAACAGTTTATCGCTCTCTTAGAGGTTCTTGCTTCTCAGAGTGAAGGTATCTCAGCTAGTCTTGTTAAAGAGATGATCAAAGAGATGACGAGTTCAACTGTCAAAATTAAACGAGCCGCTAATGATGCCAAAGAGGTCATTGGTGAGCGTATAGAACAACTGAAGGCCGAAGCTTCAGTCTTTGAAAAAACCTTTAAAGACAAAGCTGAGAAAAAACTCGAATCACTCAAAAAAGATGTCAATGAATTAGAGAAAAAAGCTTCTGCAAAAGTGGAATCATTTAAACAATTTGAATTTGAAAACGATACAGCCAAACAAGTTGCACAAGAAGCGAAAAAATTAGGATTTCGTGCTTGGGAAGTAGCAAAAAATATGATGGATGGTGCCGTAAAAGGGGCTAAAGAAGCCATGAAAAAAGAGGACAAATAGTCCTTATTTTAGCTTTACATGTAAGGAAAAATCTTTACATGTAAAGATCTATTCTGGTACGTTAGGCGCTGTAAAAACGATATTGAGAATATCATCGTTTGTTTTACCATTAGCTTTTGCAATTTCTGAAACAGATTGCTTACTAGATGCAATAATCTGCTTATCTGCCAATACTTTCACCATCATCGCTTCATCTAAATCCACAAAGGTCGCTACTTTGGAAAGTGGTGCATTCATCATCGTCCCAATAATTTTACTTTTTGGATTAATGCCTTTTTCTTGTGGGTTCAATAACGGTGTAATGATAAATACAGCAATAATGAAGAATCCGAAAAAGATAGAGACTAGCGTAGAGCGTTTTTTAAAGTAAGTGATAAATCCATTCCAATTTTTGAGCAAATGCACACAAGAAATAGCCACAAAGGCAAAACCCAACCAAATATGTAGTGCCTCACTGGAGAGCATACGAATTTTGAAATACATCATGACACCCGTAATGGAAACAACTACAAACATAACCGTTAATAACGCACTTAATATATTTCTAGGGATAACGTTCATCTATAACTCCTTAATTTCGTTTGGAAGTATAGATGATCTATGTTAATCCTTTGTTAATTACTCAATGCCTTGCGAATGCATAAACATCACTTTATCTGCAACCATTTTCACTTTAATATACTGTTTTTCATCACCCCAAGTACAGTCACTCATACCTGCAAGCGAGTCACATTTAGTTGCTTTTCCTAAAATATCGGTTACTTGAGTGTAACTCATGCCCACTTGAATCTTGTCATAATTTTCTTTGCTCAGCTTTGAACACCCTATAAAGACAAGCAACACTAAAGTCATCATGATATATCGCATGCTCACTCCTTGATTCGATCTTGTAATAGACTAGCATATTTTTACTGTTTTTTGACTTTTTGATCTACGATAGATGACAGTGATAGAGTGAGAAAAGATATCTAGAAGTTTATGACGAATAAAAAAAGAGAGGCCATAAGACCTCTCTAGGAAGATTAGATTAATATCTGTATCTTAAAGACAATCGTAAATCTTGAGCTGTTTTAACTGCCCCTGGTGTTGAATCAACATCCATTGGAGTACCTGTCCAACCAAAGAAAGTATCACTACCAGTATAAGCATAATCGATATAAACATAGCTAAGTTGTGCTGTCAAGTTTTTACCGACAACTGGCATAATATAGTAGAGCTCATAGGCATTACCACGTGCTGCAAGTTTAGATCCTGCTAAAGTATCCTCACCATAGGTAAAGCTTCTCCAGTATTTGCTACCATGATTATACTCAAGACCAAGTCTTTGACCTTTCATAATACCTGGAACTTGAACACCTGTATAAATTGAAGAACCAAATTCTTTATCTGAAGAACCAAGCATACCAGCCATAGAAACTAATCCAGAAGAAGATATAGCACCCAATTGATTATTATTTGGATCTGTCTTGCTAAATGCATAAGAGAGGAAGAAAATACTATCATCCAAGAAATCACTAATGCCGTCACCAATACCATTAACTTGTAATGATAAAGTACCTCCAGTCATATCACCAACATCTGCAAAATTAAAATATGGTTTTTGAACATACGTCAATCCGCTACTAGTATAAACTGGTGTCATAGCTATACCCTGAACATTCATATCCATCATATTTTTTGCAACAAGGTAATTACCCATTAACTTATACTGACCATTGTCAAAGAATTGAACAATTAAACCAGCTAAATCCATATTAGGGGTTTGATCATCATTAACATACCCTGGATTAAAGCCCATGCTACTCATATTCATTGAATATGCCCCAGTCGTATTTGAGAATCCTCGACCTAAACATAATTTGGCATAAAGACCTGAGATACCAGTAACTTTATCGAAGTCAAATTTAAAGCTAGCACCATCAAATTCCATATTGATATTATGGCTAATTGGTGAAGCAGGGTTTTCATTATCATTTCTTAGATTTGCCAAGAAACCATCAACAGATGGGCGACGACCAAATGAAGCGCTATAATGTACATCACCCATATCACCAGTATATAAGAAATAAGCTTCTCTTAAACGAATATTTGAATCATTCGGTTTTTGAGAATCATACCAATCAAATGTTTGAAAATAACTAGTACTACTTATATTAGTTTGACCAAATGCTTTATATGCTGCCAAAGATCCCTTGAATACTAAATTGTCAGCTGGCTGTGCGCCCATACCAAGAATAAGTTTATTGGTCCAAACACCGTTGTCTTGTTTATCGGCACCTTGAATTTTGTAATCTACGTAATCATATGCTGTTCTAAAATCAACATTCCATTTAATATTATCACCTGCATCATGTGCTTTGATCTCAGAAACTTGAGCTCGAAGTGCATCTACATTGATTTTTGATTGAGCATCTTTTAGCTCTGCCATTTGCGCTTTAAGCGCCTCTACTTCTTGCTTGAGTGAATCATCAGCAGCAAATGCTGAAGATGATAATGCAGCTCCTATGAGCAATGGAGCAATAAATTTCTTCATTTTTTTTTTACCTTTTTAAGTAATAATTATTTTACACAACTAGCAAGACGGAACGTTGCCGCTATCGCTTGCAAACTCAACACAGAAATCTCTAATATCTGGCATAAATTTCTCAAATTTATCGCCTTTTAGAAATCCATCCAATCCTGGATACTTTTTGCCATACTCAGCAACAAATTTTTCTGCTTTACCATCAAAAAGTGCTTTCCACTCTGCTTGAGTGTGTTGTGTTGCGAATTTCGCACCATTCATTCCTGAACCATCTTTCATATACTTAAGATAGTACTTTTGTCCTTTTGCTGCATCTGCAAATGCAGATGTACTCATTAACCCCAATACCAAGAATGCTGAAACAAGTAAACCGAAGACTTTTTTCATCATTTCTCCTTTCCAAAATTTAAATATGGAGTCATCATAACAAAAGTAAAATAAATTTTAATTTAAAAAGTTAATTATTAGAAGAAATAAGTAAATATTATTTTTATTTTTCTTAAAAAATGAGGTTTAAAGCTGAATAGTAGCACTATTTAAGTAAATATTATTTAACTTTAATAATTGCTTTTCAGATAATTTTATTATTTATCTGAAAAGCGTAAAATATTTTAGAAAGAATTAACAAGACGGAACGTTGCCGCTATCGCTTGCAAACTCAATACAGAAATCTCTAATATCTGGCATAAATTTCTCAAATTTATCGCCTTTTAGAAAGCCATCTAACCCTGGATATTTTTTTGAATACTCAGCAACAAATTTTTCTGCTTTACCATCAAAAAGTGCTTTCCACTCTGCTTGAGTGTGTTGTGTTGCGAATTTCGCACCATTCATTCCTGAACCATCTTTCATATACTTAAGATAGTACTTTTGTCCTTTTGCTGCATCTGCAAATGCAGATGTACTCATTAACCCCAATACCAAGAATGCTGAAACAAGTAAACCGAAGACTTTTTTCATGTTATATCCTTATAATTTAAGTTGAACGCTCATAGTAACGCAAAGAGTCTAAAAGATAATTGAAAAAATAAAACTGTATATATTTAATAATAATTATAATAAAAATAAATGATATTTAAATAATGAGCTTACAAAATTTTATTTAACAAGGGCAGCAGAATACCAAGAGAGATAAAGAGGTGTATAAAGTGAAGAAGAGATCATATGATGATTTATGATCAAATAATGATGAAGCTTTGTATTGAGAATAATCAGAGGAAAGCGCCTTTGAATAAGACGAGATAAAAGGTATGTTGTAAAAGAAAGAATCACGAACTGGCAGCGACCTACGTTTCCATCCCAGTAAGGGAAAGTATTATCGGCGATGAAGAGCTTAGCTTCCTGGTTCGAAATGGGACAGGGCGTTTCCTCTTCTCTATAGCCACCAGAATCGTGAATTAAATCTATGTCGTATTATAACGAAATAGGCTTAATTCACCATTCTTCAGGTGATTTTAGTATTGTCTAGTCAACAAAGCGCTTTACACTTAATAAGGAAGTGAAATAGCATTATCATACGTAATAATATGTAAGCCAAACGACCTATTAGTACTGGTCAGCTAAAGGGCTCTCACCCATTACACACCCAGCCTATCAAACATGTAGTCTTCATGAGGTCTTCAGGGAAAGTTAATCTTGGAGTTGGCTTCCCGCTTAGATGCTTTCAGCGGTTATCACATCCGAACATAGCTACCGGGCGATGCTCTTGGCAGAACAACCCGTACACCAGTGGTTCGTTCAACCCGGTCCTCTCGTACTAGGGTTAACTCTCCTCAACTTTCCTACGCCCACGGCAGATAGGGACCGAACTGTCTCACGACGTTCTGAACCCAGCTCGCGTACCGCTTTAAATGGCGAACAGCCATACCCTTGGGACCTGCTCCAGCCCCAGGATGCGATGAGCCGACATCGAGGTGCCAAACCTCCCCGTCGATGTGAGCTCTTGGGGGAGATCAGCCTGTTATCCCCGGGGTACCTTTTATCCTTTGAGCGATGGCCCTTCCACACAGAACCACCGGATCACTATGACCGACTTTCGTCTCTGCTCGACGTGTATGTCTCACAGTCAAGCTGGCTTGTACCATTATACTCTGCGAACGATTTCCAACCGTTCTGAGCCAACCTTTGTAAGCCTCCGTTACTTTTTAGGAGGCGACCGCCCCAGTCAAACTACCCACCAGACATTGTCCTGAACATAGATAATATGTCCCAGTTAGCTATCAGAATAAAGAAGAGTGGTATCTCAACAATGGCTCAAGTACAACTGGCGTCATACTCTCAAAGCCTCCCACCTATCCTGCACATCTTTATCCCAACAGCAGTGTCAAGCTATAGTAAAGGTCCACGGGGTCTTTCCGTCTTGCCGCGGGTAGGAGGAATTTTCACCTCCACTACAATTTCACTGGATTCCTGGTCGAGACAGCTCCCATCTCGTTACGCCATTCATGCAGGTCGATATTTAATCGACAAGGAATTTCGCTACCTTAGGACCGTTATAGTTACGGCCGCCGTTTACTGGGGCTTCGATCAATGGCTTCGCTTGCGCTAACCACATCAATTAACCTTCCAGCACCGGGCAGGCGTCACACCCTATACATCCTCTTACGAGTTAGCAGAGTGCTGTGTTTTTGGTAAACAGTCGGGAGGGACTCTTTGTTGCAACCTTTTCCGCTTTTTGGAGCAAGTCCATATACAGAAGGAGGCACACCTTATACCGAAGATACGGTGCTATTTTGCAGAGTTCCTTAACCAGGTTTCTTCCACGCGCCTTAGAATACTCATCTCACCCACCTGTGTCGGTTTACGGTACGAGCAATTACAGATATACTTAGAAACTTTTCTTGGCTCGACGGCATCAACGATTCACCATCCACTCCGAAGAGCATCAAGTGCCTGTCAGGTCTCGAATAAAGAAATACGGATTTGCCTGTATCTCAATCTACACCCTTCGAACAACTATTCCATCAGTTGCCTCGTTTAGCCCTAAGCGTCCTTCCATCGCGCTCTATAATTGGTGTTGGAATATTAACCAACTTTCCATCGTCTACCCCTTTCGGACTCGACTTAGGTCCCGACTAACCCTACGATGACGAACATCGCGTAGGAAACCTTGGGTTTTCGGCGAACAGGATTCTCACCTGTTTTATCGCTACTCATGCCTGCATACTCACTTCTAGCCGCTCCAGCGCTCCTTACCGGTACACCTTCAATGCTGACTAGAACGCTCTCCTACCACTCTATTAAAAATAGAATCTACAGCTTCGGTGGATAACTTTAGCCCCGTTATATTTTCCGCGCAGAATCGCTAGACCAGTGAGCTGTTACGCTTTCTTTAAAGGATGGCTGCTTCTAAGCCAACCTCCTGGTTGTTTGAGCAACTCCACATCGTTTTCCACTGAGTTATCACTTTGGGACCTTAGCTGGTAGTCTGGGTTGTTCCCCTCTTGACGACGCATTTTATCACCCGCCGCCTGACTGCCATGATTACATATACGGTATTCGGAGTTTGACAGGGTTTGGTACCTTGGTATAGGCCCTAGCCCAATCAGTGCTCTACCCCCGTATACTACAACATGACGCTATACCTAAATATATTTCGGAGAGAACCAGCTATCACGAAGTTTGATTGGCCTTTCACCCCTATCCACAAGTCATCCCGAGACTTTTCAACGTCAATGAGTTCGGTCCTCCACTAGCTCTTACACCAGCTTCAACCTGCTCATGGATAGATCACTTCGCTTCGGGTCTGCAGCATCTGACTAATTCGCCCTATTAAGACTCGCTTTCGCTACGGCTCCGAGTTTTCTTAACCTCGCCAGATACCACAACTCGCAGGCTCATTATGCAAAAGGCAGTCCATCACCCTGATAAATCATAGGGCTCTGAATGATTGTAAGCAAATGGTTTCAGGTTCTATTTCACTCCCCTCACTGGGGTTCTTTTCACCTTTCCCTCACGGTACTGGTTCACTATCGGTCTGTAAGTAGTATTTAGGGTTGGGAGGTGGTCCTCCCGGCTTCAGACAGAATACCACGTGTTCCGCCCTACTCAGGATACTGCTAAGATGAATCTAGATTTCGTATATGGGACTATCACCCGCTATGGTTAACCTTTCCAGGTTACTCTACTACCTATCATCATTCTATAACGCAGTCCTACAACCCCAGATGCAAGCATCTGGTTTGCCCTCTTCCAAGTTCGCTCGCCGCTACTATCGGAATCTCTATTTGATTTCTCTTCCTCTGGCTACTGAGATGTTTCACTTCACCAGGTTCGCTCCCCGCAGGGTAACTGACATTCCTGTCAGTTGGGTTGCCCCATTCGGAAATTTGCGGATCAAAGCTTCTTGACAGCTCCCCGCAACTTATCGCAGTCTAGTACGTCCTTCATCGCCTCTTACAGCCTAGGCATCCACCATTCGCTCTTAATAGCTTACCTATTCGTATTCTAATGCACATTTCACTCCCTTATTAAATGTAAACCATCTAACAAGTTGTAAATTGTTTTTTTGCGTTTTGTTGACTTTGACAATAATAAATTAAATAACATTTAGACTAAAAAGTCTAATATAAAAACAACCACAATTGTTCTTATATTAGACGTTGTGTCCTCATTTTCACTAACAATGTCTTGATACAATCTTTCACCATTTTTGATAAAATGGTGGAGAATAGCGGGATCGAACCGCTGACCTCCTGCGTGCAAAGCAGGCGCTCTCCCAGCTGAGCTAATTCCCCATGGCTGGCCTGATGACGCAGTTATTTTCTGCAGAGACAAGGCAGTTTTTTAAATGGTGCAGGAGCGTACATTAAGTACGTGACTAAACCATTTAAAAAACTAACACAGGCTATGCGAAAAAGAACAAGTCATGGTGGGCTTAAGAGGACTCGAACCTCTGACCTTACCCTTATCAGGGGTACGCTCTAACCACCTGAGCTATAAGCCCCTCTTTCATTCAATCTCTCAAAACTAAATAAGCTTCCTTAGCAGTTCTCGCCGGAGCACCATTGTGAGATAGTGCCCCTATACTCTAGAAAGGAGGTGATCCAACCGCAGGTTCTCCTACGGTTACCTTGTTACGACTTCACCCCAGTCGCTGAACCCACCGTGGTCGGTAACTAGTTTAGTATTCCGGCTTCGGGTGAATTCAACTCCCATGGTGTGACGGGCGGTGAGTACAAGACCCGGGAACGTATTCACCGTAGCATATCTGATCTACGATTACTAGCGATTCCAGCTTCATGGAGTCGAGTTGCAGACTCCAATCCGAACTGAGACTAGGTTTTAAGATTTGCTCCACTTCGCAGTATCGCGTCTCTTTGTCCTAGCCATTGTAGCACGTGTGTAGCCCTGGCCATAAGGGCCATGATGACTTGACGTCGTCCTCACCTTCCTCCTCCTTACGAAGGCAGTCTGATTAGAGTGCTCAGCCGAACTGTTAGCAACTAATCACGAGGGTTGCGCTCGTTGCGGGACTTAACCCAACATCTCACGACACGAGCTGACGACAGCCGTGCAGCACCTGTCTCTAAGTTCTAGTAAACTAGCACTCCCGTATCTCTACAGGATTCTTAGGATATCAAGGCCAGGTAAGGTTCTTCGTGTATCTTCGAATTAAACCACATGCTCCACCGCTTGTGCGGGTCCCCGTCTATTCCTTTGAGTTTTAATCTTGCGACCGTACTCCCCAGGCGGCACACTTAATCTGTTAAGTGCATTACTGCAATGACTAGCATCGCAACAACTAGTGTGCATCGTTTAGGGCGTGGACTACCAGGGTATCTAATCCTGTTTGCTCCCCACGCTTTCATGCCTCAGCGTCAATAATGTTCCAGTAGATCGCCTTCGCAATCGGTATTCCTGGTGATATCTACGGATTTTACCCCTACACCACCAATTCCATCTACCTCTCCCATATTCTAGGTGACCAGTTTCGAGAGCAGTTCAACGGTTAAGCCGTTGGATTTCACTCTCGACTTGATTTCCAGCCTACGCATCCTTTACGCCCAGTGATTCCGAGTAACGCTTGCACCCTCCGTATTACCGCGGCTGCTGGCACGGAGTTAGCCGGTGCTTATTCATAAGGTACCGTCATTATCTTCCCTTATAAAAGGAGTTTACACACCGAAATGCGTCATCCTCCACGCGGCGTTGCTGCATCAGAGTTTCCTCCATTGTGCAATATTCCCCACTGCTGCCTCCCGTAGGAGTCTGGACCGTGTCTCAGTTCCAGTGTGCCTGATCATCCTCTCAGACCAGGTAGGCGTCATAGTCTTGGTAGGCCATTACCCCACCAACTAACTGATACCATAAAGCCCCATCCTTTAGCAATAAATCTTTCCCAACTTACCTTATGATAAGAAGGAGTATGGGGTATTAGCAGCCGTTTCCAACTGTTGTCCCCCACTAAAGGGCAGGTTAGCTATACATTACTCACCCGTGCGCCACTAACGAAATAAGCAAGCTTATTTCATCCGTTCGACTTGCATGTGTTAAGCACGCCGCCAGCGTTCACTCTGAGCCAGGATCAAACTCTCCATAAAATTTTTATGAAGTGTTCTTCATTTGACTTAAAGTATCTCTTTTTTTAATAAAGAGTTGATAATCTCTTTTTTCGCGTCACTGACTAAGGTCGCTTATTTAGATTTCAAAGATTGAATTTGACATTGTTAAAATGGTAATGAACGTGAAGCTTATCCCCTACTTTGGGTACTTCTCTTTAACCCCGCTTTCTCAAACGAGGACGAAATTATATATCCTTACACCTTACAAAGACATTAAACATATACAGGTTCAGATTAGTTTTTTTATTCCTCTCAAGTTGATTAATTTTTCGTTTACTCTCTTTCCATATAATAGACAATCCACAAATTGCATTTCATCTTATTAATTTGATAAAATGCGATTTGATTTTACGTCTTTTGAAGGAGAATTACATGGGACTGTATGACAGAAACTACATACAACACAATGCTCAAGAGAGTACCTACGAGCAGACAAAGGTCAATGAAAGCTCTATGGGAGTTTTTATTAAACAGACCTATCAACTGTTTGCAGCATCATTACTTGCGGCAAGTGCTGGCTCATATGTTGGAATTGGTATGGCAAAAACTATCTCTTCTTGGTATTTAGGCCTTGTCATTTTAGAGTTTGTCTTCTTATTTGGACTTTTTGCTGCTAAAAAGAAAGCTGGGCTCAATATGATTTTGCTTTTTGGTTTTACATTTATCAGTGGATTAACACTCGTCCCTTTGCTATCACATACATTGGGAATGCCAGGGGGTGCTAGTATTGTGGCTAATGCCTTCATTTTAACAACAGTTGCTTTTGGCGGTCTTTCTGTATTTGCGATGAATACCACAAGAGATTTTTCTGCAATGGGTAAGATGTTATTTATTACATTGATTGTAATTGTGGTTGCGGGTATTATTAATATCTTTTTTCATAGCCCAATTTTACAACTAGCTATTGCTAGCATTAGCTCTATCTTGTTTAGTGCATTTATTCTTTATGATACACAAAACATTATTAAAGGTGCTTATGAGACACCTATTGAAGGCGCTATTGCATTGTATTTAGATTTTTTAAATCTCTTTATCTCTTTACTTCAAATTCTAGGAATTTTTGGATCACGCGACGAATAGGCTTTTATTCAAATATACAAAAGGGGCGAGAGAATTTAATTCCTCTGCCCCTTTTTTTTATTTACATGTAAAATATTTTAACCTAAAGGTTCATTGACCTTGATCTCACATTTACCACTTTTATCACATTTAATATTGGCATCAAAGTAAAATATTTTACTAACATCAATTTTTGTATTTTTAAGTTTTAAGAACGCTTCCATAGATCTTCCACCTGCTGAGCAGTTCATAATCACCACTTTACCTTTAGGAAGCTTGGCTGCAAATTCCGTTGCACTCATTTTCCCTGCTTCAATATTGATAGCCCCTTTAATATGCCCATTAGCAAACTCACCAGGTGTTCTAACATCTATTACAGCTACATTCGCAGGAATTTTATCACTCATAATAAGCGCTTTATACCATTCTCCATCCACAGTACCCTCATCTTCACCTAATTTGATACCGTCCACAAAAGCATCTTTTTTAGGCGTCGTTGCTACTTCTACTTTTTTAGCACCACCCGCTGTGGTTTGCAACCCTGCTTCTTTCCATTCAGGGTACCCACCAGCGTAGACACTGATTTTTTGATAGCCAAATTCTTGAAGTTTTTTAGCTAAATTATGTGATTTAGCACATGAATAGCCTTCGCAAAAGCTTACGATAGGGGTTGTTTTATCTACAGGCAATCGACCTTTTAGTTTATCAAGCTCTTCATCGCTCATATACATTGAACCTGGTATTGTTCCTGCCATATATTTTGCATAAGGACGTGCATCCATAAAAAGAGCACTGTTATTTTTGAAAATGGCTTGAGCTGCTGGCAAGCCTATTTCTGGATAGTTTTTAGTAATCCATTCAGGTTCACCCGCTTGGTACAATTTAACATTAGTAAAGCCTTGTTCTTTCAGATAGCCTGCAACGATTGGGCTTTTTTCACACTCCCATCCACCACAATAGACAATAATTTCTTTATCTTTAGCCACTTTATCTAATTGACCAATATATTGATCAATTTGCGTATCGGGAATATTCAAGCTTGAAGGAATCGTACTTGCTAAATATTTTGGATGGGGACGAGCGTCAATCAAGAGTGCTTTGGCACCATCTCTTGTTCCATTACCTATAGCTATTTTAACGTAAGCATAATCTACATTTTCAAGTTTATACTTTTCAATCAACTCTTTGACATGTGCTGTTGGTTCAGTTAATACTTTTGCACTCGGGGTGCTTGCTTCTGGATGTGTGCTACATCCGCCAAGTAGCAAACCTATAACAACAATGCTTGAACTAATTATGCGTAATTTCATCTTATTTCCTTTTTCATAGTTGTACATTGTTAGACTCAATTCTTAAAAATATTTCTTGAGCACTAAAACGTTATTAATCACTATTGTGACACCAAAAAGCTATAGACCTAATAATTATATAAATAAAATATAATAAAAATTATATTTTATTACTTAAAAAGAATTAGACATTTAAAAAAAGTTTAACAAAAAAACTATTTTTTACCAAGAGTAGCATATGATTTTTGATAATTCAAACGTGGAGTCAAAGAAGATTTTAAAAGCGAGGTATGGGGGAAAATATTTCCCCCAAAAGATGAAAAAACTATAATTTAATGATGTGCACTTTCAGTATCATCAAGATTAAATACTTTATCTGCAAGATAATACATAAATAACGCTAAGCCAATGCCACCAAATCCTATTGCAAACTCTGCTGCAGAAGGAAAATAATTTACAAAGGTAGGTGCTAGTTGGTATTCTGCACGTTTGAGTGTTGTCATAGGATAGAGCAATGTGTCATGAACCAAATCATAACGCATAAAGAAAATACCCACCATGCCTGATATAGAGGCATATACGGTTGCTTTAATTGCCTTGGCATTACTGACCAAAATAATCGTAAATGGTATCAACATGCCTAAAATTAACTCACCGAACCAAAAAGTGGGGCTTTTCGTCGCATGTAAAATAGTTTCTGCACGCTCTGGCATATCTCCATAAAGTGCTGTTATAATTTTCCATGCTTCAAAGAAGATAAGTACCGCTAAAAGCATGCCTAAAATTTTTGCAAGTTTGACAAGCATTACACTTACTTTTTCAGGGAAATTCATTTTATATCTAAAACCATACATTAAGAAAACCAAATAACATCCTGTGATCATTGCTGAAAGAATGAAATAGACAGGATAAAATACACCATTGGCAGATGGACGTGAGATCAAAAATCCAAAAACGGCACCAAGATTTGAGTGTGCTGCAAGACCGACTAAAAGACCGCAAATACCAAAGATTTTAGAAAACGTATGATTGACTTTAATCGCTAAAAAGAAAAATTCTAAACAGATAAACGTAAGGTAAAGACCATACAAGGTTCCCATCCACCAAATAGCAGAGGTAAGCCCTGGTGTTAAGACGTTGTAAATCAACATCGTCATTGGGTGACCAATTTCTAAGCCAATAACGGCGAAACCTGAACTAATCGTGATAATGGCACCCGCAATGGCACGCTTACCAATTTGTTGAAACTCTGGAATGCCAAAAACATGCCCAATTGAAGAGATAATACAAAGACCCGTACTGGATACAACAAAGAAAACATACATCGCAATTAGTAAACCCCATGGATGTTGTCTTGTTACATTATATACATGATGTCCATGCAAAATGTAGGCAACCGCACCTGCAGCAAAAGCTGCAAGAAGTGCGACAGTTGTAAATGCCATCACTAAATTGAGTGGTGTTTTTTCAAAATAAAAGAGTTTTTTCAAAGAAATTGTTTGCATCATAAACTCCTACAATATATAAAATAGTTTTGGTTTAGTACCCAAGTGACTCTTCACTTGACGATACTCTTTATTCACAAGCAACTGTGAAATTTCGCTATTTGGATCATCCAAGTCACCAAATACTCTTACTTTTGTCGGGCAGGTTGCTTGACATGCTGTGGTTGTTTCACCATTAGCCAGTCTCGTATCTGAACAGAAAGTACATTTATCAACCGTATTGGTTCGATTATCCACATAACGCGCATCATAAGGGCACGCATTAATACAATACGTACACAAGATACATTTAGTAGGATCAACCATAACCATGCCATCTTTACTGTAATAAGTTGCATTCGTAGGGCAGACTTGTTGACACGGTGCATTGTCACAATGTTGACATTGACTTGGTTGATAGGTTTGGGACGCAATAGAGATATTGGGAAATTGTCCTTCTGCCTCTTTAACCCCTACCCAAATACGATAATGATCGGGTAGGAGTAAAACACCATTTTCTTCTTTACATGCACTTTCACATGCTTTACAATTAATACAATTATTGTAATTTAGTGCCATTCCATAACGTGCCATAATCAAACCTTTCTAATTTCTACAATTGTGTCATGAAGACAAGAGGCTCCATGCATTGGCTCAATGCTATCTTCAATAATCGCTGCATCATTACCACCATTATGATATGCGCGCGTTAATGCTTCAGAGTAGTTGCCAAATCCATGGATAAAGAAGAGTGTATCGGGACCAATTTTCTCGGTTGGATACGCTTTAATCGTTGTTTTACCCACTTTACTGGCGACTTCGATTTTATCACCAAATTTGATACCCATTTTTTCTGCTGTACGTTTGTTAATCCATGCAAAATTTTCAGGAACAAGGTTCAGCAACATGCGATTGTTAGATGTACCAGATTGTGTAAATTGAGCATGGCGACCGGTTACAAATCTAAATTTACCAGCAGGAACAGCCATTTCATACTCTTTTTTCCATACAGGCATCGCATCAATACCTTTTTTAGCAAGTGCAGGGACTGAACACTCAACTTTACCTGATGGCGTAGCAAATTTATTATTCTTTACAGAATAAGCGCGTTTTGCATCAGGATAGTATTCATAGTCATTCACACCTGTTTTTTTGAAATATTCATTCATATTAGGATAGAAGACACCTTTTTCTTTTAATATTTCTGCGGCACCTTCATACTTAGCAACGGCATGCTCATTCAGCTCTTCTTGTGAAGAAGCAAATGGCTTGGTAAGATCAAAATCTCCATATACTTTATCTTCGCCATCATCTTCAATGGATGATTGCACATCTTCATCGTATTTTTTTGTGATTTCAAACAGTGGTTTTGAAAGTTTTGCGCTGAGTCCACGCATAATTTCCATAATCGGCTTACTCTCAAACATAGGATCAACCACTTTATTGCGTTGTGCTATAGAAGGCTCAATACCCCCAAAAGAGACAACAGGATCGGTTCGCTCTAAGTAAGTACACTCCGGTAAGATAACATCACTGAGCATCACGGTATCACTTGGCATCGTATCAATCGTAACGACTAAATCCAAGTTTTTAAGAAACTCTGCTGTTTTAGCGTTGTTTGGCATATTTTGCATTGGATTGTGTTTGTAGTTAAACAGTGCACGAATCGGATAGGGGCTTCTTTTTTCTAACACCATGTTTCTAAAAGCGACCCATGAACCAGAACCGCCCACAACGGCTGCTTCATCTTTTTCAATTCTTGGTTTTGCTTGTGCATACATTGGAGAAGGAATTTCATGCTCGGCGAGTGCTAAACTTTTACCAAAACAGATACCACCTTTAATATCAACACCACCACCGAGTGCTGAAAAGATCGCTTGAGCTCGACGCAATTGGAAATCATTTTTAGACCATGTCGTACGTCTTCCTTGGTAGTAAATTGATTGAGGTGCATTCACCATAAAATCACGTGCAACTTGGTAAATATCGGCTGCTTTAATACCTGTAATTTTCTCAGCCCATTCAGGAGTGTAGTTATTACTTAAAATATGTTCTTTATAGGCATCAAAACCATTAAAATAGTTTTCAACAAACGCTTTATTGTAAATCTCTTCTTTGATCGCAACATAAGTGAGTGCTAGAACAAAAGCTAAATCAGTTCCAACATTAATAGCAAGCCATTTGTCACTTTTGGCTGCAGTATTGGTAAAGCGAGGATCGACGGTTACGAGTTTTGCACCACGACCTTTGGTACGTTTGAAAAAATCCATGGTATCGGGAGTCACAATGGCTTCCGCACGATTGGCTCCTGCCATAATGACATACTTGGCATTGTCCAAGTCGGCTTGACCATAACCACCAATGGTGAGTGAATACCCTGAAACGGTTGTTGCAAGACAAAGACTTACATGGTTAAGAAAATGAGAAGAACCAAACATCGTAAAGAAACTGTGGAACGTATGTTCTGCCATACCTTCTCCCGCACAAAAAGCTACGGTTGAACGGTTATCTTTCTCTTCATCTAAAATTTTGGTGAGTTTTTCATTAATGTAAGCATATGCTTCGTCCCAACTGACGCGCTTAAACTTGCCACTTCCTTTTTCACCATCACGAATTAACGGATACTTTAAACGATCTGGATCATACAGTGCTTGAATACCTGAATTGCCTCTTGCACAAAGCATATTACGTGATTTTGGGAAAAGTGGGTTCGGATCAAGTTTTTCAACGACTCCATTGTGTACATGCGCAATTGCCGCACATTTATTAACACACATTTCACATAATGTTGCTACTCTTTTATCTTCATTGCCAACTTTTTTGGCTGGTGATGTAGCGCTCGCCATAATGGAAGAGGAACTAAGGCTCACTCCGCCAGCGATAGACATCGCTACACTCCCTTGAAGAAATCTCCTTCTCGAGATCTCTACTTTCATCGCGTCTCCTTGTTATCTTTTGCCTTTAAGTTTCGTACTTTAAAACTGGGTTTAAAAGTACGTCTTTGTATATCCATTGTAAAGCATCTATCTTAGAAAGAACTTACAAAAGATAAAAAAAAGTATCATAAAATGCAAAAAGCTATATAAACGCCTATTTTAGGTGATTTAAAATGTAATAAATTATGAGATATTTGGATATATTTTAGGTATAAAGTAAATTTTTGTAAACTTTTTTTGCCATTTTTTTCTAATTTTAGATAAAAAAATACGATGAAAGTAAATTTATTCATTTAAGGATAAACACTTATTATAGGCATTTTTATAAATTTTGGTTATATTTTATTAACCTTTTGAAATATTTTAGATATACCCCAAATAAAAAGTACTTCAAATTCAAGATATTCATGTGGATAATTTTGAATCAATGCTTTGGTTTGTGTCACATTTAACCTTCTTTGCCCACCACTAACGCCACTTTTTTTGATGTAGCGAAATTTTGAAAGATTGTCATCAAAAAAGAGGCGAAATGTTTTGATTTCATATTTACATGTAAAATGAGTTTCAAACATTTCGGCTAAGCTTTTTGCGTTGGGTAAAAAGGTAGGCAGATGACTCATCGCATAGATCGTTTCGAAAGTTTTATCGGTAAAAACAGCAAATGCCCCTTCTTTACATGTAAAGACCATTTTGGAGATTAACGCTTTGATATCATTGGCCCATTGCAATGCAGAAGATGAAACCAAAAGATCGTAAGGCGGTGTCAATTTTGAAAGCAATGTAAGTGCCTCAAAATCCTCACAAATAATTTCAACCTCTTTACATGTAGGGTGAAGATCACACATACCTTGAGCACTGTCCACTCCTGTAAAACGCTCTACCTGCCATGTAATATTTTTAAATACGGCACCACTTCCACACCCCAAATCTAAAATTGTTTTAGGCTGAGTTGTAATATGGGAAACTAAATAATGTGCTATATCTTGTTGTAATGCAGTGTAATCATCGTAACGATAGGCATTTTTAGAAAATTCTTTGATATGTTTTGCGATCATGTTAACAGAATATCCACTCTTTTTTAAATAAATTATACTGCCTTCTCTTTTAAAAACGAGACCTTTACATGTAAAAAAATTTAACTATGAGCAATGTAAGTTTAAGATAATTTTTTCTACAATAAATGATCATAAAAATAAAGGGGCAAAAATGTCTAAATGCGGGCGTTTAGGTATTTTGATGTGCCTTATAATAAGCACACCAGTCTGGGCAGCTATCGGTCAAGTTTCACTTTTAAAGGGCGAGGCTATCGCCAACCGCAATCAAAAAATAGTTTCGCTTACCAGTGGCGCAACATTTGAAGAACATGACATCATCACAACACGTGCAAACAGTCAAATTCAGCTCACCTTTGAAGATAAAACGGTCATTACGCTGGGTAGTGAAAGTGTATTAAATATTCAAGAGTACCTTAATGATGCAGAACAACCTAAAGCCAAATTCAAATTTGGCCAAGGCACTTTTAAAAGTATCACGGGACAAATTGGTAAAAAAGCACCTGAAAATTTTAAACTTGAAACATCCACTGCCACGATTGGTATTCGGGGTACAACCGTTGCAGGTACAGCTGCTGCAGAAGGTTCACAAAATACTGTAGAACTTCTTGCATGCCTTGATGGAGAAATTGTTGTTTCGAATAATCATGGTAGTGTTATTATAAGCTCGGGATACTTTACACTCGTAAGTCCAAATATGCCGCCACCGCCGCCTGTAGTTATGACGCCACAACAAATACAGCAGTTGTACCAAGGGGCAATCAATGCACGACCACCATTGCCAGAGCATGAACAAAATGAAGCTGAAAATACACCACCTCCGCCATCACCACAGCAACAAATTCAACCACCCTCTCCTACTATGCCAGCATTAGCAGAGCAAGCTTCTCAAACCAATACTTCAACCAATATCGCTCACGCTATCACTAATCATGTAGAAGAAATTTTCAACAACAATGGAAACAATGGAAATTTGACATATCCAACCTTTAATCCACCACTACAAGCGGCTACTCATGCAGCTGGCATCATTAATCTCGTTGGTATTGCAACTTCCACATACACTCAAGATGGTATGACGCGAACCAGTGCCACAGATACTTTGACACTTAATCTTGATACGAGTGATGATAGTATCACCACCGATAGCTCTATTTTATTGGATCGTGGTGATGTTAACTACCCTGTATCTTTAGCCAAAGTCAAAGATTCCAATACAATGACCTATAAAAATAAAGATGAATTTTCCATCAAAAATTTTGACTCACAAGCAGGTTGGATGCAAACCGAAAATACCTATACCAATGACTATGTTTCATGGGGGTACTGGGCAATGAAAATCAATAATGACAGTAAACTCCTAAGCAGCACTAACTATTGGGTTGCAGGTAAAAATGTAGATGCCGATACCGCCAATAATTATATTACCACTAAAATTCACGAGACATCCGCCACATCCTATGCCTATAATGGTCATGTTATCGGGTCGGTCAGCGATAGAGTCAACAACTACAGCATTAACCCCACCAACAACAATGATGTCAAATTAAATTTTAATTTTGGGGCGGGGAGTGGTAGTCTCTTAAATACCAGTTATATTCAATTCCAAACCAATCAGGCAACCCCGCAAACATGGAAAATTTTCCCTTCTGGCACGATTGAAGGAGGTAGCTTTAATCTTCAAAAAGAAGCGAATGTGGCTATTAATGGTACTACCAATAATGCTAGCCTCAGCACCATTAGAGGTCAGTTCTATGGTAATGAGGTTCAAGTTGTCGGCGGAACATTTAGTGCAACAGCGGGCACCAATACCGCTACGGGCGTTTTTAAGGCGGTCAAATAATGAAACTCTCACATATCGCACTCATTGCTCTTCTTGGGACACACCTTTTGGCACAAGAACCAACATCTGGAGAACTTTATAGTTCGGCTCAAAAAGCCTATACTCAAAATGACTTTGCTACGGCATATTCACTTTTTGAACAGCTTTTTGAACAAACACCCAACAACGCCGAAATTAACTTTTTTGTGGGACGATGTGCCTTAGAACTTCGTCATTATGACGAGGCTGTCGCAGCATTTGATCGTGTGCTGATTCTCAACCCAAAACACACACGTACTCACCTTGAAATGGCACGCCTCTACTTTGAACGCAAACAGTTAGAGCTTGCACAAAGTGAACTCGACCTCGTCTTGAATGAACAACTTCCTAGCGATGTACGAGACTCCGCTATGGCATTTAAACACACCATTGATGAAAATCTGAGCCGCCATCGCTTTGGAGGAGCCCTCATTGTAGGTGGAGGATACGATAGTAATGTCAATAATGATATCGGCGCAAAACAGTTCACCATACCCGCTTTAAATATCCCGATCTCAGGTAATGCAAAAAATGGAGATGGCTATGGTTTTTCAACGTTTGTTTTCAACCACAGTTATGACTTTGGTGATCGCGGTGGATGGAGTTTGGAAAACAGCTTCATAGCTTACGATAAACTCTACTCCCAATCGAGCCTAAACAACCTCGTTCTCTTTTCACTCTCAAGTGCACCAACGTGGAGTGAAGATAAAACTACCGTAGCACTTCCTGTCACATTTGATCGTGTTTATATCGATGGCAAAGGCTATCTTGCCAATATTGGAGCAGGCGTTAAAAGCAGTTATCTTCTTGACCCGCTCTCTCAAATTGAGGGGGGCTATAGCTTTAAGCGAGGGTATTATCACGATGAGACATACGATGTCAATGCACATCTGCTCTTTATCAATTATCGACGTATCATCGGCGAAAACCTCTTTGCATTAGGACTTCATACCAGTTATGGCATTAACAAAGAAGTAGAGTCTGTGCGCACCGATGTGCAAGATAAAGAGTGGAAATACGGGCTTGATCTCTCTAAAGAATTTACCAAAGATTTTAGAAGTTCTTTAGGTTATACCCGCACTTCAACCAACTATGACGATGTGGATACTATTTTCTTGACTAAGCGCCAAGATGACAAAGACCAATATGAACTCTCTTTTGGCTACACACTCCAAAAGAACCTCTCTTTGGGAGCCAGTGTCATGTATAGCAACAATCACTCGAATCACGATCCTTATACTTACGATAAGATAAACGCACTTGCTAGCATTATGTGGGCATTCTAGCCTATGCGTAAAAGCCTACTTCAACTCCTTTTTAGCTTCATCGTTATGGCAGGGAGTGTTGTAGGCTATCTTTATGAAAGCTCCTTTTGGCTTCCTTTTGAGTATAAAATTAAAGATAGGATGCTGCAAAGTAGAGGTGAAATCACAGGCGATGAAAATATTGTGATTATAGACATCGACGAAAAGAGTCTCAAGGCATTGGGACAATGGCCTTGGAGTCGCGATAAAATAGCAAAACTTCTGCAAAATCTCTCCGATCTTGGCGTTGCCATTGTAGGACTCGACGTCGTTTTCGCCGAAGCCGATAGCAGCTCTCCTCAAAAAGTTTTAGCACAATTGGGATTGCCCCATAAAGATGTACCTGATTACGATGCTATTTTTGCCGAAACGATTGCGCATACACCTACCGTTGTGGGCTATGTTTTTGCGCTCACACCTGACTCGATCCAACCAGAAGGCAATCCAAAATCAGCGGCAATTCTTGTAGAGCAAAACCGCCCCAAACGCTCTTCTTTGATTAAGCCATACCGTGCCATTCTCAACATTCCTCAGATTCAAAAACAAGCTTACTCAAGTGGCTATTTCAACACGATTCCTGATAACGATGGCATCGTACGAAGTGTTCCGTTAGTGATGGAATATGATGGTGTTCTCTACCCCTCTTTGAGCCTAGAAATGGTACGCATTGCGCTTGGTGAAAAAAAAATCCACATTGTGTATGATGAAAATGGGCTGCGCCAAATTGAAATTGGTGAACATATTATTCCCACAGACTTTTTTGGACGCTTAATGGTGAACTATCGCGGAGGTCAAAACAGCTACCGCTATATTTCTGCCATTGATGTCTATAACAATAGCGTTGATCCTTTACATGTAAAAGATAAAATAGCCCTTTTAGGCACTTCTGCAGCGGGTCTTTTGGATCTAAGAAGTACACCATTTGAAAGTGTCTACGCAGGGGTAGAGGTTCATGCCAATGCGATTGATAATATGCTCCATGAAGATTACATTTCACAACCTATTTGGGCGCGCGGTGTCGATCTACTCAGTATCGTGATACTTTCAATCGTTACCTTGGTGGCGTTACTGGTTCCTAGTGCATTTTTTAGTTTTATCGCCCTTGTGATACTTAACCTCATCGTCGTCATCACGCATTACTATTGCATGGTATATCAAGGTATTTTACTCAATACGATTTTGCCGCTATTTGCCATTAACATTCTCTTTATTGTGGGACAAGCCATGAACTACTTTTTAGAAATTCGTCAAAAAGAGCTTATTAAACATAAATTTTCAAGTAAAGTCAGCCCTGCCGTTATGAACAATATTCTCTCTAGTGGAGATGATATTCTACAAGGTATCGAAAAAGAGATCACCATCTTTTTTTCCGATTTACGTAACTTTACAGGTATTTCAGAAGCAGCAGGTGAGCCAAAACATCTTATTCATCTGATGAATGCCTATATGGATCCCATGAGTCAAATTATCATTCACCAAGGAGGCACAGTCGATAAATTTATCGGCGATGCGATTATGGCGTATTGGAATGCACCTATTAGCACCCCTAATCATGCGGATAAAGCTGTCACTGCTGCACTCCAACAACTTCATCATCTCAAGGCACTCAATGCCACTATTCGTACCAATCCAGAGTTTGAAACCATTACGGCTATGGCAGATCAAAAAGGAGTGCCTATTATCGACATTGGTATTGGTATCAATACAGGTGTTGCCATTGTTGGGGAGATGGGAACAAGCAATAGAAGTGATTATACGGTCATTGGCGATCCCATTAACCTAGGCTCAAGGCTTGAATCATTATGCAAATACTATCATTCGCACCTCACTATTTCCCATTTCACCAAAAATAAACTCAAAGGTGCTTACCTCTTTCGCTTCTTAGATTTAGTAACCGTTAAAGGCAAACATGAACCTATAGAAGTATGGCAAATCCATGATTTTGATACACTCCAAACCGAGCCGCTTTACGCAACATCGTATGAAGAGCTCCAAGAGGAATTACGTTTACACCACGAAGCCATTGAACTTTATAGAAAAGCTGATTTTACCGAAGCACTCAAATGTTTTGAAGCATTGAATCGAAGAGAAAATAAAACCAATGAGGCAATCTATCCTCTGTATATTGAACGCTGTTTGCACTATATCGCGTTTCCACCTTCTTCATTTAATGGTGTTTTTGTACACACCACCAAAGGATAACGATGAGTTTAATTCACATTCTAGGTGCAAACGGTAGTAGATCTAAACAAAGTTTTACAACCTGTATCCAAGTCACGCCCAATACAATCATTGATGCTGGCAATATTATGTATGCTCTAGGCACTGAAGCGTTACATGTAAACCGTATTTTTTTCTCACATGCACACCTCGATCACATTATAGACAGTGCTTTTCTTATTGATAATTTTTTTACACAACGCAAAGAGACACTCTACCTCTATGGACTTCCCCAAACCATTAAAGCTATCAAAAAACATCTTTTTAATGATATGGTCTGGCCAGATTTTAGTAAAATCAATCTAACACATTGTGAATGTCCTGCTATCACCTATATTGAGATAGAGCCCTATAAACGTTATTTCATTGAAGAGAACATTACACTCACTCCCATTCCAGCCAATCATGCCGTACCCTGTTGTGGTTATATCATTGAGCAACAAGGAAGCAGCATACTCTTTTCAGGCGACACTTTTCATAATGAAGCGCTTTGGAACATCCTTAACGAAAACCTTTCCATCAAAGCACTGATCATCGATGTCTCATTTCCCAATCAGCTCTCTCATGTCGCAGCTGAAAGCAAACATCTCACACCTCATTTTCTTCAAGAGGGATTAATAAAACTGCTTAAACGTGATGACCTCCATCTCTACATTAACCATCTCAAGCCTTTCTACGCAGACCTGATTGTCAAAGAATTGGAAGATATGGGCATTGCAAAAAAATCCATTTTGTGTGATGGAGAAAAAATAGATATCGCCACTGGTTTACTACACCAAATGATGTCTAGCCATACCAATGATGAACGTGTTCAAAAATTAACGCAAATTGGAACCGCTCTCTCTGCCAATGAAAGCCTTGAAAATCTTTTAGAAATGATTGTCACGGAAGCCAAAAATCTTACCAATGCCGATGGAGGAACACTTTATTTATTAGAAAAAAATGAACTTCGTTTTAAAGTCATCCAAACGGACTCTTTAAAGATTAAGATGGGCGGTACAAGTGGAAAGATCACATGGGCACCTTTGCCACTCTACCTTGAAGATGGAACGCCCAATAAAGCGATGGTGGCAGCGACCTGTGTCTTAGAAGATCGCCTTGTTAATATTCCCGATGTTTATGAAGCAGTGGGATTTTCCTTTGAAGGAACCAAAAAGTTTGATCAAGGAACAGGTTATCGCTCAAAATCCATGCTAGTTATTCCTCTCAAAAACCATGAATACGAAATTATAGGTGTGTTGCAACTGCTTAACAAGCAAAATGATTATAAACAAGAAGTCATCCCTTTTAACAATGAAGATGAAAAAATTACTTTATCGCTCGCTTCACAAGCGGCAATCGCTATTACTAATACCTCGCTCATTCAAGGGCTTGAAAATCTTTTAGAAGGCTTCCTTAAAAGTATCATTTTTACAATCAGCAAAAAATCACCTTATACTGCTGGGCACATCAAACGTATGGTCAAACTCAGTGTCATGCTTGCCGAAGCAATCAATCGCGATACAATCACATACGCCCATAAGCATTTTAATACCGAAGAGATCAAACAGATCAATTTTGCGGCCTTAATGCATGACATTGGAAAACTGGCTTCACCCGAACACATCCTCAATAAATCAACCAAATTGGAAGCATTATGTGACCGTATTGTGCTCATTGAGAGTCGTATTCAAACGATTGAAAAAGCTTTACATGTAAAACTTCTAGAAGACAAAATTGCTCTTTTAGAAGGTAAACAAATAGGTGATGTAACAACTTTAGAAAAAACATACGAACAGCAGATCAAAACACTCCGTGAAATCTTTTTACTTCTCCAATCAAGTAACAATGGAGAACAGTTTCTCAGTGATGAGAAAGCTGCAAATATTAAAGCTATCGCTGAGCATCCATGGCATATTGGGAATGAAATCTATACAATTTTAACACCTGATGAAGCACATCATTTGAGCATACAAAAAGGAACGCTAACCTCAGAAGAGCGTGAAATAATTAACAATCACGCGAAGCTCAGTATTGATATTCTAAACCGCCTTCCCTTCCCTAAAAAATACCAACAAATTCCGCAGATTTCAGGGAATCACCATGAAAAGCTCAATGGAAAAGGTTATCCTCAAGGACTTAAAGGGGATGAAATTAGCTTTGAAGCACGTATTTTAGCCATTGCTGATATTTTTGAAGCCTTAACAGCAAGTGATCGTCCTTATAAGGCGGGTATGCCCCTCTCCACGGTTATGAAAATTCTTTATACCATGGCACAAGCAGGTGAATTGGACAAAGAGTTGGTCAAGTTTCTCTATACATCAAACATCTATCTTGAATATGCAAAAGCTTTTTTACCCGAACGTTGCATTGATGAAATTACGGTCGATTTTAACATGTTATAAGCGCTTTTCAACTGGTTAAATGATTTTTTAACCCATTTTGGATATAATCCTTAGTTCTACATTATTTTGAAAACAAAGGACATCTCTTATGACCACCGTTTTACTGGTATTACAATTTGTATTTACCGTTATTTTAACTGTTTCTGTACTCCTTCAAAAAAGTTCATCTATTGGTCTTGGCGCTTATAGTGGAAGTAACGAATCTCTCTTTGGAGCAAAAGGTCCAGCAGGATTTATGGCAAAATTTACATTTGTTATGGCAATCTTTTTCATTGCAAATACCCTTGCTTTAGGTTATTTTTACAACCAAACTAAAAAAGTTTCAATTGCTGAAGATATCAAAATTGAAAAAAGCGTTGTTCCAAGTGTTCCAGCTCCTGTGACAACAGCTCCATCAGCCCCAGAAGCTCCTAGCGCTAAATAATTAGCCATGAAATCCTTTTGGCTTGTATTATGTTTGAGTGTCATGGTATGGGCAGATGCCCATATCTTTATCTACCATCGTTTTAACGATTCAAGATATCCCTCAACCAATACAACACTTGAAGAACTTCGCAAAGAGTTTGACTACTTTAAAAAAAATGGCTACGAAGTCATTCCCCTTGAAAAACTAGTCCAAGCACTTCACAACAAAGAGACAATTCCAGATAATTGGATTGTTCTCACCGTTGATGATAACTATAAAAGCTTTTACGAACATGGCCTAGCACTCTTTAAAGAGTACCACTACCCCTTCACCATGTTCGTCTATGTTGGAGCAACGGAGCAAAAATACGGTGATTTTATGAGTTGGGACCAACTGAAAGAGACAGCCAAATATGGCTCTTTAGAGTTTCATTCTCTCAACCACCCCCATATGACAGAACTAAGTAATGAAGCACTTAAAAAAGACTTTGATGAGGGATTAGCCCTTTTTGAAAAGCATCTTGGTCTA
Organism: Sulfurospirillum diekertiae; assembly: GCF_011769985.2. Taxonomy (NCBI): domain Bacteria; kingdom Pseudomonadati; phylum Campylobacterota; class Epsilonproteobacteria; order Campylobacterales; family Sulfurospirillaceae; genus Sulfurospirillum; species Sulfurospirillum diekertiae. Next base: position 2,722,107 of record NZ_CP039734.2, read on the forward strand.
AAGCCTCATTATTTTTCTTATCCTTTTGGCGAATTTAGCCCTCGAGTAAAAGCCATTGCACAAAGCTATGGTTTTGAAGCTATTTTAAACCAAACTATGGGTGCTGTTGCAAGTTTCAGCGATCCGCTTGATTTAGACCGCTCCGCACTGGTTGGCAAAAGCGATTTAACTGGATTTTTAAAATATAAAGCCCTTGAAGCCACCTGGTTTGAACCTACGGTATTGCTCAGTGATGGCAAACTTGGCGCTTTACATGTAAAAGCACAAACCACTTCGACTAAGGGCGGTATTTACATTAGCGAACATGGATATCAAGAAGTGAGTCTCAGTGATGGTGTGTTTGAAGCACAAATCAATAAAATACTCACCAAAGATCGCACACGGATCATCGTCTCTGTGGGCAATAAAATTTCAACGAAACTACTTGTAAAGGATAAATATGGAACTCAATAAAATCTATGCTGAACAAAAAGAGCATATGGAAAAATGTATCTCAGCACTCAAACGCGACTTTATAACCATTCGTAGTGGTAAAGTCTCTACCACTATTTTAGATAACATTCATGTCGATTACTATGGAACACCAACAGGCCTTAGTCAAGTAGCGACAGTTCTAGCCACGGATGCAACCACCATTACTATCTCTCCTTGGGAAAAAAAGATGCTCAGAGAGATCGAAAAAGCGATTATGCAAGCCAATATCGGGGTCAATCCTAACAACGATGGTGAAACCATTAAACTCTTTTTCCCACCAATGACAACCGAGCAACGCAAAGAAGGTGCAAAACAAGCCAAAGCAATGGGTGATAAAGCCAAAATTGCAATTCGTAACGTTCGTAAAGACTCTAACGATCAAGTCAAAAAACTTGAAAAAGATAAAGTGATTACTGAAGATGGTTCTAAAAAAGGACAAGATGAAGTGCAAAAAATCACCGATGCTACGGTTTCTAAAGTCGACGAACTCGTCAGAGAAAAAGAATCTGAACTTCTCAAAATTTAAGGCAAACCATGCAGATTGAAAAAATTTATAAAGATGCCAATGCGCTTTTAGAGGGACACTTTTTACTTAGCAGTGGTAAACACTCACACTACTACCTTCAAAGTGCTAAAGTCTTGGAAGACCCCAAAGTAGCTGAGCAATTAGCGGTGGCATTAGCCAAAATGATTACTGCTTCCAACCTTAAAATCGATACCATTTGTTCTCCCGCACTCGGAGGCGTTTTGGCAGGATATGAACTTGCACGCGCCCTTGGAAAACGTTTTATTTTTGCGGAGCGCGTCAATGGTGAAATGACGATTCGCAGAGGCTTTGAAGTTTCAAAAGGCGAAAAAATCCTTGTTTGTGAAGACATTATCACCACGGGCGGCTCTGCTTTGGAAGCGGCTAAAGTGGCTGAAAGCATGGGTGGCGTGATCGTGGGTTTTGCAGCACTTGCGAATCGTGGTTTTTGTAAACGTGTCGGAAGCGATCTAGCAGGAAAACCTACATGTAAACTTCCCAATGATGCACCTTTTTTCGCATTGGCTGATTTTGAATTTGATATTTATGAGCCAAGCGAGTGCCCTTTATGCAAAGAAGGTAGCGTAGCGATTAAACCGGGCAGTAGAGGAAACTAAGTTTTAATGCGATGGAGAGAGCGTAAGAAAGGGATTCAAAAAGGGCGAAAAAGCTCTTTACCTTCTTACGCCATCGCATCCTTTACCCAGCGTTTTAAAGCCTTTGTGGTCGACTCATTCATGCTTTTGATGCCGATTTTGTACATCGTTTTTTATCTCGTTTATGGCTCACGGGAAGGCTTTGCCGCACATATGCTTCAAGGGTGGTTTTTGATTCTCATTCCTTATGGCGCCCTTACCCTTTTGTTTCTCAAACGAAACGGTCAAACCCCTGGGTACAAAGCGTATGATCTTTTACTAATTGATCTAAGTACTCAGCAAAAAACCTCTCTGATGCAACTCCTTGTACGCTATCTTTTCATGCTTTTGACCGCTTTTACGATCATCGGACTTTTTCTACCATTGATACGTAAAGACAATCTAGCGCTCTATGATATTTTAAGCCAAACCGCTCCCATTGCGAAATGATCTTTTTTAAAATCTCTGGTTTTTTCTTTTCGTACTTTTCTGTCACCAGTGTGTATGTTATTTTTATGCCAAAAATCTTGCAAACGATCGGATACAGTGCACTTCAAATTGGCGCTATTTTTGCCTTAGCCCCTTTGATGCGTTTTTTTGTACCCTTTTTCTTCCTCAAACATTTTGAGCTCAACCAAAAAGTCTTTTACACAGCCCTTAGTGGCGCTATCCTTTCCATTATACTCTTCTACCCAACCATTCACCATTTCTACCTCTTTATGCTTCCTAATATGCTTTTAGGAGCCTGTTTGGGTATGATATTGCCGTACATTGAAACCTATGCGATGGAACACTTGCGTAAAGAGCATTTTGGGAAATCACGTTTGTTTGGCTCAATTGGTTTTATGCTCATTGGCATTGTCTTGGCACGCCACTTGGAAAACTACACCAATGGCTTACATTACCTACTTTTAGCCATTAGTGCAACGGCTTTGTTTGCCTATTGGCTCACCCAAAATAATGCACATTTTACAACAGCGAATGCCACGATAGAAGAGCCTTTTAACTTTTTACATGTAAAGTATTTATGGATCAGTCTTTTCTTGATGCAAGTCAGTTTTGGGGGTTTTTATAACTTTTTTACCATTTATGAAACGGCACATGGTATCAGCCTTGAAATGACCAGTTATTTGTGGGCATTTGGTGTTATTTGTGAAATTATACTGTTCTATTTTCAAGCACCTCTATTGAAACGCTTTAGCCTTTTAACCTTGGTAAAACTAGGAGTTTTGACAACAGCACTTCGCTGGTTGTTACTGTTTGCCTTTCCATCATCCCTTTGGATCTCATACCTGTCGCAATCCATGCATGCTTTTAGCTTTGCACTGCATCACACCGCAGCTCTGAGCCTTCTTTACACACTTTATACTCATAAAAAACTAGCCGCTCAATTTTACTATGGATTTTCCTTTGGTTTAGGAGGGTTTGTTGGGGCTCTACTTGCAGGATATTTTTACGGTGAGTATCTTTACTTGTATGCAAGCTTCATCGCACTGCTTTCACTAGGAAGCTTAATGCTTTTCAAGGAGAAAGAATAAAGTTTTTAATGTAAATCGTCTCAATTTGATACCCAAATGTATTCTCTAACATATCAATCAATTCTTCTTTAAGACGCTCTTTCCCATTGACGGTTTCAAGACCATTGGCATCCATAGAATTTAGATACTGCAAAACAGCATTACGCACATTATCCATATTACCTTGCAATGCTTTTTTACTGGTATTGCTTTTCATAACTAAAGCAATATCGGCTTTTAAAATCTTGTATTTTTGGGATCTAATATTGATATAGATTGTATCCAGACTGACTTCTCTAGCATCTGTGCTTAGATTGTTTGCCTTTTTTGCAATCGGAGGTGATGTATAAGAGGGTTCGCTATTATCATCTTTGAGCACATAATTTAGTATTAAAAAACCTATAATAAGCAATAACGCAATAAAAGCTAAAGAGAATTTGAGTAATTTTTCATTAAACATTTATCGTTTACTCCACAGTTTTTCATTTAATTTAAATTCATTGACAATACTTACAATCATGTTCAAAAGTTCAAAGTAGTCTTTAATAGAGGTAAATTCTAACAATGAATGTGATAATATCGGCTCAAACAATGGTTTTGTGTAGTGCATCGCCAAATAAAGTTTTGAATCAACAAAAGAGAGATAAAGAGGTTTACCTACTTTCGTACGAAATTGCACGATCTCTTCCATCAGTGAATGCGACAAAATATAACGGCTCTCTATAGGATCATCCCCATACGTTACAAAAAATTTTTCAAATTCTGGATGATCAAGCTTGATCAATTTTCCTCGTTGTACATTCATTCCTTGCATCCACGAACCAAGCACTCCAAATGTACGCTCTGCAATATCGGGTAGAACGACGACTTTAGAGTGAAAGGTTTTATTGAAATCCGCAATAAAAAAGAGCCCTTGAAAAATATCAACCCACTCCTCTTTATTGTCTGTATCCCGTACTTTTTGCTCTACATGTAAATCACAAAAGCGTACATCCACGCCCTCTATTTTCCCCATCACTAAGTCATTGCCCACAAAACGATCATACGATGCTAAAAAGAGTTCACTCCGTTGATACTCTAATTCACTGATAGAGCTCATTTTGGAGTAGATGAGTGAAGGGTCTAAAAAATGAATAATTTTTTCTATCACTTGGTCTTTAAACAACATACTATAACCAGCACTTTCATGCCTGTAGATAAACATAAAGATTAAAAAGGCGCTCATTCCTGAGACAAGTGCTGCATGAAGTGGTTTGAACATAAAAGCCTGATGAAGGACAAAAAAGAGTATAAGAGAGATCAACAAAAGAATAAAAGCAGCTTTTTTAAGAGTCGCCATTGTACTTAAACGTTTTTCCTCCAAAGCTTTAAGCTCTGGGTACATTGACTCATAATAATAATCCAGCAGTGATGCAAGATTTGGTTTCACTATTTACCTATTTTTGAAAAAGGTTTTTCACATCAACATTTTGGCGTTCCATCACTGGAATACTAAAAACCTCTTTTCGCTTTAACTTCATAAAACCTGCCATAAAATTAGTAGGGAACATTTGAATGGCATTGTTATAGTCCGTTACACTTTGATTGTATGCTCTACGTGCCGCTGAAATCTGCTCTTCCAATTCATTCAGTGTACCTTGAAGGTGTAAAAAATTTTCATTCGCTTTAAGTGTAGGGTAGTTTTCAACAGCGACCATGAGATTGCCAAGCATGGAAGAGAGTTGTTTATCGAGGGCTACTGTTTCAGCATCTGTCAGAGTATTTGTTGTGGCTTTTGAGCGAAGTTCGGTGATCTTCTCAAGTGTAATGCGTTCATGAACCATATACTCTTTCACAGTTGCCACAAGGTTTGGGAGAAGATCGTAACGTTTTTTGAGGATCGCATCAAGTCCTGCGAAGATATTATCGACTTGATTTCGTTTGGAGATTAGCGTATTGTACATGACAATAATGATAAAAATGATGACACCTGTAACAATTAAAAATGTTTCCACAGTAACCTCCTCAATTATTATCACACAATAGGATTTTGCCATCATATGGGTGGCAAAATCTTTACATGTAAAACTTCTTAGCGGCTCATACGTTTACGTAGGTTTGGATCTAGGTATTTTTTACGAATACGAATGTTGATAGGTGTTACCTCTACCAATTCATCATTTTCAATCCACTCAAGTGCTAATTCAAGGTTCATTTTGCGTGGTGGAACGAGTTTAATCGCTTCATCAGCACCACTACTTCTTACGTTACTTTGTGGCTTACCTTTGATAGGATTGACATCCAAATCGTTCGGACGTGAATGCTCCCCAATAATCATACCCGCATAAACTTTATACTGTACATCCACGAAAAGAACACCACGCTCTTGCAAACTAAAGAGTGAATAGCCCATCGCAGTTCCATTCTCCATGGAAATAAGCGCACCATTTTTACGGTGTTCAACTTCGCCACTGAGTGGTCTAAAATCAAGGAATGAGTGGTTCATAACACCCTCACCTTTGGTATCGGTCAAAAACTGTCCACGAAAACCTATAAGTCCACGTGCAGGAATTTCAAACTCAATTCTCGTTTGACCATCTCCCGTTGGGTTCATCGCTTTCATTTCCGCTTTTTTACGACCCAATTTTTCAATTACCGTACCTGTAAAATCATCGGGAACATCGATCACCAAATGCTCATATGGCTCCATTTTAACGCCATTTTCTTCTTTAATAATAACTTCGGGACGTCCAAGAGAGAACTCAAAACCTTCACGCCTCATATTCTCTGCCAAAATCGTAATTTGAAGCTCACCACGTCCACTTACTTTAAATTTACCTTCGCCTGCATTCTCATAACGCATTGCAATGTTGGTTTTCATCTCAGATTCTAAACGCTCAGCAATTTTGTTGGAAGTAACGTATTTACCATCAAGTCCAGCAAAAGGAGAGTCATTAACACCAAAAACAACGGAGAGCGTAGGCTCTTCAATGTGCAATGGATCAAGAGGTATTGGATTGTTTGGATCAACGATACTATCGCCCACATCGAGTGTTTCAAAGCCAGCAATGGCTACGATATCTCCACTTTCTGCTTCGGCGATGTCGATTCTATCCAATCCATGGAAACCAATCAATTTAGAGATACGTCCACGAATTTGTTCGCCATCTGCTTTGGCAAGCAATACCGTTTCATTTTTCTTAATCGTTCCATTGAAAATACGTGCAATACCAATTTTACCAACATAGTTGTCATAATCAAGGGTAAACACTTGAAGCTGAAGAGGGTTTTCTGGTGAGCCAGTCGGAACTGGAACATGCTTAAGAATCGTTTCAAAAAGAGGCACAAGATTTTTACTTTCGTCACTCATGTTGTATTTAGCAAAACCATCGCGTGCTGCTGCATAAATGATAGGGAATTCAAGTTGATCTTCATTCGCACCAAGAGCCACTAAAAGGTCAAATACCTCATCAACAACACGATCAGGATCAGCAGCTGGTTTGTCGATTTTATTGACAACCACAATCGGACACAGACCAAGACTCAATGCTTTTTTAACAACGAATTTGGTTTGAGGCATAACACCTTCTTGGGCATCGACAAGCAATAAAACACCATCAACCATTTTTAAAACACGCTCAACCTCGCCACCAAAGTCAGCATGGCCTGGAGTATCGATAATGTTAATTTTAGTATCTTTATAGCGAATAGCTGTATTTTTAGAAAGGATGGTGATACCACGTTCTTTTTCTAGATCGTTGCTATCCATCGCTCTTTCTTCTACTTTTTGATGTGCTGAATACGTTCCTGATTGTTTTAACAGCTCATCAACTAAGGTCGTTTTTCCGTGGTCAACGTGCGCGATCACGGCAATATTTCTAAACTCTTGCAAAAAATTCTCCTCGTAAACTTTGACTTTTACATCTCATATAAAACGTACGTGATTGGTGTAGTTTGATGAAGTAAATATGCTTCATTATAGCACGTTCTTACTAAAATTAAAATATCCTTACATGTAAAGCTATTTGAGCGTTCATTTTTTAAAATTGGAATGAGTATTGCTTGTCAAAAGAGTGAAATCATCTCTTTGATTGAAGGATAGGTCAAAAAAGAAAGATGCTATTTCTCTCTAAAAGGCAAGCTTTTCAGAGAAACCTCGGCACATAGCCCTTGTTTTGTGGCTTTGTAGCTAATGTCGTTTTAAAGTTTCGTTCGGAAAATGTTATAAAAATAAAAAATTAAGGTCATGGCAATGCAAGATATTCTCTCCTTTATTCCAGCTCCAAGCCCTATAACTCTTGCGCCTTCAACAAACGAACCCATTCAAGCAGAGAGTGCCAATGGTGCTTTTTCCGAGAGTTTTTTTTCCATTATTCTAAGTCAAATGACAAAAGAAGGTAAACAAGTTTCACTGAGTGATCTCGCACAAGAAGCTCCAACAACAAATGAAACAAATCTCAATCTTACGGCAACCGATCAAAAAGCCAAAAGTGTGGATGAACACCTACTAGACGACCTTCTTAGTGTTGTTAATGCACTTCAACAAAATTCGCAAACAACCATTTTTCCAACCCTTAAACCCTCTTCTACACTTGAAAAAATTCTTGGAAGCGAAACAGCTCGTCAAGATTTTGCCAATGTTAAAAACGTCAGTGATTTGATGGATTTATCTAAAAAATATAATCTTGGATTGGAAAAACTTTCAATCTCAACAGAAACGATGGATAGCATTCAAAAGAAATTCCCAACACTCGCTCAAAATAATTTTTTCGATGATCTTAAAACGGCTCTCACTACAGTTCAAAGTACACAAAATGGCGAAACAACCAAAGCGGTAACAACCAACCTTATGAGCCTTTTAGATAAACAGCCAACAACAACAACGGAAATCCCAACCACTACGCCATCCATATTAAGTGAACTGATTTCAAAAGAGGTAAAACCAACATCTACAACACCTACAATAGATACTACCAATACTACCAATACTACAACAACGTTAAACACTCCTATTGTTGAAGAGCCACTTATAGTAAATGAAAAGCAACAAAATACTCTTGCAAAAGCGCTTCAAACTCCACAAGAGGAAAACACTCAAGCGACACTACCGCTTGAGACAGTGGTTCAAAAAGTAGTGAATGACAACGAACTTAAAAAGCCTGCAACACCCATTCAAACAGCGGAAGTTGTCACACAAGAAGAACCTGCACAAATTCAAGTTGCTACCACACACGTCAATGAGGTTAAAAAAGAGCCTTTGGTCAAAACAGTAGAAGAGACAACCGATACTGTCCTAAAAACTGTGAAATCTGATAAAACAATCAGTGATGTTGCATCTTCAGCAGAAGAGGTAACACAAATACAAAAAAGTGGTGAAGCCAGAAGAGAAGGAAATTGCTAAATCAGAAGATACACCACTAACAGTCGATGCTAAAACAGATAGTAAAGTAACCGTAAAACAAGATTTGTCAACCACTAAAGCCGTACCAGTTAAAGAAAGTTTGAACCAATTTGCAACGGATCTTAAAGAAAAAATTGAAGCCTATAAACCTCCTATTATGAAGGTAGAACTCTCTTTAAGTCCTAAAAGCTTGGGAGATGTGGATGTTACGTTACTCACACGAGGAAATAATTTACATGTAAACATCTCTTCCACCACGAGTACGATGTCACTTTTTACTCAAAACCAAAATGACGTTAAAAATGCACTGATTAATATGGGTTTTACTAATCTACAAATGAATTTTAGTGACCAACGAAATAGCGACCAATCACAGCAAAACCAAAAACAACGTAGTGATAACTCTAAAGAGTTTACCACGGAATCAAGTGAGGAAGAGACAGCGTCATTAGAAATTGTCATTCCTCAATACGTATAAATTATAAAGAAAAGGATACATTATGGCAATCAATACAAACGGTTATTCCAATCTTATTAAAACAGGTACTGATACAACAACGAGCACGAGTAGTTCGACAACTGCCGCTTCAACAACGTCTTCAGATACATTGGGAAAAGACGATTTTTTAAAACTTTTGCTCACAGAGCTTCAACACCAAGACCCAACAAGTCCTATGGATTCTGATAAAATCTTAACACAAACTTCACAACTTGCTACGTTGGAATCATCCACAAAAACAAATACTGCTTTGGAAAATTTGACAACCCAGCTTAAACAGAGTGTTAACTCTAATGCAACGGCACTCATTGGGAAAATGGGAAGCATCGGCAGTGATGCTATTTCACTTAGCAGTGGAAAATCAACTTATGAAGTCTATTTTCCAACACAAATCAAAACGGGAACAATGACTATTGCTGATAGCACGGGCGCTACAGTTAAAACCATTGATCTTAGCACTGTAGCAGCAGGGAAAAGTGGTGTTTTATCCTTTAATTGGGATGGAACAGACAACTCCGGCACACTCGTTAAAGATGGTGCTTACAGTGTTACTGCAACGTATGTAGACTCAACAGGTGCAGCAAAAACAACCGCATTTGGTGTTTACCCTGTTGAATCGGTACGTTATGACTCCGGATCAACTTATATTAAATTGGGTTCTCAATATTATGCCATGAGTGATGTTGTTGAATTTTATGATCAATAAAGGAATTTCTCATGACTAGCTCTTTTTACAATGGAATTTCTGGTATCAAATCACAACAGTTTGCGATGGATGTGCAGGCCAATAATATTGCCAATATCAACACAAGTGCCTATAAAGGGAGTAGTGCAGAAATTTCAACTCTTTTTTCAACCGTATTAACAGGCACGTATGCTTCTTACTCCAATGATAAAGGTCTTGGAGCGCAAAGCCAAACCACTGCTTTAGATCTAGCACAAGGTGTTCTTGAAAATACCGATAGTCCCTTTGATCTTGCCATTCAAGGAGATGGTTGGTTTGGCGTTAAAGGGCAAGATGCTGCAAAGACATATTATACCCGTGCTGGTTCTTTTTCACTTGATGCACAAGGCTCTTTGGTCAATGCTGATGGTTACTATCTTATGGCGACCCCTGGCAACAATATTGCACCTACATCGCTTGATGCAGCAACCCTTGCTAAATTTGGAACATATTACAATGCCGCTACAACGGGCGGCGCACTTACTCCTTACGCTATTACGCCTATGAGCGATGTTCCTTTGGGAAGTGTTGGCAGTCAAACGAAAGTAACTTTGCCTGATATTCTCTACTACCCACCTGTTGCAACGACAAAAGTTTCTTACGGTGCAAATCTTGATCCGACAATTAAGACTGATAATGTAACTGTTCCTTTAGATACAGCTGATTACACTTCAACCGTAACACCTACTGCAGGACAAGTGAGTTTAAGTGGCACTGTCAACAATACAACAGCAATTCAAAACCCTAAAAAAGGTGACACTGTCATTGTTACATTAACCGATGTTGATGGAAAAACACAAAATATTTCAACAGAACTGGATGCTTCTTTAAATTGGAGCATTTCAAATTCTGATGTGAGTGGCTTAAATACAACTTCTGCCCTAACAGCAAGTGTTTCTGTAAAATCTATTCAAGAGATTGCCAATACGGAACACCTGACAACAGGTATTATTGCCCCTGATGGCAGTAAAGATATTATTGATATGACCTTTACCAAACAAGTTCCACAAGCATCATCTGGTAGCACATGGAATACCAATATTAAGATATTAAGTTATTTGGAAAACTATACTGTAGAAAACTATAATTCGACTAAAACGTATGATACTAGCATTTATAATGTCGATATTACAAAAGGTGTTGTTACAAAAATTTATGATCCTACGAAATATTATGTTGATACCTCAACCAATAAAGTCTATAACATTGTGGATACCCAAACAGGAACACTCACCTTTGGTGGAGCGGGACAGCTTCTATCAAACACTGTACCTACCCTTTCCAACGGAGGAACACCTCTAGAGCTTAACTTAGGAACAGTGGGTAATTTTGATGGACTTATTTCAAGCACAACCATTAAAAAAGCTAATGTTGCAACTTCCAATGGATCTGCTGAAGGCTTTTTAAAAGACTATGCTATGGATACTAATGGCAATGTTATTGCTGAATTTAGTAATGGTAAAAGCTCAGCTGTTGCAAAAGTGGCTATTTACCATTTTCAAAATGATCAAGGGCTTACACAAGACTCTTCCACCCTTTTTGAAGCGTCTAATAATAGCGGAAAACCTATCTTTTATACGGATAAAAACGGTGAGAGTTTTTTAGGTTCAACTATTTTTAGTAATAAATTAGAAGGGAGTAATGTCAGTATGGCAACGGCATTAACAGAGCTTCTTATTACCCAAAAAGCATTTGATGCCAGCTCAAAAAGTATTACTACTAGCGATGATTTAATTAAAAATGCAATCAACATGAAAACCTAACGAAAATGGCATTTCATGGAATAAAAATTGCTTACATTTGATACAAATTGATAAAAACAAAAAGTAACTTTAAAAAGGATACGCAATGATGAGATCACTCTGGGCCGGCGTTACCGGTTTGCAGGCACACCAGATCGCAATGGACGTTGAAGGTAATAACATTGCAAACGTTAATACCACAGGCTATAAATACAGTAGAGCAAATTTTTCTGATCTCTTGAGTCAAACCGCTAAAATTGCAACAGCGCCCCAAGGCGAACTGGGTGGTAAAAATGCAATGCAAATCGGACTTGGAACACAAGTAAGTACGGTCACAAAAATCTTTAAACAAGGTTCCATTGAAACAACAGATAAAACAACCGATCTTGCTATTCAAGGTGATGGTTTCTTCGTTGTCTCCCCAGATGGCGGAAGTACTTATAAATACACCAGAAGCGGTGATTTTACCTTCGATGCTAACGGTAACTTTGTCGATACCAACGGATATATCGCACAAGGTTGGAATAGAGATAAAGCAACACTTGCAATTGATTCGACATCGCCAATTGCCAACATCACCATTCCACCCGGACTGACAACACCGGCGAATGCTTCAAGTTACATCTCGGTCAAAGCTAACCTTGATTCAGGTTCTAGTGTTGGAACCCATAAATCCGTTATTTACTCTTTAGATGCAAATAGTGGATGGGTTGATGTAAATGGTAATGGTATTCAAGAACCATCTGAAACCCATAATGAAAATGATGTTGGCAGTAATATGTTTGATACCAGCAAAGCACTTTATGAACGTGGGCAAGACTTTGGAGCACTTTTTAACTCTGATGGTAATGCATTTAATCTTACAAAGGGACAAGGTGTTTGGACAAGTTTTGCAGAAGCAATAACTACTACCATTCCCATTGCAGCTCCTGGATCAACTGTCGTTGATCTTGTTTTAAATGGCGAAACCATTACAGGTAGTACTACATCCACCGATGCTGCAACCGTTGCATCCTATGTTGCCGGTTTAATCAATGCTAAAACAGGTAAAACGGGCGTTCAAGCAAACATTACAGGCGGTACAGGACTCTATCTTACTAATAACAATCAAACAGGCACAGAAGCAGCAAGTAAAAATATTAAATTAACTGTAAATTCTGCTACCGATAATACAAATTTAAAAAGTACTACTGTTATTACAGCTTATCAATATACCTATACTCCTAGCCCACTCAATACAACCCATAGTTATGATGATGGCGTAGAGAGAACCTTTACAACAACCGAAGATTTAAGAGAGGCACTTCAAAAAGATGCAAGACTTTATGTTAACTATAAGGGCACTACTGTTGCTGATGGTGCAGATATTCTTGCAGCTTCGGGCACTACACTAACTGGTGCTAAATCATACTCTGTTGGAACAGACTTTTCTGGTGGTTTTACACTACCTTCAGATATTACATTACCAGCAGGAACTATCATTGATGGTACCGCTCTTGGTGCTGATACTTTGGCTTCGACATTAGCTGGTTATCCTACTATTGGTGCAGTTAGTGGTGTTCAACTTGCAAAAGCAGATGTTACTCTTCCTATTGGCACTCTTTTTAATGGCAATGTAGTAGATACCAATGATACAAATGTTAAAAATGAATGGCTAACTACTGCAGCTCAAAGTGCAAATAAAAATGATGGTGTTACCGTTAAAGTAAACAGTACAGGACAATTCGAAATTTCAAACCCTACGGGTGATGCTTTTAATGCAGATGATGGTGATATAACCAATATGACACCTGATCCAAATAATATAAAAACAGATGCTGCATTAACAACAAGTATAGCAAATCAAGCGGTTTCTCTTCCTGCTAGTACCATTTTACCAGCAGGTACTTATACTTTTGTAACAGCAACCACTATTAATGGTACGTCCTATGCAGCAGGTTCGACGGCTACCTTAGCAGCAGATACTACTTTAACAGAAGCATGCACACTTCCTGCTGGAACGACTGTTACATTTACTGGGGCAACCACTGATATAACACTCCTTCCTGGTACCAATTATAAATCAGACAATGATTTTCCTCTTTACCTAACGATAACAAACCTTACCAATGCAACAAATAATGTTGCTGCAAATACAAACTTTAGTACAACGATCAATGCCCTTCAAGGAACATTGACCTCTGGTACATCGGTTAGAACATCTCAAGCTGTTTATGCTGCAAGTCACGCTTCAAGTATTGATGTTTACGATTCACTAGGATCAAAACATACGGTAAGACTTGAGTTTACCAAAACAGGCTTTACATCTGAAGGTGGTACCGAATGGTCAGTTCTTATTTCTGTTCCAGAACCAGGCGACATTAACCTTGGAAATTATCCTGAAAACATTGTAACGGGAACCGTTAGCTTTAATTCCGATGGTTCTTTGGCAACCTATTCACCAAGAAACCTTACTTATACAGCAAATAACGGATCAACAGGCAATCAAAACATCGAACTTAAATTCGGAACACTCGGACAATTTGATGGTATAACCAGCTTTGATAAAGACTCTAATACTTCAGGTATTAGCCAAGATGGTTACTCAGGTGGCGATCTGAATGGTCTAAGCGTTGATGAAACCGGAACAATCATCGGTAGTTTTACCAACGGTCGTAGCTTTGCACTTGCACAAGTGGCTATGGCAACGTTTACCAACAACCAAGGTCTTGAGAGTGACGGTGGTAACTGTTTTGTTCAAACCTCTAACTCAGGTGATCCTATCGTTGGACAAGCTGCAACAGGTGGTAAAGGTACGATTCAAGCAAGCTCACTCGAGATGAGTAACGTTGACCTTTCACGCTCCCTTACACAGTTGATTGTTATTCAAAGAGGTTACCAAGCTAACTCAAAAACAATCACAACTGCGGATGAAATGCTCAACACGCTCCTCCAACTCAAATAACAATTTTTTAGCTTACATGTAATACAATGAGTCCCAAAAAACAACTTGGGACTCACTCATGAAAATCACACTCAACCATTACACACCCCTTCTTATTTGTGCCGATGCCATTCGTACCTGCTGGCAAAGTTTTGACAAAAGCGACGAAGGTGGCGAAAAAGACAAAGAGCTTATTGATCGCGTCGGCAATAAATTTAAACACGCTTCAACCCTAGAACATTTAGTCTATAACTTCTACATTGAAGGAGTATCGCGCGCCCTACTTCAAGAGCTCGCACGCCATCGTATGGCTTCGCTCTCCGTCAAATCAACACGCTACACACTTAAAGAGTTAAAGAACGAAGAGAGCTTTACATGTAAAGATTTTGAACGCGCTTCAAAATACTTGGTTTTAACCGGTGTGGAGATGGTTGATGAAATGAGCGTTAAAGCACTTGAAAACCTTCGTTTAGTCCTCGTTGAAGGTATTAGTAATGATAAGGCAAAATACTGCCTACCAGAGAGCTACAAGACAGAGCTTACATGGACCGTTAATGCCAGGAGTCTTCAAAACTTTTTAACCCTTCGCAGCGATAAAAGTGCCCTATGGGAAATTCAAAATCTTGCTCATGCACTCTACGATGCCCTTCCCGAAGAGCACAAATACCTTTTTAGTATTAAAGAGCCTGCCTAACTCACTTTTACCCTTTGGGCATGTGTGATAGCAATGGCAATGGCATCGGTAATGTCCAAAGGTTTAATTTCTTGTTTAATTCCCAAAATCTTTTTCACCATAAAAGCGACTTGCTCTTTGTGCGCTTTTCCATTTCCTGTTACGGCTTTTTTCACTTGAAGTGCTGTGTATTCACTAAAATTACCAATGGTTTGTAAAATTTTTAGACTTAAAGCGCCTCGAAATTGTGCTAATTTAATCACTGTTTGAGGATTATAGGCATAAAAAATATCTTCAATCGCTACTTCATCAATCGTATGGTGTTTAAAGATCGTATCAAGCCCTTCAACGAGCTCCATAATCTGATGCTGAAGCACCTTTTCTTTGATTTTAATCAGTCCTGCTTCAATGAGAATCAGGCTGTTTTTTTCTTTTTTGAGAATAGAATATCCACAGTTACGTGTCCCCGGATCAATTCCTAAAATAACCAATTTTTTGTCCTTTATTCACAGCTTTGTTCACAGGGTGAATAACTTTTTTCACATTATACCCATACCCGCTTTAACATATAACTAATAATAGTTTAGATAAAATAAATCAAACTTATTCACATGATATTCACAGGGTGAAGACTTTTTTAAGGAGCGTTT